>NZ_KV817792.1:51402-129444 GCF_001814775.1 Streptococcus sp. HMSC067H01
TTAGAAAAGGAAAAACAAGCATGGACAAAATGGCACTCCTAACCGCAGAAAAACTTTATGAATTTGCTACAAGTAAAAAACAGTGACTCGGCACTGTTTTTTTTGTATTAAAATCCATCAACGTTCGTATAAATCTTTTGGACATCTTCGTCGTCTTCAAGGACTCCATACAGTTTTTCAAAGGTTGCAAGGTCATCACCCGATAATTCCACTTCTGATTGAGGAATCATCTCAAGTTCTGTGACTTGGAATTCTTCGATACCAGATTCACGCAAAGCCACAATAGCTTTGTGAAGGTCAGTTGGAGCTGTGTAAACAGTGATTGTTCCTTCTTCTGCTTCTACATCATCCACATCGACATCTGCTTCTAGCAAAAGTTCAAAGATTGCATCAGCATCGTCACCTGCAAATACGATAACGCCCTTGTTGTCAAAGAGATAAGATACAGAACCTGAAGCTCCCATATTCCCACCGTTTTTACCAAAGGCTGCACGCACGTTGGCAGCTGTACGGTTAACGTTTGAAGTCAAGGTATCAACGATTAGCATTGAACCATTTGGTCCAAAACCTTCATAACGGCCCTCTGTAAAGGTTTCGTCTGTGTTTCCTTTTGCTTTATCGATTGCTTTATCAATAACGTGTTTTGGCACTTGCGCTTGTTTAGCACGGTCGATAACGAATTTCAAAGCTGAGTTTGATTCTGGATCTGGATCGCCTTTTTTAGCTGCTACATAGATTTCTACACCAAATTTTGCATATACTTTCGAGTTAGCTCCATCTTTAGCCGTTTTCTTGGCTACGATATTGGCCCATTTACGTCCCATTAGGAATCTCCTTTTTTCACATTTTAATCTTCCTTATTATAACACAAGTCTATCCGATTTTCACTAGAGGAAACGGATTTTCTTTCGCAAATCCCGTTAGGATTTCACTCCACTCAGCAAGAGCTTCTTGCCCTCCTTTATCCAAGGGTGCTTGAAGAGCGAGAAGTAAAGTTGGATGGTCATAGCTAGCCAGATAAGGGGTTCGCAAAAAATAACACCTAAATAGCCAGACCAAGGAATAATCCAAGCAACAAAGGCAATCTTTCCTATAAGTTCAATAAAACTAGATACCAAAGGAAGGAGCTTTTGCCCTAAACCTTGCAAGCAATTCCGATAAATCAGCAAGAGACTCAAGATGGGATAAAAAGTAGAACTGATGCGCAGATACAAAGTGCCATTTTCTACCAAATAAGAGTCTGTCGAGCT
Source organism: Streptococcus sp. HMSC067H01 (assembly GCF_001814775.1). Classification (GTDB taxonomy): domain Bacteria; phylum Bacillota; class Bacilli; order Lactobacillales; family Streptococcaceae; genus Streptococcus. The sequence goes on from NZ_KV817792.1 coordinate 52,653, forward strand.
TGCCAGGAAGGAGACCAAGGCAGGACTGGCAAAGAATAGGAAAATACAGACAAAGGCTGCCCAAGACATACTCAAACGACTAGAAATCCGAAGTCCTTGGACAATGCGGTCTGGCCGCTTGGCTCCATAGTTTTGAGAGGTGAAAGTCGTTATGGAGGCCGAAATAGAGGTCATCGGTAGTAAAGCAAAGGTCATAATACGCCTTGCCGCCGTTTGAGCACTGATAATGACTGCTCCAAAACTATTAACCGATGATTGTAAAATGACGCTACCAATAGAGACAATAGAACCCATCATCCCCATAGCTAAGCCTTGCTCCAAAAGATCTACATAGAGGGCCTTATCCCACTTAAAATGCTTGAGACTAGGCAGCAACTCAGGCACACTCCTGCGGATATAGAAAAAGCAGAGAAGAGCTGATAAACCTTGCGATATGATTGTTGCAAGACCTGCAGATTGGACTCCCAATTGCAGTTGTGTGATAAAGTACAAGTCAAGGGCAACATTGACCAGAGCTGAAAAAACCAAAAAGCCAAGTGCCGCAAGGCTGTCACCAACTGATCGCAATAAACCTGCAAAGAGATTGTAGGCAAAGCTGACGCCTACACAACTGACAATCATAGAGATATAATCGTAAGATTGGGAGAGAATTTCTGCAGGAGTTTCCAGATATTGGAGAAGTGGATAGAGACCAACAAAGCCTATCGCCATAACAATCACACTTAAAAGAGCCCCTAAAATCCAAGTAGCTGCGACAGCTTCTTTAATCTTTGAAAAGTTACGAGCTCCGTAATAGCGGGCAATCACCACTCCCATTCCATTGCCAACTCCAAGGGCAAAACCGATAATCAAATCAAAGATAGCCGTTGTTGCCCCAACAGCCGCCAAGGAGGATGGGCCTAGAAAACGTCCAACAATCAAAATATCAGCCGTATTGTAGAGTTGCTGAAAAATATTAGACAACAAGATTGGAAAGGCGAAGCTCAAAAGCGAGGGAAGGATGGGACCATGAATCAGGTCCACAGTTGATTTTTTATTCATAAGGCTATTATATCAGCTTTCTAGAAGAGGAACAAGGTCAGACTTAGCCTCTAACCCCCAAGAAAGCGGTTGCCTAGAAACTAACAATTTGGTATAATCGTGACAGAAAAGGAGTTTATGCATGAGCTTAACCAGCCAATTAATTACAGATGTATTTCCAGACCTTGAGAAAGTTGAAAAGTTAAATATCGAAGCCTTTCCTGAAGAAGAGCGAGTGTCCCTGTCTGAATTTTTACAATATCAGGATCGAGACGATGCCCACTTTTTCGCCTTTTACAACGAAGAGGAATTTGTAGGATTTGCCTTTGCCATTTCCAATCAAAAGGCTTTCTACATAAGTTTTTTTGCCATTATGCCTCATTTGCGTAGCCACGGCTATGGCAAAGAAATCATTGAAAAGCTGATTGATTTTTACCAGCGTACCATGATTCTTGAAGTTGAACGTTTGGATGAGGAATGCGATAACCTCGAACAGCGAAAAGCCCGCATGGAATTCTATACACAAAATGGCTTCAAAACCGCCAATGCCTTTTTGGAGTACGAAAGTCTTAGTTTTGAGATTCTATATCGTGGCGACCACTTTGATGAAGAAGCCTACCGTGATATCTTCCAAAAATTGCAAGAAGAAAATTATTTCGACTTCCACATAGAGTACCGTCGTTTCAGCGACCACTAACCTATACTGCAGTCTTTAACTTCCCAGTAAGAAACTGCAAATTTCTCTACAATGAATACCCAATCACCTGCACTACAGGTGATTTTTTTGTGATTCCGAAATAAGATAAAAACTTGGAAAAAATTATCACCGCATATCACAAATAAGAGACTGGGACAAAAGTCCTAGCCTCTCAATTGTCTTTGGATTGCCGAGCAAGACGCAGTGGTTGAGTGGGCTCTTCTACGCTGATTTCATCAGCTTTTACAGCCCTACTCAACTGTGCGGAGGTGGGACGACGAAATCGAATTCTAACGAATTACCGATTTCTGTCCCACTCTCTTATCATGATTTGTCTCATAAAGATGCACTAAGTTTACGCTTCTGTTCCAGCTTCTGGCATGATGAGCCAAAGAATGAGGTAAGCAAGAATTCCTGAACCACCTAGCAAAGTGAAGAGGATCCAAAGTCCACGAACAAGTGTTGCATCAATATCTAAATAGTCAGCAAGACCCGCACAAACACCAGCAATTTTTTTATCTTGAACATTACGAACTAAACGTTTTTCCATACCAACAGTCTCCTTAGCATTACTTTTATTCTCAATTTATTTTATTATCAAAGTAATCTTTTTGCAATAGTCTTCCTCATTTATATTGCGAAAACCTATCAATCCTGCCCTCATAACCTTGTTTTTTCTTCTCATATAGCAGAAAAAGTGGGGATTCCTCCACCACTTTCACTTTTTAATCTTCAATTTCGATTTCAAGATCATCGCCAAGGTCAAGAGTTACTTCTTGATTAGCTACTTCTACTTCGGTATCCTTTACTTTTTCATCGGCTACTGCATCGTCTTCAATCAAGCCAAACTTGACACGAACTTGGTGGTCAATCTCGTCAAAAATTTCTGGGTGATCCGCCAAGTATTTCTTAGCATTTTCAGAACCTTGTCCAATCTTTTCGTCTTTATAAGAATACCATGCTCCTGCTTTCTTGATGATGTCAAGATCACTTGCAATCTTCAAAAGCTCACCAGTTCTTGAAATTCCTTCACCATACATGATTTCAACAAAGGCTTCTTTAAATGGTGGAGCCACCTTGTTTTTAACAACCTTAATCTTGGTTTCTTTACCTACACTAGTATCTTTTTGATCACCAGTTCCCTTGATTTGTGTGCTTCCACGAACATCCAAACGGACAGAAGCGTAGAATTTAAGGGCGCGTCCACCAGGAGTTGTTTCTGGATTACCAAACATAACCCCTACTTTTTCACGCAACTGGTTGATAAAGATAGCAATCGTTTTTGTCTTATTGATTGAAGCTCCAAGTTTACGCATAGCCTGACTCATCATACGAGCTTGAAGACCAACGTGGCTATCTCCGATATCCCCATCGATTTCCGCACGAGGAACAAGGGCAGCAACTGAGTCAATAACGACAAGGTCAACGGCACCTGAATCGATCAATTTCCCCGCAATTTCAAGACCTTGCTCACCTGAGTCTGGTTGTGATAAGAGCAATTCATCAATATTAACACCAAGAGCTGCTGCATAGGCTGGGTCAAGAGCGTGTTCCGCATCGATAAAGGCTGCAATTCCGCCTTCTTTTTGCGCTTGCGCTACCGCATGAAGGGCAACAGTTGTCTTACCTGATGATTCTGGTCCGTAGATTTCAATGATACGTCCCTTTGGATAACCACCTGATCCGAGTGCGATATCAAGAGCCAAAGAACCTGAGCTCATCACTTGGACCTTTTGCTCGGCACGCTCACCCAAGCGCATGATTGACCCCTTACCGAAGTCTTTTTCGATCAATTTAAGGGCATCATTCAAGGCTTTTTCACGATCAGCACCGAATTTTTTGCCAATTTCGTCTAATTTTTTTGTTGGTTTTTTCGCCATTTTATTCTCCTGTATTCTAATAGTCCTTAGACCTTCTTCTATTATAACAAATCTCCAGCACTTAATAAAGCTTTGCGAACTAGGTTAAAGGCATGTAAGACTGCAATTTCTCGAACATCTCCACGACTTCTACCTGCGATATTTGCCTGGATAACTTCTGTACCCGAAGCTTGCGCTAAAGCAATGAAGACTGTACCTGCTGGATGTCCTTCTAGACTATCTGGACCAGCTACTCCCGTCAAACTAATTCCAAAATCTGACTGGGTCTTGATTCGTGCCTGTTCAGCCATTTTTTCAGCAGTAAAGGCTGAGGCAACTCCATGTTTTTCCAATTCAACTTGTGGAATATCAAGCATCTTAGATTTTTCTTCAAGGCTATAAGTCACAAAGCCACCTTTAAAGATAGCAGACACACCTGAAAAATCTGCCAAAGTTGCTTGAAAAAGTCCTGCCGTCAAGCTTTCTGCTGCGGTGATGGTTTTCTTTTGCTTTTTCAACTCTTCTACTACTAGGCTAGCCAAGCTAGTTTCTTCTCCATAGCCATAGCAAATTTCTCGAAGAGAAAGCCCCTCAAAGGTCTCTCTTTCAAGGATTTCCTCTGCTAACTCAACTAGAACACGATCCGCTTCTTCCTGACTGTCCGCCTTGGTAGACAAGCGAAGAGTCACCTCTCCAGTTTTAGCGTAAGGCGCTATGGTTGGATCCGTTTGCTGATCAATCAAATCTGATAGAATCGTCACTAGCTGACTTTCACCAATGCCAAAGAAACGCATGACATGCGAATAAAGCTTAGAGCCTGTTGTCAATCTCGGAAGTAACTCATTTAAGACCATAGGTTTCAATTCACTTGGAGGTCCTGGTACGACAACATAAGTGACTCCCGCAACCTTAATCATGCCACCTACTGCTAGACCCGTTTCATTTGGTAGCGGGGTCGCACCTTGGATGATTTGCGCTTGGCGCTCGTTGTTAGGAGTACGAGCATAGTCTGGTCTTTGAGCAAAAAAACGATCTAGTTTAGCCTGAGCTTGAGGATCAAAAACCAAATCTCGGCCCAAAAATTTGGCCACAGTTTGCTTGGTCAAGTCATCTTCCGTCGGACCCAAACCTCCCGTTAGAATGACCAGATTACTACGATTGCTAGCAAGCTCCAACAAGGATAAGAGACGACTTTCATTATCTCCCACAGCAGTCTGAAAATAGACATCCACGCCAATTTCAGCCAACTTTTCAGACAAGAATTGAGCATTGGTATTGACAATCTGACCCGTTAAAATCTCTGTCCCAACAGCTATAATTTCTGCTTTCATTTTTTCCTCCTACTTACCTATTCGGATTTCTTTGAAAAAATCGCAGGAAAATTCCTACGATTTGATGGATAGTCTCTTCTTATTCTGACTCTTCAGAAGATGGTGGCAAGTGGCCAAAGAGATTCTCATATAAAATCACATTGGTTTCCAACTCAGTTACCTCTGGTTTATCTACTGATCGACGTAAGAGATTCTGCATCTCTAACATATGCTCGGCGGAAACGATCTGGTAAGAAATCCCGTCAATCATTTCACCTTCACCACGTAATTGCTGGGTTTCGATATTTTTAAAGGCATCCTGATAACCCATCAACTGAGGAATGGTTGTTGTTGTAATCTCAATATTTGTCTGCATATTGTCACTAAGAGCCTTCAAAATGTCTTGGTAGTGACTCACACTGTTCAAACTGAGAATTTTCTCCACAACCTTTTGAATCACTTCACGTTGGCGTTTTTGACGACCATAGTCCCCTTCAGGATCCTGATAACGCATACGTGAATAAACAAGGGCTTCGTCACCATTGAGGGTTTGCTCACCGACTCCAATCGAAATCGTGTTAAAAGGTTCCTGATCTTGAATAGAGATTGGGAAGCCAAGTGTATTGTTCACTGTAATACCACCTACGGCATCAACCATTCTTTGAAGACCATGCATATTGACCATCACATAACGATCGATGTGGATATTCATCATCTTTTCAATAGTTGAAATAGCCAGCTCTGCGCCACCATTAGCATAGGCAGCGTTAAGTTTAGCCTCCCTTACACTACCGTCTGGTTGCTGAATTTGCGTCAGAATATCACGTTCCAAACTCATCATGATAGTTTTCTTGGTTTTAGGGTTTACTGTCACCAAAATCATCGAATCACTGTTACCTGCCCATGGGTCTGTACGCTCAACGTTCCCCGTGTCCACACCCATCAGTAAAATCGTCAGTGGCTCAGTCGCTTCAATTACCTTGGTTTCTTCCCCGATTTTTTTATAGGTTTTGGCTAGAGTCTGCGTACTTTGCTGATAAATTGTATAGGCATAAGCTCCTACACCTAGCACTGTCACAAGGACCAAACCCAAAAACATTCCAATTATTTTTTTTACCATACTCTTATTCGTCTATCAGTTGACCCATCAGGTAAACATCTAGAAACTCTCCTCCTTCTATACAAGCACCACGCTCCTGTGATCCTTCTATGATAAAACCCATTTTTTCATACAAATGAACGGCAGCTGTATTGCGTTTTTGTACTGTCAATTGTAAGCGGCGAATACTACCGCTAGATTTAGCCCATTCAATCGCTTCTTCCATCAAGATACTACCAAGGCCACAGCCCCAAAAAACTTTCTTGATTCCCAAGAAAACATCTCCGATATGACGGACCCTCGGTCGTTGGTCAGCTGTAATATTGATTATGCCTGCAAGATCATCATTCAAAAAAGCTAGTAGAGTGATTTGATTATCTGACTGGGCTTGTTGGTTAATGAACAACTCCATCTCAGACTCACTCATTGAGATTCCATTTTCATCCAAACTAGTAAAAGTCGACTCTTGTCCTATCTGATCCAGAAGGTTAATGACGGCTGAGGCATCATGGATTTCTACCTCACGAATTAAAAGATCATACTCCATCCGTCAACCTCTTTACTAAGTCTGTAGCCCTGCTACCATAAGGGTGAAAGATAATTTCTCGTCCCTCATCTGTTTTCAAGATTTCTAACTCTAGATAGTCTTTAGGCAGGTCTTCTCCTAGCAGATGCCCCCACTCGATAACTGTTACACCTTCTCCAAAAAGGAACTCATCTAGGTCAATCGAGTCAGCATCTCCTTCGATGCGATAAACATCTAAATGATACAAGGGTAGACGACCTTCATACTCTCTAACGATGGTATAGGTTGGACTCTTAATCATTTGATGAATCTCTAACCCCTTTGCCAGACCTTTTGTTAGGGTCGTTTTCCCAGCACCTAATTCACCAGTTAAAATCAAAACATCATTTTTTTCTAGCAGAGAACCCAGCTCTTTTCCAAGTGCTATCAGCTCATCTTCATTTTTTGTGTACATGTTACTATTATACCAAAAAGTTTTCTTTTGTGACATTTCCATCAACAAAAAACGAAGCTGTTGGACAGAAATCGATGGTCCAAATCTCCTTTTCCTAATCCTAGACCAGCAGAGCATCAAAAATAGACTGATTTGTTAAAGTTTATGAATCTAAAAAATGAAACTTTGGTTAAGAAATATTTGGATAGTAAAAAACCAATCATCAGGCATTTTATACTCAATGAAAATCAAAAAGCAAACTAGGAAGCGAGCCGCAGGTTGCTCAAAACACCGTATTGAGGTTGTGGATAGAACTGACCAAGTCAGTAACACATATACGGCAAGGCGAAGCTGACGTAATTTGAAAAGATTTTTGAAGAGTATTAAAAGTTCACTGCTCACAAAAAGGAGGCCGAGAAAAAAACCGCCCTCCCTCATTTTTAAGTTTTTGTCCTTAGTTTAGAGCCATGCTGATGTAGTTCAAGATGAACAAAGCATCCAAAATCCAAATCATAGCGTGTACGTCTTTAACTTGACCTTTGACAATTTTCGTCAAAGTGTAAGTTAGGAAGCCAATCGCAATCCCCTGAGTGATTGAGTAGCTGAATCCCATGAAGATAGATGTGAAGAAAGCAGGCACTGCTTCTGACATATCATCCCAAGGGATGTTTTTAAGATTAGAGAGCATCATGATTCCGACGATAATCAAAATTGGTGCTGTCGCTGCCGAAGGTACAATAGCAAGAAGTGGGCTAAAGAAGCTAGATAGGGCAAAACAGATAGCAACTACTAATGCTGTCAAACCAGTACGTCCACCAGCACCGATACCTGCTGCTGATTCGATATAAGTTGTAACGTTTGAAGTACCAGCAATGGCACCAACTGAAGTCGCTACCAAGTCAGAGTAAAGAGCCTTATCCAATTTATCTGACTCATGGTTTTCACCGTTTGTTGCAACGATACCAACTTTTTCACCTGTACCGATAAGAGTACCAATTGTGTCAAAAATATCAGTCAATGAGAAGGCAAGAATAGCCATCAAGGTTTCTGGTAAACGAGAAGTATTTGAAATCAAAGATCCCAAACCTTCTGATCCAAGACCTGCACCGAACAAAGTTCCCAAATCGTTAATCGCTGATGAAAGATTGTTGCTTGCAAAATCAATACTAGACAAATCAACAACACCAACTGCAATTGCAAGAACTGTAGTTGTTAAGATAGAAAGGATGATACCACCTTTGATCCCCTTAACAACGAAGAAGATAGTAATGGCAAGACCTGCAAGAGCTACCAAGACAGCTGGAGTGTTGAAGTCTACCAATCCTGGAACAGCTACTGAGTTTGCAGTAAGTGCTGCTTGAGCCTTATCTGCTCCTTCACCTGCTACTGTATAAGTCCCTGGGTCAATTGAGAATTTCAAAAGACCAGCATTCTTAATCCCGACATAGGCAAGGAAAACGCCAATACCAGCTGAGATTGCTGAACGAAGAGTTGTAGGAATGGATTCGATAATCATTTTACGAACATTGGTTAATGTAATAATCAAGGAAATAATCCCACAGATGAAGACCATACCAAGGGCTTCTTGCCATTTATAGCCCATCCCAAATACAACCGTAAAGGTAAAGAAGGCATTTAGTCCCATACCTGGTGCCTGAGCATATGGCAAATTCGCATAGAAGGCCATCATTGAAGTTCCTACAACCGAACCAATGATTGTCGCTAAGAAAACACCTTGAACTGGCATTCCAGTTTGTGAAAGCATTTGAGGGTTTACAAAGAGAATATAACTCATTGCAAAGAATGTTGTTAAACCAGCAAGCACCTCTGTTCGGACATCTGTCCCGTGCTCTTTTAGTTTAAATAGTTTGTCCATTTTTAATCTCCTTTGTCATTTTACGAACAATAGAACCATTATATCATCAATCATTCACCTTTTCAAGGTGTTTTTTTAAAAAATTAAAAAACACTAATAGATATTGTTCTCCCGCATTTCACTTAGAGTCAGCTTTTCTCTCCGCTTTTTGATATAATAGAAAACATCTTATCTGAAACTAGATTCGGGAGGATCTTATGACTAAAAAAATGATTGCCGTCGACTTGGACGGAACCTTACTTAATGGCGAAAGCAAACTATCGGATTTTACCAAGAATACTATCAAACAAATATCTAAAAAGGGCCACCATGTCGTAATTGCAACAGGTCGCCCTTATCGTATGGCTAAAGATTTTTATGACCAGCTTGAACTTGAAACGCCTATGATCAATTTCAATGGTTCACTCACTCACCTGCCTGGTAAGGTTTGGGACCATGAAAAATGCCTGACTGTTGATAAAAAATATCTCTTAGATATGGTTCAACGAAAAGAGGAAATTGAGGCAGACTTTATTGCAGGTGAATACCGTAAAAAGTTTTACATTACGGCTCCAGACAAGGAGATTGCCGACCCTAGGTTATTTGGTGTTGAAAACTTCAAACCTGAAAATCAATTTAATTCTGAGCTTGTCACCAAGGATCCTAACTGCATTTTATTGCAGACTCGTGCAAGTGACAAATATGCCCTCGCAGAAGAAATGAACAGTTTTTACAAGCATCAACTCAATATTAATACTTGGGGTGGTCCTTTAAACATCCTCGAATGTACGCCTAAAGGTGTTCACAAGGCCTTTGCTCTTGAATACCTCCTCAATGTCATGAATGTGGATAGAAAAAACTTGATTGCCTTTGGCGACGAACACAATGACCAAGAGATGCTTTCCTTTGCAGGCACAGGATATGCTATGAAAAATGCTAATCCTGCTCTACTTCCTTTCGCTGACCAACAGTTATCCCTAACCAACGAGGAAGATGGGGTTGCTCACTTTTTACAGGAACTCTTCCTTTAACATCATCCATTCTGTACTTTTGGGTTGAACTCAACTACCTTAAAAGTATGGAATTTTTTAATCACCAGAAATTGATGGAAGAAAAAAGGACTTGAATCTGGTTTATTTAGATTCAAATCCCTACAAATAATGTTTATTTCTTTAACACGATACGGTCTGAAATCTCACGATCCATATCATCAATGATAATCTGGTTTTCTTCTGCTACATAAACCTTGATATCATCTCCAACAAAGGCTCGCTGGTTTTCTGGTTCGAAGGTTACCTTTTTAATTTTCTGATCACCATCAGGCTCTACTTCCGTCCATGTTCCAGTGTTTCCAGTAACGACCAAGGTAATGGTGTCGCCATCATCTTGTCCCGTATAGGTTCCATCAATATTAGTTACTGAACTAGCTGTTGAACTAGAAGCAGATGTTTCCGATTTCTGACTAATGCTCGCTTCTGCACTACTACTTGCTTGAGAGGAAGGAGTTGACTGCGCTTTTGGGGAGCAAGCAACTAAGAGACTAAGACTTGCCAAAGCAGCAAGAGAAAGTGTGAATTTTTTTAGTGACATAGGGTCTCCTTTCTTTTAACAACTATGAAGCAACATAATACTGCTGAGCCATTCCACCTCTACTATATCAAATAAAGAGAGCGGGGTCAAACATTCACAAGATAGGCACGAACTTCAGATATAAAATAGAGGGAACCTGTCACAAAAAGCAAGTCTTTCTCTCCTGCAGAAGCTTCAAAAGTATCTATAAATTCTTGATAGGAACTAACTATTCTATAACCACTCAAGTCTTGCTCCTCTAAGGAGCCTTGGTAATCAAAACTCGTAACATAGAGATCTGCGTCAGGTAAATGCTCTGTTAAATAAGTAAGCATACCACTGTAATCTTTACGCTTTAAAGCTCCAAAAAGGATTTGAGGTTGATAACCTTGCTGGTTTTTCCCCTGAATAAACTCGACCAAGCGCTCTAGAGCTGGTAAATTGTGGGCCCCGTCCAGATAGATGTGTTCAGTGATAGCCTCTAGACGCCCAGCCCAGCTGGTTGTTTTCAGAGCACACCGGATAGCTTCCTCATTGAGCTTTTCACCTCTTTGTGTCATAAACAACAGAAATGCCTGCAAAGCAAGGGCGGCATTTTCCTCTTGATAAGCTCCTTCCAAACCCAGTTTTAATTGGGTCAAATCCTCTAGAGAAGAAGAAAAATTTCCTGATTTGAAAGAAAAATCTCGGTCAGCTTGATAGAGAGTCACACCTAAATCTTCCGAAACCTTTTGACAAACAATCTGTGCTTCCGGTGCTAGGTTGGCAATAACGGCTGACTTGCCTGACTTAAAAATCCCTGCCTTCTGCTCTGCAATTGCTTCCAGACTATCGCCCAAGGTCTCTTGGTGATCTAGGCCAATCGATGTAATAACTGCAATCTCTCCAGTTACCACATTAGTGGTATCAAGAAGTCCACCAATCCCAACTTCTAATAGAACTAGATCCACCTCTTGTTCTTTAAAATAGAGTAGAGCAATTAAGGTCAGCAACTCAAAAAAGGATAGCTGATCGTGAGTTTCTAGAAGTTCTTGCTCCATCGTCTTGACTTGATCTGCTAAACGAATAAAATCTGCGTCCGATACGGGGGCGCCATTAATGCAGATGCGATCATGGATGCTGACAATGTGGGGCGAAGTAAAGGTGCCAACCGTTTTCCCATGGGCAACAAAAAGCTCCCTCATAAAAGCAATGGTTGACCCCTTGCCATTTGTCCCTGTCACATGGATAATTGGATAGGTTTGCTCAGGGTTTCCCAGTAAATCTACTGCCCTTTGCATTCGTCCTAAACCTGATCTGAAATTCAATCCAATCCGACTATGGAGCCATTTTTCTACTTCAATCATGCTTATCTCCTTAACAAAAAAGCGAAGATTCTCTTCGCTTTTTACTCATTTTGCTAGATACTAGCTAAATTTTATTTTTAGCGTCAGGGTAAAAATGTTCACTGAACATTCCAACTCTTCCTAACTTCTGAGTTGGGCTGATACAGTTTCCCTGACTTACCAGCTCTCTCTTAATTCAAGGAGCTGGGCTAAAAACGTCCACTGGACTTACCAGTTCTCTCTTATTTCAAGGAACTGGGCTGATACAGTCTACCAGACTACCTGCGTTTCTAATTTCTAGCGCAGGGCTAAAAACGTCCACTGGACGTTCCTACTTTTTCTTATTTCTAGAAGCAGGGCTGATACAGTCTCCCAGACTGTATCACTCCTCCATAAAGCTGTTGAAGACTTCTTCAATCATGTTCCATTCATCTTCTGAATCTTCAGGGATTGGTTGCAATTCGCCTTCTGTTCCATCTTCATTTTCGATGAATGAGTATGCTTGGATTTCAACTTCGCCGTTTTCATCTTCTTCTGCGTTAACTGGTACAAGAAGAACATAGTTTTTACCAAATTCTTCTTTTCCGTCAATGGTCAAAAGGATTTCAAACAAAGTTTCGTTTCCTTGCTCATCTACAAGTGTAATAAGTTCACGTTCTTCGTGATCGTGGTTGTGATCGTGTGACATAGTTTCTCCTCTGTCTTAAAATTTTCTATCTAAATAATTTTGCAAAATCAATTGAGCAGCTAATTTATCAATAACTTTTTTACGCTTATTGCGACTAATATCCGCTTGCTCAATCAACATACGCTCAGCGGCAACCGTAGTCAAGCGTTCATCTTGATAATCTACCGGTAAGCCAAAGAGCTCTACCAACTTCTCGCCATATGCCTGGCTAGCTTCCACCCGAGGTCCACTGGTGTTGTTCATGTTTTTAGGCAAACCAACAACAAAACGATCTACCTTATAGGTAGTAACCAGTTCCTTGAGGCGTTCAAAACCGAACTCTCCCTGTTCTTCATTGATTTGGATGATTTCAAGCCCTTGTGCCGTAAAACCTAACGGGTCGCTAATCGCTACTCCTACCGTTTTGGAGCCAACGTCCAATCCCATAATTCTCATAGATTATAGATCGACTCCTTGTCCTTTAAGGTAGTAGCGAACCAGTTCTTCAACGATTTCATCTCGCTCATACTTACGGATTTGATTTCGTGCATTGTTATAACGAGGAACGTAAGCTGGGTCTCCACTGAGAACATAGCCCACGATCTGGTTAATAGGGTTATAGCCCTTTTCATTCAAAGAAGCATAGACATCTGTCAATGTTTCACTGATTTCTTTTTTATTGGAATCGTCCAATTTAAAACGTACGGTTTCTTCAGTAAATCCCATTCTAACACCCTCTTTCCTTAGAATAGTACTATTATAGCACATTCGCGGTCGTTCTACAAATCACACAGTCTGATTCTGCTGATTTTCTCTGACTTTTTACTGGACTGTTGCCCCATTTGCAACACGATTTGCGATATAGTCCTCTGGTTCGTTTTTCAATAGATTTTCCAGTCCAACATTCTTCAAGTATTCGTTTTCACTGGCTTTTTTAATATCCATCGTTTGGAAATCATAGCTAGTTTTGGTTTCCATTTCTTTCTCATTTAAAAGAGTCGTTTCAATGGTAAAGCCTGAAATTTTTCGAGCTGCTTGAACAGACTCATCCTTGTCCTCAGCTTCTTTAAGAGCTTTTTTAGCTTCATCTAATCCTCGTTCAGAAATATAAGTTTTTAAATCTTCTGATACGGGACGTTTTTGCTGAATGGTCAAGCTTAAAAATTGATTGCCTTTGTAAGTAATGATTTGAGTTTGCTGTGCTCCACTCTCATCAGCTGGCAACACCAAAGTCTTGGTAACAACTGTATTCTTGGTTGCATTTTCTAATACGGGCAAGGTAGACTGTAGAGCTTCCTGAGAACTCTCAGTAGTTGAAGCTGCTGTTTCTTTTTTCTGACCACATCCAACGAGCAAAAATAGTGCTGCGAATGTTCCAATGACTAACTTTTTCATAAATCCTCACATGTTATCCAATTTAAATATTAGAGAAGGCTAGGAGTCACTCCCAGCCTTGATGTTTTATAGAGCCGCACGTAAACGCGCTTCTGCATTTTCCACATTACGGACAGAGCGTGGCAAAAAGGCACGGATATCGTCTTCTTTATAGCCGACTTGTAGGCGTTTCTCATCTACAAGAATCGGACTTTTCAAGATACGTGGTGTTTCCATAATCAGGTTGAGCACTTCATTGACACTCAAATCTTCGATATCAACACCAAGGGCCTTTGCATAACGATTCTTCGATGATACGATACTTGCAATTCCATTATCTGTTTTTGTCAAAATATCAAGTAATTCTTCTCTCGTGATTCCTTCCTTACCGAGGTTTTGTTCTTTATAACTTAACTGGTGGGCATTGAGCCAGGTCTTAGCTTTTTTACAGCTAGTACAACTTGAGACTGTATAAATTTTAATCATGTACCTACCCCTTTCGCTACATGTTACTATCAGTTTAATCTATTATACCATAAAAAACATCGGACTTGCGACCTATTTTTAAAAAATTTTAACTTTTTTGGCAATTTTTGAACTTTTTTCTTGACAAAATACGAACTATAACCATTCTTTATACTTCTTAATGTAAAATTTCTTTATAACTGTGACGCTAAACATATACAAGAAAATAATACAGATTAAGAATAAGAAGTAAGGAAGCCCTAAGGGTGCTAGACGAAGGATATTTACTAGCGGTCCATAAGGCAGACTGGTTACGAAAAAGGCTGCAACCAGAGTCATCAAAATCACAAGCCAAGCTGGTCTGCTTTGTACAAAAGGAACTTTTGCTGTACGAAGCATATGGATGACCATGGTTTGAGACCACATAGATTCGATGAACCATCCTGTTTGGAACAAGATAATAAACTGAAGGGCAGATTCTGACCCATGAACATAGTGATGACCTGTTACCAAAGGAACAATGATAAAGTAGAGGAAGATAAAGGTCAAAATATCAAAGACAGATGAGATTGGTCCCATCCAAACCATAAATCGCGTAATGGATTTTGCTTCCCATGTATGGGGTTGTTTAAGGAAGTCTTGATCCACATTATCAAATGGCAATGCCACACAAGACAAATCATAGACTAGGTTTAGGACAATGAGATGAACAGGAGCCATTGGTAGAAATGGCAAGAAGATACTCGCAACAAGGAGTGAGAAGATATTCCCAAAGTTTGAACTAACGGTCATCTTGATGTACTTGGTCATGTTGGCGTAGACCTTGCGGCCCTCAACGATACCAGTTTCAAGGACCATGAGATCCTTGTCTAGCAAAATAACATCCGCAGTTTCCTTGGCGATATCAACTGCTGTATCTACAGAAATTCCAACATCAGCCACCTTCATGGATGGAGCGTCGTTGATTCCATCTCCCATATAACCAACGGCATGACCATTTTTCTTTAACTGTAAAATGATACGCGCTTTTTGATCAGGAGACAATTTAGCAAATACTGTTACACTTTCAACCGCTTCTGCCAATTCTTGATCTGTCATTTGGTCAATGTCAGCCCCTAAGAGCATATGCTCAACGTCCAAACCAACCTTTTCACAAATGGCTTGGGTTACTTTTTCGTTATCCCCAGTTAAAATTTTTGTTTTGACACCATGCTCAAGCAGAGCTTGAATAGCTGGTGCTGCAGATGGTTTTGGCGGATCCAAGAAGGCAAGGTAACCCGTAAGGATCATGTCACTTTCATCAGTCACAGCATAGGCATAATCTTCACGTAGACCTGACTTGTAACCAACACCTAAAACACGCAAACCTTGACGGTTTAATTGACCAACTTCTGCCAATACTTCTTGGCGAATGTCTTCGGTTAGGGGAATGATTTCTCCGCGATATTCCACATAAGTCGAAATGGTCAACATTTCTTCTAAAGCGCCTTTGGTAACCATACTAACGACATTGCTATCGTCTTTGACGATGACACTCATGCGTCTGCGTTCAAAGTCAAAAGGCAGTTCATCAATCTTTTGGAAGATGTTATCCAAATCTTGTAGAATAGCGTGTTCTTTGGCTTCTTTTTCGGTTCTACTGATAATGGCACGGTCCATCAAGTTTTTCAAACCGGTTTGGAAATGTGAATTTAGATAAGCTCTTCTCAAGACGGCCATATCCAAATCACCATGGATATCCAAGGGGTATTCTAAGACAATCTCATCTTGCGTTAGAGTTCCAGTTTTATCTGTACATAGGATATCAATTGCTCCTAAGTCCTGAATAGCATTAAGTTTTTTGATAACCACCTTTTCCTTGGCCATGATAATGGAACCTTTGGCCAAGCTGGCTGTGATAATCATTGGAAGCATTTCTGGTGTAAGTCCGACACCGACGCTCAAGGCAAAGACTCCAGCCTCTAGCCAGTCTCCATCAGTCAACCCATTTGCGAAAAACACGATCGGAACCATGACAAGCATCAAGCGGATCAAGAGCCAAGAAATGCTGTTCATTTCACGTTCAAAAGAAGTTGGTTCATCGTAGGTGTTGAGAGTCTGCTCAATGGCTCCCATCATGGTGTCATCACCAACTGCCAGAACCATAGCTGTAGCACTGCCTGAGATAACGTTTGTCCCCATGAATGCCAAAGATTCTGCTTCTAGTAGGCTATCTACATTTTGATTGGTGGCTTTATTTAAAGCAAGCTTTTCAACTGCATCACTTTCTCCAGTCAAGCCTGACTGTTGAACGAAAAAGTCGCGGGATTCAAATAAGATAACATCTGCTGGAATCATATCTCCCGCGCTTAATTTCACGAGATCTCCCACAACCAAGTCATCGATTGGCAACTCTTGTTCAAGACCATCACGAATAACAGTTGCAGTGTTGACAATCATTTTTGAAAGGTTGGTTGTTGCCTTATCGCTCCGCAATTCTTGGACAAAACGGATACCTCCTGAAATCAAAACCAAGACAACGATAATGATAGAAGTCGTTGGATCCTCTTGACCAGGTTTGGCAAGCCAGACGTTTGTAACGAGAGAGATAAAGGCAATCACAAGCAAAATGATTGTGAAAGGATTGATAATGGACTCATAAATCTTTTTTAAGATGGAATCCTCTTGACCTTTTGTGATGGTGTTTTCACCATATAGATCACGGTTTTCTTCAACCTGTTCTGAATCTAAGCCTTTTAGACTTGTATGATAAAAAGCTAGACTCTCTTTAAATGGAGTTTGAATAGCTGCTGCTAATCTTTCTTTTGTAGTTTTCATTGGTTTCTCCTATCTGTATGAATGGTGATTTCATACACGGGGACCAATCACTTTATAAGGACAGAACGACACAAATCAGCGATTGGCTGTGTATGTGCGGTTCTGGATGATCGTCAATTTGCATCGTTTGTCTCCTTTCTTTGTTTTAAAACAGCAGAAAGTCCTGCCATAAAATGGCAGGACTAAAAAACTTATTGTCTGTTTTCGTTCAAGCTTTAACTCCATAGGGCGATGTAATGAGCTTAGTCTTGACCTTCGCGACCAGGACTGTTGACCAACGAGTAGTGTCTCCACTGCTTTGCGGTAGTCATCCGTATCCCTATGGTAGCCTCACCTACCGTTTTCGCCTTTCAGTATACACCTTTAACTAGTAAAAGTCAACGATTTATCTCATTTTTCTTAGATTACGATTAATTCTTTTGGAGCAAGGGTTAATAACTCACAACCTGTATCTGTAATCAGGATATCATCTTCGATACGAACTCCGTATTTACCTTCAATATAAATACCCGGTTCATCAGTCAAGACCATACCAGTTTTGATAACTTCTTTAGAAGTTTGGCTAAAGTAAGGTTCTTCGTGAATATCAAGTCCGATACCATGCCCGATACCGTGTGTAAAGTATTCTCCATAGCCTGCTTCCACAATAATATCACGAGGAATTTTATCAAAATCACGGAAACCTAAGCCATCCTTAGCTTGGTCAATCAGAGCTTGGTTAGCCTTCAAAACAGTGTTGTAGATTTCTGCTTGTTCATCACTGACATGACCTAGATAGATAGTACGTGTCATATCACTGACATAGTGTTCATAAAGGCACCCAAAATCCATAGTGATTGCTTCACCTAGTTCTACTGGCTTGTGCATTGGGTGAGCATGGGGTTTAGAAGAGTTGATCCCACTAGCTAGAATCGTGTCAAAAGACAAACCAGCAGCGCCTAATTCACGCATACGGAAGTCAAGGAAGTTGGCAATCTCAATCTCAGTCTTTCCTGGCTTAATAAAGTCAAGCGCATCGCGGAAAGCTTGGTCTGAGATAGAACAAGCCTTGCGAATCGCTGCAATCTCCGTCTCATCTTTAATCATGCGAAGACCTTCAACAAACTGAGTTTGTGGAAGCAAGTCCAAACCCGCAAAAGCTGCCTGCATACGGTGATAATAAGACACTGAAATCTCATCTTCAAAACCGATTCGAGACAAGCCCATGTCCTTAACAATGCCAGCAATGACAGCCAATTCATCACGGTCAGCCACAATCTCAAAACCACTGGTTTCTTGCTTGGCTGCAATGATATAGCGAGAGTCTGTCACCAAGACCTGACGGTCACGGCTGATAAAGACTGTTCCGTTTGAACCCCAAAAACCAGTCAGGTAATAGACATTTTTAAGGTTATTGATAATGATTCCATCTAGTTCTTTTTCTTGCATTTTAGCTAGAAATGCTTGTACACGTTTATTCATGATGTAACTTTCCTTTCAAATAGTGTCCTGTGTAGCTGGCTTCGTTGGCCGCTACTTCTTCTGGAGTTCCTGTTGCGATGATGGTTCCACCGCCGACACCGCCCTCAGGACCCAAGTCAATAATATGGTCTGCCGTCTTGATAACATCTAGATTGTGCTCGATAACGAGGACTGTATTGCCATCGTCTACAAAGCGAGCTAAGACTGTAAGCAAGCGAGCAATATCCTCGGTATGAAGCCCTGTCGTCGGCTCATCCAGAATGTAGAAAGATTTTCCTGTCGAGCGTTTGTGGAGTTCGCTAGCCAACTTCATACGCTGAGCTTCTCCTCCAGAAAGGGTCGTAGCGGGTTGCCCTAGCGTTACATAGCCCAACCCCACATCCTTGATAGTCTGAAGTTTGCGTTGGATTTTCGGAATGTGTTGGAAGAACTCCACCGCATCGTTGACCGTCATATCCAAAACCTGCGAGATATTTTTTTCCTTGTAGTGAACTTCTAGGGTTTCGCTGTTATAGCGAGTCCCATGGCAAACCTCACAAGCCACATAAACATCTGGCAAGAAGTGCATCTCAATCTTGATAATCCCATCACCCGAGCAGGCTTCACAGCGCCCACCCTTGACATTGAAACTAAAACGACCCTTTTTGTAGCCACGAATCTTGGCTTCATTTGTCTGGGCAAAGAGGTCACGTATATCGTCAAAAACTCCCGTATAGGTAGCTGGGTTGGACCTTGGCGTTCGTCCGATAGGGCTCTGGTCAATATCAATCAAGCGGTCTACATGCTCAATCCCTGTTATGGTCTTGAATTTACCAGGCTTGTCTGAATTGCGGTTGAGCTTCTGAGCAATCGCTTTTTTGAGGATACTGTTGATTAAGGTCGATTTCCCTGAACCTGATACACCTGTCACCGCGATGAATTTTCCTAAGGGGAAACGAGCAGTGATATTTTGTAGGTTGTTTTCACGCGCTCCCGTCACTTCGATAAAACGACCATTACCGACACGACGCTCTTCTGGCACTGGAATGGCACGTTTGCCTGACAAGTACTGACCTGTGATAGACTTGCTGTTGCGAGCCACTTGCTTGGGCGTTCCTGCGGCAACAATCTCCCCACCAAAAACACCGGCACCAGGACCAACGTCAATTAGATAATCAGCCTCGCGCATGGTATCTTCATCATGTTCCACCACGATGAGGGTATTCCCCAAGTCACGCATCTTTTTGAGACTGGCAATCAGACGGTCATTATCCCTCTGGTGAAGACCAATTGACGGCTCGTCTAGAATATAAAGAACACCTGATAGGTTAGAACCAATCTGGGTTGCCAAACGAATACGCTGACTTTCCCCACCTGAAAGGGTTCCTGCCGAACGTGACAGGGTCAGATAGTTAAGACCCACGTTATTAAGGAAGGTCAAACGGTCCTTGATTTCCTTGAGAATAGGCCGAGCAATAATAGCTTCATTTTCAGACAAGGTTAACTGGCTCACCAACTCCAAGTGGTCTGCGATAGACAGGTCTGAAATTTCTCCGATATGTGGTCCTTTCTCACCACCAACACGGACAGACAAAGCCTGGTCATTGAGGCGATAACCATGACAAGTTCCGCAGGTCAGCTCATTCATGTAGAGGCGCATCTGGGTGCGCGTGTAATCACTGTTAGTCTCATGGTAACGACGTTTGATATTATTGACAACTCCCTCAAAAGGAATATCGATATCGCGCACACCACCAAATTCATTCTCATAGTGGAAATGGAATTCCTTGCCATCTGATCCATAGAGAATCAAGTTCTTATCTTCTTCTGACAAGTCCTCAAAAGGCTTATCCATATCCACTCCAAAGGCTGTCATGGCTTGTTCTAGCATATTTGGATAATAGTTAGAAGAGATCGGATTCCAGGGCGCTAAGGCTCCCTCACGAAGAGTCTTACTAGCATCTGGTACGACTAAGTCCGTATCAACCTCTAGCTTGATTCCCAAACCATCACACTCACTACAGGAGCCAAACGGTGCATTGAAGGAGAAGAGACGGGGTTCTAGCTCTGGAACCGTAAATCCACATACTGGACAAGCATAGTGTTCTGAAAAGAGCAACTCTGAATCATCCATAGTATCAATAACGACATAACCTTCAGCAATACGGAGAGCTGCTTCAATCGAATCGAAGAGACGACTACGGATACCTTCTTTGATAATGATACGGTCTACCACCACATCAATGTTGTGTTGCTTATTCTTTTCAAGTTCAGGAACTTCAGTCACGTCGTAGACAACTCCATCGACACGGACACGGACGTAACCATCCTTTTGAATCTTTTCAATCAGCGTCTTATGCTGACCCTTTTTCTTACGAATAACAGGAGCCAAAATCTGCAAGCGTTGGCGTTCTGGCAATTCCAAGACCTTATCCACAATCTGCTCTACAGACGAAGCCTTGATAGCCCCATGTCCATTGATACAGTAGGGTGTCCCTACACGTGCATAGAGAAGACGTAGATAATCGTTGATTTCCGTCGTTGTTCCAACCGTCGAACGAGGATTTTTACTGGTCGTTTTCTGGTCAATGGAAATGGCAGGGCTGAGACCATCGATAGAATCCACATCTGGCTTTTCCATATTGCCCAAGAACTGACGAGCATAGGCTGACAGACTTTCAACGTAGCGACGTTGCCCTTCTGCATAAAGGGTATCAAAGGCCAAACTAGACTTTCCTGATCCAGATAGTCCCGTCACCACAACTAGCTTGTCACGCGGAATTTCCACATCTATATTTTTTAAATTATGGGCGCGTGCCCCATGGATGACAATCTTATCTTGCATATTACTTCTTTCTAGTTCATTGTTGCTTTCCATTATACCAAAAAAAGTGAAATTCTATTACCAAAAAAGCCGATTTTGTAGTATAATAGTACGGTGTCAAAAATCACTGAAACACGGATTAGATTAGGAAAGGATAAGAGATATGAAGCAAGTCTTTATCTCAACAACAACTGAATTTAAAGAGATTGATACGCTCCAGCCGGGCACTTGGATCAATCTCGTCAATCCTACACAAAGCGAATCGATGGAAATTGCCTCAGCCTTTGATATTGATATCGCAGACCTCCGTGCACCGCTCGATGCGGAAGAGATGTCTCGTATCACCATCGAAGATGAGTACACCTTGATTATCGTAGACGTCCCAATCACAGAGGAAAGAAATAACCAGACCTACTATGTGACTATTCCCTTGGGGATTATCATCACAGAAGAGGCTATTATTACCACTTGCTTGGAGCCTCTACCACTTCTTGATGTCTTTATCAATCGTAGGCTTCGAAATTTCTATACCTTCATGCGTTCGCGCTTCATCTTCCAAATCCTCTACCGCAATGCGGAGATTTACTTGACAGCCCTCCGTTCAATCGAACGTAAGAGTGAGCAGATTGAGAGTCAACTTCATAAATCTACTCGAAACGAAGAATTGATTGAACTCATGGAGTTGGAAAAGACCATCGTCTACTTCAAAGCTTCACTTAAGACAAATGAGCGCGTGATTAAAAAATTGACCAGCGCAACTAGCAATATCAAGAAATATCTCGAAGACGAAGACTTACTGGAAGATACCTTGATTGAAACGCAACAGGCCATCGAGATGGCGGACATCTATGGAAACGTCCTTCACTCTATGACAGAGACCTTCGCTTCTATCATTTCAAACAACCAGAACAATATCATGAAAACCTTGGCCCTCGTGACCATCGTTATGTCCATCCCGACCATGATTTTCTCAGCCTACGGAATGAACTTTAAGGATAATGAAATTCCTTTAAACGGAGAACCACACGCTTTCTGGCTCATCGTCTTTATTGCCTTTGCTATGAGTGTTTCCCTCACTCTTTACCTCATCCATAAAAAATGGTTCTAAACAGGAGTTATTATGTCACAGATTGATTTACAAGAATTAACAAAGAAAAACCAGGAATTTATCCATATTGCAACCCAGCAATTTCTCAAGGACGGGAAAACAGATGCTGAAATCAAGGCTATCCTTGAAGAAGTCATTCCTCATATCCTTGAGGAGCAACCAAAAGGAGTGACAGCTCGTTCTATCTACGGAGCACCAACTCACTGGGCTCATAGTTTCAGCGAAAAAGAGCAATACGAAAAAGAACATCCAAAAGAAAACGACGATCCAAAATTGATGATGTTGGATTCAGCCCTTTTCATCACCGGACTTTTTGCAGTAGTTAGCGCTTTGATGAGCTTCTTCTCAAACCAACCTGTGGCCTACGGCTTGGTAACACTCATCAGTGTAGGGGCGTTTGGTGGGGTTGCCTTTTACCTGCTCTACCACTTCATCTACCGCTACTACGGACCAGATACTGACCGCAGCCAACGTCCTCCATTCTGGAAATCACTTTTGGTCATGTTAGCAACCATGTTTGCCTGGGTCTTCATCCTCTTCTTGAGTAACTTTCTTCCACAAGCCATCAACATTAGTCTCCCACCACTTGTTTTGTTGGTGATTGGAGGATCTCTCCTTGCCCTCCGTTTCTACCTCAAAAAACGTTTCAATATTAAGAGCGCAAGTGCAGGACCTGCTAGATATTAAGATAAACAATAAAAGTAGTGTGTTTTGTAGACAGACTACTTTTATCATGGCTCCAAAGTATTTTTTGATTCTCCAAAGAAAAGTAGCTACATTTTCTAAAAACGTTCTAATGTAACGGCTCCCCTTAAAATCCCTAGGTTTTATCCTTGAATTCAAGTTGTTTTTCTGTTATGATAATAAAGTAATAAGGAGAAATATATATGACTAAACAGAGAATTAATCAAATTGTCGGTTCAATTGGTGCCTTTATCGGAATTATTGTATTTATAGCCTACATCCCCCAAATTTTTGCCAATTTACAAGGGAACAAAGCTCAACCATTTCAACCTTTATCAGCAGCAATCTCTTGCTTAATCTGGGTCATTTATGGATGGACAAAAGAGCCTAAGAAAGACTGGATTCTAATCATTCCAAACTCGGCCGGGGTTGTCCTTGGCGGACTGACCTTCCTTACTGCTCTATAAGAATACAACTACTATAAAAAGCAACCACACGATTGGTTGCTTTTTTGCTTACTTTTTTGATCTAAAAGCCTTTTTCTGATTCTAATTCTTGTTGTTTCTCCTTATCTTTTGTGATACAATAGCATCAATTTATTTCTAGGAGGATGAGATATGGTTTCTACTATTGGTATTGTTAGTTTGTCTAGTGGCATTATCGGAGAAGACTTTGTCAAACACGAAGTGGACTTGGGTGTCCAACGTCTCAAAGATTTGGGACTCAATCCTATCTTTTTACCCCATTCGTTAAAAGGCTTAGACTTTATCAAGGACCATCCTGAAGCGCGTGCAGAGGATTTGATGCAGGCCTTTTCTGATAATAGCATCGACATGGTCCTATGCGCCATCGGTGGAGACGATACCTATCGTTTATTACCCTATCTTTTTGAAAATGACCAACTAGAAAAAGTTATCAAACAAAAGATTTTTCTTGGCTTCTCGGATACGACCATGAACCATCTCATGTTGCATAAACTAGGAATCAAGACTTTTTACGGCCAATCATTTCTAGCAGACATTTGTGAGTTAGACAAAGAAATGTTGCCATATAGCTGCCACTACTTTAAAGAATTGATTGAGACTGGAAAAATCTCAGAAATTCGCCCTAGTAACGTTTGGTATGAGGAAAGAACTGACTTCAGTCCCAAGGCTCTGGGAACACATCGTATCAGTCATGCAAATACTGGTTTTGACTTGTTACAAGGAACTGCCCAATTCGAGGGGGAAATCCTCGGCGGTTGCCTCGAATCCCTCTACGATATCTTTGACAACTCTCGATATGTAGACAGTACAGAACTCTGCCAAAAGTACAAACTCTTCCCTGACTTATCCGACTGGAAAGGAAAGATTCTCTTGTTAGAAACAAGCGAAGAAAAGCCTGAGCCAGAAAACTTCAAAAAGATGCTGCAGGCTTTAAAAGAAACTGGGATATTTGAAGTCATCAGTGGACTCTTGGTCGGAAAACCTATGGATGAAACTTTCTATGACGACTATAAAGAGGCACTATTGGATATCATTGACAGCAATACCCCGATTGTCTATAATCTAAACGTTGGCCATGCCACACCAAGAGCAATTGTTCCCTTTGGAGTCCACGCGTATGTAGACGCAACGGATCAAGTCATTCGCTTTGACTATAACAAAGAAAGCTGAGATGAATTTCTCAGCTTTTTCTCATTATCATTACTGGCATTTTCGTCACATACTACTGATAGCTAAAATGATGAAGGAGAGGCTATTCCCTAACATGTGAACAAATAGGGGATAGTAAATATTCTCCTTTTCTTTCACATAAATAATAGAAAAGGCAAGCCCACCACCTAGGTATCCGACTGCACCAATCCACTCTGATAAACTTACATTATGCATATGAGTCAGAGCAAAGACAAGTCCTACCAGAAGAATGCTTAGCCAAGTTGACAGTTTTTTCTGCAGGTGATGCAATAACAGTTGACGGAAAAAGAGCTCTTCCACTATAGGCCCTATGATGCAGGCGAAAACGGCTATCAGTAGTGGTTGCTCTTGAAAGGTGCTTTGAATATTCGACTGGTTTAGACCTTGTCCGACCAGCCCCAAAAACTGCCTCAACATCTCTGATACAAAGCCAAAGACAACAGTCATCAGAATGAGAAAGAGCCAGCCTGTTATGACGCCAAAGAAGAATTTTCTTTTAGTTTTTCTAATCTCATTCCATTGTTGAATCAATCTATCCCTGCACAAGAAAGAGCCATATAGTGCTAATACTACATAGACTAAATAATTTGCAATGGTAGATGGCATCAAATAAGACAGCAATTTAACACCATCAAACACAAAGAGAACTGTATAGAGAATCGCAAAAATCAGAATTCCCTTATTTTTGTTAGACATCATTTAAGACCCTTCCATTCACAATCATTCTCATGGTCATCAACCAAACCTGCAGCTTGTAGAAATGACAAAACTGCAACAGGACCCGTAAACTTAAAGCCTCGTTTTTTGAAATCTTTGGATAATTTCTCAGATAGAGCTGTTTTGGCAGGCGCCTGGCTGTAGTCAGGCACATCATTGACGATGGTTTTCCCCTCAACAAAAGACCAAAGGTAGGCATCAAAAGAACCATACTCCTTCTGAACTTGTAGAAAAGCCTGAGCGTTGGCCCGCGTCGCAAATATCTTGGCACGATTGCGGATGATGGCTGGATTATCCATCAAATCTTCCAATTCTTCATCAGTCATGTCCGCAACAGCTTGAATTTGGTAACCATGAAAAGCTTGGCGGAAGGCTTGGCGTTTATTGAGCACCGTTTCCCAAGAAAGACCAGCCTGATAAGTCTCCATACAGAGTAACTCAAAGAGAGCACGGTCATCATGTAGGGGACGCCCCCACTCCTCATCATGGTAGGCTACATATAGCGGGTTGTTCATTTTAACCCAGCCACAACGTTTTGGCATAGAAATCTCCTATTTCACCAACATTTTAAGGGCCGACTTGATATAATTCTCTGCTGTATCTGTCGTTCCTTCAAAAAATTTCTTGATTTTCTTGAGTTCAGTTGCCTTGTAGCCCAATGCCAACATGGCTTCCATCGCTTCTTCCAATTCTTGGTTGTCACTGCTAGATGGAGCTGCAGCCTTAGCAGGGAGGTCGTCTCCTGCCACAACAACTTTCCCTTCTAAGTCCAAGACCATCTGTTGGGCTGTTTTCTTACCGATTTTAGGGAACTTGGTCAAGTAGGTGATGTTCTTAGTCTCAATGGCTTGAACGAGGCCTGCATTGTCATCCGCCGCAATAATGGCAAGAGCGGAAACAGGACCAATGCCTGATACAGAAATCAAGCTGAGAAAGAGCTTTTTCTCGTCTTCTGAACGAAAACCGTAAAGCAGATGAGCATCTTCACGTACAACCTGATGCACATAGATTTGTGCTTCTTGGTTGACTTGCCCTGAGTAGGCATAAGGATTAGCCACGTGCAGGATGTAGCCAATACCATTAGCCTCTAGGACGATGTATTTGGCGGTAATTTTGGTAATAATACCCTTTAGATATTCGTACATAATTTTCCCTTCAATTTAGACTCAATGAAAATCAAATCTAAACTAGGAAGCTAACCGTAGGCATAACTTGAGTTAGGCAAGGTAAGGCTGACGCAGTTTAGAGAGATTTTCGAAGAGTATTAGTATTTTCCTAGCTCTCGGAGACTAGTATGATTTTCCTGAATGCGACGGAACATCTTTTCCATGTCCGACTTGGTAAAGTGTACCAAAACAGGACGTCCGTGTGGACAGTTATAGGGGTTGTCACATTGAGAGAGCTGATAGAGGAGTTGCCTAGCTGAGTGGTCATCGATACGATGATTGGCCTTGATGGATCGCTTGCAGGACATCATAATGGCTAGTTCAGCTCGGTATTTCTTGATTGAAACTTCCTTGGTCAAGAGGAGCATGTCGCACATCTCATAGATTCCAGACTCGATTTCCTCCTCTGCCATCCAAATGGGATGTTCGCGCAGGATGAATTGATTCTCCCCGTACTCTGCTAGAAAGACGCCTACTTCCTCTAAGAGAGGCATTCTTTCCTTGAGACGAAGGGCATCATCCGCAGGAAATTCAAAGATATAGGGCACTAGGAGTTGCTGCTGGCTCTGGTCAACATTGCCAATGCTCTCACGGTACTCCTCATACTTAACCCGTTCCTGAGCCGCGTGCTGATCTATGATGTAGAGCCCATCTCGACCTTGGGCAAAGAGATAGGTTCCATGCATTTGCCCGAAAAAATCCAACTCTGGGAAGCTCGAAGATTCTTCTCGCTCCAGCTTATCATAAGCCTTATCCAAACTAGCTAGATCTAACTCTGGATGGTCCAGTTGGTCATAGCTAGCAGGCTTTCTCTCTGCAAAATGCAGTTTAGCTGGCTTGGTCATCTGGTCCAAGGTTTCCTTAGCAAACAGATTCAAATCCTGTCTGTCTTCAGTCAGATTCACCTGATGGTCTGCCACCTCAGCTTGTGTCGGTCTGGTCGGTTCATTTTTTTCATAATAGAGCGTATTTTCTCTCAGTGGCAAAGTCGTTTGCTCTACTTTTTCACGATTTCTAACCGCAGATTTGGCTAGATTTTCCAAGGCATCTGGAATCAAGGTCTGTTCCTTGAGACTCTTTGCAATAGCTTCTGAAACCAGCGCCATCAGTTCTCTTTCCTTGGAAATTCGCACCTCTTGCTTGGTCGGGTGCACATTGACATCTGCTAAGTAAGGGTCAATCTGGATATGAATCACAGCCAGTGGAAAACGCCCCACCATAAGCTTGCTACCGTATCCATCTAAAATGGCACGATTGAGCAGGAAGTTTTTGATATAACGGCCATTGATAAAAAGGCTGATATAGTTACGATTAGCCCGTGTCAATTCAGGCAATGAGACAAAACCAGAAATTTCAAAGTCTAGGTCAGAATTCTCAATCTCAACCATTTTTTTAGCACTGGCTAAACCATAAATCCCAGCGATTGCTTGGCGCAGTTGACCCGTACCAGCTGTTCGTGTCATCTCCTTGCCATCGCTAATCAGGCTAAAGGAAATCTCAGGATGGGCTAGCCCCAAACGGTTGACAATATCAATGATGTGAGACAACTCTGCCTGCTGACTCTTCATATACTTGAGACGAGCCGGTGTATTGAAAAATAGGTCTTCCACACAAACCTTAGTCCCAACAGGACTGGTCGCTGGGCTAATCTCTTCAACTTCTCCCCCACGAGCCACTAACTTGGTTCCGTGACTTGCTCCATCCACCGCAGTCAACAAGGTTAAGACACTAACAGAAGCGATTGAAGGCAGAGCTTCACCACGAAAACCGAGGGTCCGAATCCGAAAAAGATCCGCTTGATTCTTAATTTTACTGGTCGCATGACGGCGGAGAGCCAACTCGACTTCATCGTGGGCAATCCCGTGACCATTATCTGTGATTTGGATTTTCTTAAGCCCAGCTTCTTCAATCTCTACGATAATCTGGCTAGAGCCAGCATCAATGGCATTTTCAACTAGCTCCTTAACCACACTAGCAGGACGTTCTATTACTTCTCCTGCCGCGATTTGATTGGCCAAGACTTCCGGCAATTCAATAATATGAGACATCTTTCAGCCCCTTTCTTAACTATTTTTATCTATTTCTCTGAAAATAATACTCTTCAAAAATCAAATTCAAACCACGTCAGTCTCGCCTTGCCGTATATGTGTTACTGACTTCGTCAGTTCTATCCACAACCTCAAAACTGTGTTTTGAGCAACCTGCGGCTAGCTTCCTAGTTTTCTCTTTGATTTTCATTGAGTATAAGCTAGTGCTATTATACCATATTTCACTCGTTTCCAAAAAAGTACAAGCAGCAACTTTCTTCCCGAATTTACTAGGTTATTTGCCAAGTTTGTGGTACAATAGGTAGAAACAATATTTTAAAAAGGAGAAAAGACACATGCACATTTTTGATGAGCTAAAAGAGCGTGGTTTGATTTTTCAAACGACTGATGAAGAAGCTTTGCGTAAAGCCCTAGAAGAAGGTCAAGTTTCTTATTATACTGGCTACGATCCAACTGCTGACAGCCTTCACCTAGGTCACCTTGTCGCAATCTTGACAAGTCGTCGCTTGCAGTTAGCAGGTCACAAACCTTATGCGCTCGTTGGCGGTGCTACAGGTCTCATCGGAGATCCGTCCTTCAAAGATGCTGAACGTAGTCTCCAAACAAAAGACACAGTGGATGGCTGGGTCAAGTCTATCCAAGGACAACTTTCTCGCTTTCTTGATTTTGAAAATGGGGAAAATAAAGCTGTCATGGTCAACAACTACGACTGGTTTGGCAGTATCAGCTTCATTGACTTCCTCCGTGATATCGGAAAATACTTCACTGTCAACTACATGATGAGCAAGGAGTCTGTGAAGAAACGTATTGAAACAGGGATTTCTTACACTGAGTTTGCCTACCAAATCATGCAAGGATACGACTTCTTTGTCCTTAACCAAGATCACAATGTTACTCTTCAAATCGGCGGATCTGACCAATGGGGAAATATGACAGCTGGTACTGAGTTGATGCGTCGTAAAGCCGACAAGACTGGTCACGTTATCACTGTTCCACTGATTACAGATGCAACTGGTAAGAAATTTGGTAAATCTGAAGGAAACGCTGTTTGGCTCAACCCTGAAAAGACTTCTCCATACGAAATGTACCAATTCTGGATGAATGTCATGGACGCTGACGCTGTTCGCTTCTTGAAAATCTTTACTTTCTTGTCACTTGATGAGATTGAAGAGATTCGCAAACAGTTTGAGGCTGCGCCACACGAACGTTTGGCTCAAAAAGTCTTGGCTCGTGAAGTCGTGACTCTTGTCCACGGAGAAGAAGCTTATAAAGAAGCCCTTAACATCACTGAGCAACTCTTTGCTGGAAATATCAAAAACCTTTCTGTCAAAGAACTCAAACAAGGACTTCGTGGCGTGCCAAACTACCAAGTACAAGCAGGCGAAAACCACAACATCGTTGAACTCCTCGTATCTTCTGGCGTGGTTAACTCAAAACGCCAAGCCCGCGAAGACGTACAAAATGGAGCTATCTACGTCAACGGTGACCGTATCCAAGACCTTGACTATGTCTTAGGAGATGCAGATAAGTTAGAGAACGAACTCACTGTTATCCGACGTGGGAAGAAAAAATACTTCGTATTGACTTACTAAATTGTTCAACATTTACCTATAAACAAAGGAGTTAACCTCGATAAAGGTAACTCCTTTTTGCTGTGAATAGTCCCCACCTATCCCTTAATAGACAGGCTACGCAGTACAATGCGTAAGGTTGTTAGATTATGTAAGATAGAAAGATTTGAAGGGCTGAGCCAGTTAAACAAGCCAAAGCCAATCAAACTACTATTTACGACAACGGTATCTTGAATATTCTTCTTGATGAGTGTTTGCAAAGATGATGATAGCGAATCCAACTCTTGGAAGAAATCCAAACGATTATCTAACAACAAGATATCGCTCATCTGCTTAGAAATATCTGCACTCTCATTCATCACCACGCCGATATCTGATAGGGTTAGAGCCGCTGAGTCATTCAATCCATCTCCAACCATCAAAATAGTGTGACCTGCTTTCTGCAGTTTCTCTACTAACTCAAATTTCCCATCAGGTTTTAAGTCTGTATAGACCTGATCAAAGGGCAAATCTTTGACTAATTCCTCTGTTCTAACCAAGGTGTCCCCTGTTGCCAGAATCAATTTTTTCCCTTGTTCCTTAAGTTTATCCAAGGCTGCCTTAGCTTCTTTTCTCAAAGGAGTATGAATGCAGAACATTCCAATCAATTCATTCTGGTAGGCTAAGAATAAGAGATTGTAGTGACTCTTGTACTCTTCAATTAAAGCATTTTGTTCTGAACTGATATGAATCTGCTCATCCTGCATCAAGACATAATTCCCAATAAGAACTGGTTGACCATCTATATGAGATTTGATCCCCTTACTTGCGATATATTGGAGTTTCCCATGCATTTCCTCATGTTCAATCCCCTCTATCTCGGCTTGCTTGACGATGGCATTAGCAATAGGATGATAAATGTGTTCCTCAAGACAGGCACTGATTCTGAGAATATCTTCCTCACTATTGTCTCCAAAAGGTAACACCTTTTCAACTATAGGATAGCTAGTTGTGATTGTCCCAGTCTTATCAAATAAGAAGGTATCAACTTCCAGGTATTTCTCCAGAACATCTCCATCCTTAATCACCATTTCACGGTTCAACCCCTCCTTGATAGCTGTCAAATAAGCTACAGGAGTAGAGATTTTCAAAGCGCAGGAGAAATCGACCAATAGGAAAGAGATAGCCTTAGAAAAAGAACCCGTTAATAGGTAAGTCAGCCCAGCCCCCAAGAAATTATATTTGACGACCTTGTCCGCCATCTTGATGAAATAGCGTTGTTTCGTTTTCTTGTTTTCTTCAGATTTTTTCATCAACTCAATCAGTTGTAAAATCCGGCTGTTCATCTGATTATCGGTTACACGAATGCATAACTCTCCAGTTTCTAATACTGTATTTGCACAAACCAAATCAGACTCTCTTTTTTCAACTGGAAAACTCTCTCCCGTCAAGGAACTTTCGTTGACCATACCTAAACCTGAAACTACTTGTCCATCAAACAGAATTTCATTTCCTTGAGATAAGATCAAAACATCTCCTATTTGAACATCGGAACTCTTGATACTAACAACCGTATCGCCCTGTACTAGGAATACATCGCTCTCTTTTGCAAGAAGGCTTTGTTCTAAATCTGTTGCAGTTTTTTTCAAAGACCACTGATCTAAATGATTCCCCAAATCAAGCATAAACATGATATTGCTAGCTGTCTTGGATTGGTTCATAAACAAGGACAATAAAATCGCCGAACAGTCCAAGACCTCCATCGTTAGTTCCTTACGCGCTAGTGTTTGATAGGCTTCTCTGATATAACCCAAAGCCTGATAGCAAGTCCATATATAGCGAATGGGATACGGCACAAAACTACGAAAAAGCACACGCTTAATCGCTGCACCTGAAACAATAGAATAAGCACTCTCTTCTCTACGAATGGGAAGAGTCATCAACTCAGAAACTTTCCCTTTATCAATTCTTTTTAAAAAGGCTTCTGCATTATCTAATACAGAAAAGCCTTCTTTTATACGTAGAGTAAAGTGCTGTTGATCCATGTAAAACTGGATAGACTCAATCCCCTTTTCATCTCTCGCCAAGGAACGAAGATAGTCTTGAATATCCAAGGTGAGTGAAAAAGAAGATGATAGTCGGATATGTTGGTATCCTTTATGTAGCACTTTAAAAGACATATTATTCACCTATAAGGCTATCTAATTGCTCTTCTTTTTTCTCTTGCTCGTACAAATATTTGGCATCTTGCAAGACATCGTCTCCATGTTGCTTCACAACAGAAACAGATGCATCTAGCTCGTCTTTCAACTTGTAAGCCTTAGCTAAAGCTTTAGAATAACCTTTTTTAGCTTCCTTACTTGCTAAGATTTTCAAACCAAGGGTACCAAATGCGACACCACCCAAAAAGAGTGATGATTTTTTCGCAACTTTTGCAACGGTTAGTACTTCTTTTAACATACTTATTTCCTCCTTATCATTATTATATAGCAATTTAGACATAAAAGCAATTTCATTCCATAAA
This sequence comes from Streptococcus sp. HMSC067H01, assembly GCF_001814775.1. Taxonomy (GTDB): domain Bacteria; phylum Bacillota; class Bacilli; order Lactobacillales; family Streptococcaceae; genus Streptococcus. Next base: position 85,406 of record NZ_KV817792.1, read on the forward strand.
TTGGAGAATTAGTTTTATTTCTACTGAATCTCCCATCTACTTATTCCTAAAGTTGCTTTCATTTGCCTCTTTTGATACACTTAAACTATGAATACAAATCTCAAACCCAAACTTCAGCGTTTTGCTTCTGCGACTGCCTTTGCCTGTCCTATCTGTCAAGAAAATCTGACTCTGCTAGAGAGTAGTCTCAAATGCAACAATCGCCATTCTTTTGACTTGGCTAAATTTGGCTATGTCAATCTGGCACCTCAAATCAAGCAATCCGCCAACTATGACAAGGAAAACTTTCAAAATCGCCAGCAAATTCTAGAAGCTGGCTTTTATCAGACTATCTTAGAAGGCATCTCAGACATACTAGCGACTAAATCATCTGCAAAAACTGTCTTAGATATCGGTTGTGGCGAAGGCTTCTACTCTCGCAAACTCCAAGATGCCCATCCCGACAAAACCTTTTATGCCTTTGACATTTCAAAAGACTCGGTCCAAATCGCTGCTAAGAGTGAACCCAACTGGGCAGTCAACTGGTTCGTTGGCGACCTGGCTCGCCTTCCTATAAAAGACGCCAGTATGGATATTCTACTTGATATCTTCTCACCTGCCAACTACGGAGAATTTCGACGAGTCTTATCAGAGGACGGCATCTTGATCAAGGTCATCCCTACCGAAAATCACCTCAAAGAAATCCGTCAAATGGTACAGGGCCAACTGACAAAGAAAGATTATTCTAATCAGGATATCAAGGAACATTTCCAAGAACATTTCAGCATCCAATCTAGTCAAATCACTTCCCTGACCAAGCCCATTACAGCAGAACAACGCCAAGCCTTACTCAGCATGACTCCCCTGCTCTTTCATGTCGACCAAAGCAAGATTGATTGGAGTCAGTTGACAGAAATTACTATCGAAGCAGAGATCCTGGTCGGAAAAGCTCTGTAAACTAGTTTTTAAGATAAAACAAAACCCGCACCTCTTCTTGAGATGTGGGTTTAAAACACGATTTTTCACTGTCTTTCCGAAAAGTATTAAAAAATTTTGACCTCTCCATTTATTTTCGATTTGAAATGACAAATTTATCAATAAATAGCAAGTGATATAAGGCAAGTGATGCCCCATAACAACATCCATGAAAAGAGATTTCTTGATGAGTCAGTGGAAACGAAGAACTATTACCCATATAAAGGCATGACAAAATTACAAAAATAATCCAAAATAAATCAGTCCATTTATATTTTGAAAAATATTTTTTCCACATAAGAACATCCTCCTTCTTTACTACAATACAATTATAATACTGTTTGTAAACGAATACAAGAAATTTGAGGTAACAGCTAAGAAGAACCTCAGGCTTAAAGGTAGTAAAACCAGCCTTCTTAGTGTTCTCTAGGTCTTATTTTTAAGTCTAGAAATTATTGACAAATTATTTTTTTTTGAGACCAGTCAACCTCAAATCCATAACATTCAAAAAAGCGAATTTCATTTGAAACTCGCTTTTTTACAAAATGTATTAGTATAATTTTCTTAGTTCAAGTGCCAGATATCTTCGTTATACTGAGCGATTGTACGGTCAGATGAGAAGAATCCTGCTTTAGCAATGTTAACGATAACTTTATCCAACCATGCGTCACGGTCTTCGTACTCAGCAAGCATTTGCTCTTTCACTTTGATGTAGTCTTCCAAGTCAAGGAGAGTCATGAACCAGTCTTTGTTGATCAATTCATTGTAAAGACGTTCCAAGCGTTCTTTCTTACCTACTGCAAGAACAGCGTCGCTCACGATGAAGTCAACCAATGGTTTGATAGCTTCACGAGCGTAAAATTCGCTTGATTTGTATGCTGATTTAGCGTAAAGGTCGATAACAGTTTCTGAATCTTCACCGAAGATGTAGATGTTTTCGTCTCCAACCAACTCAGCGATTTCCACGTTAGCACCGTCCATAGTACCAAGAGTCAAAGCTCCGTTCAACATGAATTTCATGTTACCAGTACCTGAAGCTTCTTTAGAAGCAAGTGAGATTTGTTCTGAGATATCACATGCTGGGATGAGGAAGCTTGCTGCAGTAACGTTGTAGTTTTCAACCATTACAACTTGCAAGTGTGGTGCTACTGCTGGGTCGTTAGCAATCACTTCTGACAAGCAAAGAATCAAGTGGATGATGTCTTGGGCGATTGTGTAGGCAGGAGCTGCTTTACCACCAAAGAATACTGTGATTGGACGAGCAGGGATATTACCAGCCTTGATGTCCAAGTATTTGTGGATCACATACAATGCATTCATTTGTTGGCGTTTGTACTCGTGAAGACGTTTGATTTGGATGTCAAAGATAGAGTTAGTATTGATTTCCACACCTTGGTGTTCTTTCAAGTGGCGAGCCAATTTACGTTTGTTGTGAGCTTTGATGCTTTCCAATTTTTCTTTGACAGCAGCCTTGTCTTCGTAAGAAAGAAGGTCTTCCAATTTAGAAGCTTCATGGTGCCATTCGCGGCCAAGGATCTCATCCAAGTAGTGAGACAAGCTTGGGTTAGCATGCATGAGCCAACGACGGAAAGTGATACCGTTTGTTTTGTTGTTGAATTTTTCTGGGTAAAGATCGTAGAAAGCTTTCAACTCAGAGTTCTTCAAAATTTCTGTGTGAAGAGCTGCAACCCCGTTTACGCTGTATCCATAGTGGATATCCATGTGGGCCATATGTACACGATCGTTTTCATCAATGATTTGAACAGCTGGATCTTTGTATTCAGCACGAACACGACGATCCAATTCTTTGATGATTGGTACCAAGTGAGGAACCACTTCTTCTAAGAATTCAAGAGGCCATTTTTCAAGGGCTTCAGCAAGAATTGTGTGGTTTGTGTAGGCAGTCATGCTACGAACGATAGAGATTGCTTCATCAAGTTCGATACCACGTTCAGTCAAAAGACGGATCAATTCAGGGATCACCATTGATGGGTGAGTATCGTTGATTTGTACAACTGCGTAGTCAGCAAGGTCATGCAAGTTGCTTCCTTTTTCGATTGCTTCATCGATGATCAATTGCGCACCGTTTGAAACCATGAAGTATTGTTGGAAGATACGGAGCAATTCACCTTGTTTGTCGCTATCGTCTGGGTAAAGGAAAAGAGTCAAGTTGCGAGCGATGTCTGTCTTGTCAAAGTTAATGCCATCTTCAATGATAGATGAATCAACTGAATCCAAGTCAAACAAACGCAAACGGTTTTTCGTAGCTGTTTTGTAACCAGGTACATCGATATCGTAAAGAGTAGATGTCAATGTAAAGTGTGCAAATGGCACTTGGTAGCTACGGCTTGAGCGAACCAACCAGTTTTGGTCAGTCAACCAAGCGTTAGGAATTGTTTCTTGTTGGTTGTTTTTAAGCACTTGTTGGAAAAGACCGTAGTGGTAGTTCAAACCAACCCCATCACCGTTCAAACCAAGTGTAGCGATTGAGTCGATAAAGCAGGCTGCCAAACGTCCCAAACCACCATTACCAAGTGATGGTTCCAATTCTACTTCTTCGATTTCGATCAACTCTTTACCTGCATCAGCAAGTTCTTTCTTAACATCGTCATAAAGACCAAGGTTAATCAAGTTGTTAGACAAGAGTTTACCAATCAAGAACTCAGCTGAGATATAGTAAACTTTTTTCTTACCAGTGTTGACTGGTTTTTGGCTGCTTGCAAGTTTGCTGTAGTTAAGAAGAGCAAGGTAAAGCTCTTCGTTACTACATTCTGCGATAGATTTATTGTAACGATTTTGTACAAATTCTTTTAATGGTAACATTTTTTGTGTCTCCTGATAATGTCTTATTTCTTTAATTCTACCAAATTTTCATTGATACGGCGATAAATTGTAGTCAAGTCAAGCAAAGTTTCTTCGACAGCAGGAGTCAATTGTTCCTCTGTCATACGCCATGACCAGTTTCCACCAAGAGTAGATGGGAAGTTCATACGAGCTGAACCATCCAACTCTAGCAAATCTTGCATAGTTGCAATCGTCATGAAACTTACTGATGCGAAGGCTGTACGAAGCATAGCATGCACCACTGTTTCGTACTCTTTACGATTTGTGTAGCGTGCCATGTACTCACGAGTTGGATCATCAATCTCATCACGGTACCAACCAAGAACAGTGTTGTTATCATGTGTTCCTGTGTACATAACAGAGTTAGCTGGTGCCAAGTGTGGGCTGTCGATACTTTCGTCTTCTGGATTGAAGGCAAATTGAAGGACCTTCATTCCTGGGAATCCAGTGCGCTCACGTAATTCAATAACTTCATCAGTCATGAAACCAAGGTCTTCAGCGATGATGTTCAAGTCACCAAGTTCTTCTTTAACCGCTGCAAAGAGTTTGTAGTCAGGTCCTTTCACCCATTTACCAGGTGCTGCTGTTTCAGAACCAGCTGGAATTTCCCAGTAAGACTCAAATCCACGGAAGTGGTCGATACGAACGATATCGTAGATTTTGAAGCTTTCACGCAAGCGTTCAATCCACCATTTGTAACCATCGCGATCCATAGCTTCCCAGTCATAGATTGGGTTACCCCAGAGCTGACCAGTAGCAGAGAATTCATCTGGTGGGCAACCTGCGATGCAAGTCGCTTTCCCGTTTCCATCTGTTTTAAAGAGATGTGGATTTGCCCACATATCGCTTGAATCTTCAGCAACATAGATTGGCATATCCCCCACAATCTCGATGTGGTTTTCGTTAGCGTATGCTTTCAATTTCAACCATTGTTGGAAGAAAAGGTATTGGGTTACGCGGTGGTAAACAAGCTTGTCAGCTAATTTCTCACGGTAGCTTTCAAGAGTTGAAGCTTTACGAGCACGAGCATCTGCATCTGGCCATTCTGTCCAAGCAAGATTATCAAAATGCTCCTTGATAGCCATATACTCTGCAAATAGTTCAAGCCATGATTGATTTTCTTGAGCAAATTTTTCGAAGTCTTTGACATCTCCGGCTTCAAGGAAACGTTTGACAGCTTTCTCTAGAAGCGGACGACGTGCATAGTAGATTTTAGCGTAGTCAACTTCAGTTGGGTTACTACCAAAGTCCACGCCTTCAAGATCACTTGCTTCCAAGAGACCTTGCTCAACCAAGATATCAAGATCGATAAAGTGAGTATTACCTGCAAAAGCTGAGAATGATTGGTAAGGTGAGTCACCATAGCTTGTTGTTCCCAATGGAAGGATTTGCCAGTAGCGTTGCTTAGTGCGAACCAAGAAGTCAACGAAATCATAGGCGCTTTGACCAAATGATCCGATTCCGTAAGCTCCTGGAAGTGATGAGATGTGCATCAACACACCACTTTGACGTTTTTTCATATTAGCACCTCAAGTGTTTATAGTTAAATATTTCATTTTTATACGCGCAAACGTTTGCGCTAACTAAAGTATAACCCATTTCTAAAATAAATGCAAGCGTTTGTAAAAAAACTTTTTCAAATTATTTGCTTTTATAGCTTTTTAAAAATACTATATTCTTATTTTTTCATCTCCTATAAATTTCCTCTAAATCATGCAATCGTTTCCCTTCAATTATTTTTGAATCGAAATTTACACGATTACATCTTTTTCTTCTATTATATAAATAATTTTGAGAATTAGCTAGTCACAAGCTTTTTAAATTTTTTTCAAAAAAACGCTTGCAACCGTTTTCTGTTTGTGCTATACTAAGGTCATAAGGGAAAACGTTTGCGTTTCCTCGAAATTAAAATTTGTTATTCTTTAGGAGGAATACACTATGTCAACTAAATTCATGAAGAGCGCTGCTGTACTTGGTACTGCTACTCTTGCTAGCTTGCTTTTGGTAGCTTGCGGAAGCAAAACTGCTGATAAAGCAGCTGATTCTTCTGCATCAGGAAGCCAAGAAATCACTTTCTATGTTGAAGACCAATATAAAGCCTACGCTGAAAAAGTTGCTGCAGCTTATGAAAAAGAATCAGGTACAAAAGTTAACATCAAATCTGGTGACCAACTTGGCGGACTTGACAAACTTTCACTTGACAACCAATCAGGTCAAGCTGCTGACGTTATGATGGCACCATACGACCGTGTAGGTAGCCTTGGTACTGATGGACAACTTTCAGAAGTTAAACTAAGCGACGGTGCTAAAACAGATGATACTACTAAATCTCTTGTAACAGCTGCTGACGGTAAAGTTTACGGCGCTCCAGCCGTTATCGAGTCACTTGTTATGTACTATAACAAAGACTTGCTCAAAGAAGCTCCAAAAACATTTGCTGAACTAGAAGAACTTGCAAAAGATAGCAAATATGCTTTCGCTGGTGAAGATGGCAAAACTACTGCCTTCCTAGCTGACTGGACAAACTTCTACTACGCATACGGACTCCTTGCTGGTAACGGTGGTTATGTATTCGGTCAAAATGGTAAAGATCCTAAAGATATCGGTCTTGCTAACGATGGTGCTATCGCAGGAATCGAATACGCTAAAACTTGGTACGAAAAATGGCCTAAAGGTATGCAAGATACTGAAGGTGCTGGAAACTTGATCCAAACTCAATTCCAAGAAGGTAAAACAGCTGCTATCATCGATGGTCCTTGGAAAGCTCAAGCATTCAAAGATGCTAAAGTAAACTACGGTGTTGCAACTATCCCAACTCTTCCAAACGGCAAAAACTACGCAGCCTTTGGTGGTGGTAAAGCTTGGATCATCCCATCAAGCACTAAGAACCTTGAAGGCGCTCAAAAATTTGTAGACTTCCTTGTTTCAACTGATCAACAAAAAGCATTCTACGATGCAACTAACGAAATCCCAGCTAACACTGAAGCTCGTGCTTATGCTGAAGGTAAAAAAGATGAGTTGACTACAGCTGTTATCGAGCAGTTCAAGAACGCACAACCAATGCCAAACATCTCTCAAATGTCAACAGTTTGGGACCCAGCTAAAACAATGCTCTTTGACGCTGTAAGCGGTAAGAAAGATGCTAAAACAGCTGCTAATGATGCTGTAACATTGATCAAAGAAACAATCCAACAAAAATTTGGTAACTAATTGATTGATTCAAGGGAGATAATTTAAACATCTCCCTTGATTTTTAGATATATTGACAATGTTTTCAGCGATTTTGCTGATTAGCATCGAGCTCAACGCTCGTATCTTAGGAAAGGAGCACTCATGGAACAACAACCAAAAAAAGCAGCCTTGCTTTCATTGATTCCTGGGTTGGGACAAATCTATAACAAACAAAAAGCTAAAGGTTTTATCTTCCTTGCAGTAACAGTAGTTTTCGTCCTCTATTTTATAGCACTTGCAGCACCTGAATTGAGCAACTTGATCACACTCGGTGAAAAACCTGGCCGTGACAACTCTCTATTTATGTTGATTCGTGGTGCATTTCACTCTATTTTTGTAATTGTTTATCTAGCATTTTATATTCTCAATATTAAAGATGCTCATACCATTGCAAAACGTATCAATAATGGCATCCCTGTCCCAATGACACTTAAGGATATGATTAAAGGTATCTACGAAAATGGATTCCCATACTTGCTCATTATCCCATCTTACGTTGCCATGACATTTGCCATCATCTTCCCAGTTATTGTAACCTTGATGATCGCCTTTACTAACTATGATTTCCAACATTTACCACCAAATAAACTCCTGGACTGGGTTGGATTGACCAACTTCACAAATATCTGGAGCTTGAGTACTTTCCGTTCAGCCTTCGGTTCTGTTCTTTCTTGGACTATTATCTGGGCTTTGTCTGCATCTACTTTGCAAATTGTACTCGGTATCTTTACAGCTATTATTGCTAACCAACCATTCATCAAGGGGAAACGTATCTTTGGTGTTATCTTCCTTCTACCTTGGGCGGTCCCAGCCTTCATCACTATCTTGACATTCTCAAACATGTTCAACGATAGTGTTGGTGCTATCAACACTCAAGTAATCCCTCTCTTTGCTAAGGTTCTTCCATTCCTCGATGGAGCACTCATTCCTTGGAAAACAGACCCTACTTGGACTAAGGTTGCCTTGATTATGATGCAAGGTTGGCTTGGATTCCCATATATCTACGTTTTGACTTTGGGTATCTTGCAATCTATTCCTAACGACCTTTACGAAGCAGCTTATATTGACGGTGCCAATGCTTGGCAAAAATTCCGCAACATCACTTTCCCAATGATCTTGGCTGTTGCAGCACCTACTTTGATTAGCCAATACACTTTCAACTTTAACAACTTCTCTATCATGTACCTCTTCAATGGTGGAGGACCTGGTAGTGTCGGAGGGGGAGCTGGTTCAACCGATATCTTAATCTCATGGATCTACCGTTTGACAACAGGTACATCTCCTCAATACTCAATGGCGGCAGCTGTTACCTTGATTATCTCTATCATTGTCATCTCAATCTCTATGATCGCATTCAAGAAACTACACGCATTTGATATGGAGGACGTCTAAGATGAATAACTCAATCAAACTCAAACGTAGACTGACTCAAACCCTTACTTACCTTTACTTGATTGGCCTTTCAATCGTGATTATCTACCCACTGTTGATTACCATCATGTCAGCCTTTAAAGCAGGTAACGTCTCAGCCTTTAAACTAGATACTAACATCGACCTCAATTTTGATAACTTTAAAGGCCTCTTCACTGAAACCTTGTACGGCACTTGGTACCTCAACACTTTGATTATCGCCTTGATTACCATGGTTGTTCAAACAAGTATCATCGTATTTGCTGGCTATGCTTACAGCCGTTATAACTTCTTGGCTCGTAAACAAAGTTTGGTTTTCTTCTTGATTATCCAAATGGTGCCAACAATGGCCGCTTTGACTGCCTTCTTCGTTATGGCACTTATGTTGAACGCCCTTAACCACAGCTGGTTCCTCATCTTCCTCTACGTTGGTGGTGGTATCCCGATGAATGCTTGGCTCATGAAAGGCTACTTCGATACAGTGCCAATGTCTCTAGACGAATCTGCAAAACTAGACGGTGCAGGACACTTCCGCCGCTTCTGGCAAATTGTTCTTCCACTTGTTCGCCCAATGGTTGCCGTACAAGCTCTCTGGGCCTTCATGGGACCTTTCGGGGACTACATCCTCTCTAGTTTCTTGCTTCGTGAGAAAGAATACTTTACTGTTGCCGTAGGTCTCCAAACCTTCGTTAGCAATGTGAAAAACATGAAGATCGCCTACTTCTCAGCAGGTGCTATCCTCATCGCCCTTCCAATCTGTATTCTCTTCTTCTTCCTACAAAAGAACTTTGTTTCAGGACTTACAAGTGGTGGCGACAAGGGGTAATATACCCCCCGCCACCCTTTTTCATTTTGGAACTTGTCCTTACTTAGATAATCTGATGAGAAATAAAAGTTTAAGGTAAGGCTTCTTGTTTGTGAACAATTTAAAGCAAAAGCCTACTTTCAACCAGCATTGTACCTGCCCCACTTGAAATTAAACACATTTCTCTATATAATACTCATATAGAAAAATGCCTTAGAAAGAGAATTATGTTGCCATATCCATTTTCTTATTTTAATAGTATCTGGGGATTCCGTAAGCCCCTATCTCAACGTTTTGATCTCAACTGGTTCCAACTGATTTTTACCAGTATTTTCCTGATCAGCTTGTCTATGATCCCTATTGCCATCCAGAACAGTTCTCAGGAAACTTATCCTTTAGAAACTTTCATCGATGATGTCTACACTCCTTTGACGGATAGTGTAGTTCAGGATTTGGCTGCCAATGCAAAGATTATAGATGGTAAGTTGAGCTACACTGGTTCAACCCCTCATCAAGCTTCTATCCAAATCGGAGACGCTTCTAGTTCAAACTTCCCTGAGGAATTACTTCTGAACTTTGAACCTGCGAAACTCATCATCAGCAAGCAAGGAAAAGAATTGACCAGCATTCGCTATCACGCGATAACGACTGAGAGCTTCCAAAGCAAGGAAAGCTTAACACAAGCCATTTCTAAAGACTGGTATCAACAGAATCGCGTCTATATTAGTCTCTTTCTTGTGCTAGGTTCTAGCTTCCTCTTTGGACTTAATTTTTTTATTGTTGCTTTAGGTGCTAGCCTCTTGCTCTACTTCACGAAAAAATCGCGTCTCTTTTCATTTAAAAACTACAAAGAGTGCTATCATTTCATTTTGAACTGTTTAGGTTTACCAACCTTACTTGCTATGATTCTAGGTCTCCTAGGCCAAAATATGGCAACTTTAATTACTGTTCAAAATATTTTATTTATTCTATACCTGGTCACTATCTTTTACAAAACGCATTTCCGTGATCCAGACTACCATAAGTAGGAGATTATTATGCCTGTTACGATTAAAGACGTGGCCAAGGCTGCTGGTGTTTCACCTTCAACCGTAACCCGTGTCATTCAAAATAAATCAACCATTAGCGACGAAACGAAAAAACGCGTTCGCAAGGCTATGAAGGAACTCAACTACCATCCTAACCTCAATGCCCGAAGCCTAGTAAGTAGCTATACACAGGTTATCGGATTGGTTCTTCCTGACGACTCAGATGCCTTCTATCAAAATCCTTTCTTCCCATCTGTCCTCCGTGGTATCGCCCAAGTCGCCTCTGAAAACCACTACGCCATTCAGATTGCGACAGGTAAGGATGAAAAAGAGCGTTTAAAGGCCATTTCACAAATGGTCTATGGTAAGCGTGTAGACGGTTTGATTTTCCTCTATGCCCAAGAAGAGGACCCTTTGGTTAAGTTAGTAGCAGACGAGCAATTTCCTTTCCTTATCTTAGGTAAATCTCTATCTCCCTTCATTCCACTTGTCGATAATGACAATGTCCAAGCTGGTTTTGATGCGACAGAGTATTTCATCAAAAAAGGATGCAGCCGAATTGCCTTCATCGGGGGGACCAAAAAACTTTTCGTAACTCAGGATCGTTTAAAAGGCTACGAACAAGCCCTTCAAGAAAATCAGTTGCCTCTCGACAGTCAACGTACCTTCTTTGCAGATGAGTTTCTAGAAGAGAAGGGCTATAACTTTAGTAAACAACTCTTTAAATATGACCCTCAGACCGATGCTATTATCACAACGGATAGCCTCTTAGCTGAAGGTGTATGTAACTATCTCAACGAACACCAACTTGATGTTCCAGTCCTCAGCTTTGACTCGGTAAATCCAAGGTTGAATCTAGCTGCCTATGTAGATATCAACAGCCTTGCTCTTGGCCGAACTTCATTTGAAACCATCCTGCAAATCATCAGCGATGCCAAGGAAAATAGACAAATTTGCTATCGTCAATTGATTGCCCACGAAATCGTTGAAAAATAAAAACCAACTCTCTATTTTGAGTTGGTTTTTTTGTATCCTATTTACCTGAACAACTAGTTTTCGACTTCGACAAATCGTCCGAGGATATGGACATTTTCTGAGACAGATACAAAGGCCGTCGGATCCACTTGTTTCATAATCAGTTTAAAATCATTGAATTCTGCGCGAGTGATAACCGTAATCAAAACCGCTTTACGCTCGTGGTTATAGGTCCCTTCCGCATCATGAATGATGGTCGCTCCACGATGTAATCTATTGTGGATTTTTTCAATCACTGCATCGGGATTATTGGTCACTATCGTCGCCTGCATCCGTTTTTGTTTAGTGAAAACTGCATCTGTCACACGACTGGAGACAAAGATGGTAATCATGGAATAAAGAGCGTATTTCCAGCCAAAGGTCAAACCTGCAATCAGCATGATTGTCCCGTTCACCAAGAAAGAGATGCTTCCAACGTTACGACCTGTCTTCTTGCGAATAGTCAGACTGACAATATCTGTTCCACCACTGGAGATGTTATGGCGTAAAGCAAAGCCGATTCCTAGTCCCATGACGACTCCCCCAAAAAGGGCATTGATGATTGGGTCCTCTGTCAAGACCACCACTGGCACAAACTGGATAAAGAGCGAGCTCATAGATACCGTGATAAAGGTAAAAATCGTAAACTTATGTCCAATTTGGTACCAGGCCAAAATCATGAGTGGAATATTGATAGCATAGAAAGCCACTGAAATTGGGAAATAAAAGCCAAACCAGTGATTACTAAGCGCAGAAATGATCTGAGCCAAACCTGTTGCTCCACTTGAATAAACATGTCCTGGTTGGAAAAAGAAATTGACCGCTACTGCTGATAAAAAGCCATAGACCAGAGAAGCTGAAATCTTCTCATCATATTTTTCCTTTGAAATGCTTTGTAACACACGCAACATCTTTATCTGATAAGCAAAGCGGCGCAGATAGTAGCGCCACCGCTTAGTTCGCTTCGTTTGTTTCATCTTGTTCTACTTGTAGATTGAGTTCTTCTAGTTGTTTAAGGGCTACTGTTGATGGGGCTTGCGTCATTGGGTCGCTAGCCTTGTTATTCTTAGGAAAGGCAATGACTTCGCGAATATTTTCTTCTCCAGCGAGCAACATGACAAAACGGTCAAGACCGATAGCCAAACCACCGTGTGGTGGGAAGCCATAGTCCATAGCTTCCAAAAGGAAACCAAACTGGTCATTTGCTTCTTCAGCTGAGAAACCAAGAGCCTTGAACATACGTTCTTGAAGTTCTTTTTGGTTGATACGAAGGCTACCACCACCTAGTTCATAACCATTCAAGACGATGTCGTAAGCAATGGCACGGACATTAGCCAATTCACCTTCGAGTTCATGAGCAGTATCTGCCTGAGGAAGGGTAAATGGATGGTGGGCGCTCATGTAGCGACCTTCTTCTTCAGACCATTCAAACATTGGCCAGTCAACCACCCAAAGGAAGTTGAATTTATCACCATCAATCAAACCAAGCTCTTTGGCAATACGTCCACGAAGGGCTCCAAGTGTTGCATTAGCTACTTCAAGCGTATCAGCAACAAATAGAACCAAGTCCTTATCTTCAAGACCAAGTGCTGCTGTCAAGTCTGCTTGAATGCCAGTCAAGAATTTAGCAACTGGTCCGTTCAATTCTCCGTCAACAACCTTGACCCAAGCAAGACCTTTGGCACCGTACTGTTTGGCCACTTCAGTCATCTTGTCGATGTCTTTACGGGAATAGTTGTCCGCAGCGCCTTTAACTACAATTGCTTTTACAGCAGGTGCTTCTGAAAAGACTTTAAAGTCTACACCTTTGACCACTTCTGTCAAGTCTTGAAGCAACATGTCAAAACGAGTATCAGGCTTGTCAGAGCCATAAAGAGCCATAGCATCATCATACTTCATACGAGGGAATGGCAGGCTTACTTCAATCCCTTTTGTTTCCTTCATCACGCGCGCAATCAAGCCTTCTGTGATATCTTGGATTTCTTGCTCAGTAAGGAAAGAAGTTTCCAAGTCGACCTGTGTAAACTCAGGTTGACGGTCACCACGCAAGTCCTCGTCGCGGAAACATTTGACGATTTGGTAGTAACGATCAAATCCCGCATTCATTAACAACTGTTTTGTAATCTGCGGACTTTGAGGAAGAGCATAAAAATGCCCTTTATTAACACGTGATGGCACCAAATAGTCACGCGCCCCTTCTGGTGTTGACTTAGAAAGGAATGGTGTTTCAACATCGATAAATTCCAACTCATCCAAGTAGTTGCGGATAGAATGTGTTACTTTGGCACGAAGTTTAAGGTTTTCCAACATCTCTGGACGACGAAGGTCAAGATAACGGTAACGTAGACGCGTATCATCGTTCGCTTCAATGCCATCCTTGATTTCAAATGGTGTTGTTTTGGCTGTGTTAAGCACTGTAAGAGCTGTAACATTCAGTTCAACCGCTCCAGTCGCCAACTTATCATTTGCTTGCTCACGTGCTACAACATGCCCAGTAACCTCAATGACAAACTCACTACGAAGGCTTTCAGCTGTTGCCATCACTTCTGCAGAAACTTTCTCAGGGTTAATGACCAACTGCATGATCCCTTCACGGTCACGAAGGTCAATAAAGATCAATCCACCCAAGTCACGACGACGGGCAACCCATCCTTTCAAGGTAATTTCTTGTCCAATGTGCTCTGCACGAACACGGCCAGCATACATACTACGTTTCATGATTTCTCTCCTCTATTATTCTTTTACTATTTTACCATAAAAGCGCAGGCTCTTCATGAAAATCAGCAGAAAAGTTTGAGAGAATCCATTTTAAAAAGAAAAAATCCAGCGAAGTCTTCACTGGATCCAATTTTATTTGCTATTTCCTTCTTTTTTACCTTTTTCAGCGATCTCTGCTGCCTTTTTGGGCAAAACAATCTCTGTCACATAAGCCGTCGCAAATCGTATAACTCCTGCAAGAGGAGCAAAAAATACTGCTAGATTGTTATAAAAGAAATCCCCTTTAAAGACGTAGCCAAGTGCCCCCACGATAAAGAAGAGAACTACGGTCTGAACCACTGCTAATAATATTACTCGTTTCATGACTTCCTCCTGAGTCTATTATAGCATGAGAATCATTAAAAATCCGATTAAATTATTTAAAGCATGTAAAGCAATGCTGTATGCCAAACCACCTTTGCTGACATAAGCTAAGCCCAAGCTCAAACCTAGGGAACCATACACTAGGAATTGTTGAGGAGTGCCAGGGAAATGAACAAGTGCAAAAATGATAGTACTTACAAGAAGAAAGAGTACTGTCTGCTTGACGTTATCCTGCTGAGGGAAGACATAACGAGCTAACAGACCTCTAAAGGTCAACTCTTCTGTCAGGGGTGCAAAGACAACAATCATGAAGAAAGAGAAGAGAGGTTGATTATGAGTCAATTGTTCTGCCGTCTGTTGACTGACAGATGGATCATTTGGCAAAAAGAATTGTGCAACAATGATAAGGACCCATACCAAGGCAGGCAACCAGATGTATTTGTTAAGGCCCGTTTTTTCTATCGTAACAGTTCCTGTCTTATACCACTTGTATGTTAAGAAGGTAAAAGCTCCTGCTAATAGAATATAAAGCGGAAGAACACCGACTATAGGTGCACCTGAACCAAGAGCAATCAGAGGTAAAGTCTGAATAAAACCGTAGATAAACAAAAATGATAAGAAAGCTAGAACAAACCAGCCGATGTTTTTAAGTAATTTCATAAAAGACTCCTATTTTCCTTTATAACTATTTTTCAATACAAAGAGACTCGCTAGGCATAGAACAAGGACCCATACCAGTAAAAGACCAAGATTTCCCAGAGACAACTCGCCTCCACCTTCTTTTAATAAACCTACAAAAGGACCGATAAAAGAATAGTCCAACAGTTTTTGAACCGTATCATTTTGAAGAGCAATTATGGGTAAAAAAGAGACGATTAGCATAGGAAAGATACTATAGACTTGCGCTTTAGACTGAGTATCTGATACCGCACCGATTAGAAGGTTGAGAAAAATAATACTAATAGTTGCTAGGATCAAATAGATAACGTAGGCAAATAAGTAACCTGATAGATCTACTTTAAGATAGATTGGGAGTGAAATCATTCCAAGCAACATAATCAACATAGGGAGAACGAGCATACTGAAAGTATATTCTGTTGCTGTCACACCACTTAGGATGAGTGATTTAAGATTGCGCTTTTCCTTATCTTCCGCCATCATAATCGATACCATATAACCACTTCCCATACTCAAGACCATAGTCAAACTCGTAGAGAGAAGAAACATATTCAATTCTCCATTCTTATTTAAGAATTCATTTTGTAGAATAGTTATTCCAAAAGGCATCAATAGAGTCGCCAACAAAGTTGAATTGCTAATAAGAACTTGCACTCTTAACCATAGTAGGGCATTTAATTTTCTAAACATCTAACTTTTCTCCTGTCAATCTGATAAAGATCTCTTCTAAAGTTGGTTCACAAGAGTGAACAACCATCAAATCTGTCGTGTCTAAATGCGGCAATTCTTCAAACAGAACTATTTGTTCTCTTCCATCTTTATAACCTACACGTACTTTCTTATCCACATGGTATTTTTGAATAATCTCTTGTGGACTTCCATACTCTATTAAATTTCCCTTATTTAAAAGAGATAAGCGATCACAAAGCAAAGTTGCTTCATTCATATCATGCGTGGTCAGAAAGATAGTTGTCCCCGCCTGTTTTAATTCTTGAAGTAGGGTATGAATCATCTTAGATGTTGTAGGGTCTAAGCCACTGGTTGGCTCATCTAGAAAGAGAATCTTAGGAGCATTCAGAAGGGCACGAGCCAAGAACATTCGTTGTTTCATTCCTGTAGATAGTTTTTCTGCGATAATATCTTTAGCATCTGCCAATCCAACCTGTTGGAGCACCTGATTTACTCTATCTGACTTGAGACCATATAACTTAGCATAGATGAGAAGATTTTTATAAAGACTCATCTTTTCATAAAAACCACTGCCATCACTAACTATACCAATTTGTTCCAAATCATTTGAGGTTAAATCTTGAGAATTCTTGCCTAACAAAACTGTTTTACCTTGATCTGCAGCCAACTGACCTGTCAAGACATTGATCATGGTTGTTTTACCTGAGCCAGAAGGACCCAGAAAACCAAAGATTTCACCTTCCTTAATCTCAAAAGAAATCTGGTGAAGAGCTTTTTTGCTCCCAAAACTTTTGCTTACATTTTCAACACGAATCATAGAAACTCCTTTATTTGAAATAGCGTTTTGTTTTTCTTAATTGTGCGATAGTTATATAAAGATGGATGATAATCAAAAGAACTAAGGCAACTACTTGTATTTCTCGTAAAATAACTGATAATACTATCAGTAAAATATAGAGCAATGGCAGTATAATTTGATCCAGCCTAAACAGAGTTAAAAAGGCACTCTCCATCTCTGCCTGCTTTTCTCCCTCATCATAACTGTTAAGATAGGTTAAAATATCTTTTGGAGTGTAATAAGCAGACAGTTTATAGTGTCGAACGATAAAAATAGTTCGCAACAAGTAATTGGCAACAATAATGTATAAGCATAATAGAATAAGAGTAGGAAGAATTAGCAAGGTATTTTTAAATATCGGAGAAATTAGTATGATCCCACTGGTCATCATTGCTATCATCAAAACATTTGAAGAAACTGAACCATAATCTAAGTAACGATAAGCTCTTACATAGGTTTGGTTACTATCTTCTTCCTCTGTCGCCCTTTGATAAAGAGTATAAACTTCGCGACTTTTACCAAGATAATACATGGCTAAAACGAAGGAAAGTCCTCCAATAACAAGAGCGATTCCATAAATAGTAGGTAAGACTTGTTCCATTTGAATCTGTTCAACTATCCCTCTAAGAGTGTAGGCAAAGGCTACTACAAAAGCACTTAACATACACATTACTACTCTCAACCATCTACGGTTATTATTCATTTTCTGACCTCTATCTAAACTAGCCAATAACCTTAAGTAGTTTCAGTGATCTTTCCTATTTGAAATAGCGTTTTACCATAGGTAACTGCATCACATTGATATAAATATGGATTGTTCCTACGAGCAAGAAGGCTAGTAACTGAATCTCTCCTGTCAGTAAAGAAAAGAGAGCAATCAGAAAGTACAAAGCTGGCAAGACATACTGATGTAATTGGAATAAAATCCGAAAACTCTGTTCCAAATTAGCCTGGCGCTCCCCTTCATCGTAAGAATTGACATAATCTAAGATATCCTTTGGCATAGAGAAAAATACCATATCAAACTGGCGAACAATCGCAATGGTTTTATAAAAATATTTTTGAGCATTAAAAATCAACACTAATCCCAAAAAAGAAAGAGATAAGGTTATATTGCTTCTATTTAGTATAACCACTTCACTTGCTGAAATGAAGAGAGCCAATAAAATCGCTACGTTTGTAATATTAAAAGCAATGTTACCAAACTCAAGATTCCGGTACATTTGCACATAATAGGTTTCATTCAGGTCATCATCCATCTCCTCTTGATACAAGGAATGAAATTTTCTGCTTTTCTTTAAGAAATTGAACGTCAAAAGAATGCTAATGAAACCTAACAGTAAACAAATAGTTGATATCCAGGGTATCAAGACTTTTACATCTAAAATAACTTCGTAGGATTCGGCACCGGCCTTATACATCCCTACAAAACCGCCCAAGAAACCTCCAAAGACAACAGACATTAAAAATAACAAGCCACCTTTCTTATTCTTTTTCATATTCATTCTCCTTTTTCACTTGCTAAATTGTTTACTTTCTTTTCAATCCAGTCAACGACTGGGATAAGAGCAAAGTAGGTCCAAATAAATTGGTTGCTTTGATATGGATTAAACCAGCCTAGGTCCATCCCAATCAGTAGAAATACGCTGACTAATAAAGCTAGGGCAACTACATAATAAATCACTTTATACTTGTTCATCATTTTTCTCCTTTTTCTTCAACCGATTGAAAATGGACAAGAGGGCTAAATTAAGCCAAAACAAATACTTACTTTCAACAAAATAGAACCACCCCAGTAATGTTCCAACCATAGCGAAAGCATTCACAATGAGGGCAAGAACACTCATGTAATAAATCACTTTAAACTTATTCATCACTCGTCCTCCTCCAAGCGAAATACCGATTCGACTGTTTCGTTGAAAATTTGAGATATTTTCAGGGCAATGATAATGGACGGGGTGTATTCGTCCCGTTCTAATAGACTAATGGTCTGCCTGGACACGCCAGCTAGTTTGGCCAGCTCGGTTTGATTCAGGCCATCGCGAGCCCGAAGCTCTTTTAGACGGTTTTTTAGTTGCATGTTACACACCTACTCTCCGTCAAATTGAATCGTTTGGATATCCTCAATGCGTTGTAGTTTGAATTTTTCTTTTCCCTTTTTATCTACACGACGTAGCTTAACCCAATCTTCATCCATATCCACTACTTCCCAATTATCTGTCCTAAACACTTGTCCAAGGATTGTTGGTTTTTTCCCAATCAATTCTTTTAATAATCTTGACATATCTGTATTTCCTTTCTCTTTTTGCTCAATTCTTTTGATTTTATTCTCTAGTTTCTTGACCTTTTGGGAATGGTAGATATAATACATAATCACAAGAGGTACAAATCCTAATGCCCACATAATCGTTACTTTCTCCTTTTCTCTTAACTTGCTTATATTGTAACACATCTTTTTCTTTTTGACAAGCATATTTGTCAAAAAGTTTATGATTTTTGTCATTTTGCAAAAGAAAAAGGTCAGGAATAGGTTCCTGACCGGTTTATCTATTATTAAAAGCCTAGTTTTTCAAAGATTTCTGAGAAGTTTTGGCTGATTGCATCAAGTGACACTTGGAGTTCTTCTCGTGTTTGGTTGTTCTTGACAGTCACTTGTCCGCTTTCGACTTCGCTTTCTCCCAGGGTGATGAGGGTCTTAGCCGCAAAGACATCGGCTGACTTGAACTGAGCTTTGAGCTTACGGTTAAGGTAATCACGCTCTGCTTTGAAACCTTGTTGGCGAAGAGCTTGTACCAACTCCAAAGCCTTGACATTTGCTCCTTCTCCCAAGACTGCGATATAGACATCTAGGGCGTTTTCGATAGGGAGAGCCACACCTTGCTTTTCAAGGATGAGAAGCAGGCGCTCTACACCAAGTCCAAAACCAAATCCAGCAGTTTCAGGGCCTCCAAAGTAAGAAACCAAGCCATCATAACGACCACCCGCACAGACTGTCAAGTCATTGCCCTCAATCTCTGTGATGAACTCGAAAATGGTGTGGTTGTAGTAGTCCAGACCACGCACCATATTGGTATCGATGATATAGTCTACACCAAGATTTTCCAACATCTGACGCACAGCATCAAAGTGAGCTTGGCTTTCTTCATCAAGGAAGTCCAAGATAGAAGGCGCATTCTCCACTGCCACCTTGTCTTCTTTTTCCTTAGAGTCCAAGACACGAAGAGGATTTTCCTCCAAGCGACGCTGGCTATCCTTAGACAAGGTCTCCTTGAGCGGTGTCAAATAGTCAATCAAGGCTTGGCGATAGGCCGCGCGGCTCTCAGGATTTCCAAGAGTGTTGAGGTGCAACTTGACACCTTGGATGCCGATTTCTTTCAAGAAATGGGCTGCCATAGCGATTGTTTCCACATCGGTAGCTGGATTGCTAGAGCCAAAGCACTCAACCCCAATCTGGTAGAACTGGCGCAAACGCCCTGCCTGTGGACGCTCATAACGAAACATAGGGCCCATGTAGTAGAACTTGCTTGGCTTTTGGACTTCCGGTGCGAAGAGTTTGTTTTCCACATAAGAACGAACGACTGGAGCTGTTCCTTCTGGACGGAGAGTGATGTGGCGGTCACCCTTGTCGTAAAAGTCATACATTTCCTTGGTTACGATATCGGTTGTGTCCCCAACAGAACGACTGATGACCTCGTAGTGCTCAAAAATAGGGGTACGTACTTCTGCGTAGTTATAGCGTTTGAAGATTTCACGCGCAAAGCCTTCAACGTACTGCCACTTGGCAGACTCAGCAGGTAAAATATCCTGCGTTCCTTTTGGTTTTTGTAATTTCATAGGGAATCCTCTTTCTAACTTAATAGTCCTATTTTACCATAAATGAGAGGATTGGGACAGTGTGAAAAGAAGACTAACACCTAAATTTCATTTTTGAGATTGAGACTTGTCAGAAGAATAGCTATCAGAGAAAGACCTACGAAAAGTATCCAAGTCAACTGTATATCCCATACCGCCACCAGTGAAAAACAGGCCGTCCCCACTGGTATAGATAGAGTAAACAACAAACCTAAAAAATTACTGGTACGAGAGAGAACCTCTGGAGCAAGATTTTTCATGAGCAGAGCACTAATTTTTGGAGAAATTTTCCCAGAAACATACATGGTAAAAAAGACGAAAATCATCCCGAGCAAGACTTGGTTTAACAAATTAGATAGACCAACTAGACTGGCTCCTAATGTAACCCACATCATCAATTTAGGCAAAGATTGCTTCCCAAAATAGTCATTTCCCGTAAGACTACTGATGATAACTGCTAATAAGGTAATCAATTGTAAGATAAACAATGCATCCTTGTAGGAAAAATTCAGTAAGGAATGATTTAAAAGGAAGATGTTATAGATACCACCTAAGGCACCACCCAAAGCATTGATAAGCAAGATAGCAAAGAGCATAAAACCAAAGTTTTTCTGTCCACTTTTAAGAAAAACGAGACGTAAGTTTCGGTAAATCGTTAAAAACTGATCTTTGATAGAAAGTTTCTCATTTTTCAGTGATTTACTATCACCAAGTGGAGTTGATAAGCTTAATTCAGCCCTTCCTAAAAAGAGAATGAGAGCTGACACTAGGAAAAATATAGCATTGATTCCCGCTACGAGCGAAAAGTTCTGTGTCGACACCCCTAATAGCCAAACTCCGAAAGCTTGACCGCCAATAGCAGAAATATAGGTGATAAACTGGGAAAATGAGTAAGCCTCCATCAAATCTGACTCTGCTACTTTTTCTTTAACGAGAGGCATTCGCAAGCCACCCGCAAAATCACTGGCTACATCACTAATGACATTGATGAGGCAAAGGGTCGAAAAGGCAAAGAAACTAGCTTGCTGAACAACTAGGGCTGCTAGAAAAAATAAAACCGCCTGAAATAAACCGACATAGGTCATCCATTTGACCTTGTCCTTGGTATAATCTGCCCGAATTCCCACAAAAACTGTAAAAAGAGTTGGAAGCATCATCACAACATTCGCCATGGCAACGGCAACAGAAGCCTCTGGCAAAGTTGAGGCATAGACCACAAATACTAAATTAAAAATGGAAGCTCCAAAAGCATTGAAAAATCGTGATAAACTCAAAACTCTGTAAGCTTGATTTCTTAGTAATAGTTTCATATAGATTCCTCTCTTTCTCACATTCTACTTTTATGGTAGCTCTAGTATAGCATCAAGAATCTTACGAGAAGACATTTTTGAATATATGCAACAGACTAAACTGATAACGAAAACGATAGAATTTGTCTAATGCTAATAAGTATCTTCACAGTCCTATCGTTTCAAGTTATTTTATCTAGTTGCAGATATTCAACACTCCATGGCACTTCTATAATAGTCAGCAGATCTGCTACAACTAATCATCTCAAAAATACGAATAGCGTCCTCCATCTTTCTCTGCCCTTCCTCTGCTCTTCCTTGCTTACTATCAAGCAAACCTTCTGCCCATAGGTAGACTATTCGAAAATAGGTTTCATTTTCTTCAAAGAAGTTCTTTTCAATTTGTTTTTTAAAATAGAGGGCATTGGTAAAATCATCAATTTCAATACAGGCCATAAAAGCATTGAGGAGCAAGGTGTGCATCATATTTCGATTTTTCCCAACTCCTTGCAAGAAATCTGACTTCCGCAACATTTCTCGAGTGTACTTTGTAAAAAGCTGGACCGATAAAAGAGGAGAGCAGGAAGAAAAGAACAACAATTCATAGTGTCCCCAAATTTCGACAGAAAATAGATAATCATGTAGGACTCTTTCTTCCTCAGCGGTCAATGTAACCGTCTCATCAATGGCTTTCATATAGGATTTTATTAAAATCGCATTGAGAATGTGTTGCTGTCTATCTTTTGAAAAAGGAAGTTGTTGATACTCTCTCTGGTAGAGAGTGCGCAAGGATGTCAAATCTTGAGGGTCAATAGCCTCAACTATTCTGTTTCTAAATTCAGAATAGGCATCCTGATGAAAACCTCTCGCCAAAAATAACAATTCTTCCATACTCGCATGAATATTCTCCAAAGCTGTGATTAACTTTGGAGCAGATATTTCACTCTGACCATTTTCAAAACGCGACAATAAGGATGCTGAAAAGCGTCCACCTGTTGCTTTTCTCAAAGAAATTTTTCTTGATTCCCGTAACTCTTTAAAAACTTTTCCTAAATTCTTCATCCTCTTACCACTCGTCTTTTATTTTTTCCTATTTTACCACATTTCCTAATAAATACTAGTTCCAAACCAGCATTTACAATCTGCCACAGGCATGATACAATGAATAACATCAGATATACGAAGGAGAATTTATGAAAAAGAATATCTTGACAACTCTTGTGGCTACCCTTGTCTACTTTCTTTGCATCGGAGTAGGGGTTCTACTAGGAAACCTTGTCGACCACACTGGAAATATGTTTTATGCCCCTGCCTTTTCTGCTCTTGTGGGTGGTAGCATCTATATAATCCTTTTAGCAAAGGTTCCTCGTTTTGGGGCGATTACTACGATTGGGCTCGTTATCTCTCTATTTTTCCTCGGAAGCAAGCATGGTGCTGGTGCCTTTCTTCCAGGAATCATCTGCGGTCTTGCAGCAGATGGCATTGCTCATCTTGGCCACTACAAAGATAAGGTCAAGAACCTTCTTTCCTTCCTAGTTTTTGCTTTTGGTACTACTGGTCCCATCCTACTCATGTGGTTGACACCTCAAGCTTACATAGCAACCCTAGTTGCTCGTGGAAAATCCCAGGACTATATCGATCGCATCATGGTCGCACCTAACCCTGCTAATATCCTCCTCTTTATCACAAGTATTCTCATCGGCGCTTTACTTGGTGCCCTGATTGGACAAGCACTTAGTAAAAAATTTGCAGATAAAATGTGATAGAAAAAGAGCTACTAAGCTCTAAGAAGGTAGACAAACCCTTTCGGTAATTAAAGGAGCTTGGTTACTACATCTTGAAAACTCTTAGAAATGCAGATATAATGCTCTTTTTATACTCAATGAAAATCAAAGAGCAAACTAGGAAACTAGCCGCAGGCTGTACTTGAGTACGGCAAGGCGAAGCTGACGTGGTTTGAATTTGATTTTCGAAGAGTATTAAGAGTTTTTTTATTTTCTCTAATAATAGAAAAAGATTGAAGAAAATTGTCCACAACGAACTTTTTCTTCAATCTGAGAGCCAGCTGGCTCTTTTTTTATTTATGACTTAATTTCTTGGTCAAGAAGTCTCCCAAGAACTGAATCGTAAAGATAATCAAGATAATGATGAGGGTCGCAAGAATAGTCACGTCATGATTGTAACGGTTAAATCCATAAGCGATGGCTACGTTACCAATACCACCTGCTCCGACCGCTCCCGCCATGGCTGTTTCACCGACTAGTGAAATCAAGGTTACAGTCGTCACACGGATTAAATCTGGAAGTCCTTCTGATAGGTAAACACCCACGATATCCCAGAAGGTCGCTCCACTAGCTTGAGCTGCCTCAATGACACCACCATCTAGCTCAGCCAATACCACCTGTACTTGACGGGCAAAGAAGGCAAAGACTGCAAAAGATAGGGGTACGATAGCCGCATTTGGACCAATGCTTGTTCCTACGATTAGATGAGAGAAGGGTGACAAGACTGCCAAGAGAATGATAAATGGTACCGCACGGAAAATAGAGGTAATCTTATCCAAAATCCAGAAAACAACTTTATTTTCCAAGACCCCACCTGGAGCTGTCAAGACAAGGAAAAGCCCTGCAACCAGTCCTAAGAAACCTCCGATGATAAAGGAAAGAACTGTCATATAAAGTGTCAAGTAGATTGCTGTCCCCCAGCCTGCCTGACCAGACCAGCCCATCTTATAGACGTTTGGTAAGTATGCTTTAATCAATTCTGCCATCTTACTGCCCTCCCTTCAATACTTTTAGTTGCACACCAGCCTCACGGATAGCTGCCTGGGCACCTTCCAAAGCTTCTTTTTCTCCTGACAAGACAACCACAAGCTCACCAACAGGAGTACCATCCAAAATTTCGATGTTTCCATAGAGAATATTTGCTGTTACTTGGTAGTGTTTATACAATTCATTCAAAAGTGGCTCGTCTGTTGAAGCGCCTGCGTACTTGAGTTGCACCAAGAGACTGTTTTCAGATAGGTGTTCCACGATTTCTTGCTTCTCAATCTTGACCATAGCTTCATCAATACCTGTCGCTGTTGAGATAAAGTCTTGAGTCAAAGGTTGTTTAGGATCTGAGAAGATTTCAAGGACACTTCCTTCTTCAATCAAATGCCCATCCTGCATAACGGCTACACGGTTGGCAATGTCTTTGACAATCTGCATTTCATGCGTAATCAAGACAACGGTTAAGCCTAATTTTTGGTTCAAATCTTGCAGTAAAGCTAAGATTTGCTTGGTTGTCTTAGGGTCAAGAGCCGAAGTCGACTCGTCTGAAATCAAGATTTTTGGATCATTTGCTAAGGCACGCGCAATAGCCACACGTTGTTTTTGACCTCCAGAAAGCTGTGAAGGGTAGTTTTCGGCACGGTCTGCCAAACCAACCAAGTCCAATAACTTAGCTACTTTAGCTTTCTTTTCTTCCTTGCTGAGTCCAGAGTGTTTGAGGGCAAAGGCTACATTTTCCTCTGCTGTTTTCTGACTCATGAGGTTAAAGTGTTGGAAGATCATCCCGATGTCTTGACGTTTACGACGCAACTGCTCCGCCGTCAAGGTCACCTTCCCATCAAAAATCACATCGTCATCAATGGTGATTTTCCCCGCAGATGGTTTTTGCAAGAGGTTAATCACCCGTACTAGGGTTGATTTCCCTGCTCCAGAATATCCAACGATTCCGTAGATATCCCCTTCTTGAATGTGAATGGTCACATCCTTGACCGCTGTAATGGTTCTCTTCTTTTGGTGAAAAGTCACATCGATCTGATCTAACTTGATAATATCTCTACTCATAGCTTCTAATCAGCTCCTCTACTAATTCAATATGGGTGTAGTAATCGGCGATTCGCACGTTTTCATCTCCACCGTGGTCTCGGCTATTGGCATTTCCTAGACCAAAGGCAACCATAGGTACTTCTAAAGCATCAAAGACCGTATGCATAGGTCCTGTCCCAGCTGTAGTCGGCAAGACTGAAACGCCCTGTGGATAGAATTTCTTGGCTAGCTCAATAACATTGAGAATAGATGGTGCACTCATATCGCTTCGATAGCTCATCTCTCCCAAGGTATAGTACAATTCTACCTTATCAAAGCCGTTTTTGTCTAGTTGTTTCCGGATTTTCTCCAAAACATCATGTGGTTCCAAGCCTGGAACCAATCGAACTTCTAGCTTAGCACTGGCTTCTGCAGGTAATATCGTTTTAACCCCTTGTCCTTGATAACCTGACTGAATCCCTTCGATATTAAGGGCTGGTTCAAAAAAGAAACGTTTTAGAAAGGCTGCACGATCTTCTTGTAAAAGAGGCAATTCCAAACCATAAATCTGGCTGATTTCCCCTGGATTTCGTTGGGCATAGGTATCCACCAAGGCTAACTCGCGTTCATTTGGCACTTGTACATCATCGTACAAACCTTCTACCAAAATACGGCCATCAGCAGCACGAAGACTTGTCAAAGCTTGAATGAGATACCATGGAGCTGATTCGATGACTCCACCATAGCTAGAATGGATATCCACATCGGCACTCTTAACCTTGGCATCAAAGGTCACAATTCCTTTGTTCCCACCAGAGATTTCTAGCTGTTCCAAGGCATTTTTGGTTCCCTGTTCCCAGACTAATAAATCTGCACCTCGGAGCTTATCTGCGTGCTTTTCTAGGTATTTGTCCAAGTCAACAGAGGCTGACTCCTCTGCCCCTTCCATGATAAAGCTGATGTTAACAGGGAGATCGTCATGATCTTGCATGTATTTTCTCAGCGCACTAAGTCGTGCAGTGATATGCCCCTTGTCATCATCAACCCCTCGTCCGTACATAATACCATCGCGAACAGAAAGAGTAAAAGGATCCTCAGTCCACACTTGGTCACCATCAGCTGGTACCGTATCATAGTGGTTGTAGAAAATGATGGTCTTAGCATCTGGTCGTGAACTCTTGAAATGTGCCATCACAAAAGGTGCTGTGTAGCTCTCATCAATCTCAACTTCAGCCCCTACACGCTTGAAAATCTCTCCCAGATAGCGAGCCACTTCCTTGAGTCCGACTTGCTGGGCAAAAACAGATTTTTTAGAAATCAGCGTCCGCAAAACTTCAAAGTAATGCTGGGCTACATGATCCTTTTCAAACTTTTCAATTTGTTCTTCTTGGCTAGGGAAAACCATTTTCTCTCTACCTTTCTACTAGGACTTGTACCTTTAGAATCAATACAAGTGGATTTCATTTGCTTGAGGCTCTATATAAAAGCAAGAGGTGGAAAATCTCTCCCACCTCCCTGTATTTATTACCAAACTGGTTGATCCAAGCCGTCTGAAGTTTCTTCGATAACTTTTTTCACTTCATCAGTGTGGTAAGCTGCGATAATTTTCTTGATTGCATCAGCTTTAGGTGATGATTCCCAATCTTTTTTCGCAACGATAATGTTGTACCATTGTTTTGAGTTTTCATCAGCTTGCTCTTTAAAGAGTGCTTTCTTGTAGTCCAATTTTGCTTCTGTAACGAAAGTATTGTTTACAACAGCTGCATCTACTGATGACAATGAACGAGCTGTTTGGCTTGCGTCCAATTCAGTAATTTTCAAGTTCTTTGGATTTTCTGTGATGTTTGCGATTGTCGCAAGAGCAGTTCCTGAAACGTCCAATTTGATCAAACCAGCTGATTGAAGAAGGTAAAGGGCACGACTTTCGTTTGTAGCATCGTTAGGTACAGCAATTTCTCCGTTTGCTGGGATATCTTCTACTTTAGTGTACTTGTTGTCGCTGCCATTTAATCCTGAGTAAAGGCGGATTGGTGAGATATAAGTATCTGCAATCGCTACAAGGTCTTTCCCGTTTTCTTTGTTCCAGTTGTTCAAGAAGTTGTAGTGTTGGAAAGCATTTAAGTCTACTTCGCCGTCAGCAGTTGCTTTGTTTGGTTGAGAGTAGTCTGTGAACTCTGTAAATTCCAATTTAATTCCGTCTTTTTCAACTAATTCTTGGACTTTATCCCAACGTGCTTCCTCAGAACCGCTACGGTTCACTGTTGCAATTTTAACAACTGTTCCGTTGTCTGCTTTCTTTTCTGAATTTCCGCAAGCTGCAAGTGCAAGGCCTGCTACTGTAGCAAGGGCTGCTACGCCTAACCATTTTTTGATTTTCATGATTGTTTCTCCTTTAAAAATAATACCGTAATAGTATCTCATACTTTATTTGATTTAGCAAATTGTTTTAAGATAGGCAGACATATAGTTTAAAACTATATACCTACAGAATGGAAAACCATCCATCTACCAGAGAATGGATGATTTAAAAACTTATTTAATATCAGCTTCTGCTGGCAGGTAAGAATCACCAAAGAACTGTTGAGATAGTTTTTCAAGGGTTCCGTCTTTATATAGTTCTTGGATGCGTTTGTCAACAAATGCCTTCAACTCATCTTGACCTTGAGCAAGAAGTGGGTATACGTATGGTTGTTGGTCGCTTGGAAGTTCGATGACTTTCAAGTTATCCAAACCTTGGTTTTTGATAACTGTTTCTACACCAATTTTATCAAAAATCTTGTAGTCAAATTGTCCATCGCTCAAACGAGACATGATTTGTTGGAAATCTGCCTTAGTATAATTAAGGATAGTTGGATTGTCCGCATGTTCTGTGTTGTATGCTTCCAATTGTTTAGCTGAGGTTGTTCCTTGAACGACTTCAGTAGATTTTCCACCGATATCATCAAGAGACTTGATGCTAGTGTCGTCCTTCTTCACAACAAGAACGTTAGGGTTTTTAGCAGTTGGCGCTGCGTAGAGGTATTTCTCTGCACGTTCTTTGGTATAACTGAGGTTGTTAACGGCCATTTGGTAACGATCGCTATCAAGTCCTGGGAAAATCCCTGACCACTCTGTCTTTTCAAACTTGACAGTATACTTGTCTGAGTCTTTAAAGATAGCACGAACAAGCTCAATCTCGTAACCTGTCAATTCACCATTTTCTTCATAGATAAATGGTTTTGGCGATCCATTAGTTGCTACAACGATTTCTTTCTTAGCAGTTGTTGCTTCACCAGATGCAGCATCTTTCTTTTCGCCACCTGAACAAGCTGCCAGTACACCTGCGGCAACAAGCCCTAAAGCAGCAAGTGATGAATATTTGATAATTTTCTTCATAATATTTCCTCCAAAATAGAATATAGTCTTATCTTAACAGAAAAAAAGCAATTACGCTATTATATGATTTCTATCTTTGCCATAAGTTTTCTTTATGTCTGATTTAAAAGATAAAACGCAAGGCTGCAATTAAGACCACTCCGAAAAGAACCGTACCTACCAGATTACGATAACGAAAGGCGACAAAGGCTGTTGGAAAGACTGCTATCAAGTCTAACCATTTGATTTGAGGGAAATCCCCGATCTTTCCAGTTGCCACACTTGATAAAATCAAGGCAAAGATAATAGACACCGGTAGGAATTTCAAAAAACGCTCGACAATAGCAGGCAAACCCTTATACTTGACCAAGATAAAGGGAATCATACGGGGAATCCAAGTCACCAGGCCTGAAAAGATAACAGCTAACAAAAGATACTTACTGACCATCTAAGATCACCCCCATTGTACATCCAAGCAGTGTCGCAAATAGGACAGCTAGCGATTGAGATACCACTGTCAAAAGTATAAAGAAAGATAGGGCAACAACTCCTAAAATGATGAAGAGGTTGCGCAAGGGAATTCGTCTTTGCATAATCTGAAACTGAGATGTAAAAATTCCAATAAACATTCCGACCAAGGCAAAGTCAAGGCCGAAAATCTCAGGATTTGGCAAAAGACCACCCAGAGCAGTCCCGACAACTGTCCCCACAAACCAAGCGACATAGCTATTGAGATTATTCCCATGCATCCACATAGGATTGACCTTGTCCGTATGAGCCAACTCGCCCATCAAAACGCCATAGGTCTCATCGGTCAAGATACTAGACATGCCGATATTGTGCCAGAGGCTGGTATGACGGAAATAGGTTGACGCATGCAAGCTCAGCAAAAAGAGACGTAGATTGATCAAAAAAACAGTCATGGCAATGGCTGCAACAGGAGCTTGAACTGCAATCAAGGCTATCATGGCAAACTGGGCACTGCCCGCATAAACAAAGAGGCTCATCAAGCTCATCTCTACAGGTGTCACATAGGGCGCACCGATAATCCCACATGCCAGTCCGATACTGACATAACCCAGGGCCGTTGGCATGGCTGCCTGCACACCTTCCCAAAATCCTTTTTCTTTCATAAATTCCTCACTAATCATTCCTTCAGCGACTGCTTTCTAAACAGTCACAGCAAAAATTATTATAACACATTCGTAAAATAGAAAAAAGTCTGCTGATTGACAAGAACAAAAAAAGACTGGAAACCAGCCTTATGATGCAACTTATAAACTATTTTAGATTTAGTACCCAAATACTAGCAGACTAACAATGAGTAAGAAGGTATTCCATGAAGCATGTAAAGCTATGGCCCAATAAATAGAGCGTGTATAGCGAAACATCAAGCAAAATATCAAGCCCATTACAAAATAGAGTATGAAATCTGTCGTTATCCAACCATGCTGTAAAACATGCATAGCACCAAATATGGTAGCAGAAACAAGAACATCGATATAGTAGTTTTTGAATTTAGACAAGCTTGTCATCACAAAACCACGACAAACAACCTCTTCTGCAACAGGCGCGATAAGGCTACCGTAAAGCACACGCATGATAACATAACTAAGACCTGTCATGCTGGTAGCTACTTCCACTACCGCGCTGCCATTTTGGGTACGAGGAAAGATACGAGTTGCTAGATTTGCCCACACGAATAATAAGAAAAAAGAAAGAAAGAAAACACCCAGGTAAGACCAACGAAACTGGAAACGACCACACTCTTTCCAATGTTCACTTTTGACAAGAATAATAGTTGCAACAACTCCCAGCACAAGCATCAACAAGACCTGTAAAACATAGTAGTTCTCATCCGACAAAGCATTCGTAAAGTCTGGATGCATGATCACATTGAATATAAGGTAGCTGGCTAAGATTAATAATCCAGTTACTAGATGAAATTTCATTTCTTTCATTTTCTTCATTAAATCAACTCCTATAGTATCCTATCTTCTACGACGACTAAACAATCCTTCTACTATTTCTCCAGCCCAAGAAAAAGCACCACGATGAGGACTCATCCCTTGATTTATGACTCTTAAAATCCTCTAAAACAATAAGGGCAGAATTTGAGGAATGGCATTATTGACTATATGCAGTCCAATAGGCCAATAAATGGACTTGGTTGCTCTAAAAAAGATTGCCATTATTAAACCACTACCCATATATACGAAAAAGTCTGTCAATACCCAACCATGGTTACTGATATGCAAAATCCCAAATAAAGCAGCAGAACCGAGCACATCCAGTCCCCATTTCTTTCCTTTTTCCAGAGCGGTCATCACCAATCCACGATAGATTATCTCTTCAAAAATGGGACCTGCAATCACAGGATAGAAAAAATACATCAAAAATGCCGTTGCTCCTGTAAAAGTAGGAATATCGAGTTGATAAGCAATTTCATTTTTAGTAGGTGGGAAAATAAAAAATGTGACGAAATTCCAAACCAAAAAAGCAAGAAGAGCTAAAAAGGAATAGAAAAGATAGGATCCTTTAAATTTTATACTGTTGATTTTCTGCCATTTCCCTGACTGATTCATGACAATGAGCGCAAGCAAAACTACAAGAAAATTCAACATCATATCCGACAGATAAAATGCAAAGTCAGATAGACCAGCAGCAAAGTCGCTGTATAAAACTAGACCACTGAACTCCTGGTAAGCAATGGCTAGTAGCATGGCTACAAAAAAGTAGTAGCGTGAGATGATCTTTTTCATTCTATTTTCTCCTATACTATGGAATGAAGACAGTATAACACGAAAAATTCCATATTTTAAAAAATCGCATATTTGACATTTTTTCTGGTAGGAATTTCACATTTGCGATTTCTAACTAATCGATAAGGTCTTTGTATTGCTGTAATCGTAGTTCAAAAAGGGCTGTTAATTGTGGATTTTCTAATATTTGCAGAGATTGGATAAAGTGTTCAATCTCTTTTTGATTGCTTCCCTTGGTCTGAAGGAAAACACTCATTTTCTTTAAAAATTGCCACAGTAATTTCTCAAAAACATCATAGGGGCGAAGTATGCTCTCCAACTCGGCTTCAAAGATTGGGATGTAGGAGAAAAGTTTTCGCTCCATAAGCTCTGAGATGATATTTAGAAAGCTATTTTTCATATACAGTCTATTGTGTGCTAATTCTTTAAATTCCTTGGACTTTTCGAGTAAGGAGGTTGATAAAAAGATTAGATCTTGATTGCTCAAAAAAGGCGTGGTATTGCAAAAGATATAGAGTTCAAACCAGGTCCAAGACTCGATAGCATAGAGGTAGGTAGTTAAAAACTCGCTATCCTCCTCTGCTAGTGGGTAGCTTTTATCTAGTGAATGGATAGCATCTTTAATCACAATAGAGTTCAAACGACGATAGGTCTGCGCCATCTGTTCTTGCTCGACTTCTTTCAACAATTGCTCTAAACCAGCTATATCTTGATGGGCAAAGCGATCCACAATCCTTCTACCAAATCGCATATGTGGAGATTCTTGGTAGTTGTTGAGCTTGTGCCCAAACTCATCAAAGGTCACATTTATCCCTTGGATGGCTAGAATCAGCTTATCTGCAGACAGCATAGACTGACCTAACTCAAACTTGGATAGCTGAGAAGCTGTTAGTCCAGCACAAGCCACATCTGACTGCTTGAGCTTTCTTGCCAGTCGCAATTCCTTGTAAAATTCTCCTAATTCCTGTTTTTCAATCATTGCCAAACTCCCTTTTTAAAATTCCCTTTACTATTCTATTCGTAAAAACTTTTTACTTTTTTAACATATTATAAAATATTTTAGCAAAAAAGCCAGCTTGAAGCTGACTTTTCATTCTATAGTATC
Source organism: Streptococcus sp. HMSC067H01 (assembly GCF_001814775.1). Lineage (GTDB taxonomy): Bacteria > Bacillota > Bacilli > Lactobacillales > Streptococcaceae > Streptococcus. The sequence continues at coordinate 118,135 of NZ_KV817792.1, forward strand.
AAAAGCAAGGCTAGGTTTGGCATTTAGCTCCAAGCCTGCAAAGTTTTCTTTGTTCCACTCGCTGACGCTGGCATAGGCAATCATGCCTGCATTGTCTCCGCAAAGACGCAGAGGTGGAATGATGATCTTGACGTCAGTGATTTCAGCTGCCAAGCGTTCTCTTAATCCTTTGTTAGCTGCTACACCACCAGCCACGACTAGAGTTTTAACAGGATATTTCTCCAGGGCTTTCTTGGTTTTTGCCATGAGAATATCCATGACTGCAGCTTGGAAAGAAGCAGATAGGTCTTCCTTGGACAAGCTTTCTCCCTTTTGCTCGGCATTGTGGTGAAGATTGATAAAGGCAGACTTCAAACCTGAGAATGAAAACTCCAGATTGTCTTCCTTAATCATAGCACGAGGGAAATCATAAATATCCTGACCTTGGTGGGCTAACTCGTCAATCTCCCGACCTGCTGGATAGGTCAAGCCCATGACACGACCGACCTTGTCATAGGCTTCACCAACCGCATCATCACGAGTTTCACCAACAATCTTGTAATCACCAGCCTCAGAAACATAGACCAACTCTGTGTGTCCACCGCTGACTAATAGAGCTAGTAAGGGGAATTCCAAGGGCTCCACACTTTGAGCTGCCATGAGGTGGCCAGCCATGTGATTAACGGGAATTAGCGGAAGTCCATGTGCCCAAGCAAAGGCCTTGGCAGCTGACAAACCAACAAGCAAGGCTCCGACCAAGCCTGGTCCATAAGTAACCGCAACAGCTGTTACATCTTCTTCTGTAATCCCTGCTTCTGCCAGCGCCTCCTCAATACAGGCTGTAATAACCTCAACATGGTGACGACTAGCCACTTCTGGTACCACGCCACCAAAACGTTTGTGACTCTCAATTTGACTAGCAATGACATTGGACAAGAGCTCGTCGTCGTTTTTCAATACGGCAACACTAGTCTCATCACAAGATGTCTCAAATGCTAAAATATATCTATCCTTCATCTATTTCTCTCTTCATGATAATGGCGTCCTCGACTGGATCATGGTAATAGGCCTTTCGCTCAGCGATGACTGCCATATTTTCTTTCTTGTAAAATGCTTGCGCTCGTTGATTTGACTTTCTGACTTCGAGGAAAATCTCCTTATCTGTCGGTAATTGAGCAAACAAGGCTGACGCAATTCCCTGACCCTGATAGGCTCCTTTGACAGCGATTTGCAGGACTTCTGCTTCAAATAAATTTTCCTGAACAGCTAGAAAGCCGATCACATTTATCCCATCGTAGGCTAAAGCATACCAGGTCTGGTCTTGGGACAGGTCTGCTTGGATTTGTTCCAAAGTCCAAGGACTGACTGGATAAACAGCTGCCATAACAGCATAGATAGTTTGAGCGAAGTCAGGCTGCTGTTGGATTCGTTTGATTTCTATCATAGGCGTTTAATGTAGGACTCACCAGACTCAGTATGGTTTTTAAGCCAGTTTTCCTCAGCTTCGACACGTTTGAGGTAATTCGGCACGAAGTCGTGCATGGAGTCTGCTTCCTTGTCCCAGGCCCAAAGAGCTAGATTCGCTGCGTTTGGTATGGTTTCTAGATAGTTGGCTTGTGGCAATTGTTCTTTGATTTGATCCACAAAGGCTCCAACTTCTCCAACAAAGGTTACCTGATCAGCATCCTTGACTTTTTCTAACACCTCTTCAAAAGATAGGTGCGCTTCTGGAAAGACTGGCTGGGCATTTTCATAAAATCCTGCATACACATTGTTACGGCGTGCGTCCATCAAAGGGACAACCAAACCTTCCTGCTGGCTCGGTACCAGGGCTAAAAGGCTAGACATGCCAACTAACTCGATGTTCAGAGTATGAGCCAAAGTCTTGGCAGTCGCTACTGCGATTCGCAAACCTGTGTAGCTACCTGGCCCCTCTGCCACTACGATTCGATCCAAATCCTTGGGTGTCAAATCCAAACTTGCCATCAAAAAATCGATAGCAGGCATCAGAGTGATACTGTGATTTTTCTTGATATTAATAGTCGTCTCGGCAAGAAGCTGCTTGTCCTCTAAAATAGCTAGAGAAAGAGCCTTGCTGGACGTATCAAAAGCTAATACTTTCATAACACATTCCTATCTTTTTGTCTGCTTACTATTATACTACAAAAGCTGACGCATGGGAATTTTCTTTGTCTTGAAACAAAAATGTCCTGCCAAATTGACAGGATAAGTACTTAAGTATTCAAGCCAAAGTAAAATACAAACCAGACCACATAAGTCACAAGGAGAAGGAAAACCGAATATAGAGTTACAGTAACAATTTTCCAATGAAGGGGCGTTTTTCTTTGCTCTAGACGAACAAACAATAGATTCCCACCGTAAACACAGGCAACAAAAATCATAAAAGCTACCAAACGAATACCGATAGCAAAAGTAAATAGGCCATTCATCCTTCAACCTCCTTGATATAGAAACGCCTCTGCTAACTTTATTATAGCATTTGAATCCGAGGTCTTCAAATACTTATACAAGGCAAAATGAAACGTATTTCAAGCTCCTTACTTTCATGTTTCCTGCTTTTACTAATTCCCCTTTTTATGTTATAATTGAGATAATTGTAACGAATCAAGGTCAATAAAGACAAAAAATGAACTGGAATCAAACCAGCTTCAAACTGAGCATTTTTGAATATAGCTGACCTGAAAGCAGAAAGGAAACATATGATTTACAAAGTTTTTTATCAAGAAACAAAAGAACGCAGCCCACGTCGTGAAACAACACGCTCACTCTACTTGGACATCGATGCTAGTTCAGAACTTGAAGGACGTATCGCTGCTCGCCAACTTGTAGAAGAAAATCGTCCAGAATATAATATCGAGTTTATCGAACTCTTGTCTGACAAATTGCTAGACTACGAAAAAGAAACTGGCGCATTCGAAATTACGGAGTTCTAATATGGCCTATACTCTTAAACCAGAAGAAGTCGGCGTTTTTGCCATTGGTGGTCTAGGAGAAATCGGAAAAAACACATATGGTATCGAATATCAAGATGAAATCATCATCGTTGATGCAGGGATTAAATTCCCAGAGGATGACCTTCTCGGTATCGATTACGTTATCCCTGATTACTCCTACATTGTAGAAAATATCGACCGCGTTAAGGCTCTTTTGATTACCCACGGACACGAGGACCATATCGGAGGAATTCCTTTCTTGCTTAAGCAAGCCAATATCCCTATCTATGCAGGTCCACTGGCCCTTGCCTTGATCCGTGGAAAACTCGAAGAACATGGACTTTTACGCAACGCTACACTTCACGAAATCAACCACAACACGGAGTTGACTTTTAAAAATCTTAAAGCAACTTTCTTTAGAACAACCCACTCGATTCCAGAGCCATTGGGAATTGTCATCCACACACCTCAAGGGAAAATCGTCTGTACAGGCGACTTCAAGTTTGACTTTACACCAGTTGGCGAACCTGCAGACTTGCACCGTATGGCAGCCTTAGGTGAAGATGGAGTACTTTGTTTGCTCTCTGACTCGACCAATGCTGAAGTACCAACCTTTACAAACTCTGAAAAGGTTGTCGGCCAGTCTATCATGAAGATCATCCAAGGTATCGAGGGACGCATCATCTTTGCATCCTTTGCCTCAAATATCTTCCGTCTCCAACAAGCTACTGATGCTGCTGTTAAAACAGGGCGTAAGATTGCTGTCTTTGGGCGCTCTATGGAAAAGGCTATTGTTAACGGGATCGAGCTTGGCTACATCAAGGCGCCTAAGGGAACCTTTATCGAACCAAATGAAATCAAAGACTATCCTGCGGGTGAGATTCTGATCCTCTGTACAGGTAGTCAGGGCGAGCCCATGGCAGCCCTCTCTCGTATCGCTAATGGAACTCACCGTCAAGTGCAACTCCAACCTGGCGATACTGTTATCTTCTCATCTAGTCCAATTCCAGGAAACACCACTAGCGTCAACAAATTAATTAACATCATTTCTGAAGCTGGTGTTGAAGTAATCCATGGTAAGATTAACAACATCCATACATCTGGACACGGTGGTCAGCAAGAGCAAAAACTCATGCTCCGCCTCATCAAGCCAAAATACTTCATGCCTGTTCACGGTGAATACCGCATGCAAAAAGTCCACGCTGGACTTGCCGTAGATACTGGAGTTGAAAAAGACAATATCTTTATCATGAGCAATGGTGATGTACTTGCCCTTACTGCAAACTCTGCTCGTATCGCTGGTCATTTCAATGCTCAGGATATCTACGTCGATGGAAATCGTATAGGTGAAATCGGTGCGGCAGTCCTAAAAGACCGCCGAGACCTATCCGAAGATGGTGTTGTACTTGCTGTCGCAACAGTAGACTTCAAGTCTCAGATGATTATTTCTGGTCCAGATATCCTCAGTCGCGGATTCGTCTACATGCGCGAATCTGGTGACTTAATTCGCCAAAGCCAACGTATCCTTTTCAATGCTATTCGTATCGCATTGAAAAACAAAGATGCCAGCATCCAATCTGTCAATGGCGCCATCGTAAACGCTATTCGACCATTCCTTTACGAAAATACTGAACGTGAACCAATCATCATTCCGATGATTCTCACACCAGATGAAGAATAAGAAAAAATTCTCTGAAATCGAATGACTTCAGAGAATTTTTTTATTTTACAATAAGTTGGACTAATTATTTTTCTTTAATCAACTAGTCTATAAATCCTATCGCTCTCACCGACGCTTGGTCTCAATAGCTTTTTTCACCAAAATCTGTTGATAAGCTTCCATATCTCCGCGTTTCAATGCTTCTTCTTCATGAATAGATAATCGCCATTTATAGGCCTGAATTTCCTTATCCAACAACTCCTGAGGTGCCCCAATCAGATTCAAAATAGTCAGACGCTCTTCAATGCTCTTTAAGGGATAAACATCTGCAAGATTAACTGTTCTCGTCACACTTGTGGAGCGTTTTCTATGAATATAAATGGCTTTATTCATATAGGCAATCTTATCTGCTTGAAGATAAACCTTATAGGTCGTATAATCGTCTTCTACCTTCTGATCCGTTGGATAGACAATATCCTTGAAAAGCTCCGCTTTATAGAGTTTTGCCCACGGAACAGTAAAACATTGACTAAGATTACATTTTCCGTCATATTGATGATTGAACCAATCAAAAGGGCTATACACTTGTTCAAAATAGTTGTCTGCACCTACATGGATTAAAAAACTCCCCTGATCTTCAATAAACTGAGTGAAATTACCAATTGCAATATCTGCATCCGTTTTTTTCAATAAATCATAAAGGCTTTGGATATGGTCTAACTCTAGCCAATCATCATTATCAACAAAGACAATGTAATCACCTGTCACAGCTTCCAAGGCACGATTGCGACTGGAAGCAACTCCTCCATTTGGCTTATGGTAAACTTTAACACGCGCATCTTGATTTTTATATCGCTGACAAATAGCTGCCGAACCATCAGTTGAGCCATCATTGATTAAAATAACTTCAAGATTTTGATAAGTTTGTTGAAGAATGCTATCTAAACATTTTTCAAGATAGGCCTCTGACATATAAACGGGGACGATAACACTTATTTTTTCCATTTTTATTTCTCTCTTTATTCAATTTTTAGTCTAAGTTTTTCAAATATTGCTGGATTTAGGCAATTATATCCTCAACTTTATCTACACTGAAGCAAGTAGTTCGAAGCAGTAAACCGACAAGTTCAGGGATAAGCCTCACTAACACGAATCTCAGATGATTCGACTCAGTACAAACATGTAATCATATCTCCCCATACTATGTTAATGATTGAAATACAAATTATCACCAAGTGAAGTACTAAACTAGACGCTATACAGTTATTAATGTCTTTGTCTAAGACCAACTACTCTATCATCATAGAAATAGATTTCATTTTCATGGAATTACTTAGACGATGCAGTCTGCATTATATGATTTATCCTAAACTTACCCCAGCATTAACAATAGATGCTATAAAAATAAATGGATTTCATGATGATTCTTTTGTTTCTCCGTCATTTAAAAAAGTAACTTCAATTCTTCCCTGGTCACTAAGCATGGATTCATCTTTTGTTTATCATAAGCAGATTGATATTTTTCTGGATTTGCAAGTTGGGATAGTTCGTCAATCATCTCTGCGATACAATCCCTTGGAAACACATGGTCAGTAGCATAAAACTCTGGCTGGTGACACGTTTCCTTAAAAGCATAAAGGATCATGCCATTTTCAAGAGCTGCACGGCTACCATCAAGTATTTCCTGCGCATGAGAAATATCCAGATAAATGCTACACGTTTGTAAAAGTTTCTCATATATCTCTCTAGACAGACCTGGGTAGAGATGAACATTTGCATGACAATCCAGATCTAGCAGGCGCCCTCCCATTACTGTTAAAGCAGCAATATGAAATTCAAAATTCGGTAGGGCAGATACAAGGACTTCAATTTGCTCTAGTTCTTGCGTATCTGTCAAAATCAAAATATGCGGGCGAAACTCCCTAAAGACGCCAAGAAACGTTGGTAGATAAATCAGAGGAAGATTCATATTGTCTGTCTTTAATTTCAAATCTCGAGTCAGTAGTTTCCCACAACGATCTTTTAGATACGAAACATCTTCCGCGGATAACTCTTCTCTCATATAAAATACTAACTGATTAGATGAGAAGTTAGGCATCTCCCTAAGTAAGCTTATATCTGATAAAACTAAACAATCACCTGTAGATAATTGTTTATCTAAAATCAGTTTTCTTGCTTCACCAATTGAAGAAAGCCCCTGTTCCTGACCGTTTGCTTCTCGATAAAGTGCACGATCATGAGATGAAAAAAGATAGAGTTGTTCTTGATTTTCCTGACCATAAATTTCTATCTCTTTTTTTCCACCACTCCAAATTTCTCTATGAAAACAAGTTCCCGATAAATCATAATGATCTTTTGCACAACAAAGACCACTGTTGTCATACCATTCGACTAACTCCACCATTTGTGGCCACTGAGGATAACAGTAAATCTTCCCTTTTTGATTTCTTCCCGCTACGATATCACCTGTAGAAAGAACCTCCCAAAATTGAGGTAAGGGAAGTTGAGTCATGTGTAAGGGATTTGAACTTTCATGATTAGAAAAAAAACTAGTAAAAATATTGTTAATCGTTAATGGTTTCAGATCCATCCCCATGAGTTCTAAATCTTTTTTTAGGCGATCGTCATCTGAAGACCATTCCCTCGTCAGATAATAATACATCATTTCTTTTTTATTCCCATTCTCTATTCAAAAATTCATACCATTGTTCTGTTATGCAGTCTGATAAATATTCTTCAGCTAAGCGGTAAGAGCCTTCCCTGAACTTTTTGATTTGTTTGAAGGCTTTCTCTAAAGCTTTTGTTAAATCAACCACAATTTCCTCATCCGAACGAGCATCAAAAGGAACTAAATAACCATTTTTACCCTCCTGAATAAAGGTCTGATTTCCATAAGGTACATCTAGACCAACAAGAGCTTGTCCAGAACCAATTGCTTCTAACAAAGTTATACCAAAAGTTTCCCATTCCGAGGTAGCCAGGTAAAGCTCATACTCTTTGAAGCGATTCTTAATTGTCTGATGCCCCTTAAGATGAATATAATTTTGTGCTCCTAGATTGGCAATCTCTGCTTCAATATCCTGCCATAGCATCCCTTGACCATAGATATCTAAGTTGACATCTGGACAAATTTCATGAAAAGCAACGATGGCTTTGATTGCTAAGTCTAATCGTTTTCGACGTACAAATCGAGCGGCGAGCATCACAGAATATGGTTTTCGTTCATCAGCTAATTGCAACTGGTCCAGGGTAGCTACTGGAAGAACGCGAACTTGACCAGTTTTCCCTAGTAATGCTAAATGTTTTTCCAATTCATCCTTCTGTGCTTGCGTTGATACTAAAATACCATCAAATTCTTCGGCATATTGAAAGAGGTAATAATATTCAGAATTAATCTGATCTCCCCAATAATGGATAGAGTGCACAACACAGGATACTTTCGCTTCACCTTTTAAACGTAAAAGAGGGGATGTAAAGGGAAGACCCCCTATACGATCAAGAAATACATGATCCTCTTTACTAAACTGCAACTCTGATAAGACTCGCTCTAAAAATTCAGACTCACTATAGAACCATTCTGCTCCGCACCGATAAACTGCTTCAGTATCCTCACCTGGTTCTTTCTTAATCTCTTCAAAGGCTACTGAACCATCTCTATTATGAAACAGTCGGCGAACAACTCTAGCTACTAGACCAAATTCAGCATCCACTGCTGTGAAAAATTCTGTGAACAGCTTTTTCTTACCATAATGTTCTCTACGAAGTAAACGACCAAATGCATAATAATCTACATAATCCACATAATCCGGTTTTAGACTATTTTTATGCAGAATGGTAATGATACCATCTTGTTCCTGAAAAATCAATTCACAATTATTTTCCTTATATTCAGCAGTCAAATGTAAGAGCTGTTTCATATCATCTATACGGATCCCCAAGCTCATATCACGCTGATCTGTCAACAACATATGTGCTAACAGGATTTCTTCCTCAAGATGACCCAAAGATAGGTAATAGTCCCATTTAAATCGAGGAGGGACTTGTGTAAAAACAAAACAGGCAGGGAGGCCCAAGTCGCGAAAAACCTTCCCACGATATGCTTGAGCAACATCTACACCATTTGGTTCTAAACCAACCATAAGATTAAAAGTGTAAAGCATTCTTTAACTCCAAACTAAACTCTAATCACAAGCATCAAAGCATGGACTCCATAAAAGAAGTGAACTAGCGGATGATTAGATTATCTACTAAAACTCTCTCATTTATCTAACGAATTGAGGTAAGCTTTTATCGCCACTACCATCGTTTCAGGAGTTTGCGAAGAAAAAATCTGACTTCCTCCTGTTGGGTCCTTACTGGTATTATCAAAAGCAAAGATTGGTTTCCCTAAATTATGAATTTCCTGAGTGATATTCATAATTTCATTAAAATGATTGATATCTAAATAAAAATCGACTTTACTAAGAACATTTTCAAAATTATATCTGTTGAAACCAGGGTATATGGTCACATTAAGATAGCGTTGTAAATCAACAACTTGCGATGCAAAAGTTGTATGAGCCAAAATATGAAAATGAACATCAGGTAGTGCTTTTATCAAAAACTCCAAGTGTTCCATCTCGCAAGCAAGAGAGTTTTTTCCAAAAATCTTTATAAAAATCTAGTATTTTTTAGTCAAAAGCCTAGATCTATTCCATTTTAATTATACCTTATTTTTAGCAAAAAAGCCATCTTATAAAATTCTCAATCGGGCATAATCTGGATTTTCAAATCTCTATAAGTCTTCTCTGCCATCATCCGAAAATCAAATGAATAACCTAAACTCTAACAGCTAGCAAATAACTAACGGTTAAAATTTAGGTTTACTCAGGAAAACTTCATTATTTCACGACAAGCTCGTAACGAGTTTTGCTGGTGAAAGTTTGGCCTGCTTTGAGAATGACTTGGTCTTTAAGGTCGCTATGAATAGCATCTGGCAAAGCCTGTGCTTCTAGAGCAATTCCATTGTGCTGAATCATTGGCTGACCAGCGATGATGACACTCTCGTCCACAAAGTTTGCTGTGTAGACCACAAAGCAAGGAGCCTCTGTCTTAAAGAGCAAGAAGCGACCTGAACCTTGGTCATAGAGGAATCCAGCATTATCATGTCCTGCAGGTAGCGCAAATGGATGGTCCAAACCAGATACGAGTTGGATTTGCTCATCTTCTTCTGCAAAGATATCCTTCAACAAAGCACCATTGTAGATATGTTTGACAACATCACGGTTAGCATCTGGGGTTTTAGCTGGAACACCATCAGGAGCAATTGGATAAATCCCCTCTGTATTCAATTGGAAGACATGGCGGTCAACTGTCTGCGTGAAATCACCAGATAAGTTAAAGTAGCTATGGTTGGTTGGATTGACCAAGGTATCCTGGTCTGTCGTTACCTTGTAACTAACTTCGTAGGCACCACTTTCTTCCAAGTTGTAGCTAATCCAGATCTTAAGATTTCCAGGGAAACCTCCTGTCCCGTCTGCTCTTTCTGTGTAAAGAGTCAAACCATTATTATTCACTTCGACTAGCTCAAACAAGCTAGAATCCCAACCAGTTGAGCCACTGTGGTTACAGTTGCTAGCATTGTTGACTTCAAGATCATAGGTCTTCCCATTGAGTTCAAATGTTGCTCCTGCAATACGACCTGCAACTGGACCTACACTTGCTCCATGTTTAGGGCTATTGCCCACATAGCTTTCAAAATCGTCAAAACCTAGGATAACATTGGCAAAATTGCCAGCCTTATCTGGAGTTACATAGCGTAAAATTGTTGCTCCATAAGTCATGATTTCCAGTTGGTATCCTGCCTCCGTTTCAAAACGGTAAGCGAGGACATCCTTGCCATCAACTTTCCCAAATACACGTTCTGTGTATGCTTTCATCCTTCTCTCCTTTTTCTAATTCAATTAAGCAAACAAACCATAGAAAGCGCATTCACTCTCTATGGTTTTATTGTATGATTTACAAACACCTTTGTCAAGAAACCATAGATATTTTATTAACAAAAGTCGTTTCTTCTATTTCTGATCTATGCTTCTACACGTTCAGTCCATGAAGTAGCTGTTGTTTGAAGTACTTTATTGAGTTCATCAATGTTTTCAAATCCAGTTGTACGAAGCCATTCGCGAGCTGCTGCTTCACCATCTTTGATGTAAGCTTCAACTGATCCAGCCCATGTTGCACGTCCACAAAGAACACCATTGAAGTTTGCGCCTGATTCGTGGGCAAAGACAAGAGTTTCTTGGAAGAGCTTAGCTGATACACCAGCACTCAAGTAGATGTATGGCAAGTTAGTTGCTTCATCTTGAGCTTTGAAGAAGGCTGCTGCTTCTTCGCGAGTATGAACGATTTCACCATCGCCAAATCCTTCAACGTATTTCACGTTAACTGGAACTTCCACTTTCAAGACATCGATGTTAAAGCGTGGGTCTGAGAAGACCTTCATAGCACCGATAACCTTGCGTGGTTTTACTTTAGCGTATTCGGCAGAACCTGCGTCCGCAATCTTTTCATCGTAAGCCAAGATTTCAAGGAAGAATGGAATGTCTTCAGCTACACACTCAGAACCAATACGTTCAATGTAGGCTTGTTTTTGTTGGTTAAGTTCGTCAGAGCTATCTACGTCATAGTAAAGCAAGAATTTAACGGCATCTGCACCTTGTTCTTTGATACGTTTTGCAG
>NZ_KV817792.1:129544-181988 GCF_001814775.1 Streptococcus sp. HMSC067H01
ACCAAACATCCAAGCAGTCTGGCAAACGTTTTGTGCTTGTTGTATCGTATCCAGTTTTTTCATAAGCAAGGAGAAGACCTGCATTTGGATCAAGAGCTTTAGTCGCTGGAAGTCCGTACTCAGGATCAAGAAGCATTGATGAAGCGTATTTTGTCAATTCATCTGCTACCAAGACTTTAAGTTCTTCCATTTGAGCTACTGTTGGCTCTTCTGTTTGGTATTGAGCCATAAGGCGTTTCAAAGCACCACGTTGGTCAAAAGCAAGAGCTGAGATGATACCATTTTCATCAGAGAGTTTTTGCATACAAGCAAGTTTATTTGGGCTTAATTTTAATTTACTCATAACTTTATCCTCTTTATTTAAACTCATGGATGATAACACCTTGAACTACACGGTTTACAGTACCAGTAGGAGATGGTGTATCTGGTCTATTACCAACTTTAAGCGAAGTTAAGAGCGAGAACAGTTGACCATAAATGATGTAAGGGAAGACACGGTATACATCATTCAAGACACCGCCACATCCAAGAGCTACTTCCTTAACATTTTCAAGGCCGAAGGTCTGATCACTCAAAAGCACTACGCGACGAGCAATTTGGTCGCCTGCAACTTCACGAACCAAGTCCAAATCATACTTGCGAGTGTAGTCTGTGGTTGAACCAAATACCAAAACAACTGTATCTTCATTGATCAAAGATTTTGGACCATGACGGAAGCCAACTGGGCTTTCATACATAGTCGCTACTTGACCAGCAGTCAATTCCAAAATTTTAAGCTGTGCTTCATGAGACAGACCAAAGAATGGGCCCGCACCTAGATAAATCACTCGGTTAAAGTCTAGGTCAACCAACTCTTTGACATCTGCCACATTGTCAAGAACTTTGCGAGCTAAACTAGATAGCACGTCGAAACGTTCAGCTTTAACAGCAAAGTCTGTCGGATCAAATACCAAGAGCGCTGTCAACATCATTGAAGTGAAGCTCGATGTCATAGCAAAGCCAGCATCGTTGGAAGCAGCTGGTTGCAAGAGCAAAAGGTTGCGGTCATCACCATGCGCTTGGAGAGCCAATTTCCCTTCAGCTGCACATGTGATGGTAACTTGATAAAGCTCATCAACCAAAGCCTTGGCCAAGTCAACTGTTGCCACACTCTCAGGTGAGTTCCCGCTACGCGCGAATGATACTAAAACAGTTGCCACATCTTTTTTCAAATAAGTTTGTGGGTTTGCTACGATATCAGTTGTCGCGATAGCATTGAAATTCCATTTACGTTCATCATAAACTTCCTTGAAGTAAGGAACTAGAGTATCACCTACATAAGCAGAAGTTCCAGCACCAGTTAGGATTACTTTGATATAGTCATGCTTATCTGCAATTCCTTGCAAGAAGGCTGCAATTTCATCACGTCGTGCTTGATAAGCTTCAAAAGCTTCTTTCCAAACGTCTGGTTGTTGGTAGATTTCGCGAGTTGTGATTTCTGCCCCCAACTCAAGCAATTCTTCTTTTGTATAATCTAGCATTGAGTTCCTCTAATCTATTATTATATTGTTTTTTATCTAAAATATGGGAATGGGAGTAAGCCCCATTCCCATTTATATTCTATGAAATGTGTTCTAACAGTATTTCAGTTATTACACCTTATTCATCTTCATCGTCATCGAAGCCAGCCAATAAATCATTAACTTTGACAATGCTTTCTGAAGCACGATTTTTATAATCTGCATCAGCGCCAGTAAGGCTTGCATTGATAAATTCAATAACCATTGGAAGATTCATTCCTGCATAAAGTTCGATGTCACGACCTTCCATAATCAGACGGCTCACCACATTACATGGTGTTCCACCAAGGAGGTCAGCAAAGACTAGGAAATCATCCAAACCTTCGACAGCAGCTTCAAATTTCGCAGTGAAATCTTCTGGTCCATCTTCTGGAAGAAGAGCTACTGCATGAATGTTGTCTTGTGGACCCATAATCATTTCTGTGCTACCTTTAAGTTCTTCACAGAAACGTCCATGGCTTACTAAAATCAATGATTTACTCATAAATTATGCGCCCATTCCAAGTACAAATTTACCGATGAATGAAAGTCCAACTGCAAGAGCAATGATGATACCGATTGCTTTAGTTGAGTTCATACCTTTCTTACCAAGCAACCAGAAGATGAATGCTGTGAAGATTGCTGGAAGCAAGCGTGGGAAGATTGAGTTCAAGATATCTTGGAAGTCAATCATTTTCTCACCGATTGGCAATTTGTATGAAATTTCAAAGTTGATCATTGTTGCTACAAGAGCACCCATCATGAACACACCAAGTACAGATGCAGCTTCAATCAAAGCTGTCAAAGTGCTTTGCATGTTGTTGATAAGGTTAACCCCTTCTTTGTATGCAAATTCCAATTGTTTCCAACGGAAGATGTCATACGCTACTGCAACTGCGATCCAAAGGAAGATACCCCAAGGTTGACCAGCGATAGCCATTGTTGCAGCGATAGATCCCATGATAGCAGGTACAAGTGAACCAAAGATTGTATCTCCAAGAGGAGCGAATGGTCCCATCAAACCTGTTTTGATACCGTTAACCGCATCTTTTGAGACAACGCCATCCTTTTCTTCCATGGCAAGGTCAAAACCAGCGATGATTGTGTGGAAGAATGGTGAAGTGTTGAAGAATTGAGTATGAACTTTCATCATTTCTTTCAACTCAGGAGTTCCATCTCCATACATTTTACGCAATTGTGGCAAGATCATGTAAAGGTAACCTGATGCTTGCATACGTTCGTAGTTCCATCCCAATTGGAAAGTGAACAAGCTACGTTTGTTAATTTGATTAAAATCTTCTTTTGTTAATTTGTAATTAGAATTCGTCATCTTCAATTTCCCCACTTTCTGACGGTGTAGAAGGTGCTGCTACAGCAACTTTCTGGCTGTTCTTGAAGTGAACAACTGCAAGGAAGATACCTACGATAGAGATACCGATCATAGACAATCCTTTGAAGTTGTTAGCGAAACCGATAGTTTCTGCAACTTCAGCAGGAAGAGTGCCAATGATACCAGCAACTGCTCCACCAAGACCTGTTACGTATGAGTAAAGAACAGTCAACATAGCTGTCAAACCGAATCCCATAGCAAGGTAGTGAAGGTTACGTTTAACTGGAAGGTAACGAAGCAAGATAGCGAATCCAAGACCTGGAAGCATACGACCTGCAAGAGTCAAACCGTCTGCAACCCATTGGAATTCTTTAACAAGGTTTACAACTGCTTGTACGAATTCTCCACCAAAAGCAAGGGCGAAGAATACTGGAAGGGCACGAGAAGCAGCCCATGGAAGCGCACCAAGAAGGTAGTTACGTTCGATTGCTTTATAGTCAAAGCGTTCGATCGCAGCATCAATACGGTGTGCGAAGAATGTAGTAGTCATACGACCAAGTACGTCGAAGTAAGTCAAAAGTGCCGCTACTGGTACAGCGATTGTAGTGATCGCAAGATCTGTTTCGATACCTTGTGAAACTGAGAAAGCTGTCGCAAGAACCGCACCAGAAGTTGCGTCGATACGAGAAGCACCACCGAAGGTACCTACCCCAAGGACAAACAACTGCAAGCTACCACCGATAAACAAACCAGTTGTCAAATCTCCCATGATCAAACCAGTAATGAAACCAGCGAATACAGGGGAACCTGCAGAAGAAACGATCGTCAACTCATCACAGATTTGATAAGCTGAGTACAGAGTGAGAAGTAAAATTTGCCACCATTGTATCATAACAATGACCTCCTAAAAATTTTTTCCTATTTTAATAAGCTCAAAAAGTCTGAAACTGGATCATTTGGAACCATTTGAGCAGTAAGTTTAACACCTTTTTCCGCCAATTTGTGGAAATCTTCTACGTCTTTATCTACAACGTTGATTGAACGTGTGATAGAACGAGTTTCTGGTGTTTGAGACATGTTGCCGACATTGACTGTTTCAAGCGGTACGCCTGCTTCAACCAAACCAAGGAAACGGTCAGGTTTGCGTGCTACAATCAAGAGACGTTGGCTGTCATATTTGCCAGCAAGGATATTCGTTGCCGCTTTATCAACCGGCAAGATACTAAGTTTTACACCTGGTGGTGTTGCAAGTTTCAATCCGCTCTTCTCAACGTCATTGTTCACAACCTCATTGTCAACGACCATGATACGTGAAACATTGAGTTTAGCAGACCAAAGATTGGCTACTTGTCCGTGGATCAAACGTCCATCGATACGGCATCCTACAATTGTCATAAGTTTTCCCCCTTTATGTGTTTTAGTGTAGGTTTACGAGTTAAATGTATGTGCTCTTTATGATCCCCTTCAGTTTCAAAGATAATGATGCGGTTAGCACCTTCTTTGAGATAGCTGTGTGGAATATAAAGCGATAAGGTTGGACCAACATTCCAGAAACGGCCTAGATTACGGCCATTGACATAGGCAATCCCTTTGCCAAACTCAGATAGTTCTAAGTAGGTGTCCTTGGGCTCCTTGACTTCAAAGTCAAAGGCGTAAAAGGCAGGTTGTCCTTCTGTCCATCCTTTTGAAAAATCAATCTTTTCAGGATTATCAAGTGGAAGCGGATAATGTTCCCAGTTAAGCATAAAGTGTAGGTCTTTGCAGATACCAGTACGAATTCCTTTTCGTTGTGTATCTGCTAGGAACTTATGCCCGTAATTGACACGTCCCATGTTTTCAATAAGGATGTCAAATCTAGAGAGCGCTTTCTTTTCTCCTTGATAGAAGATATCTTCTCCAATTTCAGTTTGGTACTGAGTTGAGACCCATTTCCCATCTACGAATAGCTGAGCTCTATCGCGTCCATCAATGATGCGGATGCGTTCTTCCTCTGCGTCCCAGCTAGCTTCTGTACGATAGAGAAGGTAGCCGTAACTTTGTCCCAACTCTTCCATTTTCTTAGGATAGAGACTTTCAGTTGGACTTGTTAAACTATCTAAGGTTTCAAATAGAGAAACTTTCTCAACCAGTGGAATATTTTCAACTTCCATGCTTTCTTTGTAAAGCGGTTCTAATTGTGGATACTCAGGATAATAAGTAGCCATCATTTCTTTAACTGCCATGTATTTAGCAGTTGGATTTCCAGCTTCATCAAGAAGAGCATCATAATCATAAGATGTTACTTGTGGTAAATCGATGGTTCCTCGAGCTGAACAACCATTCATAAAACCAAAGTTGGTTCCACCGTGGAACATGTAAAGATTGATAGAGCCTTGCTCTAGAACCTCGTGAACAGCTTCTGCCAACTCTTCTGAATCACGTGTGATGACTGGCTCTTTCCAACGATTAAACCACCCATCCCAGAATTCCATACACATGAGTGGCCATTTCTTACCATACTCATCAAAGAACTCTTGCATTTGCGAGAAGTTGAAGTTAGCTTTCGAGCCAAAGTTCCCTGTTACAAAGAGATCATCTTCGATCAAGGTTCCAGCTTTCAAAGTAGCTCTCCATGGTCCATCAGATGTAAAGAGCGGACAAGTAACTGAACGTTCTTCCATCAATCGGCGAATCTCACGCAAGTATGTCTTGTCTTCACCATAGGAACCGTACTCATTTTCAACCTGCATCATGAGGATGTTACCACCATTATCCAACAATCTTGAAACAAGACGTGGAAGTAAATGATCGTAGTAGCGTCCTACCATTTCTACATAGGCTGGATCAGAGGAACGGATTCGCATGTCTTTATTTAAAAGCCATGCTGGTAAACCACCGAACTCCCACTCTGCACAGATGAAAGGAGATGGTCGTACAATAGCATACAAGCCTAAATCCTGAGCTGTCTGAAGAAATTTGTCAATATTAAGATTGCCTTCAAAATTGAAGTTTCCTTCAGTTGGCTCATGCAAATTCCAAGCAACGTATGTTTCAACAGTGTTGAAACCTAAAGCCTTGAGATTGTATAATGAATGATACCAGTCATCTTCAGGAATTCTAAAATAATGAATGGCACCAGATAAAATTTTGAATGGTTTCCCATCTAGGTAAAAATCATCCTCAATTTTAAATCTTGTCATTTCACCACCCCATACTTTTCCGTTTGCGCTTTCATTTGTTGTTATATTAAATAATAAACCAATGAAGCCATCTTGTCAATAGATTTTTAAAAAATTATTTAAAATTTTTCTTTTTTTTACTGAATTGTTTTCTAAAATTCTTCAAAAAAAGTTTTTTATATTAAATTTTTTCCGCCTAAATGACTTGATTTCATGAATTTTTAATGGTAAAAAATATATAAGTCAATCACTTAGTCTATTATTTTATATTTTTATACTATAATACTATCATTTTCAAACTAATTATGGTAGAATCAAAATGGAGAAGGAAAAAATGAGGTGAAAATATGGCAATTCCAAAGTATCAATATATCAAAGATGAATTGAAAAACAAAATCATTTCAGGTCAATTCGCTAGTGGAGATAAGTTCTACACTGAAGCAGAATTGATTGCAATGTATGATGTAAGTTCAATCACTGTTGTTCGTGCCTTAAATGACCTTGCTAAAGACGGCTATATTGTCCGCCAACAAGGAAAGGGAACCTTTGTGGCTCGCGCACGCAAGCACAAACTTGTAGAATTTTCTGATGTAGAAATCTTCGAAACGAAAGATGATAAAGTCACTGTTCTTTCTATTGAACGTGGCAACAATCTTAACTACTTAGAAAAATTAGGGTTGCGTGGCGATCAATTTTATTACAAAATTGAACGTATCCGTGAATCAAACGGTGTTACTTACATTTACCACACATCTTATATCCCTGAACAATACATCAATGCAAACTATCCAGATCTAGAATATTATAGTTCTATCTATAATCGTTTCAAATTAGACTACCACATTCATATGAATGACGAGCATTTTGAAGAAATCAATGAAATTGTATTTCCAACTCCAGAACATGCTGCTTCTATCCTAGGAATCGACTCTCAGTTCCCAACTGTTCTCCAAACCAAGACAACTAAGCTTGAGTCAACTGGTCAAGTGTTGGAATACATTGAGACCTATAAACGTTCTGATTTCTATAAGATTAAGTTTATTTCATGTGATCGTGATCACTAAACATTAAAAAGTAAGTCTGAGACATTTGGTCTCGGACTTTTCTGTTTTTATGCTAGCTGAGATTTCTCACGAAAAATTACCCAACAAGTTTAAACTATAATTTGGAGTAATTTTACTAAAAAGAGAGTTAAAAACTAAAACGACTCTAATTTAAGTACTTCTTATATTTTTTATAGTTATTTCCCTAAAAAGCTTGACTTTACTAGATTCAGATAATACAATGGATTTAGTTTTGTGAAAACGCTACCAAAAAATAACAGGGAGGTTACTTAATGAAACCAGAAAACAAACAGCGTTTCTCTATTCGTAAATACGCAATCGGAGCAGCTTCTGTATTGATCGGCTTTGCCTTTCATGCTCAGGCAGTTGCTGCTGATGGAGTCGTTCCAACAACAGAGAATCAACCTACTCTTCAAGCCGCAGGAGAGGCGTCTCCACAGGCAAGTGAGGAAAAACTTGCGGAAGATCCTTCAACAGAAAATGCTACTCCAGTTGCTCCTGCAACAACTACTGAAGCTCCAAAAGTTGAAGTTGCTCCTGCACCTGCCGTAGCAGAACCAGTCACAGCAGAAGAAACTCCAGCTAAGCCAGAAGTTACTGAAGAAGCTAAGGAAGAAGACAAAAAAGTTTCTAAGGTTGAAGCTCCTGTAGTCGCTACAGAGCGAGCAGCTCAAGTCAATGAAAAACTGGCTAAAAAGAAAATCGTTTCTATTGATGCCGGGCGTAAATACTTCTCTCCAGATCAACTGAAAGAAATCATCGACAAGGCAAAACACTATGGCTATACTGATCTTCACCTTTTGGTTGGAAATGATGGCTTGCGCTTTATGCTTGACGATATGTCTCTAACTGTTGGTGACAAGACTTATGCCAGCGATGATGTCAAACGTGCTGTCGAAAACGGAACTAATGCCTACTACAACGATCCAAATGGTAATCACCTAACTGAAAGCCAAATGACCGACTTGATTAACTATGCTAAAGATAAAGGTATCGGCCTTATCCCAACAGTTAACAGTCCTGGTCACATGGATGCTATCCTCAATGCCATGAAAGAACTTGGTATTGAAAAACCTAACTTCAACTACTTTGGCAAAGAATCAGAACGTACTGTTGACCTTGACAACGAAAAGGCTGTGGCCTTTACAAAGGCCTTGATTGATAAATACGCAGCTTACTTTGCTGGTAAGTCTGAAATCTTCAACATCGGTTTGGATGAGTACGCTAATGATGCTACTAATGCCAAAGGATGGAGCGTTCTTCAAGCCTATAAATGGTATCCAGAAGATGGATTTCCAGACAAGGGTTATGACAAATTCATCGCCTACGCTAACGACCTAGCTCGTATCGTTAAATCTCACGGTCTTAAACCAATGGCCTTCAACGACGGTATCTACTATAATAGTGATACAAGTTTTGGTACCTTTGATAAAGATATCATCGTGTCTATGTGGACTGGTGGCTGGGGTGGTTACGATGTCGCTTCTTCTAAGTTACTAGCTGAAAAAGGACATGAAATCCTCAATACTAACGATGCTTGGTACTATGTTCTCGGCCGTAATGCTGATGGACAAGGTTGGTACAACCTTGATCAAGGTTTGAATGGTATTAAGAGTACACCAATTACTTCCGTTCCAAAAACTGAAGGAGCTGATGTCCCTATCATCGGTGGTATGGTAGCTGCTTGGGCTGATACTCCATCTGCTCGCTACTCTCCATCTCGTCTCTTCAAGCTCATGCGTCAATTCGCAAACTCAAATGCTGAATATTTCGCTGCTGACTACGAGTCTGCTGAACAAGCTCTTAAAGAAGTGCCAACTGACCTTAGTCGCTATACAGCAGAAAGTGTTGCTGCAGTTAAAGATGCTGAAAAAGCCATCCGTTCTCTTGATAGCAACCTTAGCCGTGCTGAACAAGATAGCATTGATCAAGCTATCGCAAAACTCCAAGAAGCTGTTGCTAACTTGACCTTTACTCCAGAAGCTCAAAAAGAAGAAGATGCCAAACGTGAAGTTGAAAAACTTAAGAAAAACAAGGTTATCTCAATCGATGCTGGACGTAAATACTTCACTCTAGACCAACTCAAACGTATCGTAGATAAAGCCAGCGAACTTGGTTACTCTGACCTTCATCTCCTCCTTGGAAATGATGGACTTCGCTTCCTACTTGACGACATGACCATCACTGCAAACGGTAAGACCTATGCAAGTGACGATGTGAAAAATGCCATCATTGAAGGAACAAAATCTTACTACGATGATCCTAATGGAACTACTTTGAACCAAGCCGAAATCACTGAGCTTATCCAGTATGCTAAAAGCAAAGGTATTGGACTAATCCCAGCTATCAATAGCCCAGGTCACATGGATGCTATGCTTGTTGCTATGGAAAAATTAGGCATCGCAAACCCTCAAGCTAATTTTGACAAGGTTTCAAAAACAACTATGGACCTTGAAAACGAAGAAGCAATGAACTTTACAAAAGCTCTTATCGGCAAGTACATGGACTTCTTTGCAGGTAAAACTAAGATCTTTAACTATGGTACAGATGAGTATGCCAATGACGCTACCAATGCTCAAGGTTGGTACTACCTCAAGTGGTATGGCCTCTACGGTAAATTTGCTGAGTACGCTAATAGCCTAGCTGCCATGGCTAAAGAAAAAGGCTTGCAACCAATGGCCTTTAACGATGGCTTCTACTACGAAGATAAGGATGATGTTGAGTTTGATAAAGACGTTATCATCTCTTACTGGTCTAAAGGATGGTGGGGTTACAACCTTGCGTCTCCTCAATATCTAGCAAGCAAAGGTTATAAATTCCTTAACACGAATGGAGATTGGTACTACATTCTCGGTCAAAAACCAGAAGATGGTGGCGGCTTCCTCAAGAAAGCTATTGAAAATACTGAAAAAACTCCATTTAACCAGCTAGCTTCAACTAAATACCCTGAAGTTGACCTACCTACTATTGGTAGTATGCTAGCTATCTGGGCTGATAGACCAAGCGCTGAATACAAGGAAGAAGAAATCTTTGAACTTATGACTGCTTTTGCAGATCACAACAAAGACTACTTCCGTGCTGACTACAAAGCACTACGCGAAGAACTTGCTCAAATCCCTGAAAACTTAGAAGGATATAGCACAGAAAGCCTAGACGCTCTCAAAGCTGCTAAAGAAGCTCTTAACTACAATCTTAACCGTAATAAACAAGCTGAGTTGGATGCCCTCGTAGCTAATCTTAAAGCAGCTAGACTAGGTCTTAAATCAGCCGCAACTCACTCAGGAAGTCTTGATGAAAGCGAAACTCCTGCTGCTGTTGAAAACCGACCAGAACTTCTCGTTAAGACAGAAGAAATTCCTTTTGAAATCGTTAAGAAAGACAATCCTAACCTCCCAGCAGGACAAGAAAAAGTCATCACTGTCGGTGTCAAAGGAGAACGTACTAAGTATCTTTCAGTTGTGACTGAAAATGGCAAGCAGACAGAAACTGTTCTTGAAAATCAAGTAACGAAAGAAGCTGTCAATCAAGTGGTTGAAGTTGGAACTCCAGTCACTCACGTAGGAGATGAAGAAGGAGTTGCTCCTGTTGCAGATGCAAAACCACGTGTTGTCATCGAGGACGAAGAAATTCCATTTACAACCATCACTCGCGAGACTCCTTCGCTACCTAAGGGACAAACTCGTCTAGTAACTGCAGGTGTGAACGGTCGTCGTAGCCATTTCTACTCTGTGACTACTGCTGCTGATGGATCTGAAGTTAAAACATTGGTTACTAGTGTTGTCGCTCAAGAACCAGTCGCTCAAGTGATCGAAGTTGGTAACCCTATCACTCATCTTGGTGATGAACATGGTCAAGCAGCTATCGCTGAAAACAAACCAAGAGTTGACATCCAAAATGAAGAAATTCCATTTACAACCATCACTCGTGAAACTGATGCATTGCCTAAGGGACAATCTCGTATCGTGACTGAAGGTGTAAACGGTCGTCTAAGTCATTTCTATTCTGTAACTACGGCTGCAGACGGAACTGAAGTTAGAACATTGGTTACAAGTGTCGTAGCGCAAGAACCTGTTGCTCAAGTGATTGAAGTGGGGAACCCTGTCACTCACCTTGGAGATGAAAAAGGACAAGCTACTATTGCTGAAAACAAACCAAGAGTTGACATCCAAAATGAAGAAATTCCATTTACAACCATCACTCGTGAAACTAATCAATTACCTAAAGGACAATCTCGTATCGTGACTGAAGGTGTAAACGGTCGTCGTAGCCACTTCTACTCTGTGACTACTGCTGCTGACGGAACTGAAGTTAAAACATTGGTTACAAGTGTCGTAGCGCAAGAACCTGTTGCTCAAGTGATTGAAGTGGGGAACCCTGTCACTCATGTTGGTGATGAACATGGGCAAGCTGCTATCGCCGAAGAAAAACCAACACTAGAAATCCCAAGCGAGCCAGCTCCAGCAACTGTTCCTGCTGAGGAAAACAAAACTCTTCCTCAAGGTCCAGCTCCTGTGGCAAAAGAGAAAAAACTACCTGAAACAGGAACTCAAGGCTCAGAATGGTTAATTGCTACTGGCCTTATGTCAGCTCTCACAGCTTACGGACTTAGCAAGAAAAAAGATTAAACTCAAATCTTTTGATATAAGATAAAAAGCGGGACTTAGGTCTCGCTTTTTTGTATTGAATATAAGTACTGTTTTACTTGTGAATCTATCACAGCATATTAGTCACCAAGTCCGAGGCGGTCAAAAATATCGTCCACTCGTTTGGTATAGTAAAGAGGGTTGAAGATCTCATCGATTTCTTCTTGAGTGAGGCGTGAAGTCACTTCTGGATCTGCTTCTAGAAGTGGTTTAAAGTCTACTTGATTGTCCCATGATTGGGCTGTCTTAGGTTGAACAAGGTCGTAAGCTTGTTCACGCGTCATACCTTTTTCAATCAAGGTAAGCATAGCACGTTGGCTGAAAATCAAACCAAATGTAGAGTTCATGTTGCGAATCATGTTTTCTGGGAAGACTGTCAAGTTCTTGACGATATTTCCAAAACGGTTGAGCATGTAGTCGATCAGAATAGTCGTATCTGGTGTGATGATGCGCTCAGCTGATGAGTGAGAGATATCACGTTCGTGCCAGAGAGCAACATTCTCATAGGCCGTAATCATGTGCCCACGGATAACACGCGCAAGACCTGTCATGTTTTCAGAACCGATAGGGTTGCGTTTGTGAGGCATTGCTGATGAACCTTTTTGCCCCTTAGCAAAGAACTCTTCCACTTCACGCTGTTCAGATTTTTGCAGACCACGAATTTCAGTCGCCATACGCTCGATGGAAGTCGCGATGCTGGCAAGAACTGCAAAGTACTCAGCGTGAAGGTCACGAGGAAGCACCTGTGTAGAGATTTCTTGAGCACGGATACCCAATTTGTCGCAGACGTATTTTTCAACGAACGGTGGGATGTTGGCAAAGTTACCAACCGCACCAGAAATCTTACCAGCCTCCACACCAGCAGCCGCATGCTCAAAACGCTCAATGTTGCGTTTCATTTCGCTGTACCAAGTAGCCAATTTAAGACCAAAAGTTGTTGGTTCAGCGTGCACACCGTGGGTACGCCCCATCATGATGGTGAACTTGTGTTCCTTAGCCTTGTCAGCGATGATGTTGGTGAAGTTTTCAAGATCACGACGGATGATGTCGTTGGCTTGCTTGTAAAGGTAACCATAGGCCGTATCCACCACGTCGGTAGAAGTCAAACCATAGTGGACCCACTTGCGCTCCTCACCAAGCGTCTCAGAAACCGCACGTGTGAAGGCAACCACATCGTGGCGAGTCTCCTGCTCAATCTCCAAAATACGATCGATGTTAAAGTCCGCTTTTTCACGAATCAAAGCCACATCTTCCTTAGGGATTTCTCCCAACTCAGCCCATGCCTCATCAGCCAAGATTTCCACCTCAAGCCAAGCACGGTATTTATTTTCTTCACTCCAAATATTCGCCATCTCAGGGCGAGAGTAACGTTCGATCATGTTGTTTCTCCTTTAAAATTAAATTAATTTCTTCAATATTGTGCCAATAAATTCAACGAATTTAGAAGGATATTTTATCCACCACGTTTGTTCAACATATTTCTCTAACTGTTGTTCCTCAGATATAATTATGGCTTCAAAATCACTATTTGCCATTATCTTGTCCTCATATTCGTCACCACCATAAAAAATACAGTCTCTGAGAGAATCATATTGCACATTGCCTGATGACTTAATGTGTGAATAAATATCTTCAGCTTTTGATTTACCTAACTTTATTTTAAGAGTAATAATGATTGTTCCAATAGAATAGGAAGTGAGCAATAAAAATCTCAAAGTTGATAAATCAGATGTTAAAGAATTCAAATCATATGCTATAGACATCTCTCGAAATCTATTCATCAAATCAATAATATATGAATTTTCCTTAATGAACGAAAGAATCTCTGGAGTCAAACCTTGTTTATTCAATAAATCTAACGTTATAGGATTACTATAAAACTCTTTCTGAATAGCTTCCACCATATAGTACTTAAAGAAATACTCCAAAAATAAAGGCACTATTAGTGTGGTTAACACTCCAAATAACCAAGTACTACTAGTTATCTTTCGTAATGAATGTAAAGGTAATAAAAGTGTCAAAAAAATATATGAAATTAATACCGAGACTATGAAGATTATAATCGATTTTATGCTTGAATATGAATCAACATAATCAACAGTAAAAAGAACAACTAACCACGGCAAAATATAATAATACATTCCGGTTACATAATTTCGAACTGATAATATTATACCAATAAAAGCAATAATCATTGCTCCTCTTATAATAATAGCAAATAAACCTGTTGCTAGTGGATAGTTAATCAAAGAGGTTACAACTGAAAAGATCATAATCAGCACTATAAAACCAATATTAGAGAAGGCATAAATAGCACTACCTAATTCACGACGTTTCTTTAAATCAGTTTTATAACCCTTTTCGGTAATATAAAAATACTTTCTTTTTCGAATATCTTTTAAAAGATCATATTTTTTTTTTAACCAAGCAACTAAGTTTGATTTCCAAAAAAATATTAATCCCCCAAAAATACACACTGCTATAAGTTTACAGAAAATTTTTTCATCTACAAACAATATGGTTGCTAAATAGCCCAAAAAAATAGAAATTAATTTCTTTATTTCATCTTTCAATATAAGGTCTCCTACTCAAATTCCTCTTTCCCAATCCACACTGATGGATAGTGAGCGAGTGTATTCAAATCCGTATCCAGCGGGACATCATAGATGGCTAAATAGTTTTCAGGATATTGAGACGTTAGCTCTTCATACTTAACTTTCACCTTTTCATGATCGCTACTAGCATACAAGACTTCGACGACTGCTCCGGTCTTCTCTTTTTCAACAAATGCGTTGACAATGAGTTGAATCATAAAACCTCCTAAATCGAAAGACCCTTCATATTTGCTTCCAGAATAGGCATCTTCACACCTAACTCCTGACCGGTCTTATAGACACTTTGACAACAGTAGAAAATATCCTGTTTATCATTGTGTAAGGTCATGATTTTTCGTGTCAGCTCATTTTTCGCAAACATGATTTTCATGGCTTTTCCTGCAATCCAAGCGGGAATTTTGTAAGGTAAGAGTTCAGCTTTATAAAGCTTCAAATTCACTCCACGCGCTTCTACGACTTTCAAGGCCTCTCGAATGGCCTTGATGGCCAATGATAATTCCGAAGAACTATTCATCAAGTTCAGAGCCAGCTGTTCTGGATTTTCCAAATTCCCCGAACGCGCAGCTGTCGAAGTGACACCTGCATTAATCGCCATGTGAATCCAAATCCACTCGACCATATCATGAGGCACTTCCCACTTCAAATCTGCAGAAGTCAGTAAAGTCGTCAGATCACCATAGTTAGAAATGTGTGCTTTTTGCTCACCTTCTAGCATTAAATGATCAAACAAGACACCATCCAAATGGTCCTCTTGCATGTGACCGCCCGCTGTCGGAAAGGCCAGAATATAGTCGTAATCCCCTGCCCACTCTTGGACCCCTTTTTGAGTATCCCAGAAATTGCAGAAGAAAACGAGAGTGCCTTTGATATTATTTTTTCGCAAGGTCTCCACAGCTTCTTTGACAAACCCATGGCGCACACTGAGAAAAATAAAATCATATTCCGAATCAACTTCTGCCACACGAACCTCATAGGTGTCGTGTTTGTTTTCACCTTTGGAATGATAGCGACCATCTAGCAGATCAACCGACAACTCCTTGGGAGCATTGTTTTTCTTACTGTCTCTCAGTACGTGTTCCACTTGATGGCCTGCTTTTTGAAAGGCGTAGGCATAGGTGGTCCCGATGACTCCAAGTCCTAGAATCGCTATTTTCACTTAAAAATCAATCCCTTTCCCGAACTCAACCACACTATCCGGCACATCACTAAACAAAGTCACATGCCCCATCTTGCGATTGTGCTTCGCTTCTATTTTACCATACATGTGGAGGTGGGCGCTTGGATTTTCTGTGACATATTTTTCAGCGGCCTCGACATGTTGGCCGAGAACATTGAGCATAACAGCAGGTGCATGTAGCTGAATGGCTGGTAATGGTGCTCCCAAAACCCCCAAAATATGGGTGTCAAACTGGGAGAAGTTGCAAGCTTCAATCGAGTAGTGGCCTGAGTTGTGTGGACGTGGGGCAATCTCATTGACGATGATGTCATCAGCCGTCGCAAACATTTCCACGCAGAGAGTTCCAGACAAGTTAAGCTGTTCAGCGATTCGCACAGCCATGGCTTTAGCTTTCTCAGCTAGATCATCAGAAATACGAGCTGGCACAATGGTCTTTGAAAGAATGTTGTTGCGGTGGATATTTTCCTGAACTGGGAAAACCGTCACGTCCTTGCCATTCCCAGATACGATGACAGAAATCTCCAAGTCGAAATTGACAAATTCTTCCAAGACACAGTCTGCTGAGTCTGCTAGTGCACGGGCTTCTGCCAAATCTGCTTCTGAGCGAATGACCTTTTGTCCATGCCCATCGTAGCCACCTGTCGCAGTCTTGAGGACATAACTTTTAGACAGGTCAATATCTGCCAAGTCTTGGCTAGAAGTCACGACCTTATAAGGTGCCACGGTGACTTGGACCTTATTTGAGAGAAAGTCCTTTTCAAAAATGCGATTTTGGGAAATGCGAAGTAGGTCTGTCCCTTGTGGAAGTTGCCCATCCTTGACAACCGCATCCAAACCGTCAGCATCGACATTTTCAAACTCATAAGTAAGAACATCACAGCGGTCCACCAACTGACGAAGGGCGTCCACATCATTATAAGAAGCCACGATGATTTCCGCCACACGAGAGGCTGGGCAATCAGCTGCTGGGTCCAAGGCGATAACCTTGTGTCCCATGTAGATAGCAGAAATGGCCATCATCTGACCGAGCTGGCCACCACCGATGATACCAATAGTTTTAGTTGAGCTCATTTGTAGACTCCTCTGCGATTTTTCCTTGTTCTTCGGCAAAGTTAGCAAGTGCGTCCGCAATGGCCTTGTCTTCTACTGAAAGAAGACGGAGAGCAAAGAGGGCCGCATTAGTCGCACCAGCTTCACCGATCGCCATAGTTGCGACTGGTACTCCACCTGGCATCTGAACAATCGAATAGAGCGAATCCACACCGCTAAGAGCACGTGATTTGACTGGTACACCAATAACAGGCAGAGTGGTTTTAGCTGCTACCATGCCTGGCAAATGGGCTGCGCCACCCGCACCTGCGATGATAACCTTGATGCCACGGCTACGGGCTTCCTCGGCATGTTTGAACATGAGGTCTGGTGTACGGTGAGCGGAAACAACTTTCTTTTCGTAGACTACACCGAAGCGGTCTAGGACTTCTGCTGTTTTTTGCATGGTTGCCCAGTCGGATTTTGAGCCCATGATGATGGAAATTACTGGTTTCATTTCTTCTCCTTTTTTTGATAATCGTCTAATGTAGTGCGGACGTAAGCGACCGCCTTGGGCGTTCCATTACTAAAACTGGAGCCTGAGTCTCCAGTTTTCCGCTCCTAGTAGCTTTGCTACTAGGAGTTCCACTACTGTGACGATTATCCTATACTAGCTCGCTAACGCTCGCAAGTTATGCGACCATTATCAGGTTTGGCGACTCAGTCGCTTTTGAAATTTTATTTGTTCGCCTTGCTTCCTATATCTGTTCGATAGAAGAGGCCTTCTGTTTTTTGTTTGTCAAGTTCCTTGTATATGGTGTCTTGGGCTTCTTTGACAGTATCAGCTGTGGTGACCAACATGTAAATACGTCCTCCGTTTGAGAGGAGGTCTTGATCGTTTTCAGCGAATTTAGCACCAGCATAGTAAGTGATGATGTCGCCTTCTGTCTTGACTGGAAGCTTGACACCCTTCTCATAAGCGAGTGGGTATCCGTTTGAAGCTACAACCACGCCTAGTGTCACACCCTTGTCCGTCCAAGTGATGGCTGGCTCTTTACCTTCCAAAATGTCAGTGATATTTTGTGAAAAGTCAGATGTCAAACGAGGCAAAATAATTTGCGTTTCTGGATCTCCGAAACGAGCGTTAAACTCGATGACTTTGGGCCCAGCAGCTGTCAAGATAAGACCTGCGTAAAGGATGCCCAGATAGGGGCGCCCTTCCTGGATCATGCCCTCAAGGACTGGCTTGACAATAGTGTCAACCGCCGTTTCAACCACGCTCTGTGGCAAGTGTGGAACTGGCGCATAGGCACCCATCCCACCAGTGTTAGGCCCCTTGTCGCCATCATAGGCACGTTTGTGGTCCTGAGCTGTTGGCATGATGTAGAACTTATCACCATTGACAAAGGCAAAGAGAGAGAATTCCTCACCTTCAAGAAACTCCTCGATAACCACACGCGCACCTGAGTCACCAAATTTATTGTCCAAGAGCATCTCGTGAGCAGCTTCAACTGCTTGCTCAACCGTCTCAGCAACGACGACACCTTTCCCAAGCGCCAAACCGTCTGCCTTGACTACGATTGGAGCGCCTTTCTCTTCGATATAGGCCTTGGCTTCCTCGAAATCTGAGAAGGTGCCATAGGTTGCTGTCGGAACATCGTATTTGACCATGATTTCCTTAGCAAAATCCTTGGACCACTCCAACTCCGCTGCCAATCTTGTCGGACCAAAGGCTTTGAGACCAGCTGCATTGAAATCATCCACGATTCCAGCAGCAAGGGCATCATCTGGACCAATGAAGGACCAAGCAATATCGTTGGATTTTGCAAACTCAATCAATTTAGAATGTTCGGAAATAGAGATATCCACCAATTCCAGACCATCCAGAGTCATACCGTCATTTCCAGGAGCTACAAAGACTTTTTCAACGTCTTTAGACTCTAATAACTTCTTAGCAATCGCATGCTCACGACCACCTGAGCCAACAACCAACAGTTTCATTTCTCAACCTCTTTTGCGAATTATTTACTAATATTATACCATAAACGTTCGTTTTAATCTTGTTTCGTTTCGCTTTTAAAGCAAAAAAAGGAAAGAAACTGTTTTCTTCCCTTTTGTTTTCTTAATGTCTAAAATGTCTCACGCCTGTGAATACCATAGTCAAGCTGTATTTATCAGCAGCTTCGATAGACTCTTGGTCTCGTACTGACCCACCTGGTTGAATGATGGCCTTGATACCAGCTTTGGCGATTTCTTCCACGTTATCCGCAAATGGGAAGAAGGCATCTGAAGCAAGGACAGCGCCGTCAAGACGGTCTTTAGCTTGGTCAATAGCAATACGGACAGAAGCCACACGGTTGGTTTGACCAGGACCAACACCAAGTGTCATGTGGTCATTGGTTACGATAATCCCGTTTGATTTGACGTATTTAATAGCTTTCCATGCGAACTCAAGGGCTGTCGCTTCTGTCTCAGTTGGTTGGCGTTTGGTTACCACTTGCCAGTCAGCTGGGCTTTCTTTAATCACGTCCTGATTTTGAACGAGGAGTCCACCGACAACACCTGTGTATTCTGCTTCCACTTCACTAGCATCTTGTGCGTCAAATGGCAAAGCTAGGATGCGCAAGTTTTTCTTCTTAGTTGTCAAGATTTCAAGCGCTTCGTCAGAATAGCTTGGCGCAATGATGATTTCAAGGAAAACACCGTGCATTTTTTGAGCTGTCGCAGCGTCCACTTCACGGTTGAGAACGACAATACCACCGAAGATAGAAACTGGGTCAGATTCATAAGCGTAGTCCCAAGCAGTTTCGATATCATCAGCTTGACCAATCCCACACGGGTTCATATGTTTGAGAGCCACAACGGTTGGACGTTCTTTAAAATCACGAATGATACGGATGGCAGCATCAGCGTCACGGATATTGTTGAAAGACAATTCCTTACCGTTGAGCTGTTTAGCAGATGCAATAGAGTAGTCTGTTGGCAAGGCTTTTTGGTAGAAGTCTGCGTCTTGTTGAGGGTTCTCACCGTAACGCATTGGTTGCTTAAGGTCATAAGTCAAAATGAGTTTTTCAGGCTTGCTTTCACCCACTTGAGCTGTGAAGTATTCTGCAATCAAGGCGTCATAAGCCGCTGTGTGACGAAATACTTTGGCTGCTAAACGTTGACGAGTTTCATAAGAGGTTTCTCCGTTTGCTGCCAATTCGTCCAAAACCACAGCGTAGTCAGCAGGATCTACCACAACTGTAACACTGGCATGATTTTTCGCTGCTGAACGAAGCATAGATGGCCCACCAATATCGATGTTTTCAACTGCATCAGCATAAGTCATATCTGGTTTGAGGATGGTTTCCTTAAATGGGTAAAGGTTAACTACAACAAGATCGATAAGATCAATCTGATTGTCCTTAGCCGCTTCTAAATGGCTATCTAAGTCGCGACGAGCAAGGAGCCCACCGTGGATATTTGGATGGAGAGTCTTCACACGGCCGTCCATCATTTCTGGAAAACCAGTCACATCATCGATAGCAATGGTGTCCACCCCAGCATTGTCAAGGGCAACCTTAGTACCACCAGTTGAGATGATGTCCCAACCTAATTTTTTGAGTTCTTGGGCAAATTCAACAATGCCCGCTTTGTCTGAGACGCTGATTAAGGCGCGTTTAGTCATTATTTCTCCTTTATCTAAAATCTAAACCATTATCAATTAGTTTCTTTGCTTTTACTAGTTCTAGCATAATATTTTCAAATAAAAATTGATAAGATGTATCCTCTATATTCCAATATTGATATATGTGAATCCCGTATTTACAAAACTTTTTTGTCATAGATGTTGTTTTCTGTCTAATCTGTTTATTAGTAAATGTTTCTAAATATTTCAATTTAAGCATTTCTTTAAAAAGATATTCATTATTACTAAATTTTGAACTATTTATATTTGGTCCACAATGCAATCGAAATTGTTTCCCTTCAAGTTGAATACCGATAAATCCAATATCTACTCCTTTTTCTTTTTGATTATAAGATATACTTATAGTAGATTTTTTATTATGAAATGAAATTCCAACTTTAGGCAATCCCCATTTTGAAATTAATAAATTAGTATTTTCCCTCAAAAAATCTTCCAACTTATTTTTAAACTTATTAGCATGATATTTCAAAACTACATCATTAAATTTAATCTCTTCCAAATATGGTTTACACAAGAAGTAATATTCTTGACAATTATCTTCTATCTCTCTAATCAATAAGTCACTCAAACATGAAATGTCATTAATATATAATGTAATAATGTCTCGACTTACTTCATTTAAAGTATCAATTCCCTCGAGAATATATTTTATACGACTAGAAATATCACTATAAGATAAAAACTTCCAAGTATTTGTTTCTTCAATAACTTTTTGTATACCAGTAATTGTACCTGCATCAAATATAAATTTTTTACTACTAAAATTATTTTCGTATTTCTCCAGTTGCTCTATACTTGGTAAAGATTTTAATTTATTTTCAACAATATGACATCTACCCACGTTATTACTATCATAGTAATAAATAGATATATCTCTGTTACCTTGTTCACGGATACAAGAATCATAAACAAACCCCCTAGCATAAAAATTAGATATGAATACTTCAACAAAAGGATGTTTATTTTCTATTTCTAAGTTAATCAACCACGCCCAAAAATTAGAATGAGATAACTCCTTCCCACCTAAAGATATAGCAAATAAAGGAGAAGATTTTAACTTTTCTACGTTAATACGAGAGTTATCCATCATTCCTAACTCTCTCAACACTTCCGGATACAACTTGTACTCCGCTTCATGAATGCGAACTTCAAAGCTTTCGATGGTATCACCTTCAAGGCGTGGCACACGGACTTGTTTGATAACCTTACCAGTATCCACACCAGAATCCACCCAGTGAATAGTCACGCCAGACTGGTCCACACCTGCATTCCAAGCATCCTCAATACCATGAGCGCCTGGAAATTCAGGGAGAAAAGCTGGGTGAATATTGATGATACGGCCTTCATAAGCTGCTAGTAAAGTTGGGCCAACGATTTTCATATAGCCTGCGAGACAAACCAAGTCAATCTGGTGCTCATCTAAGAGTTCGACAATGGCTCCTTCGTAGTCTGCTTTGCTCTCAAACTCCTTGAGTTCGAAGGCATAGGATAAAACTCCAAGATTTTCTGCACGCTCAAGTACATAGGCATCCCGGTGATCTGAAAAGACAAATTCTACTGGAAATTGTTCCGCAATTACCTGAAAGTTTGAACCATTTCCAGAAGCAAAAATAGCAATTTTTTTAGCCATTATTTTATCACCACACTTGCATCTGTCTTCTTGACAATCCGACCGATTCCATAAACAGGTTCGTCGAGAAGTTCTGTGACACGTTCCACATGTTCTGGTTTTACCGCAAGCATGAGACCAATCCCCATGTTGAAGATTTCAAACATTTCTTCATGTTTGATTTGGCCATATTTTTCAAGGGCTTTGAAAATTGGAAGAACAGGGACTTTGCTTTCGTCAATTTCAGCAGCCAAGTCATCCGCGAACATACGTGGTACATTTTCGATGAAACCACCACCTGTGATGTGGGCAATCCCATTCACCAATTCCTCTTTAATGAGTGGCAAAACAGCCTTGACATAGATGCGAGTTGGCTCCAAAAGAACGTCTTTGAGTTTCTTGCCTTCCAACTCAGGCAATACTTCTTCACCTGTGTAATCTGCAAAGACACGACGCACAAGTGAGTAACCATTTGAGTGGATTCCGCTTGAAGCAAGTCCGAGAAGTACGTCTCCCTCTGCTACTTTTGAACCGTCGATGATTTGAGATTTTTCTGCCACACCGACTGCGAAACCAGCCAAGTCATAGTCGTCTTCACCATACATACCAGGCATTTCAGCAGTTTCCCCACCGATGAGGGCCGCACCTGCTTGTACACAACCTTCAGCCACACCAGCAACGACTTGTTCTAGTTTAGCTGGTTCATTTTTACCAGTTGCTACGTAGTCAAGGAAGTAAAGGGGCTCCGCACCTGCAGCGATGATATCGTTGACACACATAGCCACACAGTCTTGACCTATAGTATCGTGTTTGTCGTACTTGATAGCTAGCATGAGCTTGGTTCCAACACCGTCCGTCCCTGAGATCAAAACAGGCTCTTTGACACCTGTTTTTGAAAGGTCAAACATGCCACCAAAACCACCTAGAGCGCCCATCACACCTGCACGCTCTGTACGTCCCACGTGTTTTTTGATCCGTTCAACAACTTCATAACCCGCTTCAACATCCACACCAGACTGCGCATAAGCATTTTTATTCGTCATTTTATTCATTCCTTTTCTTTTTTTGAGAAAGACTGCGACGTATTTTTAGATAAACAATTATTTTATCTAAAAATACTAGTCAGGTCTCTAGCTTTGGTCCCATAGGAGAAAGCATCTACTGACAAATGCTTTAGCTTTTAGTCAGTAGTGAGACGTGGCGCATAAGCATTTTTATTCGTCATTTGTTTATTCCTTTTCCTTCAATGGGATTTTCTATTCGTAAAAACTCGTTTTTTCTTCCAAACTTCTACGATATTCTTCTTCATAGTCATAGAGAGGAGTTGGATATTTCCCATCAAAGTAAGCCACACAGAGACCGCCGTTCGGCGCATCTGTTTCGATGCCGATAGAATCAATCAAGCCATCAATCGAAAGATAGGTCAGGCTATCCGCACCAATGATTTGGCGAGTCTCTTCGACCGTATGATTGGCCGCAATTAGCTCCTGACGTGTCTGGATATCAATCCCGTAAAAACATGGATAGGCAAGAGCAGGACTCCCGATGGCAACGTGTACTTCTGATGCCCCCGCTTCTTTCAGAAGTTGGACAATACGACGAGATGTCGTGCCTCGTACAATGGAATCATCAATCATGACCACACGTTTTCCTTTAACGACACCAGAGACGGCAGACAACTTCATCCGAACCCCTTGCTCGCGTAATTCTTGAGTCGGCTGGATGAAGGTTCGTTGGGTATACTGGTTCTTGATGAGCCCCATTTCATTTGGCAGACCTGATTCTTCCGCAAAGCCCATCGCTGCGCTGAGTGAGGAGTTTGGCACCCCGACTACGATATCAGCTTCATACTTGAACTCACGTGCCAGTTGAGCTCCCATTCTCTTACGAGCCGTATGGACATTGACTCCGTGGATATTGGAGTCAGGACGTGCAAAGTAGATATACTCCATGGAACAGATAGCCAGTTGAGTATCGTTTGTATAGCTGTCATACTGGATACCACTATCATCAATAATGACAATCTCGCCTGGTTTCACATCGCGAATCCACTCAGCACCGATTACTTCAAAGGCACAGGTTTCAGATGAAACCACTACTGCTCCATTCGTCATTTTCCCGATTGACAGAGGACGGAACCCATTTGGGTCAAGCGCTGCAATTAACTTATCTTCAAACATCAAGAGATAAGCAAAACCACCTTTGACAAGACTGAGCGCTTCCTTAATTTTACCCATCAGGTTTGGATTGTGGCTACGGCGAATAAGGTGAGCCAAGATTTCAGAGTCAGAGGTTGAGCTGAAAATAGCTCCTCTTTGTTCCAATTCTTGCTTGAGCGATTCTGCATTGGTCAGATTCCCATTATGAGCCAAACCAAACTGCATATCGTGAAAGCGAAAGAGGAAAGGTTGGATATTGTCTACAGAAGCTTCTCCCGCAGTCGCATACCGCACGTGCCCAATCGCTCCAGTTCCTGTCAATTTATCCAAATTCGCAGGATTTTTGAAGACTTCTGATAAAAGCCCCATATCACGATGACGCTTCAATTTCCCTTGGTCATTGGAGAGGATTCCTGCCCCCTCCTGACCACGGTGCTGAAGACTATGGAGTCCAAAATAGGTCAATTTGGCAGCGTCTGGGTGACCCCAGATACCAAAAACACCACATTCTTCATTAAGAGATTTTACTTCGTATGTCATTTTATATACCTAATTTTTATTTGTGTATCATTCCTTAACGATACTAGAGCGGAATGATACGGCAGAAGCTCGTTTCACTCGCAACAATAAATCATTTGCAATTGTCGTAAGTTAGATCTACTTGATTTTACATTTACTGATGGTTATCTATTAGAAAATCTGCAAAGCCTATTTTCCAGTAAAGTATTTAACCGCTGATGCAAAGAGATATTGGTCTTTATTCCCTGGAATATTTTGGAAGAGACCGTCTTCGAAACGTTCTGAATGACCCATCTTCCCAATGATTTGACCGTTCTTACTTGTGATACCTTCAATCGCATTGACAGAACCGTTAGGATTGTATTTAGAATCCATGCTTGGTTTGCCTTCGAAGTTAACATATTGGCTAAAGATTTGACCATTGTCACGAAGTTCTGCAAATTCCTCAGCTGTCACGACAAATTTACCTTCACCGTGTGATACTGGGATAGCATGGATGTCACCAACTTCCACTCCAGCAAGCCATGGTGAGTTGGTGTTGGCAATCCGTGTTTCAACCATCTTAGCCACGTGTTGGTTGGCATCATTGTAGAAGAGAGTTGGACTAGTACTGTTTGCATCTTCAAAGTTACCATATGGAAGGAGACCTGATTTGACAAGAGCTTGGAATCCATTACAGATACCGATAATCAAACCACCACCTTCGATGAAGCTATCAATGGCTGCACGCACTTTTTCGTTAAGCAAGATATTAACGATAAATTTAGCTGATCCATCAGGTTCGTCGGCGGCTGAGAAGCCACCTGCAAAGAAGATAATGTTAGCTTTTTCAATATTGTCAACCATTGTGTCAACAGACTTGACAATTGCCTCTTCATACAATGTGACAAATGGTACTAAGTTGACTTTCGCACCTTCTTTTTCAAAGGCTTTAGCTGAATCGTACTCAGAGTTAGTACCTGGGAACACTGGGATGTAAACCACTGGTGTCTCAACTGTTTCTTTAGCTTTGATGACAGCATCTGATGCCACCGCAGGTACTTCTTCCAACTCAGTTGCTTGTGCAAATTCCGTTGGGTAAACTGCTTCTAACTTACCTTGGAAAGCACTGTCAAGTTTGTGTCCATCAAGCCTTACACCGTTGACAACCACTGTAAAGTCAGCTGTTGTTTGTCCAATCTTCTCAACCCCTGCAATATCTTCCGGAGATGTGAAGACGAATCCGCCCAATTGAGCTGTCAAGGAAGTCTCAAGATTTTCAAGGGTTACAGTGGCACCAATATGGTTACCAAATGTGGCAAGGGCAAGGGCTTCAAGGACACCACCATATTTGACAGCTGATGCTGCTGTCGCTTTGTGATCAGCTTGGATAGCTTCAAACTTAGCAAAGTTAGACTTGATAAGATCGAAGTCAATTTCTTGTGCCAAAGCTTGACCAGGAATATAGTAAATATTTTCACCAGCAGCTTTAAATTCTGGAGAAAGAACCTTACGGCTATCTGCAGTTGTCACACCAAAAGCAACCAAGGTTGGTGGTACGGTTAATTCTTCAAAGGTACCAGACATAGAGTCCTTACCACCGATAGATGGCAAACCAAGTTGAATCTGAGCTTCGATTGATCCAAGGAGAGCTGCTACTGGTTGACCAAAACGCTCTGCTTGTTTATCCATACGCTCGAAGTATTCTTGATAAGAGAAACGAGCCTTAGACCAGTTTGCGCCAGCAGCAACCAAACGAGCGGTTGCTTCGATGACCGCATAAACCGCACCATGATATGGAGACCATTCTGCTACATAAGGGTTGAACCCTTGCGCCATAACAGAAGCAGTTGTTGTCACGCCATGTTGGACTGGCAATTTCTGTACAGAGGCTTCCGTTGGTGTGATTTGGTAGCGACCACCGAGTGGGTGATTAACAGTTGAACGACCAACTGAGCTATCAAAGATGGTTTGTAAACCTTTTTGACTGGCATGGTTCAGGTCAGCCAAGACTTCAAGAATATCCGCTTCAAGGGTTTCGGCAGATGTTTGGCGTTCTTCTGGAAGCTTGACATCCTTGTCAACCACCTTAGCATCTACAACTACACGTACACCGTTTGTATCAAGGAAGCGACGTTCCAAATCAACGATGGTTTCCCCATTCCAGTGCATGACAAGATTTGGTTTCTCCGTTACTGTTGCAACGACAACCGCATCAATATTTTCTTTGTTACATGCTGCAATGAAGGCATCTACGTCTTCTGGACGAACCACCACAGCCATCCGTTCTTGAGATTCAGAGATGGCAATTTCGGTACCGTTCAAACCTTGGTATTTCAATGGCACTTTGTCTAGATCAATTTCAAGACCATCTGCCAATTCACCGATAGCTACACAGACACCGCCAGCACCAAAGTCATTTGATTTCTTGATCAGACGGGTCACTTCCCCATTACGGAAAAGACGTTGAATCTTACGTTCTTCAATGGCATTCCCTTTTTGAACCTCAGCACCAGCTGTTTCAACAGATTCAACCGTTTGAACTTTAGAAGAACCTGTCGCACCACCGACACCGTCACGTCCAGTCTTACCACCGAGCAAGATAATCACATCACCTGCTTCAGGTTTTTCACGGACAACATTTTCCTTAGGAGCCGCACCGACAACGGCACCTAGCTCCATGCGCTTAGCAACAAAACCTGGGTGGAAGTATTCACGTACATAGGTTGTTGCAAGACCAATTTGGTTCCCATATGAAGAATAACCGTGAGCTGCTGTTTTAGAAATCACTTGTTGTGGCAATTTGCCAGCGCGAGTTTCTGAAATCGGAGCTGTAATGTCACCCGCACCTGAGATCCGCATAGCTTGGTAGACGTATGAACGACCTGACAATGGGTCACGAATGGCTCCACCGATACAGGTAGCAGCCCCACCAAATGGCTCAATTTCTGTTGGGTGGTTGTGGGTTTCATTTTTGAACATGAGGAGCCATGGCTCTTTCACTCCATTCACATCCACTTCAATTTCAACAGAGCAAGCATTGATTTCATCAGACACTTCCATGTCATCCAAACGACCATTGGCACGCTCATAACGACCAAAAATAGTCGCCATATCCATCAAGGTTTGAGGTTTTTCGCTACGTCCCAACTCATCACGCATGACAATGTACTTGTCATAAGTCGCCTGCAATTGTTTTTGGAATTTAGAAGCTGAGAAGTCGATGTTTTTCAACTCAGTTTCGAAAGTTGTGTGACGGCAGTGGTCAGACCAGTAAGTATCCAAGACCTTAAGCTCCGTCTCAGTTGGCACACGACCAATAGACTTGAAATAGTCTTGAATGAAGAGGAGGTCATCCACTTCCATTGCCAATCCTTGCTCTGCCTTATACTGTGCAAAATCTTCTGCTGTATAAGTTTCAAAGAAATCCAAACTTGGAATGGTCTTGTCAGACTCAGAGAAATCCTGCTTAGCAATACCAACAGTGATGTCTTTGAAACGAGAGTCCACTGGGTTCAAGAGATAGTTTTTAACAGCTTCCAACTCATTAGCATCAATATCTTTGTTAACCAAGTACAATTGCGCTGTGTTCACCGTTACATCATTTGAACTACCAAGCAAAAGCAAAGCTTCCTGTGAAGATGCCGCACGTTGGTCAAATTGACCAGGCAAACTTTCGATAGCAAAGAAAGCAACCTTCTCAAGATCAGCCTTAACCTCAGCTTCATCCAAAACAGTATCGGTCACTTGCTCAGAGAAGATGTGTTTTTCCGCACGCGCAAACAAGTCCTCTGCCAAACCAAAAACATCGTAAACCTGAACGATACGAAGATCATTCAAGGTTTTCAACTGAAGATTATGCTGTAATTCTTTTACTAAAGAGTCAGATTTGACACGAAAATCAGCTTTTTTCTCAACGAAAATACGTTTATCCATTTTATTTCCTTTATTATTTCTACTTAAAAATTGTAGCGACGACCAAGTAAAACTTTACTTCAAGCCCTGCAACTTCTCCAGCACAACCTTATATACATCCGTTAGACTGCCCAAATCTCTACGGAAAACATCCTTATCCATGTGGTGCCCTTCAGCATCCCAAAGGCGACAGTTGTCTGGTGAGAATTCATCTGCCAAGATGATCTTGCCATCCTTATCAAAACCGAATTCCAATTTAAAGTCAATCAAACGAAGACCAATTTGTGCAAACCAATCTTTCAGCAATCCATTGATGCGACGCGTTTCTTCCTTGATATAAGCAATTTGCTCATCATTGGCAATATCCAAGAACTTCACATGCTCATCATTGATGAATGGATCATCCAAATCATCGTTCTTGTAGTAAAATTCAACGATTGGAGTTTCTAAGTCCAAACCTTCTTCAACACCAAAACGTTTTGAGAAAGAACCTGCAGTCACGTTACGAAGAACAACCTCCAAAGGAATGATGGTCACCTTCTTATTGAGTTGTTCTGTGTCAGAAATACGTTCAATAAAGTGTGTCGCCACACCAGCCGCATTCAATTTTTCGAAAATAAGAGACGAAATCTGATTATTCAGCACACCTTTCCCCTCTATGGTCTCTTTGCGAGCTCCATTCAGCATAGTGGCCTGGTCCTTGTAGACCGACTTAATCACATGTTCGTCTTCTGTAGTATAGATATCTTTAGCTTTTCCCGTATAAATAAGTTTACTGGACATTTTCTTGTTCGCCTTTCGCATTACTTTACATCATTCTAACACAACATACACTAAAAATCAAATACTTCACGAACTATATTTGATATCATGTCTGAAAAAGTACAGAAAAATCGCAAACGATTTTTCATTTGCGATTTTCTAAGATTGATTTGAGTTAGAATGCGAACCTTATTCTTGTTTCAAAAAACGATCAAGATAGTATCGTAAAAAACTCTTCCTACCTCTAATCATAGTCAAACGACCTTCAAGTCCATAACGAAGTTTTTCTGCTTGTTCAGCATTCAAATCCGTCTCTGCCTCTAATTTAAAGAAATTGCCCTTTTCTGTCTGAGTCGCACTGGTATCGATATTGGTAATCTTGGATGTCAACACTAGTTGCTTATTCGCATCTGTTACTGTTGTAAATCGTACTTCATTTCCATGTTTGAGGCCAGCCACTTCCTTAGAACCGATATAAGCTGTCAGTTTTGCCTTCCTCTCTCTAGCCAACTGCGGAAACAGGTGAGCAATGATCGTTCCTTCTGGAATGATGGTAGATCGACTATGCTCAGGATTCAGGTGTAAAACACCATCTTCTATTGCTGTAATTTTCCCCTTATCTAAAAGATTTCCTTGAATTTTTTTACCTGACTCCGCTTCAAGAATTTTCTGATCCAAGAGCGTTAATTCCTGGCCTACCTTGGCTAGTTGCTGAGATTTTAATGACTCCAACTGACTTCCTAATCCAGATGCATAAGCTTGCTGGGCTCCTGAACCCGCATACTGTACTCGATAACCTGCAAGAGTTGACTCCAACTGAGCGATGTGAGCATCTAGCTGAGATAAGGCCTGCTGTTTGGCTTCCGATCCCTGCTCTTTTGTTGACTGATAAGACTGATAAATGGCATAAGCTGGATGATCACTCTCTAAGACTCCATCAGCTTGAATAGCAGACTTGGCTTGCTGATATTCTTTAATTTTGGACTGGGTTTCACCGATGAGATTGCCTAACTCTGCCTGACTACCACTGGCTGCTGCATTTTGAGATGATATACTAGCATTTTGTTGCTCAACCTGACTCAGC
Organism: Streptococcus sp. HMSC067H01; assembly: GCF_001814775.1. GTDB lineage: Bacteria > Bacillota > Bacilli > Lactobacillales > Streptococcaceae > Streptococcus. Next base: position 159,817 of record NZ_KV817792.1, read on the forward strand.
AGACTAGCAGCTTGATTTATATAATCTAAAAAACTATGCTGATAGCCAAATTTATCTGCTTCAGGAAATTGATCACTTCCTGCTTGAAGGCTTGCTTTTAAATACTCCAGTTGAAGCTTCTGATCCTTGAGCATTTCCAACTGACTAGCATAATTTTCTGCCTGAACCGCTTCTACCCCCTCTTGGTATTGAACCAAAAGTTCCCCCTTCTTGACCAACTTATTTTCTTCCAAATGATTGGCAATAATGCGATTGTTGCTAGTTGACTGGATATTGGCAAGGATACGACTAGGTTCGATAGTAGCTCTAGTAGACAAACTCATCTCCTTCTCTGCAACAGTTGCAAAGCCAAGTAAAAACACGAGCAGAAGAGACATGGGTACAATCACCCGACTGGAACAATTATGGTAACGACGATTGTAAAACTCTGCACTTTCTAAAAATTCTGATTGCATCTTTTTTCCTCTCTAACTATTCACTAGATGGGCGTAAAAGCCACCCTGAGCCACCAAATCTGCATGTGTGCCTTCTTCGACAATCTTGCCCTGATCTAAGACAACAACCTTCTCTGTCCGCTCAGCGATGGTCAAGCGGTGAGCAATGAAAATCAAGGTCTTGTCCAAAGCCATGAGATTATCGACAATTCGCTTCTCGGTCAAAATATCTAAACTGCTGGTCGCCTCATCCAAGATCAAGATAGGCGCATCGGTCAAGAGAGCACGCGCCAGAGCAATTCTCTGACGTTGACCACCTGAAATGCCCGCTCCATCCGAAGTCAATTCTGTCTGGTAATTCAGTGGCATCCGCTCGATATCCTCCCGAATCTCAGCCAACTCTACTGCTCTCAAAATATCCTCCTGGGTCGTCCCCTCCTTAGCTCCAAGGAGAAGATTCTCCAAAATCGTCCCATTGAAAACATAGGGTTGCTGAGGCAGGTAGTTGATATACTGGCGCAGAGCCTTTTTATCAATTTGATTAAGATTGACGCCACCCAGATTAATCTCCCCCTGACTAGGATCATAAAAATTAACCATCATCTTAGCCAAGGTCGTCTTACCTGAGCCTGAAATTCCCACAAAAGCCACTTTAGAGCCTTGCGGAATGGTTAGATTGATGTCCGACAAGACATCTCGACCATAGCCATATTTGTAGTGAACCTGCTTGAAATCCATATCTCCTTCTAGCAAGCTCAAATCTGAGACTGTTTTCTTTTCCTCAAACTCAGATGCAACCAGATAAATTTCATTGAGACGGTTATTGGCAACCTGCGCTGTCTGAAGTTTGGTTTGCAGGTTGATGATATTTTCCAATGGATTTGTAAAGTAAATAAGCAAGGTATTATAGGTAATCAACTGGCCCAAACTCATCTTATTATCCATGACTAGGAGAGCCCCCATCCAGAGAATACCAACATTGAGTAAGAGCTGGGCAACTTTTTTCAGAGCCTTTTGCTGGCTCTCTGCCCGACTGTAGGTAAAAGATTTTTTCAGATAATCTACAAATTCCTTGTCAATCTTTTGGTAGCGTGAACTTTCACTAGTTAAGGACTTGATAGTCTCAATGCCATTGATGTCCTCAATGATAGAAGAAGACAGAACCGCATTGGCTTCCATGGTATCCCGATTCATCTTTTCAAAGGGCTTCATAAAAGCAAAGATAATCACTGTATAGATAGGAAGGGCTAGCAAACTCATGAAAAAGAGATTGCTATTCTGCGAAAATAGAACTACTGAAATAATCAAGACAGTAGATACATCCAAAAAGATTGACAGAATAGTCGAAGCCAGTGCATCGATGATACTGTTAGCATCTGTAAAACGAGACACGATTTCCCCTGTCCTGCGTGTCGCAAAGAAGGACATAGGCAGGTGAAAAACATGCTTGATATAGGACAAAATCACATCAATCGATAAGCGTTGTCCCAAAACAAGTAAGAGATACTCCTGAGCATAAGACAAAATCTGCTGGAGAATATAGACGATAACCAGCCCAATAGAAATAATCCCAAGCGTCGAACGCATCTGATCTGGCACATAGGTATCAATGATAGACTGCAGATAATAAGAACCCACAATGTTAATCAAGGTTACCAAGAGTGTTGCCAAAACGATATTAGCAATCAAGCCACGCTGCTTCACTAATATAGGGATAAAAGAGAGCAGACCATTCTTTTGATCCTTATGAGGCTTATAGTCTGGACTCGGTGCCATAAAAAGAGTGATTCCTGTCCACTCCTTGGCAAAGCGCTCACGAGAAATCTTGGTCAGCTTAACACTAGGATCTGGATCAGCAATATGAATGTTGTTCTTGTCCTGCCCAGTCACCACATAATAATGGAGCAATTTCCCTTCCTTAAGCACATGAGCCACAAAAGGAAAAGTTACATCCGGCAAATCAAACAAGGTCATGTCCGCCTTTATTGCTCGCGTCTCAAAACCTATCTCCTCAGCAACCTTGACTAAACCTAAAGCCGTAGTCCCATCCATGGTCGTCTTGGCCAACTCTCGCAAGTGAGCCAGAGAATAATAACTACCATAATAACCAAAGACCATGGCTAATGAAGCCACACCGCAGTCCATCTGGTCTACCTGAGGACGATAATGCCGTTTACTAAATTTCATATCCTACTCCTTTTCCTAACCATCTCCAAAGAAAACTTTGTAAGATTATTTTATCCAAATAAAAAAGTAAAAAGAACATTATCTCTAAAAAAACAATAACTGCACCTGAACAGCACTTTTTCCTACATAAAAATAGGTAGAACAAACGTCCTACCTAAAATATATATTTATAAAAATTTCTTTTTCTTCCTAATTCTTTTGTCAATCATGTATAAAACGATAATCGAAAATAGAGGTGGTACAAGATAACTCTTTTCACTCATTGTCAGCTGAAACCCTAGAGTTGCTAGTATCTTGATAATAAAAATATTCATCAGGAATAAGAAAAAGAATATTAGAAAAAATTTTAAAGTTTTATTCATTTACATCCTGATTATCTTTTTTACCTCTTATGTTCTGAATAGCCTGATATTTTACTGTTATGTAAATGATTAAAAGAAGTACGGGATAAGAGAATAAATCTGAAAGTTCCATGAAATTTATACTACACTTTCCTAGCCAAAGTACAATACGTACTAGTAGAATCAAACCCAATAATATCACTTCTTTTTTAAACATGCGAATATCCTTCTAACTAAAATTAAACTACAGTTCATCAGCTTAACACCCCAACATTCCTCAAGATTGCCCTTATACTGGAGCCACAAAGTTCAGATCCATTTAATCAACCTTTATCATATTTTTCTTCACTTCTATAAAGTAAAATAAATACTATCAAGAATAGTGAAATTGTAGGTATGTCAAAATTTTCAAACCATGTAGGTAGATTTATTTTGTTTACATCAGCCACTATTCTAACAATGATATAAACCATCGAACTGTAGCATATAGTAAATTCTGGTCAAGCTTTTTGTAACACTTGAACGACTTTCATTTCAAACTCCAATATGATGTTCCGTCAATTCCCAATCTTATTTTCTTTTGTTTTGTACTTGTATCCTACATAAAACAGACCAAGCAGAATTGGATAGTTTTCTGGATAAAACAAGGTATTGATCGGTTTTTTCAAAATCAAATACGTTGCGATATAGATAATGACTGACACGATAAAATAACCTTCAGCAAATCCCAATAAGATTTTTTTCATTGTAAGCTACTATTTTCCTGATAAGAAAGGCGGAAAAACTCCGCCATTCACACGCACAAAATCCTTTTAATTCAGATTCATCATTTATAGTTTTGATTATTTCTTGACAAATCTTTGCAAAAAATACCAAAATAGCCCGAAGCAAGCAAACCCACTAAAGTCCATTTCCAATCAAAGGATACTAATGAACCTGTACGAATCACATGAAGTACAAGATTAAGAGCTATAGCCAACAAAGGAATTATAGTGGCTAGTTTAGGTAACAATGTATTGAGATCAGTGTTGCGATTCATAATTGATTCCCTTTTATGATTTGCCACAAATTTTTAAATTAACGTCTACTTCCCAAATGACGCCCATACATATAGGTAACGACTCCTAAAACACCCCAAGCTACTGCTGTAGAAGTAGTAACAATGAAACCTCCCTTAGTTACAGCCAAGTCTTCCTCTGTCATAATAGCAAATTTTTCATCCAGTTTTTTCATATTCCACCTACTCCTTTTTTACATTATACTAGCTAATCCAATAGCTACCCCAACCAAAAATCCTACAATTCCTGAAGCTGATATGACAATCGCTACAAATTCTTCTGAAACATTCATTTTTTCTCCATTCTTTTTTAGTTCTTATTCCATTAACAACAACTAAAATATGATTATTCAATAGCATTTGTCACATACTAATAATAGTTCTCTTTAAATCCTGTCTTTACCTGAATCCAAATAACTCATCATCAAAATTAGCATCGGAACAAATAATTCTGTTTGGAAATATTTTTCAACATTAAAGGTGATTACATTTAAATCCCCCAACACGCAAAATACTCCAAAAATAATTAAAATTGCTCCCATTATATTTTTTAGATTTTTCATACAAGTCCACTTTTATCCAAATTTACGTTTTAAATCTTGACCAATTAATCGACCACCAAGGAAAATTGCCACTCCTGCACCAACCGTGGCTAAGGTAATTGATCCACCTTCTGTATTCATCAATTCTTCTTCTGTCAATTCTGTCCATTTATTTAAATTCATTTTTTCTCTCCTTATTATTACATAAAATAGCCCCAAGCAATACCACCAATTAGTAAGACACCTCCTACAACTACAGCGGTAACTGACCCCCCATCCACTTCCATTAGCTCTTCTTCCGTAAGAGCTACAAAGTTCTGTTCCATTTTGTCAAAGTTTGTCATTTGTTTTCTCCTTTATTTTTATATTTGTGATTTCTAACCTTTAAACCATTTATATAGCCAGATTGGATAAATAACTGAAATAATCATCCCTGTTCTCCTTTCCTTTTCTTCTTACTTATCTATTCGATAAAATAATTTTAAAATAAACAACTAAGTCAAATTTATTTTAAAAACCACTTGATCAACCACGGATAAAGACCTGTCACATACATCAGTAATCCTCCTTTTTTGTTCTCATCTCTTTTTTCGAGAAACAAAAAAACAACATGACTTGCATGTTGCTTGATGTTAGATTTTATCTTTAATGGCTTTTAATACATCTGCTACACTTTGCAGTTGATCAATCTCCTCATCACTGATTTCGATTCCGAATTCATCCTCAATGGTTAGTACAAATTCCATCAAATCTACCGAATCAGCATCCAAATCATCCTTCAAGCTCAAGGCCTCTGTGACTACAAAGTCTTCTCCTTGACGTTCTTGGATAATGGTCACGACACGGTCAAAAATTTCTTTATCTGTCATATATATTATTCTCCTGAAAATTCACGCGCAGTTTGAGCAACTACGTCTGTCTCGAGCATGGTACGAATCTGACGAATCGTACTATACACAGCCTTGGCATCACTTGAGCCATGAGTCTTGACAACAGGCGCCTTAACACCAAACAAGACTGCACCCCCAACATCTGAATAGTTGAGTTGCTTTTTCAAACCTCTAAGACTATCCTTAAGAAGAAGAGCACCAAGTTTTGCTCGAAGTCCACCACCTGTAATAGCATTTTTAAGCAAGCCCATGATCCCCATGGCTGTTCCTTCGATGGATTTGAGCACAGCGTTTCCCGTGAAACCGTCTGCCACGACAACATCTGCAACGCCATCCATCAAGTCACGCGCTTCCACATTACCAATAAAATTCAAACTTTCATCAGCTACTAGCAAGTCATAAGTTTCCTTGCGGAGTGGATCTCCCTTACTGCTCTCTGTCCCGTTATTAAGCAAACCAACTCGTGGTTTTGCAATTCCACGAACATTTTTAGCATAGAAAGAACCTAAGATGGCATATTGATGAAGGTGATGGGCTGTGTTTTCTGCATTGGCACCGAGGTCTAGCATGTCAAAACCTTTCCCATCAACTGTTGGTAAGGTTGACATAAGCCCTGGACGATCGATATTTTTGATGCGACCAACGATGAAAAATCCTGCCGCAAGCAAAGCACCTGTATTCCCTGCTGATAGCACGGCATCAGCCTCACCATCTTTGACAGCCTTAGCAGCCAATACCATACTGGCATTTTTCTTCTTACGAATGGCTTTTGTCGGTTCATCATCCGAATCAATTTTTTCATCTGTATGGATAATGCTGACGCGTTCTGTAGCTGTTAGATATTGCTTGATTTTGCTTTCGTCTCCGTAAAGTTGAATCTCAATATCTGAAAAGTCAGTAAGGGCTTGATTGACACCCTCAACGATGGCTTGAGGTGCGTAATCGCCACCCATTGCGTCTACTGCAATTTTTTTCATTTGTCTTCCTCTTTTAATAATTGTCCCCAATCGGATAGGGAATCAATAAATTTCTTTGATTTTAGGTGAATCCCGACGTACTCTTCGTAAATCTGGTCCATAAACTTGCGCAAGTCTTGCTTAATTTCTGACTTGAGCGAAATAGTCTCCAGAGTATCAAAATCAATGGCTTGAAACTGATTAAGCAGATAAGGGATATTGGGATTCAGATGACATCGTTTCTCATCCTCATGATAATGCTCTGGGCAAAGACAGGCTCCATATCTGAAAGAAAAGTCAAAAGCCTGGCCAACCCGATGGCAAAAGACACACTCATTAAAATTAAGACCAATCCCAAACCGTGTCAAAATCTGAATTTCAAAAATATTAGTCAAGACCTGATAATCTAAGCCCTCTTCCATCAGCTCTAATGTCTTCTGCAAAAAAGCAAATAAGGGAGCGTCCTGCTGATTATCCTGCAAACTCGCATCAGCCAAGGCTGCCACATAGGTCGCATAAGCCATGGTAAAGAGATCACTATTGATCCTTGGAAAGGTCATTACCTCATGATAATCTTCTATATAACTGAGTCCATCATCATTGATGCGCAAGAGAAAATGGGCTAAGACTAAAGGTTGAATGACAGGAGCTAGTTTGGATTGGTCGGCGTGTTTGACAAAAAACATGCGCTTCCCTGCCTGTTCTGTAAAGATTTTAACAAGCTTATCATCTTCTCGAAAATTTCGATTGTAAAGCACTAAACCCTGACTCGTAATCGATTGAATCATTCTTCTCTCATGTACTCCTCAAGTCGTTTCATAGCTTCTCTGATGGTTCCCATGCTAGCTGCATAAGATAGGCGAACATAGCCCTCTCCATACTGTCCAAAGGCAGCACCAGGGATAAAGGCAACAGCCTTCTTCTGGGCAAAATCTTTCAGAAAAGCAAAGGAATCTTGATTATAGCCTGCCGGAATCTTAGCAAAGATATAAAAAGCACCGTCCGGCTTGATGATTTCAAAGCCAAGGTCAGTCATCTTGTCGATAATGTAGTCCCGACGCTGGATATATTCCTTCTTCATCGGTTCTGCATCATCTTTACCAGCTGTTAAAGCTTCCACAGCAGCATGTTGCGCCATGGTGTTTGCGGCAGTGACCAAGTACTGGTGACTCTTGATGAGTTGAGCCGTAAAGTTTGCTGGTGCAAAGATAAAACCTAAACGCCAACCTGTCATGGCATGGGATTTGGATAAACCATTAATAATAATAGCCTGGTCTCTCAGCATAGTGCCTAGCGATACATGATTTTCCCCTGTGTAGGTCAATTCTGAGTAAACCTCATCACAGACAACGAAAATCTCATACTTTCGTAAAACATCTGCTAAAGCTTCTAATTGTTCACGACTATAGGTAATGCCTGTAGGGTTGGCTGGATAATTAAGAATGACTGCTTTGAGCTTGTCACCCTGCTCCAAAATTGCCTTCTCTAGCATTTCAGGAGTTAAGACAAAACCATTCTCAGTCGTGTCAATCTCAACAATCTCTGCGCCAACTAGATTGACAATAGGCTCATAGCCTGGATAGGCAGGAGCTGGCAAGAGAACCTTGTCTCCTTCCTCCAAAATGGCTGTCAAAGTAGCTGATAAAGCTTCTGTCGCACCAATTGTAACCAAGATTTCATTTTCAGGATTGTAGTCCAACTGATACTTTTCTTTTACAAAATCACTGGCTGCTTGGCGTAAGGTCAACAAACCACTCATCCCTGTATAGTAGGATTGATCTTGGTCGATGGCTCGCTTTGCAGCCTCCTTGACATGATCTGGCGTTGTAAAGTCAGGTTCTCCCAAGGTCAACCGCAGGACTCCAGGAATCTCTGAAATAGCCTGGTCAAACTGACGAATCAAGGAAACTTGAATCTTATCTAATTGTCTGTTAAAGCGTTTGGTTAAGTCCATATATATCCTCCTTGATCAAAGAACATATGTCTATTATACTACAAAAGCTCTCTGACCGCAAAATTCCGTTAATTTACAACCTTATTCCTACTTTCTACTTTACTTTTCTGACAGATAAGATTATAATGAGAAGTATTTATTTTCGGAGGTTTTTATGTCATTTCTATCAAAAAATTGGGCAGGACTGTTAGTCTGTCTGATCATTTCTATCATCTCTTGGGTTTTAGGAGGCTTTCTGCCTGTTGTGGGAGCACCTGTTTTCGCCATTTTTATCGGAATGATTCTCTACCCCTTTCTCACTCCCTATAAACAACTGGATGCTGGTTTGACTTATAGCTCCAAAAAATTGCTTCAGTATGCTGTTATCTTGCTTGGGTTTGGACTCAATATCTCACAAGTTTTCGCAGTTGGAAAATCTTCCCTTCCTGTCATCCTCTCAACTATTTCAATTGCTTTGATTATAGCTTTCTTTTTCCAACGATTTTTTAACCTTGATACAAAGCTAGCTACCTTGGTTGGGGTAGGCTCTTCTATCTGTGGTGGTTCTGCCATTGCAGCGACTGCTCCTGTTATTCACGCCAAGGAAAAAGAAGTAGCCCAAGCCATTTCTGTTATCTTTTTCTTCAATGTCTTGGCAGCTCTTATCTTTCCAACTCTAGGTTCTTGGCTCCATCTCTCCAACGAAGGTTTTGCTCTCTTTGCGGGTACTGCGGTCAACGATACTTCCTCTGTAACAGCCACAGCTAGCGCCTGGGATAGTCTGTATCATACCAATACTCTAGAATCTGCAACCATTGTCAAACTGACTCGTACCTTAGCTATTATCCCTATTACTCTCTTCCTCTCCTATTGGCAAAGCCGTCAACAAGACAACAACCAAGGAGTAAAGCTTAAAAAAATCTTCCCCGTTTTCATCCTTTACTTTATCCTAGCTTCTCTGCTAACGACCATCCTTACTTCTTTTGGTGTTAGCAATAGCTTCTTTGCACCTCTCAAACAACTCTCCAAATTCCTCATCATCATGGCTATGAGTGCTATTGGTCTCAAAACCAACCTCATTGCTATGATCAAATCCAGTGGAAAATCCATTCTTCTTGGAGCCCTCTGCTGGATTGCCATCATTCTAACCAGCCTTGGTATGCAAATGCTCATCGGTATTTTATAAGACAAAGAGGCTGGGACAAAAGTCCTAGCCTCTCAATTGTCTTTGGATTGCCGAGCAAGACGCAGTGGTTGAGTGGGCTCTTCTACGCTGATTTCATCAGCTTTTACAGCCCTACTCAACTGTGCGGAGGTGGGACGACGAAATCGAATTCTAACGAATTACCGATTTCTGTCCCACTCTCTTTAATTGTTCAAGAATTAAACGCGTATGTTCTCTCTTTATGCAACGATTCATCACGATATCATCGCATCCTCCATCACGCAAGATTTCTTCCGCTTCTGGATTTTCAAGCCCTAGTTGCGCCCAAAAAATCTTGGCATCTGCCCTGAGGAAATCACGCGCCACATCAGGCAAAAATTCACTACGACGGTATACGTTGACAATATCTACAGGAAAAGGAATCTCAGCTAGGCTGGCATAAGCCTTTTCTCCCAAGATTTCACCACCTGCAGCCTTGGGATTAACAGGAATAATCTTATAGCCACGAGCCTGCATTTCCTTAGTCACTCGATTGCTAGTTGTTTCCTCACGATCAGATAAACCCACTACGGCTAGAGTTTTACTGGTTTCTAGATAGTGACGGAGCACTCCATCACTTGGATTGATAAATTCTTGAGTCATAGAAATCCTCCTTTTTTCATTTAGTATAGCATATTTTGAAAAGGCTTGCATATTTTTGCTACCAAAAAACTCCTAACAAAGCAACTTTGAACTGCACCTGGTTAGGAGTTTTGTTTTATTTAACGAATGAATTAGATTTTTTTCTCAATACTAAACAAGGGAGAAAGTGGACGTTTTTCGTGGATACGGACGATAGCATCCGCAAGAAGGTGAGCAATAGAGATTTGCTCAATCTTATCAATCAAACGCTCTTCTGGTAAGTAGATGGTATCCAAAACAACCAATTTTTTAATCGCTGATTTCTGGATATTATCCATAGCAGGCCCTGAAAGTACTGGGTGCGTACAGCTTGCATATACCTCAACTGCTCCTGCTTCAGCCAAAGCATCAGCAGCATGACAGATTGTACCAGCTGTGTCAATCATGTCATCAATCAAAATACAAGTTTTTCCTTCTACCTTACCGATGATGTTCATAACCTCACTGGTATTCATCTTATCTACGCTACGACGTTTATCGATAATCGCAATAGATGTTTTCAAAAACTCGGCTAATTTACGGGCACGTGTTACTCCTCCGTGGTCTGGACTGACAACCACGTAGTCTGAACCGACCATACCGCGACGCTCAAAGTAGTCCGCAATCAAAGGAGCACCCATCAAGTGATCCACTGGAATATCAAAGAAACCTTGAATCTGTGCAGCGTGCAAATCAATCGTCAACAAACGATCTACCCCAGCAACTTCTAGCATGTTTGCAACGAGTTTTGCAGTGATTGGCTCACGCGCGCGCGCTTTTCTATCCTGACGTGCATAACCGTAGTAAGGCATAACAACGTTGACAGATTCTGCACTGGCACGCTTCAAAGCATCGACCATAATCAAGATTTCAAGCAAGTTGTCATTAACAGGTGAGCTTGTTGATTGCAGGATAAATACGTGTCTCCCACGGATAGACTCCTCGATATTAACTTGAATTTCCCCATCTGAAAATTGGCGAACGCTTGATTTCCCCAATTCAATCCCAATCTCTTGCGCCACACGCTCTGCCAATTCTCTATTTGAAGAAAGAGCAAAGAGCTTTAAATCAGAAAAAGACATGATTCCCTCCGGTATTTATGTATCACTTGTGTTTTTTCACAATATTTTCCAACTACCATTGTAGCGCTTTTTTCTCTATTTTTCAATCAAAAATAAAACAAGAGCAAACATTTATACTCTTGTTATAATCTTTTAAGAAATCTCTTTTATCATCGCGTCCTTGTACTTCTCAACAAACTGGAAAGCCTGATAAAAGCTATAAAGAGTAATAGCTGTTACAAGAGGAAAAGCAAGGGGCAACTCTGTCTCCAACTCTACAATAGGTGAGTTGAATAAAAAGTGTGTTCCAAAAGCCAAACCAAGATAGATCAAACCAGACTTCAGTTCTGCCTTCTGACCTTTATAAGCCCTGTAAAGCAAGTAAAGACCTAGTATGGCAAGTCCTGAAAAAGTCCAATGCGAGGCAAGAGCAGACGTTATTCGCTCTAAAATCCGAGAAATTGTATAAGCTAAGCCCTCTGGTAAATCCGAGCGAATATAGCTGATATCCTCAATCATTTGAAACCCTAAACCTGAAGCAATCCCTAGTAAAAAGATTGATTTCAATTTTTTAATTGGAATCAAATACAAAACAAAGGCCAGAGGTAGTAATTTTAAAGGTTCCTCTACAATCGGAGCTACAATGGCATTTTCCAAAGCATTCAAAAACCTACTATCTGGGAAAAGATTCGTCAGAAAATCATGTATGTAGGTATTGGCAAAACTAGATAACCAACCCGAAATAAATATCCCACCCAATAAGGACAAAGTTATAGCCTTTCTTGGTGTTTCCCATTTATGTCCAATGCGGTATAGGAGATAAACAGCTGGAATCATATAAAAGAGTGCTAGAAAGATGGAAAGTCCCATCACTCCATATTCCGTTCCAGACATCGATCCATCTGTAAAATACATGGTCTCATACTGTAAACCAATACACACTAATACAATAAAAACAAATAAAATAATATTTTTCTTCATACACTATCTTTCTACATTTAATCCTTACAGTTTTACGACTGTCATCCTTCCTGTATCCACATCGTAAACCGCACCTGAAATAACAACATCATCTGGGATTAGAGGAGATTCCTGTAGCAATCTCATATCCTCACGAACACTTTCATCAATGTCTTGAAAAGGCAAAAAGTCCTTGTCAGAAACATCCACTCCTAGTTCTTTTTTCAAATACTCCTGAAAAGGACCATTTTCAAATGTCTGTGCACCACAGTCTGTATGATGGAGCACCACAATTTCCCTTGTCCCCATTTGTTGCTGGGAAATCACAAGCGAGCGAATCATATCCTCCGTCACTCGACCACCCGCATTCCGCAAAATATGAGCATCTCCCAGAGCCAACCCAAGAGCTGGCGCAACGTGTAAACGCGAGTCCATACAAGTTACGATTGCAACCTTGGTCTTTGGTTTGATTGATAAATGAAGATCTCCATGCAGTTCTACATAGGCTTGATTGGCTTTTAAAAAATTTTCAAAATAGGACATGACAACTCACTTTCTAGTCTACCAGATAATTTGAACACCAAATTATTTATCTCCTATCTTACCATCTTTTTTTTGTCTTGTCAGCTGTCAACCTCTCTATTAAAAAACCAAGACAGAGACATCCAGCTTCTAGCTTGGGCTTCTGTCCTAGTTTTATTTTTATGAACCTTTTTGGATATACTTATTGAGCGATCCTGCAAAGCTCTGAAGATTGAGACTTTGTACGTAGACCTCACCAGTTCCTCGGAAGGTATTCACCACTCCTTCACCCGTACCAATAGACTGCCAGAAGCCATTTTCTAAGTGAATATGATAGTCCAAAGATTGACTCCAAGCCACCACATGGGCATTGTCAATAGTTATTTCTTGGTTTTGAAGCTCAATTTTCTTGATAGAGCCAAAAGCATTGGCCAAGAGAGTTCCCTGACCTTGGGTAGTCATCACAAAGAGACCGCCTTGCCCTCCGAACAGAGCTTTCCCAATAGACTGACTCTCCATAGTATAGGAAGCTGTACCATCAAGAGCTAGAAAGGCCCCATCATTCAGTCGATATTGTTTTTCACCTAGTTCAAGAGCAATTACTTGCCCAGGAGTATCTGGTGCTAGAGCAAGGTTCCCGTTATCAGACTCTGCTACAGCTTGAGTAATGAAGGTGCTTTCACCAGAAACCATTGAACGTCCTACAGCTTTAACAAAACGTCCCAAACCTGAACCGCTAGCATTGAGCTGGGTATTGAGGCTTACGTTAGGCGTATGGTAAACCATACTACCTCGCTGGATATAGACGGTTTCTCCTTGATTGAGTGACAACTCTACCAAAGGAAATTGCATATGACTGTCCATAGAAAATTTCATCAGAAATTCCTCCTTGTTTTAATAAAAGTTAGCAATAAAATAATTAGTAATCTATACCTGGATACAACTATTAGGAGAAAACCTTCTTCAAAACTTCACCGATAGTCGTCACCCCAATGACCTGAATTTCCTTGGGTGGAGTGATTCCTGTCAAGGAATTTTTCGGTACATAGATTTTTGTAAATCCAAGTTTCGCTGCTTCATTGATGCGTTGCTCAATCCTATTGACTCGACGAATCTCTCCTGTCAAACCCAACTCTCCCACAAAACATTCTTGAGGATTGGTTGGTTTATCCTTGTAGCTTGAAGCTATAGCAACCGCAACTGCCAAGTCAATAGCAGGCTCATCTAATTTAACACCTCCAGCTGATTTAAGATAAGCATCCTGATTTTGAAGCAAGAGACCTGCCCGTTTTTCCAAAACAGCCATAATCAAGCTAGCACGATTGAAGTCAAGACCTGTTGTAGTCCGCTTGGCATTTCCAAACATAGTCGGCGTCACCAAGGCCTGCACTTCAGCAAGAATTGGACGGGTTCCTTCCATGGTCACTACGATGGACGAACCAGTCGCACCGTCTAAACGCTCTTCTAAGAAAACTTGACTAGGATTAAGAACCTCAACCAGTCCACCCGACTGCATCTCAAAGATTCCAATCTCATTAGTGGAACCAAAACGATTTTTGACTGCTCTCAAGATACGGAAGGTATGGTGGCGCTCCCCTTCAAAGTAAAGTACTGTATCCACCATATGCTCCAACATACGAGGCCCAGCCAGAGTGCCCTCCTTGGTCACATGTCCAACTATAAAGATAGCAATGTTATTGGTTTTGGCCAGCTGCATGAGTTCAGCTGTTACCTCACGTACCTGAGACACAGAGCCTTGAACCCCTGAAATCTCAGGAGACATAATGGTTTGGATGGAGTCGATGATGAGAAAATCTGGCTGAATTCTCTCTACTTCTGCACGAACACTTTGCATATTGGTCTCGGCATAGAGATAAAACTCACTATCGATATCCCCCAAGCGCTCCGCTCGTAACTTGATTTGCTGGGCAGACTCCTCACCACTGACATAGAGAACTGTTCCCACTTGAGACAGCTGGGTTGAGACTTGTAAGAGAAGAGTTGATTTCCCAATACCTGGATCCCCTCCAATGAGGACAAGACTTCCTGGTACCACGCCACCACCGAGTACACGGTTGAATTCCTCCATCTCAGTCTTAGTACGATGGACATTGATAGAGGTCACTTCAGCCAGTTTCATGGGCTTGGCTTTCTCACCTGTCAAGGAAACACGCGCATTCTTAACCTCTGCAACCTCAACTTCCTCAACAAAAGAAGACCAAGACCCACAGTTTGGACAACGCCCTAAATACTTTGGGGAATTATATTCACAATTTTGACACACAAATGTCGCTTTTTTCTTTGCGATAATAAACCTCTTTCTATATTTCTATCTCACACTCAATCACTTGGCAAAAATCAATCTTCTCATTTGCCACAAACTGCCGAATCAGCATACGATGGGCTACAACTACCACAGTTTGATGGTCCCGATACTTAGCCATGCATTCTAGAAAACGAGTCTTCATCTCTACAGCTGTCTCATATTGAATAGGACTATTAGGAAGTAACTCCCCCTTATTTTCTAGAAACATAGTACGAGCTTTTTCAAAATTATCTGTGCCACTTTCATAGACCTGCCATTCATGTAATAAAGGCTCTACTCTTAAAGGAAGTCCAGTAGCACAAGCCACATAGCAAGCAGTCTCTAAAGCTCTTGTGACTGCAGAAGAAACTAGTAGATCAGCTGAGTGTAGCAAAGAATTTTTGCAAAGTTCCTGAGCTTGTTGTCTTCCTTTCACCGATAAAGGGGCCAAGTCTATCCCAAATCCCGTATAAGAACGCTCCTCTAACTCACGGTAATTTGGCTCTCCATGACGCACAAAAATAATCTTCATCTTAGTGCCCAGTCGATCCAAATCCACCAGTCCGCACTCCGTCTGCCTCATCTCCATCTGCGATTAAAAATGGTGCAAAAACAGCCTGAACTACACGTTCCCCAACTTCAAGAACAACTTCTTGATCTGTGATGTTTTTCATCTGCGCAAAAATATGCCCTTCATTTCCAGGATTTCCATAATAATCCCCATCAATAACCCCAACTGAGTTAATTAAAACCAAGCCCTTCTTACGAGGGTTTGAAGAACGATCATAGAGATAAAGCACTTCTGTCGGTTGCATATAAGCCTTGACCCCAGTTGGAACGAGGACGATTTCTCCTGGTGCAATAACTGTGCGCTCCGCAACCTTTAAGTCGTACCCAGCTGCATGCGCTGTCTCACGCTTGGGCAACAAATTTTCATCTGTAAAACTAGAAACCAATTCAAAACCACGAATTTTCATATTATTCTCTTTTCTATTGTCTTTTATTCTAGGCTATTTTATCTTATTTATTCGAAAAAAGCACGAAAAAAGAGCATATAACAACTCAAAAGAATAACGCCCGCCTTTTAGCACGTTATAAGGCAAGCTGGATACCCAGACTGATTTAAAATGAGGGTTAATATTCTCTTGTACTCTAAAGATCGTCTGTTGCCCCCCTTACTTCATCTAGCCACTCATCGACAATATGGATTGTTTCAGTTGATCCTTTCTCAGCCTCCTCACGCTCTCTATTATCATGTTTGAGCGCTCTTATATGCTCTTTCTGCTCTTGTATATCGTACCTATCTTTGGTATTGGTTAGCTTGATTATGTTCTCAGTTGCTTTCTTATTACCTTTTACAGCTTGCTGGAACGTAGCAAAAGCTAGCAAAGCCTCATTATTGCCAGCCATGCCCATTTCTTCAAGTTGTTTCTTGATTTTACTATCCGTCACATCCAAAGATAAGAGGGTTTCAAATGCTTTTTTTAGATCGGCTTTCTTTCTTCTTGCTACTCCGGATGCTTTACCTCCTTTTGAGCTGATAGCTCTTGCTTCATCTTTGGTTCGTTCGGTCACTGGTTTTAAATTTTTAGTTCCATCTCTAGGCAATTTTCACCCTCCTTTCAAACAAAAAATCACAAGCATTTTATACTTATGATTTCGTTGTATCTGCTAAAAAAGGGATGTTTTAAGACGGGAAAATAAAAAAGCCCCAATTTAGGGGCTAAGATGTAACGTAGTAGCCCGGATTCGAACCGGAATCTCCTCCATCAAGGCGTAATCCCTATATACTACTCCCTACGTTTCTTAGTGTGATTATACCACTCTTTTTCTACTTTTTCAACAAGTTTATGCTCTTTTGGTGTCAAATTGGATGCACCCTTTTTACTTCTCTCATATTCTGCATGATTATAGCCATGATGAGTATGTGGTTTCATGCCTTTGTGCACATGATCTAAGTCAATTTGCTTATTACGCTTATTTTTTTCATCAAAATAAACAATACTCTTGGGTGCGTTTTTGTTCTTGTCGATGAGCACATAAACTCTACCTTTTGTCATCGTTTCCATTGGAGACTTTTGTGACCCTTGCTCATTTTGAGTAACAAATTTTATATTGCCTACTTTATGTACTGTCTCATACTCTGTGCCATATATCTTCTTTTTGTCGCTTATTCTAGAGCTCGCTCCACGACCTCCCATTTTTTAAACTTCTTTCTTTTATTCGTATGAATAAGTATAACCATATTTTTTAGCGTTTTTCTTCAGCCACAAATCAGAGCCTTTTGTAATTCGATAAGCTTTTGAGTTGTTAGTTGCAACTAAAGTATTCATGTTTTTTACTGACGCAAATGAGTGTAGGTCAGTGCTTGAGAAATTCCCACCGCTCGGATGGTTATGGATTGCTGTACATCCTCCAAAATAGGCAGAATATTGTAGGGCTTGCTGCCTTGAGTTACAAAGAGGATATAGACTTTTCAAAAAAGACAATTCACATAAGGCATACATACGATTTTAGACTTAAAAAGAGAATTGCACAAAAGACGGCAAAATCAGATAGAATTATAACCGCTCCTAAAAAAGTGTTAGACATCATCAAAGAGCAAATTGTAGAGAATACCAAAAACGGATTTGATAATGATTCTATTTTTATCAACACTCTAGGAGAGCCAATAACAAGTGCCATGGTTATTATACCTTTAAAAAATCATGGTAAAAAGCTAGGTATTGACAAAAACATCACTACTCACATGTTCAAACATTCTCATATCTCTTTACTTGCTGAACTAGGCATCCCGCTAACTGCTATTATGGACAGAGTAGGGCATAGTGACTCAAAGACCACACTAGAGATTTATTCTCATGTCACTCAAAAAATGGTATTAGATATATCTAGCAAACTAGATAAAGTAAAACTCTAAAATTTTGCCCCTTATCTGCCCCTTTTTATCACTCACAACAAACAAAAACCCCTTAAAGTGTTGATACTAAAGGGCTTTTTGATTGCACGAAAAAAGAGCACACAATTCACACTCGCTTAGGGCTGCTGGATTCCTCCCCTGACCCGCTTCACGCAGAACTGTTGCTCCATTAGTTATTATATCACATTTCCCAAGATTTTAAAAGAGAAATTATTTTTTCCGTCGATTTCTGAAAAATTCCTGCATAATGCCTGCACATTCACTCTCTAAAATCCCTGTTTCAACCTCTACACGATGATTGAGGCGCTCATCTGTCAAGATATCATACAGACTTCCAGCTGCACCAAATTTCTGATTTTTAGCCCCATAAACTACCTTAGGGATACGAGCAAGTCCAATCGCCCCACTACACATAACGCAGGGCTCTATAGTCACAAAAAGTGTGCAGTCGAGCAAGCGCCAGCTCTCTTCCCTCAGATTCGCATTCTCGATGGCCATAATTTCCGCATGCATGACCGCACGTTGCAACTCCTCACGTGCATTGTGCCCCCGACCAATGATTTCTCCGTCCTTGACAATCACACAACCAATTGGGATTTCATCATGCTCTAAAGCAATCTCCGCCTCCTTTAGGGCCTCTCTCATAAAAACTTCTTTTTCTTCAATTGTATAATCCATAACTTCTCTCTTTTCTCGCCTATCAATTCTATCATTATAGCATGTTTTCCTAGACAAAAAAAGACCTCTATAATATTTGCAGAAACCAACTTTAGATAGTATTCAATCTCTGGTTTGTAGAAATAATATTATAAAAAGAGTATAATAGTAGCAAAATTGAGAGAAACATTAGAAATCATGAACTAGAAGTAATGGAGACAACTGATACAAAATATCCAAATCTGTCGGAAGATTTTTAACTATAAGTCTCCAAGAGATGATTATCCTGAGATTTAAATAATAAACAAGATGAAAGGGTAAATAATGAAATTAGAATTTTTACAGGATGAACCAAAACTTACCTTGATGTCTCCATATAAAGATACATTTAATAGAGTAGGGGGCCCATCCATGATATCTATATCTGTTATGATTCTCTGGATTCTGAAGCGTCTGATGACTTACAATACTGTTTTTGCAGACAAGATTGTTATGGCGGTAGCGCTGATTTATGCTCCCATTCTTATATGGTTTTTGGGCTATTCTCTCTTCATAAATGGGGTAAAATTAGAAATTTTTAAAAACAATACTGTTCAGTATTATACCTATAGCAGTAGAGGCCACAGCCTATTACATTATCAATTTAGCCTTCAAGATATCGAACAAATAACTATTAAAAAGCGTCCCTTTAACTGCGCAAAGTTAACCATAAAAATTAGAAATCCTATTTTTTTAGACGGACATGAGAAAAAACTAAATAAGCTAATCACTGTCAGTATCATCACAGATAAACTAAAGGCAGATGCTTTCATGTACGAAATACAGCAATTTCAAAGTGATAAATCAGATAATCAAGTTATCAACTAAGCTGATTCATATAAAATTCAAGTTTGTCTAACTTACAAATTCTCAAGAAACTAGTTCACTGATGAGGCTGGGATCAGAAATCCCAACCTCATTTTTGCTTAGTTCTGATCCTTTGCTGTGTTATCCAATTGAAGGATTTGTTGCTATTTTAGAATTCAAAAAGCTCCTTTTACCGAAACTTCTTTTCTCCAACTAATCTACCAAAATGTTGAAAACTCGTAGATCTGGGGCTACCAAATCGAGACTTAATCTAGAAACTTAATACCCAATGTTTTTTCTTCATATCCTACTTTCAAGAAGACACCCAGATAGGACTTAAAAAATGACAAAAAAAGCCACCGAATGCGGTGACTTTATAGGGAGATTATTATGAAAAAGAAAAGTTTAGGATATTTGTTACAACAAGTTAGGAGGTCTTCTTGTAACTGTCTATAGTATAGCTGAACTATCTTAAACAAATCTTAAAAAATCTCTTATGACCAAACACTTTCTAAAATATTGGTTTGTTCACGACCAGGCCCTACTGAGAAAGTAGAGATGCGAACGCCGACTAATTCGCTAACACGACGAACATAGTTACGTGCATTTTCAGGAAGATCTTCCAAATTGCGAACACCAGTGATATCTTCTGACCAACCTGGCAATTCTTCGTAGATAGGTTTGCAACGTTTCAATTGCTCAAGACTAGCTGGATAGTAGTCAATACGTTGACCATCCAGATCATAGGCTACACAGATTTTCACTGTATCCAAACCACTCAAAACATCGATAGAGTTCAGTGAAAGGTTAGTGATACCAGAAACTCGACGACTGTGACGCATCACAACTGAGTCAAACCAACCCACACGACGTGGACGACCAGTAGTTGTACCATACTCATGACCTACTTCACGAATGCGTTCTCCCACTTCATCAAACAACTCAGTTGGGAAAGGACCATCACCAACGCGACTTGTGTAAGCTTTACATACACCTACAACCTTGTCAATCTTGCTTGGACCAACACCTGAACCGATCGTCACACCACCCGCAACAGGGTTTGATGACGTAACAAATGGATAAGTACCTTGGTCAATATCTAGCATGACACCTTGGGCACCTTCAAATAGGACACGTTTGCCATTATCGAGCGCATCATTTAAAATAACCGAAGTATCTGTGACATATTGCTTGATTTGTTGACCATATTCATAATATTCTTCAAAAATATCATCAATTGAAATAGGGTTGCTTTCGTACAATTTTTCAAACAAACGATTCTTCTCAGCAAGGTTACGTCCTAAACGCTCACGGAAAATCTCCTTATCCAAAAGATCTGCGATACGAATTCCCACTCGAGCAGCCTTATCCATATAAGCTGGACCGATACCCTTGATAGTAGTACCAATCTTATTTTCACCCTTAGCTTCTTCTTGCAGACGGTCTAACTCGATGTGGTACGGCAAAATAACATGCGCACGATCAGAAATACGTAGATTATCTGTTGTAACACCTTCCTCATGAAGATAGCTCAACTCTTTCACAAGTGACTTAGGATTTACAACCATCCCATTCCCAATGACAGAAATTTTTTCAGGGAAGAAAATCCCAGATGGAATCAAGTGCAACTTAAATTTCTTACCATCAATCACGATCGTGTGACCTGCATTATCACCACCTTGGTAACGCGCAATCACTTCTGCATTCGCTGAAAGGAAGTCAGTAATCTTCCCTTTACCTTCATCACCCCACTGGGTACCCACTACAACAACTGAAGTCATAATCTTGTCTGAGCCCTTAGGCTCTTCCTTTCTCACATACATGGCAGGAATCTCACCTGCAATTATATCTTACAATTTATTATAATAAAGATTCTCTATTTTTTCAAGACCAAATACCTGAAACATTAGGAATTTAGAGAAAATCGAAAAAATCATATTGAAAAAATATTGCAAATTTTTATTATGATAAGATAAAATAATAAAATTGTTCGGAAATAACGATAAATAAAAATTAAATTAGAACATAATCCTTTGAAATTAACAACTGTTCAATGTACAAACGGTAGCAAGCTCTATAGTGGTAAGAAAATAAAGGATGCATAATATCAAACTTGTACCGAACTAAATAATAGAGTAAAAATCGAAGATGAAAAACTTCCCACTCCAATTCGTTATCAATTAATTGACTATACTCATTTTCAATAACTTTATAAAAATCAAGATATTCTTCATAAATCTTTCTAATCATTTTAATAAACTCCATTTCTATTGATGAAATGAGTATAACAGAAAAAATAAAGAAAATGGGAAGCTTCTTCTATCATGTATCACTATGAATAGCCAAATAAAAAATAGATAAAGAAAACTCACAGATCAGGTGCACAATACTACATTTCAAAAGAAAAAAAATGTAATTTCTGTAATGAAGGGAAATTACTGTAAGAATTATGGTAGTTTACTTGTTTGTAAAAAAACTTATAAAAACTATAATGATCACACCAAAAACTCAAATAGAGATTTACTTCTGAAATCTATTAAAGATATTACAGAATTACTTAGAATTAAATATATCAGGAATTAGTAAAGAGACAACTAAAAAAGGAGCAAGTTGACCCCTGAAAGACAAATAAAAAAAAACGTTCCTTAGAACGTTTACGTACTCCGCCAGTAGGACTCGAACCTACGACATCATGATTAACAGTCATGCGCTACTACCAACTGAGCTATGGCGGAT
>NZ_KV817793.1 GCF_001814775.1 Streptococcus sp. HMSC067H01
CTGTGTCACCTGCCTTAACTGGGTTCACAACTGGTGTTTTAATTTCCTTCGCATCACCTTCACCAACTGTCTTCTCTGTTGGAGTTGATGTATTTCCTGATGCATCTTTTGCTACGGCAGTCACTTTATCTCCAGCTTTCAAGCCCATAATTGGAAGATAGAAGAGGCCAGCTTCATTAGTAGCAACAGTAACTGTTTCACTATTTGGAAGAGTGATTTCAACGATTGATCCTGGTTCTGCTGTACCTGTAACAGCCTTATCACCTTCTTTAACATCGTTCACAACTGGCGCTGCTGGAGCTGCTTTCGCTACTGTTGCGTCTGTTGCTCCTGACTTGTTACCTTCTGCATCTGTTGCTGTTACAGAGACTTTGTCGCCTTCCTTCAAGCCATCAACTGGAATGCTGAAGGTACCGTCTTCACCGGCTG
>NZ_KV817794.1 GCF_001814775.1 Streptococcus sp. HMSC067H01
CAGTCAAGTTGCTTGGATCTACAACTGGTGTTACTGTTGGATCCGTCACCTTGTTCTTACCAGAATCTGTTGCTGGTGTACTTGGATCTTTAACAGTTACTTTAACTGGAACTTCTTCTGTAGATCCATCTGGGTAGGTTACAACGACTACTGGTGATTTGTCACCTGGTGTTGTTGTATCTACTGGTTGCTTGAACTTAGCTGTTGTTCCTTCTGGAAGTCCCTTGAAGTTCTCAATTGAATCTTCTGCTTTTGGTTCTTCTCCAACTTTAACAGCTTGGTCCTTAGCTTTTGGCTCGTTCTTATCTGCATCTGTTGGTTCTGACACAGTCACTTTAACTGGAACTTCATCTTGTGAACCGTCTGGGTAAGTTACCACTACTGTCGCATCTTTTTCACCTGGGGTTGTTGTATCTACCGGTGTCTTGAACTCTACTTTTGTATCTTCAGGAAGATCACCTACATTACCAATTGAATCTTTAGCAGATGGTTTATCTCCCGGTTTAACAGTTTGAGCTTTTGGAGTTGGAGTGTTGTTTTCTGCATCAGATGTCTTCTCTGGATCTTTTACAGTTACTTTAACTGGAACTTCATCCTTAGAACCATCTGGGTAAGTCACAACGACTGTCGCTCCTTTATCACCTGGGGTAGTTGTGTCTACTGGTGTCTTGAACTCTACTTTTGTTCCTTCTGGAAGATCACCTACATTACCAATTGAATCTTTAGCATTTGGTTTATCTCCTGGTTTAACAGTTTGATCTTTAGCTGTTGGAGTGTTCTTATCTGCATCCGTTGGTTCTTTAACGGTTACTTTAACTGGGACTTCATCTTGTGAACCGTCTGGGTATGTTACAACGACTGTCGCATCTTTTTCACCTGGAGTAGTTGTATCTACTGGTGTCTTGAACTCTACTTTTGTTCCTTCTGGAAGATCTCCGACATTACCGATTGAATCTTTCGCAGATGGTTTATCTCCTGGTTTAACAGTTTGATCTTTA
>NZ_KV817795.1 GCF_001814775.1 Streptococcus sp. HMSC067H01
TTTTTGGCTTACGTCCCATTTTAGGTACTCTCCCTCTTGTTTTCTCAACAATAGTATACCCGTTTTTCTTGTATTGTGCTAGCCAATTAAGAAGTATCGTACGACTTGGGAGCCCGTATTCAAGAGAAACTCTATCTTTAGTCCAGCCTTCATGTAAGACTTTATTAATCATTTCTTGTTTTAAATCAGGAGAATAGTAACGATTTTTTCCTTTTTTGACGAACTCTATTCCGTAACGATCAATCAATTTAATCATGTACCTAATATTAGAATTATTTATCCCAAATTTATTTGAAAGCTTCTCTAAGCTATATCCTTGTTTTCTAAGTTCATAGACCTGAACTTTATCATCATAAGTTAATTTCATAATAAAAACACCCCAAAAGTTAGATTTTTTTCTGTCTAACTTTTGGGGTGCAGTTCA
>NZ_KV817796.1 GCF_001814775.1 Streptococcus sp. HMSC067H01
GCTTCTGTCTTATCAGCGTAGTAACCTGGAATTACTGGAACAGATACCTTACCATAAGTATGGCTCTTCTCATTCCATGTTGTAGTTTCAGAAGCTTTGTTTTCTTTACCAGTAAATGTAAAGTCATCTTGGACATTGTCTCCTGGAGTCTTATCGCCTGCTCCTTCAAACTTAACTGTTTGTTTAGTTGGTTTCTTCACATCATTTACGA
>NZ_KV817797.1:0-18519 GCF_001814775.1 Streptococcus sp. HMSC067H01
CAATTTCAGAAGTTCCAGCCTATGAAGGTGGCGCAAATGCGGTAGAGGCTGTTAGTTCAGATATCCCAGTTTTTGCGGGTGGTGTAAACGGTGCTGAAGCGACTGTCCATGAGGTTCCAGAGTATAAGGGTGACCAGTCTATTGTGACTCAGGCTATGTCACAAGGACATACTTATCAAGCTCCTGCAGCGCATCAACATCTCCTCCCTGAAACAGGAAGTGAAGATCTTGCTCCTCTTGCCTCTGTCGGATTTGTAGGAATGCTCCTAGGCATGTTTGTCATGGGCAAGAAAAAAGAAGATTAATAAAATAGCTAAAACTGAAAAATTTCATCGAGAAATTTGATTTTGCATAAGAAGGAGAGGCTGGGACAAAAGTCCTAGTCTCTCAATTGTCTTTGGATTGTCGAGCAAGACGCAGTGGTTGAGTGGGCTCTTCTACGCTGATTTCATCAGCTTTTACAGCCCTACTCAACTGTGCGGAGGTGGGACGACGAAATCGAATTCTAACGAATTACCGATTTCTGTCCCACTCTCTTTATATCTGGGAATTATTGGGGTAAAAGATAGGTAGGAGAAGTTTAATGCTAGGTCTATCGAAAATATCGCTTCATAAAATATGCCCCTCAAATGTAGGGCAATCAAAGCGAAGAATTTACTCAAAAATCAGAAAGTAGTTTCAGAAAAATAAAAATATGACCACAATATTAAAAGTGGAATCTGTTATATATTAATCTATCTAAAAATATGAAAATTTATTATATAATGTAGGTAGGATAAAAATGAAAGGAGAAGCAAATTCTCTGTTTAACGAAGTAATGAAAAGAGATGAATGTTCGTTACAGCAGGAGGAAACTCATTCGTCAAATAGATTTATTTTTGAAATTTAGTCAGTGGGACTAAAAATTTTAAGCAAAAAAGAAAGCGCTTTATTTTCGGGGTGAAAGGACAAGAAATGAAACATAGTCATTTTGAAAAAAAACAACGATATGGAATTCGTAAATTTGCAGTTGGGACAGCTTCGGTTGTGATTGGAGCAGTTGTTTTCGGTGCGTCACCAGTATTAGCTCAAGAATCAACAGCTACCAGTAATGAGATCACTGAGCTTGGAGTAGACAAGGGTCAAACTGAAAAAGTAGCAGATACTGAAAAGAATGTTACTGAGTCTAATGGAGTAGATACAGTCACACATACATCTACAGAAGCACATACTGGAACAGAGACAACTGCAACAGCAGAAACAGCAGAAGCAACTAGAGAAACCGAAAAAGATCCAGCTTCGCTTCCACGTGATTATTATGCTAGAGAGTTAGAGAACGCCAATACTGTTCTTGAAAAGGAAGATGTAGAGACTAATGCTGCAAATAGCAATAGAATTGATTTGACAGAGCAATTGGACAAACTGAAACAGCTTCAAAATGCGACCATTCATATGGAGTTCAAACCAGATGCTTCTGCACCAGCATTTTACAACCTTTTCTCAGTATCAAGTGATAAGGTAAGAAATGAATACTTTACAATGGCTGTGTATAACAACGTTGCCTTGATTGAGGGCCGCGATCAAGATGGAAATCAATTTTATGATAGATACACAGATGCACCATTAACAGTCAAACCAGGTCAGTGGAACTCAGTAACCTTTACAGTTGAAAGACCAAGTGCAGATTCTCCAGATGGGCAAGTTCGTCTCTATGTAAACGGAGTTTTGTCACGAACAAGTAAGAAATCAGGACGCTTTATTAAAGATATGCCTGATGTAAATCATATGCAAATTGGTACCACAAATCGTGCAGGAAGTATGGTTTGGGGGGCAGGCTTACAAGTTCGTAATCTAACTGTTTACGATCGTGCCTTGAGTCCAGAAGAAGTTCAAAATCGTAGCTACCTATTTGAAAGATCCGAATTAGAGAAAAAGCTTCCAGAAGGAGCTGAGATAACAGATAAAAAGGATGTCTTTGAAGCTGGTAAAAATGGGCAGTCAAATCCAGATGGTATTAATAGCTATCGTATTCCAGCCCTCCTTAAGACTGACAAGGGAACTTTGATTGCTGGTGCTGACGAACGCCGCTTACACCACTATGATTGGGGTGATATCGGTATGGTCGTTAAACGAAGTGAAGACAAGGGCCAAACATGGGGCGATCGCATCACTCTTACCAATCTTCGTGACAACCCAAAAGCCAATGATCCATCTGTCGGTTCACCAGTGAATATCGACATGGTCTTGGTCCAAGATACGGAAACTAAACGAATCTTCTCAGTTTACGATATGTTCCCAGAAGGTAAAGGAATCTTCGGAATGTCTTCTGAAAGAGAAGTTGCTTATAAGGAAATTGATGGAAAAACTTATCAAATTCTATACCGTGAAGGAGAAAATGGAGCCTATACTATTCGTGAAGATGGTGTTGTCTACACACCAGATGGTCAGGCAACGGATTACCGTGTTGTTGTAAATCCTGTCAAACCTGCTTATAGTGATAAAGGCGATCTTTATCAAGGTGAGCAGCTACTAGGAAATATCTACTTTACAAGTAATAAAACTTCTCCATTTAGAATTGCTAAAGACAGCTACCTATGGATGTCTTACAGTGATGATGATGGTAAAACTTGGTCTGCACCACAAGATATTACTCCAATGGTCAAAGCTGATTGGATGAAATTCTTAGGTGTGGGACCTGGAGTGGGCATTACCCTCCAGAATGGACCTCATAAAGGTCGGATTGTCGTCCCTGTCTATACGACAAACAGAACCAACCACCTCAACGGATCTCAATCGTCTCGCATCATCTACTCAGATGACCATGGTAAGACTTGGCATATGGGTGGCGGTGTCAATGACAACCGTACACTTTATGATGGTACAGTAGTTGATTCAAGCAACATGAATAATTACTATGCTCAAAATACGGAGGCTTCAGTTGTTCAGCTGAACAATGGTCAGTTAAAACTCTTTATGCGTGGTTTGACTGGTGATTTGCAGGTTGCGACAAGTCATGATGGTGGTATTACATGGGACAACTATGTAGCACGCTATGATGTACCTGATGTTTATGTTCAAATGGCGGCGACTCATACGGTTCAAGATGGTAAAGAGTACATCCTTCTAGCAAATGCCAATGGCCCAGGTCGTAAGAATGGTTATATTCGAGTAGCTCGCGTAGAAGAAGATGGCGAGTTGACTTGGTTGCACCATCATTTGATTCAAGAAGGAGAGTATGCCTATAACTCACTTCAACAGATCGGACCAAAAGAATTTGGTCTCTTGTACGAGCATCATGAAGCTGGTGGCAATCCTTATACTCTATCCTTCAAGAAATTCAACTGGGATTTCTTAACGAAGGAAAGAATTTCTCCTAAAGAAGCCAAAGTTAAAAATGTTATTGAAAAATGGCCAGGAATTCTTGCAGTAGAATTTGATTCAGAAGTTTTGGTTAACAAAATCCCAACACTTCAGTTGGCAAATGGTAAAAAAATAAACTTTATGACCCAGTACGATACTAAGACTTTGCTATTCACAATAGATAAGTCAGATCTAGGTCAGGAGATAACTGGACTTGCTTCTGGAGCTATCGAGAGTATGCACAACCTTCCAGTGAGTCTTGAAGGAGCAGGTATTCCTGGAGCTGCCAACGGTAGTGAAGCTGCTGTTAACGAAGTACCAGAATTCACAGGTGGTGTTAATGGTGTAGAAGCTGCGACTGCTGAACTTCCAGAATTTACTGGTGGAGTCAATGGTAGTGAAGCAGCTGTAACGGAGCTCCCAGAGTATACTGAACCTATTGGTACAGTAGGTGAAGAAGTAGCACCGATAGTAGAACTTCCAGAATTTGCAGGTGGTGTCAATGGTGTAGAAGCAGCAGTTCATGAACAACCAGAATTTAGCGGTGGTGTCAACATCGACAGTCTTGTCACTCCTGAGAATCCAGCCTTTGAAGGAGCTGTCAACGGTGCAGAAGCAGCCGTACATGAAGTTCCAGAATTCAATAGCGGTGTCAATGGCGAGGAAGCAGCCGTAGCCAATGCTCCAGAATTTGTAGGTGGAGTTAATGGTGTAGAAGCAGCGGTTCATGAACAACCAGAATTTACAGGTGGTGTGAACGCAGTAGAAGCAGCAAGAGCAGAATCTCCAGAATTTGTAGGCGGTGTCAATGGTGCAGAAGCAGCTGTACATGAAGTCCCAGAATTCAAAGGTGAGCAAGAGATTGTAGTTCAGGCCATGTCACAAGACAAGACCTATCAGGCACCAGCAGCGCCTGCAACACGTCAGCAAGCTCTTCCTGAAACTGGAAATGAAGATGCTGCAACTCTTGCAAGTGTAGGACTTGTGGGGATGCTTCTTGGCATGTTCGCCATGGGTAAGAAAAAAGAATATTAGTGCAATAGATAAAATTTAAAGGTTTTATAGATAAACTTGATCCTTACTAGAAAGGGTCGTAACCAGAAGGTGTTACGGCCTTTTTCTTTCATTTTTACGAGTAAAAAGCGATGTTTTCAAGGATTTGAGAGGTACTGGGAGGGATTTTAGACGTCTGAAACTACTTTCAGGATGAATTGTTGCATAAAATTGTTTTGAAACTTCAATCTATTCTAGTACAAAATATTGAAAGCGTTTTAATAATGAGCTATAATAGTCACATAAGCACAAAGAAAAAGAAAAGGAGGAAAGTGGATGCCACAAATTAGTAAAGAAGCTTTGATTGAACAGATTAAAGATGGAATCATTGTTTCTTGCCAGGCTCTTCCTCATGAACCGCTCTACACAGAAGCGGGAGGAGTAATCCCCTTGCTAGTCAAAGCAGCAGAGCAAGGTGGAGCGGTTGGTATTCGGGCAAACAGTGTCCGAGATATCAAGGAAATCAAGGAAGTTACAAAACTTCCAATTATCGGGATTATCAAGCGAGACTATCCACCACAAGAACCATTCATTACTGCTACAATGAAGGAAGTGGATGAATTAGCTGCGCTTGATATCGAAGTTATCGCTCTTGACTGTACTAAGCGTGAACGTTATGACGGCTTAGAGATTCAAGAATTTATTCGCCAAGTGAAGGAAAAATATCCAGATCAATTATTGATGGCGGATACAAGTACCTTTGAAGAAGGCTTAACAGCAGTAGAGGCAGGAATTGACTTTGTCGGTACAACTCTATCAGGTTACACTTCTTACAGTCCAAAAGTGGATGGCCCAGATTTTGAACTCATCAAGAAACTCTGCGACGCAGGGGTGGACGTCATTGCTGAAGGAAAAATTCACACACCAGAACAAGCTAAGCAAATCCTAGGTTATGGAGTGCGAGGCATCGTTGTAGGTGGCGCTATTACTAGACCAAAAGAGATTACGGAACGCTTTGTTGCCGGTCTTAAGTAACATCATATAAAAAACGAGGAGAGTGGTTGATTAGTAGGAAAAAATGAAAACGTATACAAAGTCGACATTGCTCTTTATCCAATTCGGATACGCTTAACATCATTTAGGAGAATACAAATGAAATTTAGAAAACTAGCTTGTACAGTACTTGCGGGTGCTGCGGTTCTATCACTTGCTGCTTGTGGCAAATCAGACGCTAACAAAGATGCTGCCAAATCAGGCGATGCAGCAACAACAGAAATTACTTGGTGGGCATTCCCAGTATTTACTCAAGAAAAATCTGGTGACGGTGTTGGAACTTATGAAAAATCTATCATCGAAGCTTTCGAAAAAGCAAATCCAGATATCAAAGTTAAACTAGAAACAATCGACTTCAAATCTGGACCAGAAAAAATCACAACAGCTATCGAAGCTGGTACAGCTCCAGATGTACTTTTCGATGCACCAGGTCGTATCATCAATTACGGTAAAAATGGTAAATTGGCTGAGTTGAATGACCTCTTTACAGATGAATTTGTTAAAGATGTTAACAACGAAAACATCGTACAAGCAAGTAAAGCTGGCGACAAAGCTTACATGTATCCAATCAGTTCTGCACCATTCTACATGGCTATGAACAAGAAAATGTTGGAAGACGCTGGTGTAGCTAACCTTGTTAAAGAAGGTTGGACAACAGACGACTTTGAAAAAGTTTTGAAAGCGCTCAAAGATAAAGGATATACTCCAGGTTCATTGTTCAGTTCTGGTCAAGGGGGAGACCAAGGAACACGTGCCTTCATCTCTAACCTTTACGGCGGTTCTGTAACTGATAAAGAAGTAACTAAATATACAACTGACGATCCTAAATTTGTCAAAGGTCTTGAAAAAGCAGCTGGCTGGATCAAAGACGGTTTGTTGAACAACGGTTCACAATTTGACGGTGGAGCAGACATCCAAAACTTTGCAAACGGTCAAACTTCATACACAATCCTTTGGGCACCAGCTCAAAACGGTATCCAAGCTAAACTTTTGGAAGCAAGTAAAGTTGAAGTGGTAGAAGTACCATTCCCATCTGACTCAGGTAAACCAGCTCTTGAATACCTTGTAAACGGATTTGCAGTATTTAATAACAAAGACGAAAAGAAAGTCGCAGCAGCTAAGAAATTCATCCAATTCATCGCAGATGATAAAGAGTGGGGTCCTAAAGACGTTGTTCGTACAGGCGCATTCCCAGTTCGTACTTCATTTGGTAAACTTTACGATGACAAACGTATGGAAACAATCAGTGGCTGGACTCAATACTACTCACCATACTACAACACAATTGATGGATTTGCTGAGATGAGAACTCTTTGGTTCCCAATGTTGCAAGCTGTATCAAACGGCGATGAGCAACCAGCAGAAGCTTTGAAAGCATTCACTGAAAAAGCAAACGAAACTATCAAAAAAGCAGCTAAACAATAAGCCCTAATTTAAAAGTTGAGTCCCCCCTTTTCCCTGTGAACATTCGTACACGAAAAGGGGGACTTTTGTTTAAAATGTAAGGAACTGACAGGT
This sequence comes from Streptococcus sp. HMSC067H01, assembly GCF_001814775.1. GTDB lineage: Bacteria > Bacillota > Bacilli > Lactobacillales > Streptococcaceae > Streptococcus. The sequence goes on from NZ_KV817797.1 coordinate 6,904, forward strand.
CAAAATTAAAATGAAGTTCTTACATAGGCTAATCTTAGAAAAAATTTCATTTTGATTTTACATCAATGTCAGACGACAATCAAAAAACAAAAACTATTTGAAAGTGAGGTGCCGACTGTGAAAGTCAATAAAATCCGTATGCGGGAAACAGTTATTTCCTACGCATTCTTAGCACCAGTATTAATCTTCTTTACCGTCTTCGTCTTAGCTCCAATGATCATGGGCTTCATCACTAGTTTCTTTAACTACTCGATGACTAGCTTTGAGTTTGTGGGATTGGACAACTACATCCGCATGTTTAAAGATCCTGTCTTTATGAAGTCTTTAATCAACACCGTTATCTTGGTTATCGGATCTGTACCGGTCGTTGTACTCTTCTCACTCTTTGTGGCATCACAAACCTACCAACAAAATGCGGTTGCTAGATCTTTCTACCGTTTCGTATTCTTCCTACCTGTTGTTACTGGTAGTGTTGCCGTTACGGTTGTTTGGAAATGGATCTACGATCCACTATCAGGTATTTTGAACTTTGTCCTTAAGTCAAGCAATATTATCAGCCAGAACATTTCTTGGCTGGGAGATAAAAACTGGGCTTTGATGGCGATTATGATTATCCTTTTGACAACTTCTGTTGGTCAACCGATTATCCTTTACATCGCGGCAATGGGAAATATTGACAATTCACTTGTTGAAGCGGCGCGTGTTGATGGCGCTACTGAGTTTCAAGTTTTCTGGAAGATTAAATGGCCAAGCCTTCTTCCGACAACTCTTTATATCGCAATCATCACAACGATTAACTCATTCCAGTGTTTCGCCCTTATTCAGCTTTTGACATCTGGTGGACCAAACTACTCAACAAGTACACTTATGTACTACCTTTACGAAAAAGCCTTCCAATTGACAGAATACGGTTATGCTAATACCATCGGTGTCTTCTTGGCAATCATGATTGCTATCGTAAGCTTTGTTCAATTCAAAGTGCTTGGAAACGACGTAGAATACTAAGAGAAAGGAGACAGCTATGCAATCTACACAAAAGAAACCCTTAACAGCCTTCACTGTTATTTCAACTATCATTTTGCTCTTGTTGACTGTACTCTTCATCTTTCCATTCTACTGGATTTTGACAGGTGCATTCAAATCACAACCGGATACCATTATGATTCCACCACAATGGTTCCCTAAAGCTCCAACTATGGAGAACTTCCAACAATTGATGGTGCAAAACCCAGCCTTGCAATGGATGTGGAACTCAGTCTTCATTTCCTTGGTAACTATGTTCTTGGTTTGTGCAACTTCATCTCTAGCAGGTTATGTATTGGCTAAGAAACGTTTCTATGGTCAACGTATCCTCTTTGCTATCTTTATCGCTGCCATGGCCCTTCCAAAACAAGTTGTCCTTGTACCATTGGTACGTATCGTCAACTTCATGGGAATCCATGATACTCTTTGGGCAGTTATCTTGCCTTTGATCGGATGGCCGTTTGGGGTCTTCCTTATGAAACAGTTCAGTGAAAACATTCCAACAGAATTGCTCGAATCTGCTAAAATCGATGGATGTGGTGAGATTCGTACTTTCTGGAGCGTAGCTTTCCCTATCGTGAAGCCTGGATTTGCAGCCCTTGCAATCTTTACCTTCATCAATACTTGGAATGACTACTTCATGCAGTTGGTAATGTTGACTTCACGCAACAATTTGACCATCTCACTCGGGGTTGCAACTATGCAGGCCGAGATGGCAACTAACTATGGATTAATCATGGCAGGTGCAGCCCTTGCAGCTGTGCCAATCGTAACAGTCTTCCTTGTCTTCCAAAAATCCTTCACTCAAGGTATTACTATGGGAGCCGTTAAAGGTTAATACTCTGCGAAAATTGAATATAGTACAATCTGTTTATCAGTATGCAGAAGTATAGTTGATAGACTAAGAGAATACAGGATATATAAGTGTCTACAAAATGGAGAGGAGTTGGTTACTTCATGGAGTTTTGTTAGACACTTATAAACTTACTAGCCAGACATTTCTTGTCTGAAGCTAACAATCAATTAAAGGAATTACTATGATTTTTGATGATTTAAAAAATATCACCTTTTATAAAGGGATTCATCCAAATCTAGATAAGGCCATTGATTATCTCTACGAGCATCGAAAAGAGTCTTTTGAACTTGGGAAATATGAGATTGACGGAGATAAGGTCTTTCTAGTTGTACAAGAAAATGTCCTTAACCAAGAAGAAAATGATCGCTTTGAGCATCATAAAAACTATGCGGACTTGCATTTATTGGTAGAAGGTCATGAGTATTCAAGCTATGGTTCTCGTGTTAAAGACGAGGCTGTAGCTTTTGACGAGGCAAGTGATATCGGCTTCGTCCACTGTCATGAACAATACCCACTTTTATTGGGTTATCACAACTTTGCGATTTTCTTTCCAGGGGAACCTCATCAGCCAAATGGTTATGCTGGCATGGAAGACAAGGTTCGTAAACATTTGTTTAAAATTTTAATTGATTAGTAAGTTAGGAGGAGCAAACAATGGCACAGAAAGGATCCGGATTACTCAAGGCAGCATTTGATACGGATAATGTCCTCATGCGTTTTAGTGAGAAGGTTTTGGATATCGTGACTGCTAATCTACTCTTTGTTGTGTCTTGTTTGCCTACTGTGACCATCGGAGTAGCTAAGATTAGTCTCTATCAGACTATGTTCGAAATCAAGAAAAGTCGAAGAGTACCCGTATTTAAAATCTATATTAGAGCCTTCAAGCAAAACCTGAGATTGGGGCTTCAACTAGGTTTGTTGGAATTGGGAATTGTTTTAATTAGCTTGCTTGATTTATATCTATTTTGGGGACAAGCAGGTCTAGCTTTTCAGGTGCTGAAAGCCATCTGTCTAGGGATCTTAATCTTTTTGACATTAGTGATGTTAGCAAGTTATCCTATCGCAGCGCGTTACGAATTGACTTGGAAAGAAGTGCTTCAAAGGGGCTTGCTCTTAGTGAGTTTCAACTTTCCTTGGTTCTTCTTGATGCTTGCAATCCTCTTCTTAATCGTAATGGTTCTTTATGTATCAGGCTTTACTCTTGTACTGGGTGGCTCTGCCTTTCTACTATTTGGCTTTGGTCTTCTTGCCTTTTGGCAAGCTGGATTAATGGAAAAATTGTTTGCTAAATATCAATCAGAATGAAAGCGAGATGAAACTACTTTCAATTGAGAAAATATTCAAACAATAACTAGAAATTAAAATCTAAGTGGCTGAGATGTATTGAAAGCGCTTTTTACAAGGTGTATACTAAAATAGTAAAAAATCATCTGCCCAGTGCAGAAAATAAGAAATCTTAGGAGAAATCTATGTCAGATTTAAAAAAATATGAAGGTGTTATTCCTGCCTTCTACGCATGTTATGATGATGCGGGTGAAGTTAGCCCAGAACGTACTCGTGCCTTGGTACAATACTTTATTGATAAAGGTGTTCAAGGGCTTTATGTCAATGGTTCTTCTGGCGAATGTATCTATCAAAGCGTTGAAGACCGCAAGTTGATTTTGGAAGAAGTCATGGCAGTTGCCAAAGGTAAATTGACCATCATTGCTCACGTGGCTTGCAACAATACTAAAGACAGTATCGAACTTGCTCGCCATGCTGAAAGTTTGGGGGTAGATGCTATCGCAACAATCCCACCAATTTACTTCCGTTTGCCTGAGTACTCAGTTGCTAAATACTGGAACGACATCAGTGCTGCTGCACCAAACACAGACTACGTTATCTACAACATTCCTCAATTGGCAGGTGTTGCCTTGACTCCAAGTCTTTACACAGAGATGTTGAAAAACCCACGTGTCATTGGTGTTAAAAATTCTTCAATGCCAGTTCAAGATATCCAAACTTTTGTTAGTCTTGGTGGTGATGATCATATCGTCTTTAATGGTCCAGACGAACAATTTTTAGGTGGACGTCTCATGGGAGCAAAAGCTGGTATCGGTGGTACTTATGGTGCTATGCCAGAACTCTTCTTGAAACTCAACCAATTGATTGCAGATAAAGACCTAGAAACAGCGCGTGAATTGCAATACGCTATCAACGCTATCATCGGTAAATTGACTGCAGCACATGGTAATATGTACTGTGTCATCAAAGAAGTCTTGAAAATCAATGAAGGACTTAATATCGGATCAGTTCGTTCTCCACTTACACCAGTGACCGAAGAAGATCGTCCAGTTGTTGAAGCAGCTGCGGCATTGATTCGTGAAACTAAGGAGCGTTTCCTCTAATCAACAGGAGGCTTTATGGCTAATTATGTTGCAATTGATATTGGTGGAACTAATATCAAATACGGTTTGATTGACCAAGATGGACAACTTGTAGAGTCTCATGAAGTAGCAACTGAGGCTCATAAGGGTGGTCCCCACATTTTACAAAAAACAAAAGATATCGTAGCTAGCTATCTAGAAAAAGGTCCAGTGTCAGGTGTCGCCATTTCCTCTGCGGGAATGGTTGACCCTGATAAGGGTGAGATTTTCTATGCAGGTCCACAGATTCCAAATTATGCCGGTACTCAATTTAAAAAGGAAATTGAAGAAAGTTTTGGAATTCCTTGTGAAATTGAAAATGATGTCAACTGCGCAGGTCTTGCGGAAGCTGTATCAGGATCTGGAAAGGACGCAAGTATTACTCTTTGCTTGACAATTGGAACAGGTATCGGTGGTTGCTTAATCATTGATGGCCAAGTTTTCCATGGCTTTAGTAATTCTGCCTGTGAAGTTGGCTACATGCACATGCAAGATGGAGACTTCCAAGATCTAGCTTCTACAACTGCCTTGGTTGAGTATGTAGCCAAGGCTCATGATGAGGAAGTGGCTCATTGGAATGGTCGTAGAATTTTCAAAGAAGCTACAGAAGGCAATAAACTCTGTATGGAGGGAATTGACCGTATGGTAGACTATCTTGGGAAAGGTCTTGCTAACATTTGTTATGTTGCCAATCCTGAGGTTGTTATACTAGGTGGTGGTATTATGGGGCAGGAAGCGATTTTGAAACCAAAAATTCGTAAAGCTCTAAAAAATGCGCTTGTTCCAAGTCTAGCGGAAAAAACAAGATTAGAATTTGCGCGTCATCAAAATACTGCAGGTATGCTTGGTGCATACTATCACTTCAAAACAAAACAATCCTAAGCTGGCCTTGCCAATTTAGGATTTTTTAGTGGTAAATAGTGGCAAAAATATTCAGTAAAAATCTAGTTAAACTTTTGGAAGCCCTTGCATTTTTCAGGATAATATAGTATATTTATTATACTGCAGAAACTCTAGGTAAAATTTTTGCTAATTTGAGCCTTATTTTATTTTCAAAAAATGTAAGCGATTTCTCTAAAAGAACTTACCCAAAAATAAATAGCTTAGGAGCAGAGTTTTAAGCTAGGGAATCAAACAAAAAATGTCGCCAGCTTAAGCTGGGCTTGGGCAGTAGCTGACTGCTCTAGAATAGTAGGAGTATTTGATGAAACAATATTTTTTAGAAAAAGGTAGAATATTTAGTATTCGTAAACTGACTGTTGGTGTTGCTTCTGTCGCAGTTGGTCTTGCTTTTTTTGCTTCTGGGAATGTTGCGGCTAGTGAACTTGTGACAGAACCAAAACTTGAAGTGGATGGTCAAGCAAAAGAAGTGGCAGCTACAAGCACGGAAACTCTAGAAGCTGTCAAAGAAGTGGCTGAAAAACCAGCTCCTCTTGCAGAAAATGCAGTAGAAGAAGCAGGTGATTTACTCCCTGAAGAAATTCCTGACCGTGCTTATCCTGATACGCCAGTGAAAAAAATGGATACTTCAGCCATTGTTTCAGAGAAAGAAAGTCCACAAGTAGAGACTAAGAGCATTTTGAAACCTACAGAAGTGGCTCCATCTGAAGGTGAAAAAGAAAATAGAGCCATTATCAATGGCGGGCAAGACCTTAAGCATATCAATTATGAAGGTCAACCAGCTACATCAGCAGCGATGGTTTATACAATTTTCAGTTCACCTCTAGCAGGTGGTGGAACTCAGCGTTACCTCAATTCTGGCTCTGGTATCTTTGTGGCTCCAAACATCATGTTGACAGTGGCTCATAATTTCTTGAAGAAGGATGCCGAAACCAATGCTGGTAATATCTTAGGTGGTGACACTGCTAAGTTCTATTACAATGTAGGTTCAAATTCTGCTAAGAATAATTCTTTACCAACTTCAGGAAAAACTGTTTTGTTCCAAGAAAAGGACATCCATTTCTGGAATAAAGAGAAGTTTGGTGAAGGGTACAAAAATGACCTAGCCTTGGTTGTGGCTCCAGTTCCAGTACAGATTGCAAGCCCAAATAAGGCTGCAACCTTTACTCCTTTAGCTGAATACCGTACCTATAACCCTGGTGAGCCAGTTAGCACGATCGGCTACCCAACAGATTCTACTTCTCCAGAATTGAAAGAACCAATCGTACCTGGTCAATTGTATAAGGCTGATGGTGTTGTTAAAGGTACTGAAAAGTATGATGATAAGGGAACAGTTGGTGTTACTTATCGTTTGACTTCTGTATCAGGTCTTTCAGGTGGAGGTATCCTCAACGGTGATGGTAAAGTTATCGGTATTCACCAACGGGGTACAGTTGATAATGCGAACATTCCTGAAAAAGACCGTTTCGGTGGAGGTCTTGTCCTATCTCCAGAACAACTAGCATGGGCTAAAGGCATCATTGATAAATACGGTGTTAAAGGCTGGTATCAAGGCGATAACGGTAGCCGTTATTATTTCACTCCAGAGGGAGAAATGCTCAGAAATAAGACAGCAGTTATTGGCGAAAATAAATACTCTTTCGATGAAAGTGGTGTAGCAACTCTTCTTGAAGGTGTTGAATATGGACGAGTTGTTATCGAACACGTAGACCAGAAAGATAATCCAGTCAAAGAAAACGATACTTTTGTTGAAAAGACAGAAGTTGGAGCTCAATTTGACTATAACTATAAAACAGAAATTGAGAAGACCGACTTCTACAAGAAGAATAAAGACAAATATGAGATTGTCTCAATTGACGGAAAAGCTGTCAACAAGCAACTGAAAGATGCTTGGGGAGATGATTATAGCGTTGTGAGCAAGGCTCCTGCAGGAACTCGCGTTATCAAGGTTGTTTATAAGGTCAATAAAGGTTCCTTCGACGTTCGTTACCGCTTGAAAGGTACAGATCAAGAATTGGCACCAGCAACTGTGGACAACAACGAAGGAAAAGAATATGAAGTTTCCTTTGTCCATAGATTCCAAGCTAAAGAAATCACGGGCTACCGTGCAGTCAATGCAAGCCAAGAAGCTACCATCCAGCAAAAAGGAGTGAATCAAGTTATTTTTGAATACGAAAAAATTGAAGATCCAAAACCAGTAACACCGGTCACTCCAGTGGTTGATCCAAAAGATGAAGAAACAGAAATTGGAAACTATGGACCGCTGCCAAGTAAGGCTCAATTGGACTACCACAAGGAAGAATTGGCCGCCTTCATCCACTATGGTATGAATACTTATACCAACTCTGAGTGGGGTAACGGTAGAGAAAATCCTCAAAACTTTAACCCAACTAACCTTGATACAGACCAGTGGATTAAGACTTTGAAGGATGCCGGATTCAAACGAACAATCATGGTTGTAAAACACCACGACGGTTTTGTGATTTATCCATCTAAATATACAGACCATACGGTTGCTGCTAGTCCATGGAAAGATGGTAAGGGAGACCTTCTCGAAGAAATCTCTAAATCAGCGACTAAGTATGACATGAATATGGGTGTTTACCTATCACCATGGGATGCTAATAACCCTAAATATCATGTTGCAACTGAGAAAGAGTATAACGAATACTATCTCAACCAACTCAAGGAAATCCTTGGAAATCCTAAATACGGTAACAATGGTAAATTCATCGAAGTTTGGATGGACGGTGCGCGTGGTAGTGGAGCTCAAAAAGTAACTTATACCTTTGACGAATGGTTCAAATATATCAAGGAAGCTGAAGGAGATATCGCTATCTTCTCTGCACAACCGACAAGCGTCCGTTGGATTGGTAATGAACGTGGTATCGCAGGAGATCCAGTTTGGCATAAGGTCAAGAAAGCTAAAATCACTGATGATGTTCGAAATGACTATCTCAACCACGGAGATCCAGATGGTGATATGTACTCTGTAGGTGAAGCAGACGTTTCTATCCGTTCAGGTTGGTTCTACCATGACAATCAACAGCCAAAATCAATCAAAGATTTGATGGATATCTACTTCAAGTCTGTTGGTCGGGGAACGCCACTTCTACTCAATATTCCACCTAATAAAGAAGGTAAATTCGCAGATGCAGACGTGGCTCGCTTGAAAGAATTCCGAGCAACCTTGGATCAAATGTATGCGACTGACTTTGCTAAGGGTGCAACTGTAACTGCAAGCTCTACTCGTAAGAATCACTTGTATCAAGCAAGTCATTTGACAGATGGTAAGGATGATACTAGCTGGGCATTGTCAAATGATGCGAAGACAGGTGAATTTACTGTCGATCTTGGTCAAAAGAGACGCTTTGACGTGATTGAACTCAAAGAAGACATCGCTAAAGGTCAGCGTATCTCTGGATTCAAGGTTGAAGTTGAACTCAATGGCCGTTGGGTACCATACGGTGAAGGCTCAACTGTTGGTTATCGTCGCCTTATCCAAGGTCAACCAGTAGAAGCGCAAAAGATTCGTGTAACTATTACTGGTGCGCAAGCGACTCCTATTTTGACAAACTTCTCTGTTTATAAGACACCAAGCAGTATCGAGAAGACAGATGGTTACCCTCTTGGATTGGACTACCATTCAAATACAACAGCAGATAAAGCAAATACAACTTGGTATGACGAATCTGAAGGTATCCGCGGAACATCTATGTGGACTAACCAAAAAGATGCAAGCGTAACTTACCGTTTCAACGGAACTAAGGCTTATGTCGTATCTACAGTGGATCCAAACCACGGCGAAATGTCAGTTTACGTTGATGGACAAAAGGTTGCAGATGTTCAAACCAATAATGCAGCTCGTAAACGTAGCCAGATGGTTTATGAAACAGATGACTTGGCTCCAGGTGAACATACCATCAAACTAGTTAACAAAACTGGCAAAGCTATTGCAACTGAAGGTATCTACACGCTCAATAATGCTGGTAAAGGTATGTTTGAGTTGAAAGAAACAACCTATGAAGTTCAAAAAGGCCAACCAGTTACTGTAACCATCAAACGTGTTGGTGGTAGCAAAGGAGCTGCGACAGTTCATGTTGTGACTGAGCCAGGAACAGGGGTTCACGGTAAGGTTTATAAAGATACAACAGCTGATTTGACCTTCCAAGATGGTGAAACAGAAAAGACTTTGACAATTCCGACAATTGACTTTACTGAACAAGCTGATTCAATCTTTGACTTTAAAGTGAAAATGACTAGCGCTTCAGACGATGCCTTGCTTGGATTTGCAACTGAAGCAACTGTTCGAGTAATGAAGGCTGAATTGCTTCAAAAAGATCAAGTAAGTCACGATGATCAGGCCAGTCAACTTGACTATAGCCCAGGTTGGCACCATGAAACCAATTCTTCTGGCAAATACCAAAACACTGAGTCTTGGGCATCATTTGGTCGTTTGACTGAAGAGCAAAAGAAAAATGCAAGCGTAACAGCTTACTTCTACGGTACAGGTCTTGAAATCAAAGGTTTTGTTGATCCTGGACATGGTATCTACAAGGTAACTCTGGATGGTAAAGAACTTGAGTATCAAGATGGTCAAGGAAATGCCTCTGATGTCAATGGCAAGAAGTACTTCAGTGGTACAGCAGCTACACGTCAAGGCGATCAGACTCTCGTTCGTTTGACTGGGCTAGAAGAAGGTTGGCATGCTGTAACCTTGCAATTGGATCCAAAACGAAATGATACCTCTAGAAATATTGGTATCCAAGTTGACCAGTTCATCACTCGTGGTGAAGATAGCGCTCTTTATACCAAAGAAGAATTAGTTCAAGCTATGAAGAACTGGAAGGATGAATTGGCTAAATTTGACCAAACAAGCTTGAAGAACACTCCAGAGGCGCGTCAAGCCTTCAAGACAAACTTGGACAAATTATCAGAACAACTTTCAGCAAGCACTGTCGATGCGCAAGAGTTGATGCTGACAGCTACAACCTTACAAGCTATCCTTGATAAGGAAGACAACTACGGTTCAGATGACACACCGACACCAGACCAGCCAGAGGAGCCAAACTACGACAAGGCTATGGCAAGTCTGGCAGAAGCGATTGAAAGAAAGACTAAAGAACTTGGTGATGATAAGGAAGCTAAGAAGAAATTAGTTGAGTTGGCCGAACAAGCTCTTACTGCTATCCAGGAAGCTAAGACTCAGGATGCAGTAGATAAGGCTTTGGCAACTGGTATCGCTGCTATCAATCAACTTCAAGCAACTCCAAAAGAGGATCCAAAACCAGAAGAACCAAGCAAACCAGAAGAGCCTAAAGTTGACCGCCATAAGGCGATTGCAGAATTAGCCGCAGCAGTCGAGAAAAAAGCTGCTGAACTTGTAGATGATGTAGCTGCACAGGAAAAACTGGTTGAACTTGGAGAGCAAGCCCTTACTGCTATCCAGGAAGCTAAGACTCAGGATGCAGTAGATAAGGCTTTGGAAAATGCTCTAGCTGGTATTAATCAACTTCAAGCGACTCCAAAAGAGGATCCAAAACCAGAAGAACCAAGCAAACCAGAAGAGCCAACGATTGACTACGAAAAGGCAATGTCAAGTTTAGCTGAGGCAATTCGAAGAAAGACTACTGAACTAGGTAGCGATAAGGAAGCTAAGAAGAAACTGGTTGAGTTGGCAGAGCAAGCTCTTGCTGCTATCGAAGAAGCTAAGACTCAAGATGCAGTAGATAAAGCTTTACAAGCTGCCCTAGCTTCTATCAATCAACTTCAAGCTGCTCCGAAAGAGGAAGTGAAACATTCAACAGTTCCAGCTGAAGGAGATAAGGTCTTAGTTCAAACGCAACCAAGTCTTGAAGTAACGACAGAACCAATCGCCTTTAATACTGTTCGTCGTGAGAATGCCTTCCTAGCTAAAGGTAAGGAACAAGTTGTTTCAGAAGGTAAAGCAGGTCAAGTAACGACTTATGTAGAAGTAGATGGAGATACACGTAAGACAGTTAAGGTTGAACGTGAAGAAGCTCAAGATCGTGTCATCGAAGTTGGTACTTATGAAGGAACATCTGAGCCAGCTGAAGGTGTTAAAGAATTGAGCTTTAGTCAACCAAGTCTTGAGGTAGTTGAAGAACCAAGAGGCTTCAAGACAGTGAAGCAAGAAGATCCAACTCTTCCAGAAGGTAAAACTAGCGTGTCTCAAGTAGGTCGTGAAGGTAAAGAACGTATCATCACCGAAGTAGCATTGGATGGAAGCCGTACTGAAAAACTTCGCGAAGTTGTTGAAGAACCACAAGATGAGATTGTACTAGTCGGAACTAAGAAAGTTGAAACAGGTAAAACAGATCCAGTGATTCATGAAGTACCAGAGTTCACAGGTGGTGTCAATGGCGCAGAATCAGCTGTTCGTGGAGAAGATCCAGAGTTTACTGGTGGCGT
>NZ_KV817797.1:18619-23030 GCF_001814775.1 Streptococcus sp. HMSC067H01
CTATCAACGAGGTACCAGAGTTTACTGGTGGCGTAAATGGTGCAGAAGCAGCTATTCGTGGAGAAGCCCCAGAGTTTACTGGTAATGTCAATGGTGCAGAAGCGGCTATCAACGAGGTACCAGAGTTTACTGGTGGCGTCAATGGCGCAGAAGCAGCTATTCGTGGAGAAGATCCAGAGTTTACTGGTGGCGTAAATGGCGCAGAAGCAGCTATTCGTGGAGAAGATCCAGAGTTTACTGGTGGCGTAAATGGCGCAGAAGCGGCTATCAACGAGGTACCAGAGTTTACTGGCGGAGTAAATGGCGCAGAAGCAACTGTTCAAGCAGAAGTACCAGAGTTCACAGGTGGTGTCAATGGAGCAGAGGCGGCTGTCCATGAACTCCCAGAATACAAAGATGAACAGTCTCTTGTAGCTCCTGCAAGCTCACACGACAATAGCTATCAAGCGCCTGCAAATCGTCAACATAGTCTCCCAGAGACAGGAACTAAAGAAACGGCTACACTGGCAACCTTAGGTGCTGTTGGAGCGATTCTTGGACTGGCTGCAATGGGAAAGAAAAAAGACGAAGAATAAAATCTTTAGGACTCGAAAGTACTTTTGAGGAAGTTTAGATTTTGTTAGAACTTATCGCGATAGTAGCATTGTTTAGATAAACTGCTATAACATCTATCTAACATTTAGAGATTGGACCAAGAAGCTAATCTCAACTAGAAAAAGCGGACAAAACTAGTTTTCTGATGAACAGAAGCTGGTCTTGTTCGCTTTTTTGGCTTTTCGTCAATTATGATGAGCTAGAATTTTGTCAAGATTGAGAGGGCTAGACATTTGCTTCTTAGTGATGTAGGTAATTTTCACATGGGTGTAAATCTTCTAGAAAGCTTAAACTCAATCTGCTGATTTTTGAGAGCAAACAAACTATTCCCAGACTGCTAGTTATGCATGTTTAAGCTTTTAAAACAGATTCTAGAAGGCTTGGATTACATCTTCTACTATACTATCCAGTTTGCTTTTTGCAGTTCACGTTTATGCTTGATATAGTATGGAATATGTCCTTAGAAGAGTGATTATCTTTGTACACAAGTGTCCTCTTTTACAATTTTTCATGACTTTAAAAAATCATTATTTTACAGCTTTTGTGCCGAACTTCTCCTTTTTATAGTATTTAAGTGATTTACGGTCAAATTGCTTGCTATTGTATACTAATCATGTATAATAAAATTGAATAATAATAAAAAAGGAGACTGCAATGTTTTTTAAACGTTCAAACGGTGAATTCCGTGAAACCGATCGAGTGACTCGGTTCAAATTGATTAAGTCGGGTAAGAATTGGTTGCGCGCATCTACTTCGAACTTTGGGCTTCTAAAAGTGATTCGTGGTCAAGTCGAAGAGACTATTGTAGCCGAAGTGCATGAAGATGCGGTGTCAGAAAAGGGACTGACAAGTCGAGGATTCTTAAAAGGGATCGTCGTGGCCGCCGCTGTTCTTAGTGCGACATCACTTGTACATACTGGTCATGCAGATGAACAAGGAAAAGATGCAACTACTGCGTCAGCTTTGGTTAGTGCACCTGCAGTTACAACAGAGTCGAAATCATTGAGTGAGCAAGGTTCTACGGACCAATCAGCAACTCTAAATGAATCTGCTACTGAAACAAAAGAAGATACAGTGGTTTCATCTGAACTAGTTGAAGATGCTCCTGTGTCTGAAGACAAAGCAATCTTGGAACAAAATGCTTCTGAAGCAGCTTTGTTGATTAACATCGCTGAAAAATACGCATCAAACCATCAAGATGCAGATCAAAAAGCAGCGATCCATGCAGCTGTTGCTAAGGTTCAATCAGAATTGTCTGCAAGCACCGATTTGGCCAATACAACTGCTCAAACTTATGCAGATCAACGTGCACGTTTGAGCAAGTCAGTGGATGAGCTGATGGCAGTCTTAACAGTGGCAGGTTTTGAAGGAAACACTACTGTTAATGGAGCACCAGCAGTTTATGCACAGTTGGCACCAATCTCAACTGAAGGTAACGGGTCTGTAGCTACTTCTCCAGTTATCTCTGAACCAAACGGTGCAACTATTGAGGATGCGGCCTTTAACAAAGCAGGTTACTCTTTGGATCCAAATGCTGACCGTTACACATTTGGTGTATGGCAATTCCTTAAAACGGATCAATCAACTGGCAAAAAAACCTATTTTGATTACTACGCAACACTTTCAGTAGATCGTTCAGCGATTAAAGGTAATCTTTTAGAGAAGCCTGATGTTTACTTGCGTATCATCAAGAAGTCTGATGGTTCTGAAGCCTTCACTCGTACTATCAAAGCTGGTGAAAGCAATATCTCGCTTCCAGGTTACATCACAGATAACAATACTGATGTTACAAATACATTGACTTATACAGGTGCTAACGGAACTGATCCTGGTAATGTGACATTCTCATTCGTTAATCCAAATCTTGAGTATGAAACACTTCAAATTCGCGATACCAACTTCCCAGGTAACGAAAACGAAGATAAACCAAATATTCAAACTTCTGTTCCATATGCAACGGTAAATCAAACAACTCACTATAAAGTAGTTGATAGTAGCAAGTACACAGAAGGAAAATTATATACACCTACTGGAAATGAAACAGATCTTGCATCTTACACTCAGACAGGTCTTGCGGGTCAACAATTTACAGCTTCAAACAACCGTGATATCCCTGGTTACAAGCATGTAGCTGCTACAACAGATTCTACTCAAAAAACGTCTGGTATCCTTGGTAAAGGTGTTGTAGGTCAAAAACTTGTCGAACTTCAAGGTGGAGCAAATCACTATTATGTGAAACGTATATCTGAAATCGTTGATACAGAAGGGTCAACTGTAACTAAATTCTACGCTCTTGATCCGTCTCAAGTTAATAACTTTGCTACATCTGATATTGGTACAGAAGATGTATCGAAATACACACTCATTTACACTAGTAAAGTCAATAAGGCTGGTGAAGAGTGGAAGGCTGACGAGACAAAAGTTACAAAAGTAAACAGTAAAAATGGTGACTACTATCTTGAAGTCAACGAAACTGCTGGAAGCAAATCACTCATTATTACTGGTTGGTCGTCTCCTACTGAGACAGATACTTATAAACAAATGGACGGAACTTTGCACACTTATCCACGTCCATTCAAAGGTGCTCCAAATCCTACATTGACACCTGCTGGATCAGGTAATAACAGTTACAATGTCATTGCTGGTAAAGTTCCAGAAATCCAAGCAGAAGGATCTGTTGCCAATGACCCAACTGCTCCAAATGGTAAAGTGTACACCAAATTGAAAGGGTATGCTTCATTCTCGAATAACTATTCAATTCCAAGTAACCTTAAACCATCTACTGATGTAAACTACTACTTTGTCAAGTCTGATGTTAAAGGTAATGTCTATGTTCATTATAAAGATACAGAAGGCAAGACTATTAAACCAGATGTAACTGATGAAAAAGACCAACCAGTTAATAAGGCCTACGATACAGTTGTAGACAATCGTCCGAATGAGATTACATTCGAAGGTAAGACTTACGAGTTAGTTCCAGCTGGTAACTACACAGTAGGTGAAGTTGATGACCAAGGTCACCTTAAGTCATCAGACCCAACAACAGGTGTAGTTGCTAAAGAGGATAAGAATGTAACCTACATCTACAAACTTAAAGTAGGTGAAGTAGTTATCACTTATGTGGATGAGAAGGGTAAAGAGATTCAAAAACCTCGCCAAGATACACCAAATTCACCATATGAAACACCATATGACACAACTGAGGAAGGTGAAAAACCTAACTTCATCAAGGCAGAAGATGGTAAGACCTATAAGATCGTACCGAAGGGTGACTATCCAGTAGGTAAAGTTGATGAAAATGGTCACCTTGAATCATCAGACCCAGTTACAGGTAAGGTTACTAAACCAAAATCAACTATCACTTATGTTTATAAAGAAGTGAATGGTAATGTCTATGTACACTACGTTGATACAGAAGGCAAGAAAATCAAGGAAGATGTTACTGACGAAAAAGCTCAACCAGTAGACAAAGACTACGACACAGTTGTAGACAACCGTCCACAAGAGATTGAATTCGAAGGTAATACTTACGAATTGGTTCCAGCTGGTAAGTACACAGCCGGTGAAGTAGATGATAAAGGTCACTTGAAGTCAACAGACCCAACAACTGGTAAGGTTATCGAAGGCGATAAGAATGTAACCTATGTTTACAAACTTAAAGAAAAGCCAAAAGGTGAAGTTATTATCACTTATGTGGATGAGAAGGGTAAAGAGATTCAAAAACCTCGTCAAGACACACCAAACTCACCATATGATACACCATATGACACAACTGAGGAAGGCGAAAAACCTAACTTCATCAAGGCAGAAGATGGTA
>NZ_KV817798.1 GCF_001814775.1 Streptococcus sp. HMSC067H01
GGAGATCAGCTACGTTACCAATTGATTTCTTAGCATCTGGAGTTTCACCCTTGTTTACTGTTTGTTCCTTAGCTGTTGGAGTGTTCTTATCAGCGTCTGTTGCTGGTTTTGTAACTGTAAATTTAAATGTTTCAGTTACAGGTTTTCCATCAGCACCTTTTACTGGTTGACCATTTTTACCAAGAACTGTGATCGTTACTTCTGATTCACCTTCAGTTGTTGGTGTGCCTGTAATTTGTTTTGTTGCTGGGTCGTAAGAAACACCATCTGGAAGACCTTCAACCTTGACAGAACCATCTGTAGGAACTTTCTCTACTGTGACAGCAACTGGTGTGATTTCTTTTCCTACTACACCTGTTTGATCATCAATTGGAGTGATTTTTGAAGCGATTGAATTTGGATCTTTAGTGTTTGTACCATCTGTTGTTTCGTCTGAATCTTTGACACCATCATTATCATCATCTTCATCCGTTACATCTGGGATCTTATCACCATCAGTATCCAACTTAAAGGTAGCCTTGACTGTATCAGTTGAGTTGTCTTTGTAGGTTACTGTAACAGGTACTTCAACTTCTTCAACTGTTGTTCCTGGCTTAGCTTCAACAGTGATTTTTCCTGTATTTTCATCGATTGATACTGTGTAGCCTTCTGGAGCTACAAAGTCAGATGGAATACTATATTTAGCACCTTCTGGGGCTGTAATATCTTTCCCATCTTTATCTGTGAAAGTTGGCGTTGCTGTAGCAGGGGTTCCTGGTGTTACAAGTGTGTCAGCATATTTTGGAGTGTATTTGTCTGTTTCTTCATCAAGAACAGCAGTGAATGAATCAAGTGCCAATGCTGAATGAAGGTCATCAGTGTTTTCACCTTGAAGGAATACAGCAGACGTATAGATTGCTGGTTCTGTAAGATCATTTGGCACAGTGAGTGGTACTGACTTAGCAGTTCCTTCTGCTGTTGACATTACAGTTGTTGCTTCACCAATTGCTTTACCATCTTTAAACCAACGGATTTGGTATTCGCGTGATGGCATAAGTCCACCAGTAGTACTTTCAGCAGTATTTCCTGGTTTTGCAAAGTTATCAGCATTGTCGTATACCAAGATATCGTGCATTGGTTGAGGCGCGATTAGAGCAAAGTTGGTATTTGAAATATTTGCTGCCGCAAGTGATGAAGGTCCTACTGGAAGAACGGCATCTGACGTACCTTCAAACATATTTGATTGGTAGTTATTGCTCCAAATAGCATAGTCATTGACAAGAACAGTGGCATAAACATAATCCGTATTAATGTGACGGTGTTTTTGTCCAATAGTTCCATTCCACTTCATAAGATGTTCATTGTCTAAATCTTCATCTTTAACAAGTGTTCCAAACTCTGCATCTGAAATTTTCTTAGAAAGTCCACTGTTAGCCTTATCAGCGCTCACACCATAAAGACCACGGAATGGAATACGATAGTAACCGTCTTTATCAACTGGTACTACAACAGTTTCAGCGATATGTGAACCTTTACCATTCTTAGCTTCATATTCTTTGATAATTTCAGCTTGAGCAGCTTTGAAATCATCAAGTTTGTAGTTTTTGTGTTCTTTTTTCCATTTGTCAAAAAGACGAGTTACTTCATCATTTACGTATGAAGCCGCTACTTTAACGTTTGTGGCATTAATATCGTAGCTGTCTTTTTTATACATACGTGCGTCAGAACCACTTGGGTCACGAAGTTCGTACCACACTCTACCACGGATTGTACCATAATCGCCTTTACGTGAAAATTGGCCGTCTGCTTGGTCACCTGTCTGACGGTCTGCTTCTGGTTTCAAGAGATAGTCTTCAGAATTTGGTTTTTCTTGGAGAACTACTTGACCACCAACAATACGGTTGATACCCGCGGTGAAATCCCAAGTTTCATTTAAACGGCTAAGACGTCCGTGGAAACCTGTACGTTGGTCACCTGATTTGATGACAGTGTATTTTGTTGGATCTGGATTTTCTACCCAAGTACGGATCGCAAATTTAGAATCTCCTGCAAGTTGAAACTCACCTGTGGCTCCTAGACGGTTTGCTACCGGTTTAGACAAGTCAAAGACAAAAGTTCCATCTTGTCCACTTGTTGTCTTATAAACTGGTGACACAAAACCTTTACCAGTTACATACTGAAGGTAGACATTAACTCCACCAAGGCGTTTTGCATCTTCTTGGTTGTCATTATTGACTGTACCATTACGGTAGAGCCAAACTGTACCTTCATAAGTTTGCTTTTCTCCCTTCACACCTGGACTGTAGATTGCTTTCTTTTGAGCTTCATTCTGAAGTTCAGAGTCAAAAGAGCGTGTAGTTCCATTTACTGGAGAAAGGGCACGACGTGAACGTGTAGGTGCTTCCGAAGTAGAAGTAGCTTCTGGCTTCACTTTAACGGTTTGAGAAGCTGACAATGTTGCGCTAGAGCCATCTGCAAATGTTATAACCGCAGATCCATCATTGCTGACTTGAACAGAAACTGCAGACGGATTTGAACCTTTAATCGCTTCAACGACGTTTGAGATTTCTTCAGCAGTTAATGATGTTTCATTAGCTACAGGGGTTAAACTAGGTGCTTGAATAGAGTCAGCTTCTTTTGCTGTTGCAACAACTGGTTTAGCATTTGCTTCTGTAACTGTCTCAAGGACTGGTTTCGCATTAGCTTCTGTAGTTGTTGTAACTTCTACAGCAGGTGCTGCATAAGTTACATCCTCCTCGGCTGCAACCGGCTTAGTCACCTCTGGTGTAGTACTAGCTTCCGGCTTAGCTTCTACTGTATCTGCTTTGACTGATGGTGCTGCCAAAGTAGCTCCAACCGCAAAAACAAGTGAACAACCGAAAAGGAAGTGTTTTCCTTTTTTGATCATACGCCAGTTCTTTTGCTCTGCATTTTTACGATTAAAATACATTTTGCGTCTCCTTTTTCGTATTTTTTAGCATTGTATATGCTACATACATTTTTATTATAAAATATGTATTTAAAAATGTCAAAGAATTCGATGATAAAATTATTCATAAAATATTTTACTTTTTATCTTTATTTTTACTGTACAATTCTTATCAATGAGTCCAAAAAAAATTCGCACAAGACTGAACAGTATTTAAAAAATGAATATCACCTCAATATTTGGAAAATGGTTTAAGAAAGTCACAAATTCGTTTTAGGAACTGTTCCTCCATATATTTCTAAGATACCTATCGTCATAAAGTACTAGCACCTTTCGATTAGCAACTTTATCTATACAAAAAACCGTAAGAATTTCTTCTTACGGTTTTTCTAGCAAATTCACTGAATCAAAATTTTCAGGTTTGCTTTATCAGAGCAATGGTTTACTCTTCTTCCTTACGTTTTTTAGAGATAAGGAGTCCTCCTGTCACTGCTGCAAGAAGTGCTAAACCAAGTGAAACGTTAGATTGTTCTGTACCAGTATTTGGCAATTCTTTCGCTCCTGCTTTCTTAGTTGTTTCTTTAGCAGATGACTCTTTAGTTGCTTTCTTAACAGCTTTCTCAGTTGCAATTACCGCTACTGATCCATCTGCAAAGGTTACAACTACTGATCCATCATTGTTAACCTTGATATCTGTTGCAGTTGGGTTAGCTTTCTTAACTTCTTCAGCAATCTTAGCTTTTTCCGCATCAGTCAAGTTGCTTGGATCTACTACTGGAGTAAGGGCTGGTGCTTTAGCTCCGTTTGCTTCAGACACTTTACCATCGTTCGCACTTGGTGCTGTTGGCGTTGCTTTCGCTACTGTTGCGTCTGTTGCGCCTGACTTGTTACCTGCTGCGTCTGTCGCTGTTACAGAAACTTTGTCGCCTGCCTTCAAGCCAGCAACTGGAATGCTGAACTTGCCATCTTTATCTGCTACAGCTGATACTTTTGAGCCATTTGGAAGAGTTACTTCTACTGTTGAACCTGCTTCT
>NZ_KV817799.1:0-18475 GCF_001814775.1 Streptococcus sp. HMSC067H01
TTATACCATAGTTCGTGACAGTTCCCGTTTTTTTTGATAGAATCATACAGTATGCCCTTGGGCACAAAGTAAGAACTGGGACTGTCTTTCCCAGCTTCGGAGGTAAAAAATGTCAGATTCACCAATCAAATATCGTTTAATTAAAAAAGAAAAACACACGGGAGCTCGTCTGGGTGAGATTATCACACCCCACGGAACCTTCCCAACTCCTATGTTTATGCCAGTTGGGACCCAAGCAACGGTCAAAACCCAATCACCAGAAGAGTTGAAAGAGATGGGGTCAGGAATTATCCTGTCAAACACCTATCATTTGTGGCTTCGTCCTGGAGATGAACTTATCGCACGCGCAGGAGGTCTCCACAAGTTCATGAATTGGGACCAACCTATCTTGACGGATAGTGGCGGTTTCCAAGTATACTCTCTAGCGGATAGTCGGAACATCACAGAAGAAGGGGTAACGTTCAAGAACCACCTCAATGGTTCTAAAATGTTCCTATCACCTGAAAAGGCTACCTCTATCCAGAACAATCTAGGTTCAGACATCATGATGTCTTTTGATGAATGTCCTCAGTTCTACCAACCCTATGATTATGTGAAAAAGTCAATCGAGCGTACCAGCCGTTGGGCTGAGCGTGGTTTGAAGGCTCACCGACGTCCCCATGATCAAGGTTTATTTGGGATTGTACAAGGTGCAGGATTTGAAGATCTTCGTCGTCAGTCAGCTCATGACCTTGTAAGTATGGACTTCCCAGGCTATTCTATCGGTGGGCTAGCAGTTGGAGAAACCCACGAAGAGATGAACGCAGTTTTGGACTTTACGACCCAACTGCTTCCTGAGAACAAACCTCGTTACTTGATGGGAGTAGGAGCACCAGATAGCTTGATTGATGGGGTCATTCGTGGTGTGGATATGTTTGACTGTGTCTTGCCGACTCGTATCGCTCGTAACGGGACTTGTATGACAAGTCAAGGACGTTTGGTTGTAAAAAATGCCCAGTTTGCAGAGGACTTTACACCACTGGATCATGAGTGCGATTGCTACACATGTAAGAACTATACTCGTGCCTACCTTCGTCACCTGCTCAAGGCCGATGAAACCTTTGGTATCCGTTTGACAAGTTACCATAACCTTTACTTCTTGCTCAATCTCATGAAGCAGGTTCGTCAAGCGATTATGGATGATAATCTCTTGGAATTCCGTGAGCATTTTGTTGAAAAATATGGCTATAACAAGTCAGGGCGCAATTTCTAAGTTTAGTAGACTAAAGCTGAAATCCTAAGTTTTCTCTTAGGATTTTTCTTCTTTTTTTGATAGAATAAAGATAGTATGGAATGAACATTAGATGGTTTTTTAACTACTCTAATGAACGGAGAATAAACTCGTATGCGTATTAAATGGTTTTCCTTGATTAGGATTACAGGATTACTCTTGGTGCTTTTGTACCATTTCTTTCAGACGGTTTTTCCAGGAGGTTTCTTCGGGGTTGACGTCTTTTTCACCTTCTCGGGCTTTCTCATTACGTCACTCTTACTAGAGGAGTTCGGACAAAAGGGGCAAATTGATCTCTTGGGATTTTTCAGGAGACGCTTTTATCGGATTTTCCCTCCAGTTGTCTTGATGATACTTGTTACTATGCCCTTCACCTTCTTGGTTCGGCAAGATTATGTAGCAGGTATAGGTAGTCAGATAGCTGGTGTTCTTGGTTTTATGACCAACTTCTACGAGATTCTAACGGGTGGGAGTTATGAATCTCAATTTATCCCTCACCTCTTTGTCCACAATTGGAGTCTAGCAGTTGAAGTTCATTACTATATCTTGTGGGGCTTGGCAGTTTGGTTCTTGTCTAAGCGGGCGAAATCGTCTGGACAATTAAGAGGGACAGTATTTCTCCTGTCATCAGCTGCCTTTATCATCAGTTTCCTTTCAATGTTTATCGGTAGCTTTATCGTTAGCTCCTACTCGACGGTTTACTTTTCAAGTTTTACCCACGTCTATCCTTTCTTTCTAGGTAGTGTCTTGGCCACTTTGGTAGGTGTCCGTCAAACGACTACTCTGGTTAAGCGTCTAAATAATACCTGGGATTTGAAACAGACCTTGCTAGTCTTTGGTGCAGGTTTGGGAGTCCTGCTCTTACTGACCTTCTTCGTGAAGTTTACCTATCTCTTTGCCTATTTGATTGGATTCTTACTTGCAAGTTTAGCGGCACTTGCTATGATTCTTGCTACTCGAGTCTTGCATGAGAAGACACCAAATATTGAGGAGCCAAGGGTGATTAGCTTTCTAGCTGATACCAGTTACGCAGTATATCTCTTCCACTGGCCGTTTTATATCATTTTCTCTCAGTTGATGAGCAACCTACCGGCAGTGATTTTAACGACTGTCTTCTCGTATCTTTTTGCAACCCTCTCATTCTATGTAATTGAACCTTTAATCGCTGGAAAGACAACAGGGCTTTTGCAAAAGGCAAAAGAGATTCCGCATATCAAGACTATTTTTGCATCTAGTAGCGGAATTCTTACTTTGATCACACTGATTGTGATGATCATCGCTCCACAAGTTGGTGCTTTTGAGACAGATTTGACTGTCAATGGTCTTAAACAAGCGCAGACCAATCTTACTCGCACAAAAACTGTGGCAGATCAGACGGAAGCAAGCCGCTACAATATTGCAGATGGTGTATCTATCATAGGAGATTCTGTAACCTTACGGGCAACACCTGGCTTACAAGAGGTTTTGCCGGATGCACAGACAGATGGGCAAGTAAGCCGAAATACAAAGCAAGCCAATGCCATTATGCTGAATAATAGCCAAAATAAGGCACTGCCTAAGATCGTTGTTATTGCTACTGGTGTTAATAATCCTGAGGACTACAAGGCTGACATAGACTCCTTGGTGACAAATCTACCTAAGGGGCATCAGCTTGTTCTGGTGACACCTTATGAAGGGGATACAAGCCAGGAAACTCAACCTTATGTAGAACAATATGCCAGCTATGCGCGTGAAGTTGCTCAAAAGTATCCCTACATTGAAATTGCAGATTGGAACCAAGTATCCAAAGATAATCCAGATATCTGGAAAGGAACAGACCAGGTTCACTTTGGTAATGACAATACCAAGCTGGAAGAGGGAGCTAAGCTCTATGCAGAAACGATAGCTTCAGCCATCAAGGCCCTAGCAGATAAACCTGTGAAATCAAAATAATATCTAAAAAGAGAGTGGGACAGAAATCGGTAATTCGTTAGAATTCGATTTCGTCGTCCCACCTCCGCACAGTTGAGTAGGGCTGTAAAAGCTGATGAAATCAGCGTAGTAGAGACCACTCAACCACTGCGTCTTGCTCGACAATCCAAAGACAATTGAGAGACTAGGACTTTTGTCCCAGCCTCTTTTTCTTTTTAGGGAGCCTGGAAGATAAAAAATAATTCCTTTAGATTATATCGAGGTCTTCAACTTATCGGTTTATCTATCATATCAGCAATCTTAAAGCAGTGCTTTGACCAATCTGTGACCTAGCCCATGTCTCTTCTTTGAGTGTCATAGCGAATCCAGTCTTGATTGGGAAAAACTTGCCAAATTGTCAGAATTATGAGAAAATAGGTGCAGTCTAAAAATGGAGGGAATGCAATGAGAGAAGATATCAAAATCAATAACCGTGCTCTAGCATTGGAAGATCAAATCATTGAAGTGCTCGAAAAAGTTTATGATACAGATGTAGAGTTAGATGTATACAACCTTGGATTGATTTATGAGATTCATTTAGATGAGGCTGGACTTTGTACAGTTGTCATGACCTTCACGGATACTGCCTGTGACTGTGCAGAAAGTCTGCCTATCGAAATTGTCGCAGGTTTGAAACAAATTGATGGAATTGAGGATGTCAAGGTTGAGGTTACTTGGTCTCCAGCTTGGAAGATTACACGTATTAGTCGTTATGGGCGTATAGCCTTAGGTTTACCTCCACGTTAAAAGAAAAAAGCAAGCTAGTTTAGGCTTGCTTTTGATTTGCTTATTTTTTACCAGATTGTTCCATATTCCAGAAGTCTGTAACGGCACCACGTGATGCAGAAGATACGGTATGGGCATATTTACCGAGGACACCACGGCTATAGAGTGGTGGCAAGGTTGTTTCTGCCTTACGTTTTTCAAGTTCTTCATCAGAAACGGCCATGGAAATTTCTTTTGTGTCTTGGTCGACAGTGACGATATCGCCTGTACGGAGGTAAGCAATCGGTCCACCATCCTGAGCTTCAGGGGCGATATGTCCAACAACCAATCCATAAGTACCACCAGAGAAACGGCCGTCTGTCAAGAGGGCAACCTTATCTCCTTGGCCTTTACCAACGATCATTGATGAAAGTGATAGCATTTCAGGCATACCAGGACCACCCTTAGGTCCAACGAAACGAACAACGACAACATCGCCATCAACGATTTCATCTGACAAGACAGCTTGGATAGCATCTTCTTCTGAGTCAAAGACCTTAGCTGGACCAACGTGACGACGAACCTTAACACCTGACACCTTGGCAACTGCACCGTCAGGAGCAAGATTACCGTTCAAGATGATAAGCGGACCGTCCGCACGTTTAGGATTTTCAAGTGGCATGATGACTTTTTGACCTGGAGTAAGATCTGCAAAGTCAGCTAAGTTTTCAGAGACAGTCTTACCAGTACATGTGATACGGTCTCCGTGAAGGAATCCATTTGCCAGCAAGTACTTCATAACCGCAGGCACACCACCAACTTCGTAGAGGTCTTGGAAGACATACTGACCAGAAGGTTTCAAGTCAGCTAAGTGAGGCACACGTTCTTGGATTGTATTGAAGTCCTCAAGTGACAAGTCAACGTTAGCTGCGTGGGCAATAGCAAGCAAGTGAAGAGTGGCGTTAGTAGAACCACCTAGAGCCATTGTCACTGTAATGGCATCTTCAAAGGCTTCACGAGTCAAGATATCTGAAGGTTTGATACCAAGTTCAAGCATTTTGACAACTGCACGACCGGCTGCTTCGATGTCTTCTTTCTTATCAGCAGATTCGGCTGGGTGTGAAGAAGAACCTGGCAAACTCATCCCCAAAACTTCGATAGCAGTAGCCATAGTATTGGCAGTATACATACCACCACAACCACCAGGGCCAGGGCAGGCATTACATTCCAGACGTTTCACGTCCTCAGCAGTCATATCACCGTGGTTCCACTTACCGATTCCTTCAAATACAGAAACCAAGTCGATGTCTTTGCCATCCAGTTTTCCAGGGGCGATAGTACCACCGTAAGCGAAAATAGCTGGGATATCCATATTGGCAATAGCAATCATGGAACCAGGCATGTTCTTGTCACAACCCCCGATAGCCACAAAGGCATCCACGTTGTGACCACCCATAGCAGCTTCGATAGAGTCCGCAATGATATCACGTGACGTTAGGGAGAAGCGCATACCAGGCGTTCCCATGGCAATCCCATCTGCTACCGTAATGGTTCCAAATTGAACCGGCCAAGCACCAGCAGATTTAACACCTTCTTTAGCCAATTTCCCAAAGTCATGCAAGTGAATATTACATGGTGTGTTTTCCGCCCAAGTCGAAATGACCCCAACAATCGGTGTTTCAAAGTCCTTATCTGTCATACCAGTCGCACGAAGCATGGCACGGTTTGGTGATTTAACCATGCTGTCATAAATGCTACTGCGGTGACGTTTATCTAATTCTGTCATTAAGTTCCCTCCCAATTCAGTTTGTATCATTATAGCACATTTTAAAAGCAATGAACAGAAGAAAATTCTTGAATTTTCAGACAATTCAAACCATTGAAATCTTCTTAAAAAAGATTGCATATTTTTGTTGACATTTAAAATTAAAGTGATATCATTTAGATATCAAAAACAGGAGGTCATTCTGATGACTGAAAAACTAATCAATTCAAAACCAAATGGTGTAGTAGCATTGATTCTCATTGAGTTGGCACTCGTACTTGGTTTCCTTATATTTATCATGGGCGCTGGTTCAGAAAACATTTTTGGAATTATTATCGGACTTTTATTAAGCTTAATTGCAGGTCTAGCTCATGCTGGTTTAAAAGTTGTCAAACCTCAGGAAGCACTGGTTTTGACCCTCTTTGGTAACTATACTGGGACCATCAAAGAACCTGGTTTTTACTTTGTCAATCCCTTCAGTATAGCGGTCAATCCTGCAAATCATACTCGACTTGGACAAAGTGGGGACGTTAGCACGAAATCTCCTTTTTCAGGGATGAAATCATCAAATGGAAATGATGTAAATCTTGAAATTGGCAAGAAACAGATTTCCCTCAAAGTTATGACCTTAAGTAATTCCCGTCAAAAAATCAATGATTGTCTAGGAAATCCTGTAGAAATCGGCATTGCCGTTACTTGGCGTGTAGTCGATACGGCAAAAGCAGTCTTCAACGTGGATAACTACAAAGAATATCTTTCATTGCAATGTGATAGTGCCCTCCGTAATATTGTCCGCATCTATCCTTACGATGTGTCTCCTAATGTGGATACTACAGGTGACGGGCAAGCAGATGAAGGTAGCCTCCGTGGCTCTAGTGAGATTGTAGCTAACCGTATTCGCGAAGAAATCCAAAGTCGTGTTGAGGATGCTGGCTTGGAAATTCTTGAAGCACGTATTACTTACTTAGCTTATGCACCGGAAATTGCAGCTGTCATGCTTCAACGTCAACAAGCATCAGCCATTATTGATGCACGTAAGATGATTGTTGATGGCGCTGTAGGAATGGTTGAAATGGCACTAGAACGTCTCAATGAAGGAGAATTAGTAGAACTTGACGAAGAACGAAAAGCTGCTATGGTTTCAAATCTCCTAGTCGTTCTCTGTGGCAATCATGATGCACAACCAATTGTCAATACAGGAAGCCTTTATTAGAAATGGCAGAAGCTAAAAAGAAGCAGATTCCCCTTCGACTTTCGGCAAAGTTATATGCTGCACTCGCATCATGGGCAGAAGATGACTTTCGATCAGTTAACGGGCAAATTGAATATCTCCTTACAGAATGTGTCAAGCAACGGAAGAAAGACGGGAAATACGTCTCAGAAACCATTGATGAACCCTTCGAAATTGATATTTAATCTATTTTCCTATCCAGAATAGTGGATAGGAAAATTTTTTTATCTTTTTTTGTCAAGTAACTTTACTTTACAAAAAAGTTTTGATATACTATTAAAGTTGATGAAAATCAAACCTAACTGAATTTATATCTTAAAAGGAGAAATCAAAATGGCAGTACCTGCACGTCGCACTTCAAAAGCGAAGAAAAACAAACGTCGTACACACTACAAAGTAACAGCTCCATCTGTAAACTTTGACGAAACTACTGGAGATTACTCACGTTCTCACCGCGTATCACTTAAAGGATACTACAAAGGACGTAAGATCGCTAAAGCTGCATCAGCTGAATAATAGAAGGGAGATACCATGCGCGTAAATATTACACTTGAACACAAAGAATCTGGTGAACGCTTGTACCTTACTTCTAAAAACAAACGTAACACTCCAGACCGTCTTCAATTGAAGAAATACTCACCAAAACTTCGCAAACACGTTGTGTTTACAGAAGTTAAATAAGAGTTAACGTATTTTAAACATCTTAAAACCAATGGTTTCGGCCGTTGGTTTTAATTTTTAGTAACATGATGGTAAACAGGTGGTCATAAATTCTCACCACCTTTTCTCTCCTCATCTTTTTTGAGAGCGCTTGAAATATGTTATAATAGTTCTAGATTATTTTTTAGGAGGCAAACCGTGGGAAATTTCATTGAGCTAGTCTTTCATCGTTTCTTTTTGGGGATGATAGCTACAGCTTATTTTTGGTTATTGACACTAGCAGGAGGTGTGGTTTTTGGTATAGCGCCAGCTAGTGCGACTCTCATGAGTTTATTTGCAGAACACGGCTATTCTTACCGTTCTTATCGTTTAAAAGAGGCTTGGACTCTTTACAAGAGCAATTTTATCAAAAGCAATCTGAGCTTTTATACTTTTTTGGGACTTGATTTGCTCTTGATTTATGGTTTATATCTGATGGTTCAATTGCCGCATCAGACTATTCTCCACTTGGCAGCAACTTTTCTGAATATCTTTCTGGTAGCTTTGGTATTTTTGGCCTATACTGTGTCTTTAAAATTGCAAGTTTATTTTGACTTATCCTATCAAAATACCTTGAAGCTAGCCTTTATCGGAATTTTTATGAGCTTGTCAGCAGTGGCCAAGGTTCTTCTTGGTAGCGTCTTGTTAGCCATCATTGGCTTCTATATGCCAGCCCTTATCATTTTTGTAGGGATTGGTATGTGGCATTTCTTTATTAGTGATTTATTGGAGCCCGTTTATGAAAACATTCATGAAAAATTGGCGTCCAAATAGAATGAAACAGTTTTGGCTTCATTCGCTCCTTCGAACCTATAGCTGGGTGATGATTGTTATCATTGCCAGTTTTGCCCTTTTGATTTCCTATGTAAACTGGGATAATCGCGAAAAAGAAGCGGAGCATGTTTCCCAGCGGGTTTTAACACGGACAGTGAGTGAGGTTGAATATTATTATCGTGAGTCAGCTCGTTTAGCTCAAGATTTAGTAGAAAATCAGGCACGCATCGAAGGGATTTATAAGTACTTTAGCCTCAGCACCCCCGATTATTTTTATTGGCAACTAGAGCGTAAGGCGTCACCTTATATTTCGGTATCCATCTATGAAAATATCGATGATCTCTATGTGCGCAATGATTTTGTAACAGGCGTAGCCATCGTTTTACAGGATTCGACAGAAGTTTATGTCTCCAAAAGAGACAATCGTAGTGGCTATAAACTACCTGCTGAAGGTTTCAAGCCAGAAGCTAATAGTTTTGCCATCCCAGTATCGGACCCAGTATCAGACCTGCCTTTAGGTGTGATCTACATTTCTGTGACTTCTGATGTTTTTTATAAGGCTATTGACAATACCAGAGGAACCATTCCCATCGCTGTGACCATTACTTCCCCTTTTGAAACGGATATGTTTCATCTGGGTGAAAAAAGTGATCGTGAAAATTGGTTGCTTGCTGTAACATCGCATGGCTATCAGGTTCAAGTAGCTGTGCCTAGAGATTATGTACTTAGTGGCAGTATGGCTAGTTCAGGCATCATCCTTGCCCTGAGTGCCCTCTTTATCGTCATTTTATATGCGACTTTGAAGAAGACATTCTCCAAGTATCAAGCACAAGTTGTTGACCTAGTGGAGACAATTCATGATATTGCGCAGGGAGAACAAGGCAAAAGAATTGATCTTAAGAAGAAAGATCAGGAATTACTTTTAATCGCTGAAACGACAAATGACATGTTGGACCGACTGGAGAGAAATATCCACGATATTTACCAGCTGGAGCTGAGCCAAAAAGATGCCAATATGCGGGCATTGCAAGCTCAAATTAATCCGCATTTTATGTACAATACCCTCGAGTTTTTACGAATGTACGCAGTCATGGCAGATCAGAACGAATTGGCAGATATTATCTACGAATTCAGTAGTCTCTTGCGCAACAACATCTCTGATGAACGAGAAACGACGCTCAAGCAAGAAGTAGAGTTTTGTCGCAAATATAGCTATCTCTGTATGGTTCGCTATCCCAAGTCAGTCGCCTATGGCTTTAAAATTGATCCCAAGTTAAAAGAAATGCGGATTCCAAAATTCACCCTCCAACCCTTGGTGGAGAATTATTTTGCCCATGGAGTTGATCACAGAAGAACGGATAATGTTATCAGTATCAAGGCTTTGAAACAAGAGGGCTATGTCGAAATTTTAGTGGTGGATAATGGTCGTGGCATGTCTGCTGAAAAATTAGCAGAAATTCAAACCAAATTAGCCCAAAGGACGTTTGAACACGCAGTGGATTATAGTGGAAAACGACAGTCCATTGGGATCGTCAATGTTCATGAGCGCTTTGTGCTCTATTTTGGGGACCGCTATAACATTAGTGTAGAATCAATGGAACAGCAAGGTGTTCGTTATCGAATTACTATTCAGGATGAGGAGAAAGGATAAAGATGTACAAAGTACTATTAGTGGACGACGAGTACATGATTACCGAAGGGCTCAAGCGTTTGATTCCTTTTGATAAATGGGATATGGAAGTCGTCGCTACAGCCAATCATGCCGACGACGCTCTTGACTATGTCCGAGAACATCCTGTGGATATTGTGATATCTGATGTCAACATGCCTGACAAAACAGGACTTGAAATGATTCAGGAAATGAAGGACTTGTTGCCAGATGCTTATTATATCCTACTATCGGGCTATCAAGAATTTGACTACGTCAAAAAAGCTATGAATCTCAGCGTGGTTGATTATCTGGTTAAACCAGTCGATAAGGTTGAGTTGGGACATTTACTTGAAAAAATCGTCACTCAACTTCGTGAGAAGGTTCAAGAGCCAGAAATCTTGAGCCAGCAATTAGATGAAGAAGCATTCAAGACTCATCTCACACAAAAAGAAAACTGGTGGATTGGGCTTTCAAAAGAAAAACAAGGGGATTTTGTCATTCCCTACTATGTTCTAGGTCAGGACTGGCAAATCGTCCTTGCAGATCAGGAATTTGAGGGTTTGCTAGTCATGCCTTTTGAAGCTCCTTATCAAATCAACTTTGAAAAGTGGAAGCGTGATGTTGAAAAGACTCTCTTTTATGGATCGGTCAATTTAGATCAGTCTGAAAGTCTCTTTTCTTACTACGAACCCATCTATCGAGTGATTATCCAAGGAAATCTCCAGCAAATTATTGATGAATTGACCTTGCTTGAGAAGATTGTCCTTGAAAACACACCGAGGGTATCTATCACAAAGCAGCTCTTTACCCAGTTTGTCATGGATGTTTTCCATCTTTTTGAACATTTGAAAGCAGACGATATGACAGATATTGTCAAGAACATTCATGCTATAACAACTTTTGAGGATTTAGTCGCTTATACCAAGGAAACCTTGACATCATTCTTCGGCCAATATCGAATGAATGAAAATGTGGTCAGTGTGCTCGAGGTCATTGGTAGAGATTACCAAAAAGAGCTTTCTCTCAAGGATATCAGCAAGGATCTCTTTATCAATCCTGTTTATTTGGGGCAGTTGATCAAGAAGGAAACCAATTCCACCTTTGCAGAGCTTCTCAATAAGCAACGTATCAAGGCAGCTCAACAGCTCTTGCTATCTACAAATGATAGTATTGAGGATATCTGCTATACGGTTGGATACAGTAATGTAGGTTATTTCTATAAGGTCTTTCGAAAACTGTGTGGGAAGTCTCCTAAAGCCTATCGAAAACAGGTGGAAACGAACTTGTAACAGTTGTTCTCCTTCGTAAAATATGCTATAATAATTAAAAAATTATGAGGAGGTTACTTTTATGAAAAAGAAACCAATCTATCTTTGGGTGTTGCTGATTTTATCAGCCTTACTCTCAGCAATATCGCTTTTTGGGCTCATCTCTCCAGTACCTACTGCAGAAAGTATGGGTAATATTGAGTCGTCAGGTGTAGATGCTACTTATGCTAAGGAACTGATTGCCTACACGATTAAAGTAACTGAACATGCCCATTCAATTTTCAACATGATTTTAGTTGTCTTATCAGCTATTTTAGTTGTGGTTGCTTTGGTCTTCCTCGTTCGTAAAAACATCCAGTTGGCTAATTATGCCTATATCGGCTATGTTTTTCTAGCTATCCTTGGTTCTATCTACAACTTTGTAGGAGTCCAAGATGCACTTTCACTTTTTACAGACCCTAACGTCCGTATGGGAGCTGAACTAGGTGCTAAAGGCTCTGCTATTTTTGGGGTTGTACTCAATGTTATCTTCCTAGCAATCGTCTTCTATAAGATGTGGCGTCAGCAGAAAGAATTAACAGAAGCTCAAGAAGAGGAAGAACTTGCCTAAGAGTTGACAAAGCATAACTATCAAGATACAATCTTGGTAGTTATTTTTTATGATTCAAAAAAAGGAGGAGAAAATGAAAAAAATTTCCTTAGTCTATATCAGTCTGAGCGGAAATACGGAGAGTTTCGTTACACGTCTGAAGGCCTACCTGTTAGAACAGTATGAGAACATTGAAGTAGAAAAAATTCATATTAAAGATTTGGTCAAGGAAGGGGAAGACTTCTTTGAAATGACCAATCCATATGTGGCTTTTCTACCGACTTATCTAGAAGGTGGCAATGGTGTTGACAATGGTGATGTGGAGATTTTGACCACTCCAGTAGGTGATTTTATCGCTTACGGTGACAATGCCAGCAAGTGTTTTGGTGTTGTAGGATCCGGTAATCGTAACTTTAACAACCAATACTGTTTGACGGCTAAACAATACAGCCAACGCTTTGGTTTCCCTGTATTGGCTGACTTTGAGATGCGTGGAATGCTGGGAGATATTAAAAAGGTTGCAGGGATTATTGCGGAACTCTATGAATTAGAAGCTTTGTAAGAGGCTAGATTTTCTGAGGAAGAGTTTTATTCTATGGATAAAGGATTTACTTCAAAGGGAACAATCGAAATGAGTAAACTACAGAGATCATTTTTAAAGTATATAAAACGGAAACCAAGCTTCAAGGATATTATGCTATGCAGTGCTTTGCTACTCTTAGAGTTAGCTCTGTTGCAGTTCTCCAAGAAATTTCTTGATGAAAGTTTGTCAGCATACGGAACCATGGCATCACTAGGGATTGTTATAGTGGTGGGAATCGTAGTTCTCAGGAAAAAATAGAAAAGGACTCGAGAAATGCTATCTCGAATCCTTTTTTATTTTCTGATGTCTTCCACAATTTCCTTTGAAATCATAATTCCCAAACGATATCCCTTATTGATGTAGTCGATGACATCGTTGATGTTTTCTGTTGTTTTAATTTTTTCCTTGATAGTAGCTCGAAAAGTTTCATCCTTTAAAAGCTGTTCTTGTAGAAGGCCTTGTAGTTTTTCCTTTTCGTATTTGTTAATGAGAAAAAGAACGACAAGACTGATGACAACTAAAATATAAGCATATTGGCTCATAAAGTCTCTCCCTGTGTGATAAAGAAGTTAATAACAAGAGAAAAGCGAAAAAGATTTTTCGCTTTTCAAGTAATGACAATATAAAATCAGGCAGACGATAGCTAAGCTAAAAAAGTGGTTGTTCTGCCCCTGACTCTAGCACCAAACCAAGATCCGTAATCTAAACAAATCGATGTTATTTTTTAGATGAATTAGTAAAGCGTTTAGGCAATTCACCTGATAGCGATTGCCGTCAAGAGACTAGGAACTTTAGTTCCAATAACTTTAAGATTACGACGTCTTTCGGTAGAAATCGATAATATTTCTATCGAAAGATTAGTGAAGCGTTTAGGCAAATCGCCTCATTTACGACGTCGTGGCCCCCTAAATCGATTATATTTAGGGGTCATGACTAGTGAAGCGGTTAGCTAGTCCGCATAAAAGCGGCCAGCGTCCAACAATTAGGAACTTTAGTTCCAATTGTTGGTACTGAATCACATCTTCTCTGGTGCCTCTACACCCAGCAAACGAAGTGCTTCTTTGAGGACAACTGCGGTTGCATAGCTAAGAGCTAGGCGGCTGTCGCGTTCTGGACTTTCATCCAAAATACGAGTGTGAGCGTAGTATTTATTGAAGGCTTGAGCCAAGTTGATTGCGTATTTAGCGATAAGAGATGGGTCATAGTTATCAGATGCACGCTTGATGACACGAGCAAAATCTTGAAGCAATTTGATGATTTCCCAGCTCTCAGTATCATTGAGGCTGTAGTTTCCATCAGTCAGTGGTTGGAAGTCACCTTTTCTTAAGATAGATTGGATACGAGCGTATGCGTATTGGACATAAGGACCTGTTTCCCCTTCGAAGGAAACCATTGCTTCAAGGTCAAAGTCATAACCGTTTCTACGGTCAGTTTTAAGGTCGTAGAACTTCACAGCTCCAACACCAACAGCTCGAGCAACTTGCTCCTTGTTTTCAAGGTCAGGATTTTTCGCTTCGATTTGAGCCTTGGCACGGCTGATAGCTTCTTGAAGTGTTGGTTCAAGAAGGATGATGTTTCCTTTACGAGTTGAAAGCTTCTGACGATTCTTAGTAACGAGACCGAAGTCAACGTGAATCATGTCATCGCTCCAGTCAAATCCCATTTTCTTCAAAACAGCTTTTAGTTGTTTGAAGTGGTTAGACTGCTCTTGACCAACAGCATAGACGTTCTTAACAAAGTTATAAGTGCGAGCGCGGTAGATAGCAGTTGCGATATCACGGGTGATGTAAAGAGTAGCACCATCAGATTTTTTGATCATAGCTGGTGGCAATTCAAAATCGTCCAGGTTAACGATGCTAGCACCACGAGATTCTTCAAGCAAACCTTTTTCTTCAAGGATTTTGACAGCTTCATCCATCTTATCATTGTAGAAGGCTTCTCCGTTTAGGCTATCAAATTCAACACCCAAGAGTTCATAGATGCGGTTGAATTCTACTAAACTTTCATCACGGAACCATTGCCACAATTGAGTAGCTTCTGGATCGCCATCTTCCAATTTTTTAAACCAGAGACGTCCTTCGTCATCAAGTGCTTGATCAGTTTCGATTTCAGCATTGATACGCACGTAAAGTTTCAACAGTTCGTCAATCGGATTGGCTTCAACAGCTTCTTTGCTACCCCATTTTTTGTAGGCTACCATAAGAAGACCGAATTGTTTACCCCAGTCACCAAGGTGGTTGATTTTGATAGTGTTGTAGCCCATTTTCTTGAAGATGTTTGAAAGGGCATCACCGATAACTGTTGAACGCAAGTGACCAACAGAGAATGGTTTTGCAATATTTGGACTTGAAAGGTCAATGGTGATATTTTGCTCTTGGCCTTCATCTTGTTGAGCATAGTCAGAACCTTTCTCGATGATTTCTTTGATAACCGCTCCAGAAATTGCAGACTTATCAAGGAAAAAGTTTACGTAAGGACCAGTCGCAACAACTTTTTCAAAGGCTTGGCTATTAATTTTTTCAGCAATATCTGCTGCAATCATTTGAGGTGCTTTACGCTCTACTTTTGCTAGAGAGAAGGCTGGGAAGGCGATATCTCCCATGTCAGAGTTTTTAGGTTGTTCTAATAAATTGAAAATAGCCTCTTGATCCAGGCTATCAATGACGCTAGCCAATTCACTAGCGATCAATTGTTTTGTATTCATTATAGGCTCCTTTGGACTTTTCTTCTATTTTATCACAATTTTAAAGAAAGACGAAATTTTTTTTGAAATATTCGGTTTTTTTGGTATAATGTTCTTATTAAATAGATGAAAATGTTATAAATATTCACTCGAGAGGATGTTATGAGAAAAAGAGAACGTCATCAGTTGATCAAGCAGATGATCACTGAGGAGAAGTTAGGAACTCAAAAGGAGATTCAAGATCGTTTGGAAGCACGCAATGTTTTTGTGACACAAACGACCTTGTCGCGTGACCTTCGTGAACTTGGCTTGACCAAGGTTAAGAAAAATGATATGGTCTACTACGTACTAGCAAATGAGACAGAGAAGATTGACCTGGTTGAGTTTTTATCCCATCATTTAGAAGGCGTGGCAAGAGCTGAGTTTACCTTAGTTCTTCACACTAAACTGGGTGAAGCAGCGGTTTTAGCCAATGTTGTCGATGCCAACAAGGATGAATGGATTTTAGGAACAGTTGCGGGTGCCAATACCCTCTTGGTGATTTGCCGAGATCAGCATGTTGCTAAACTCATGGAAGATCGTTTGTTAGATTTGATGAAGGATAGATAAGGAGGTTGGGACAAAAGTCCTAGCCTCTCAATTGTCTTTGGATTGCCGAGCAAGACGCAGTGGTTGAGTGGGCTCTTCTACGCTGATTTCATCAGCTTTTACAGCCCTACTCAACTGTGCGGAGGTGGGACGACGAAATCGAATTCTAACGAATTACCGATTTCTGTCCCACTCTCTATTTTTAACAAGGAGAGAATGGATGACGATGGAAAAATTATCACCTGGTATGCAGCAGTATGTGGATATAAAAAAACAATATCCAGATGCTTTTTTGCTCTTTCGTATGGGTGATTTTTATGAGTTATTTTACGAAGATGCAGTCAATGCTGCCCAGATACTAGAAATCTCACTAACCAGTCGCAATAAGAATGCTGACAATCCTATTCCCATGGCTGGAGTTCCTTATCACTCAGCACAACAGTATATTGATGTCCTAGTGGAGCGTGGCTACAAGGTTGCCATTGCTGAGCAGATGGAGGATCCTAAGCAGGCAGTAGGGGTTGTTAAGCGAGAGGTTGTGCAGGTGATTACCCCTGGTACAGTCGTCGATAGTAGTAAACCAGATAGTCAAAACAACTTTTTGGTGGCTATCGACCGTGACGGTCAGCAATTTGGCTTGGCCTACATGGATCTGGTGACGGGTGATTTTTATGTGACAGGTTTATTGGATTTTACCCTGGTCTGTGGTGAAATCCGAAATCTTAAGGCAAGAGAAGTTGTCATCGGCTATACCTTAACTGAAGAGGAAGAACAGATTCTCAGCCGTCAAATGAATTTGGTGCTTTCTTATGAGAAAGAATCATTTGAAGACATACATCTACTGGATCCACGCTTGGCGCCTATTGAACAAGCTGCCAGCAGTAAGCTACTTCAGTATATTCATCGGACTCAGATGAGAGAACTGAACCATTTGAAGCCAGTTGTCCGTTATGAAATTAAGGATTTCTTGCAGATGGATTATGCAACCAAGGCTAGTTTAGATCTAGTAGAAAATGCTCGCTCAGGTAAGAAACAAGGGAGTCTTTTCTGGTTGCTGGATGAGACTAAGACTGCCATGGGAATGCGTCTTTTGCGCTCTTGGATCCACCGTCCCTTGATTGACAAGGATCGTATCCTTGAACGTCAGGAGGTTGTACAGGTCTTTCTGGATTATTTCTTTGAACGTAGTGATTTGACAGAAAGCCTAAAGGGAGTCTACGATATTGAGCGCCTTGCTAGTCGTGTTTCTTTTGGGAAAAGCAATCCTAAAGACCTCTTGCAATTAGCGACTACCTTAGGAAGTGTTCCAAGAATTCGAGCAATTTTAGAAGGAATGGAGCAACCAGCTCTTGCCTATCTGATTGAACAATTAGATCCTATTCCTGAGTTGGAAAATCTCATTAGTGCAGCCATTGCTCCAGAGGCACCTCATGTCATTACCGAAGGCGGTATTATTCGGACTGGCTTTGACGAGACCTTGGACAAGTATCGTCGGGTACTGAGAGAAGGGACCAGCTGGATTGCTGAGATTGAGGCCAAGGAAAGAGAAAATTCTGGCATTAATACGCTCAAGATTGACTACAATAAAAAAGACGGCTACTATTTCCATGTGACCAATTCTCAGCTTGGTAACGTACCAGCCCACTTTTTCCGTAAGGCTACGCTAAAAAACTCTGAACGTTTTGGGACAGAGGAGTTGGCTCGTATCGAGGGAGAAATGTTAGAGGCGCGTGAAAAATCAGCAAACTTAGAGTACGAAATTTTTATGCGGATCCGTGAGGAGGTTGGGAAGTATATCCAACGCCTGCAAGCCCTAGCTCAAGGAATCGCTACTGTCGATGTCTTACAAGGCTTGGCAGTGGTAGCAGAAAATCAACACCTGATTCGACCAGAGTTTGGGCAAGAGTCGCGGATTGATATCCAGAATGGTCGTCACGCTGTCGTTGAGAAGGTCATGGGAGCTCAGACCTATATTCCCAATAGTATCCAGATGGATGAAGATACTAGCATTCAACTAATTACAGGTCCGAACATGAGCGGGAAGTCAACCTATATGCGCCAGCTGGCTATGACAGCAGTCATGGCACAGATGGGATCTTATGTTCCAGCTGAGAGTGCTAGTCTTCCTATTTTTGATGCTATCTTCACTCGTATTGGGGCAGCGGATGACTTGGTTTCCGGTCAGTCAACCTTTATGGTCGAGATGATGGAAGCTAATAATGCTATTACACATGCTACTGAAAAATCCCTGATTCTCTTTGATGAGTTGGGACGCGGAACGGCAACCTATGATGGCATGGCCCTGGCCCAAGCGATTATCGAGTATATCCATGAACATATCGGAGCCAAGACTCTCTTTGCAACTCACTACCATGAATTGACTAGCTTAGAATCTAGCCTGGAACATCTGGTTAATGTCCACGTGGCTACGCTGGAGCAAAATGGTCAGGTTACCTTCCTTCACAAGATCGAAGCAGGACCAGCAGACAAATCATACGGTATTCACGTAGCTAAGATTGCAGGGTTACCGACAGATTTGCTAGTAAGGGCAGATGCAATATTAACGCAATTAGAGAACCAAGGTCTGGAAAGTCCTGCTCCAATGAAACAAACACATGCAGTCTCTGAACAAATTT
This sequence comes from Streptococcus sp. HMSC067H01, assembly GCF_001814775.1. GTDB lineage: Bacteria > Bacillota > Bacilli > Lactobacillales > Streptococcaceae > Streptococcus. Next base: position 18,393 of record NZ_KV817799.1, read on the forward strand.
CCCTATTTGACTCGGCGGAAGAAAATCCTATTCTAGCAGAATTGGCTAAAGTAGATGTGTACAATATGACACCGATGCAGGCC
>NZ_KV817799.1:18575-43223 GCF_001814775.1 Streptococcus sp. HMSC067H01
TAGATGTGTACAATATGACACCGATGCAGGCCATGAATCTCTTGTTAGAATGGAAACAAAAATTATAAATCAAAACCCACTCAGTCCTGTGAGTGGGTTTCTGTTGTATTATTTCTTCTGAGCCAATAATTGGTTGATGTGGGCAACCTTCTTTGATTCTCTTTTATAGAGAATCACCCAGATGATGAGATAGACGATGGCAAACTCTGGGATGAGTTGAAGGATGAAAGCCCAGCGAAGTGGAAACCAACCTGCCAGAATTGCTAGAGGAACAAAACCTAATAGCATGAGGAAGAAGTGAGTGACAGTAGCACGAAGAAGGCTCCAGTCTTTGGCAAAGAGACGGCTACCAAAACTAAAGAGGCCTCCGATAGCTGCCCAGATGATAGAACAGTAGAGCAAAACTAGAGCGCCATGTACCTGTTGTTGGATCATGAATTGGCCAATCAAAGAGTTGGGGCTAAGTGGTGCATAGTTGCTTGGTGAATAGATAAAAGAAAAGATAATAGATAGGATGAGGCCGATGAGGATACCAGTTGTGGCATCGTGGAAAATTTGTTTTTTCATAGTTCTAATTTCTCCTTAATAGCTTTGAGGTAACGGCGAGATGAGTAGGTGAAACTGTCATTTTTTAGATAGATTTCAATCAAGCCGTTAGAGGTTAGTTTTAGATGACTAATAGCATCGATGTTGACAATTTCCGATTGGGAAATTTGGATAAATGAAGCAGGCAAAATGTCAACTGCTTGGTAGAGACGGATATCAAGAGTATATGTCTGCTGATCAGTCTCGGCTAAGACTTTGCGATTTTCAATATATATACGTTGAATCTTACTAATCTGAATCAAGTAGACCTGGTCTTGGAATTTTCCTTTAAGAGTTTCATTTTGATCCAGTGATTGAACAAAGTCTTGAACTTTTTGAACTCTAGGGGACAAAGATGGTGCTTCTATGATGATTTGTTCTTCGGCGTATTGTTGATCAATGTCAAGTCTAACTTTCATATTTTCTCCTTTGTAAAAGTTGTAATAGAGATCTCTTGCTTACAAATCTATTAAACACCATTTTTTAGACAATTACAAGAAGCTTTGTCTATGTGGTCGATTGGAGAACCTATCTGGTGGGTGAGCGTTTTCAGATAGATTTATGATCCAAGAAGTCAAAAAATAAGAAGAAATATATTGACAAAAATAGAAAAAACGTGGTACAATAATAGACGGTACTTTTTACTTTTGGTCTCTCAAGAGTGTACAGGGACGTGCTGACAAATGTTGCAAAAGTACACACAGATGATAGCTGTCACCAAGTGTATCATCACCAAAAATAAAAAAACACAGGAGAATGTAGATGCCTACAATTAACCAATTGGTTCGCAAACCGCGTAAATCAAAAGTAGAAAAATCTAAATCACCAGCTTTGAACGTTGGTTACAACAGTCATAAAAAAGTTCAAACAAATGTTTCTTCACCACAAAAACGTGGTGTTGCAACTCGTGTTGGAACAATGACACCTAAAAAACCTAACTCTGCCCTTCGTAAATTTGCTCGTGTACGTTTGAGCAACCTTATCGAAGTTACTGCCTACATCCCAGGTATCGGACACAACTTGCAAGAGCACAGTGTGGTGCTTCTTCGCGGTGGACGTGTAAAAGACCTTCCAGGGGTACGTTACCATATCGTCCGTGGTGCACTTGATACTGCAGGTGTTAACGATCGTAAACAAGGCCGTTCTAAATACGGTACTAAACGTCCGAAAAAAGCATAAGGAAAGGGGATAAAGAGAAATGAGTCGTAAAAATAGAGCTCCAAAACGTGACGTATTGCCAGATCCGCTTTACAATTCACAATTAGTTACTCGTCTTATCAACCGCGTTATGCTTGACGGTAAACGTGGTACAGCTGCTTCAATCGTTTACGGTGCTTTTGAACAAATCAAAGAAGTTACTGGTAACGATGCACTTGAAGTATTTGAAACAGCTATGGAAAACATCATGCCTGTACTTGAAGTACGTGCACGTCGTGTTGGTGGTTCTAACTACCAAGTCCCAGTTGAAGTTCGTCCAGAACGTCGTACAACACTTGGACTTCGTTGGTTGGTAACAATCGCTCGCCTTCGTGGTGAACACACAATGCAAGACCGTCTTGCAAAAGAAATCTTGGATGCCGCTAACAACACTGGTGCAGCAGTTAAGAAACGTGAAGACACTCACCGTATGGCTGAAGCTAACCGTGCCTTCGCACACTTCCGTTGGTAAAATCATGATGCTAGGAACGGCAAGGATGCAAAGTGAAAATAGGAAACTGACGCAGTATTCGACGAATACAAGGAAGTTTATCTTTTTCACACAGCATCCCGTTCCGGCTCAAATCGGCTAATTAACTTTAGCTCGAGTACAACTCAACTTACCATCTCGCAAGTTGAAGCCAACAATAACATGAAAACATTGAGAACGGGTAGGTCCTGCCTATCCGTTTTTATTAAATCGTGTTATAATAGAATAGAAATAAAAAAATATAGGAGAAACAAACCTCATGGCACGCGAATTTTCACTTGAAAAAACTCGTAATATCGGTATCATGGCTCACGTCGATGCTGGTAAAACAACTACAACTGAGCGTATCCTTTACTACACTGGTAAAATCCACAAAATCGGTGAAACTCACGAAGGTGCGTCACAAATGGACTGGATGGAGCAAGAGCAAGAACGTGGTATCACTATCACATCTGCTGCGACAACAGCTCAATGGAACAACCACCGCGTAAACATCATCGACACACCAGGACACGTGGACTTCACAATCGAAGTACAACGTTCTCTTCGTGTATTGGACGGTGCGGTTACAGTTCTTGACTCACAATCAGGTGTTGAGCCTCAAACTGAAACAGTTTGGCGTCAAGCAACTGAGTACGGAGTTCCTCGTATCGTATTTGCCAACAAAATGGACAAAATCGGTGCTGACTTCCTTTACTCAGTAAGCACACTTCACGATCGTCTTCAAGCAAATGCACACCCAATTCAATTGCCAATCGGTGCTGAAGATGACTTCCGTGGGATCATCGACTTGATCAAGATGAAAGCTGAAATCTATACTAATGACCTTGGTACAGATATCCTTGAAGAAGACATTCCAGCTGAATACCTTGACCAAGCTCAAGAGTACCGTGAAAAATTGATCGAAGCAGTTGCTGAAACTGATGAAGAATTGATGATGAAATACCTCGAAGGTGAAGAAATCACTAACGAAGAATTGAAAGCTGGTATCCGTAAAGCGACTATCAACGTTGAATTCTTCCCAGTATTGTGTGGTTCTGCCTTCAAGAACAAGGGTGTTCAATTGATGCTTGATGCGGTTATCGACTACCTTCCAAGCCCACTTGACATCCCAGCGATCAAAGGTATTAACCCAGATACAGATGAAGAAGAAACTCGTCCTGCATCTGATGAAGAGCCATTTGCAGCTCTTGCCTTCAAGATCATGACTGACCCATTCGTAGGTCGTTTGACATTCTTCCGTGTTTACTCAGGTGTTCTTCAATCAGGTTCTTACGTATTGAACACTTCTAAAGGTAAACGTGAACGTATCGGACGTATCCTTCAAATGCACGCTAACAGCCGTCAAGAAATCGACACTGTTTACTCAGGTGATATCGCTGCTGCCGTTGGTTTGAAAGACACTACAACTGGTGACTCATTGACAGATGAAAAAGCTAAAATCATCCTTGAGTCAATCAACGTTCCAGAACCAGTTATCCAATTGATGGTTGAGCCTAAATCTAAAGCAGACCAAGATAAGATGGGTATCGCCCTTCAAAAATTGGCTGAAGAAGATCCAACATTCCGCGTTGAAACTAACGTTGAAACTGGTGAAACAGTTATCTCTGGTATGGGTGAGCTTCACCTTGACGTCCTTGTTGACCGTATGCGTCGTGAGTTCAAAGTTGAAGCGAACGTAGGTGCTCCTCAAGTATCTTACCGTGAAACATTCCGCGCTTCTACTCAAGCACGTGGATTCTTCAAACGTCAGTCTGGTGGTAAAGGTCAGTTCGGTGATGTATGGATTGAATTTACTCCAAACGAAGAAGGAAAAGGATTCGAATTCGAAAACGCAATCGTCGGTGGTGTGGTTCCTCGTGAATTTATCCCAGCGGTTGAAAAAGGTTTGGTAGAATCTATGGCTAACGGTGTTCTTGCTGGTTACCCAATGGTTGACGTTAAAGCTAAGCTTTACGATGGTTCATACCACGATGTCGACTCATCTGAAACTGCCTTCAAGATCGCTGCATCTCTTGCACTTAAAGAAGCTGCTAAGACTGCACAACCAGCTATCCTTGAACCAATGATGCTTGTAACAATCACTGTTCCAGAAGAAAACCTTGGTGATGTTATGGGTCACGTAACTGCTCGTCGTGGACGTGTAGATGGTATGGAAGCACACGGTAACAGCCAAATCGTTCGTGCTTACGTTCCACTTGCTGAAATGTTCGGTTACGCAACAGTTCTTCGTTCTGCATCTCAAGGACGTGGTACATTCATGATGGTATTCGACCACTACGAAGATGTACCTAAGTCAGTACAAGAAGAAATCATTAAGAAAAACAAAGGTGAAGAATAATTCACCGTCACTTTAAAAGAAGTCACTTTGTGGCTTCTTTTTCTGTTTGGTAGAAATAGGTAAAAGTGCCTCAAATATGGTAAAATAGAAGGAGTATATTGTGAGGAAAATGGATGTCAACCACTTTTGAAATTTTAATGAATCAGTTGGGAATACCCGCTGAAATGAGAAATCATGAGGCCTTCTCTCAGGCTGAAATAGAACAAGTTATTGTTCATAAACGAAGCAAAGTTTGGGAGTTTCGTTTTGTTTTTGAAAATATCTTGCCTTTTGAACTTTTTCTAGAGTTGAAAAGAGGTTTGAAGGATGAATTCTCAAAAACTGGAAATCAGGCTAGTTTTGAGATAAAAACGAGAAATCAGGAATTTTCTAGAGAACTTTTACAAGCCTACTATCAAGAGGCTTTTTCGGAAGGTCCTTGTGCTAGTCAAGGTTTTCGTTCTATTTATCAGAATTTTCAGGTTCGCTTTGAAAATGACCAGTTGATTATCGAAGCCTCTGAAGCTGCAGATACAGAGCATTTTAGGAAAAATCATCTTCCGAATCTTAGCAAACAGTTGGAACAATTTGGTTTTCCTAAACTTTCTTGCATCTTAGAAAAAAATGAAGAGCTCACAAGGGAAGAACAAGAAGCCTTTCAGACGGAAAATCAAATGATTATTCAAGCAGCCAATGAGGAAGCGCTCCGTGCTATGGAACAACTAGAACAGATGGCACCTCCTCCAGCGGAAGACAAACCAGCCTTTGATTTTCAAGCTAAAAAAGCTGCAGCTAAACCGAAGTTGGACAAGGCGGAGATTACTCCTATGATTGAAGTGACGACTGAGGAAAATCGTCTGGTCTTTGAAGGGGTTGTTTTTGATGTGGAGCAAAAAGTGACCAGAACAGGGCGTGTTTTGATCAACTTTAAAATGACGGACTACACTTCAAGTTTTTCGATGCAAAAGTGGGTTAAAAATGAGGAAGAGGCTCAGAAATTTGATCTAATTAAGAAAAATTCTTGGCTCCGAGTGCGTGGGAATGTGGAGATGAATAACTTCACACGCGATTTGACTATGAACGTGCAAGATGTCCAGGAAGTTGTTCACTATGAACGGAAAGACTTGATGCCAGAAGGTGAGCGTCGCGTTGAGTTTCATGCCCATACCAATATGTCGACCATGGATGCTCTGCCTGAGGTCGAGGAAATCGTTGGAACAGCAGCCAAATGGGGGCACAAAGCTGTAGCCATCACAGACCATGGAAATGTTCAGTCCTTCCCTCACGGTTATAAAGCTGCCAAGAAAGCTGGTATTCAGCTCATTTATGGAATGGAAGCCAATATCGTTGAGGATCGTGTTCCTATCGTTTATAACGAAGTTGAGATGAACCTTTCTGAAGCTACCTATGTAGTCTTTGACGTAGAAACGACAGGTCTATCAGCTATCTATAATGACTTGATTCAGGTTGCGGCTTCCAAGATGTATAAGGGCAATATCATTGCTGAATTTGATGAATTTATCAATCCAGGGCATCCCTTATCAGCCTTTACAACCGAGTTGACTGGGATTACGGATGACCATGTAAAAAATGCTAAACCCTTGGTTCAAGTTCTGAAAGAATTCCAAGAATTTTGTAAGGATACCGTTCTTGTAGCCCATAATGCAAGCTTTGACGTTGGTTTTATGAATGCCAACTATGAGCGTCACGGTCTTCCAAAAATTACTCAACCTGTCATCGATACGCTAGAGTTCGCTAGAAATCTCTATCCTGAGTACAAACGCCATGGTTTGGGACCCTTGACCAAACGTTTTGGTGTAGCTCTAGAACACCACCATATGGCCAACTATGATGCGGAAGCAACTGGCCGTCTGCTCTTTATCTTTATCAAAGAAGTAGCAGAAAAACACGGTGTTACTAACTTGGCACGATTAAACCTTGATTTAATCAGTCCAGATTCTTATAAGAAAGCTCGTGTCAAGCATGCGACCATCTATGTGAAAAATCAGGTGGGCTTGAAAAATATCTTTAAGCTGGTGTCTCTCTCAAATACCCGGTACTTTGAAGGAGTTCCACGGATTCCACGTACGGTGCTGGATGCCCATCGAGAAGGTTTGATCTTAGGTTCAGCCTGTACGGAAGGGGAAGTCTTTGATGCAGTCGTATCACAAGGTGTAGATGCGGCAGTCGAAGTAGCTAAATACTATGATTTTATCGAGGTGATGCCTCCAGCTATCTATGCACCTCTGATTGCCAAAGAGCAGGTTAAGGACATGGAGGAGCTTCAGACCATTATCAAGAGTTTGATAGAGGTTGGAGACCGTCTCGGTAAGCCGGTTCTTGCGACAGGGAATGTCCACTATATCGAACCTGAGGATGAAATTTATCGAGAAATCATCGTTCGCAGTCTAGGTCAGGGAGCCATGATTAACCGAACGATCGGCCATGGAGAAGCTGCCCAACCAGCTCCGCTACCAAAGGCACATTTTAGAACGACTAATGAAATGTTGGATGAATTTGCCTTTCTAGGAGAAGATTTGGCTCGTAAGATTGTCATTGAAAATACCAATGCCTTGGCAGAAATCTTTGAACCTGTGGAGGTTGTTAAAGGTGATTTGTATACACCTTTCATTGACCAAGCCGAAGAAACAGTTGCTGAATTAACCTATAAAAAAGCCTTCGAAATCTATGGAAACCCACTCCCAGATATCGTTGATTTGCGGATTGAAAAGGAATTGACCTCTATCTTGGGGAATGGATTTGCCGTGATTTATCTGGCTTCACAGATGCTAGTGCACCGTTCCAATGAACGAGGTTACTTGGTTGGTTCCCGTGGGTCTGTTGGATCCAGTTTCGTTGCGACCATGATTGGGATTACCGAGGTCAATCCTCTCTCTCCTCACTATGTCTGTGGTCAGTGTCAGTATAGTGAATTTATCACGGATGGTTCCTACGGTTCAGGTTTTGATATGCCAAATAAAGACTGTCCAAACTGTGGCCACAAACTCAGCAAGAATGGACAGGATATTCCTTTCGAGACCTTCCTTGGTTTTGACGGGGATAAGGTTCCCGATATCGATTTGAACTTCTCGGGGGAAGATCAACCGAGCGCCCACTTGGATGTTCGTGATATCTTTGGGGAAGAATATGCCTTCCGTGCAGGAACGGTTGGTACGGTGGCTGCTAAAACAGCCTATGGATTTGTCAAAGGTTACGAACGCGACTATGGTAAGTTCTACCGAGAAGCCGAGGTGGAGCGCCTAGCCCAAGGAGCTGCCGGTGTCAAACGGACGACTGGTCAGCACCCGGGAGGAATCGTTGTTATTCCAAACTATATGGATGTCTATGACTTTACTCCAGTACAGTATCCTGCAGATGATGTGACTGCTGAATGGCAAACCACTCACTTTAACTTCCACGATATCGATGAGAACGTCCTCAAGCTCGATGTCCTTGGTCATGATGATCCGACCATGATTCGGAAACTGCAAGACTTATCAGGCATTGATCCAAATGATATTCCGATGGACGACCCAGGTGTCATGGCTCTCTTCTCGGGCACAGATATCCTGGGAGTGACGCCTGATCAAATCGGGACTTCAACTGGTATGCTTGGAATTCCAGAGTTTGGGACCAACTTTGTTCGCGGAATGGTGGATGAAACCCATCCGACGACCTTTGCCGAGTTGCTACAGCTTTCTGGTCTGTCTCACGGTACCGACGTTTGGTTGGGAAATGCCCAAGACTTGATTAAGGCTGGGATTGCGGACCTGTCAACCGTTATCGGATGTCGGGATGATATCATGGTTTACCTCATGCACGCTGGTCTAGATCCAAAGATGGCCTTTACTATCATGGAGCGTGTACGCAAGGGATTGTGGCTCAAAATCTCTGAAGAAGAGCGCAATGGTTATATCGAAGCTATGAAGGCCAACAATGTGCCTGAGTGGTATATCGAATCCTGTGGAAAAATCAAGTACATGTTCCCTAAAGCCCATGCGGCTGCCTACGTTATGATGGCTTTGCGTGTAGCTTACTTCAAGGTTCACCATCCGATTTATTACTACTGTGCTTACTTCTCCATTCGTGCCAAGGCCTTTGATATCAAGACCATGGGTGCAGGCTTGGATGCTATCAAACGCAAGATGCAAGAAATTGCTGAGAAGCGCAAGAACAATGAAGCTTCCAACGTAGAAATTGACCTTTACACAACACTTGAAATCGTCAATGAAATGTGGGAACGTGGCTTCAAATTTGGCAAGTTGGACCTCTACCGCAGTGATGCGACCGAATTTATCATTGACGGAGACACCCTCATCCCACCATTTGTCGCCATGGATGGTCTAGGAGAGAACGTTGCCAAGCAATTAGTTCGTGCTCGTCAAGAGGGAGAATTCCTCTCTAAAACAGAGCTCCGCAAGCGTGGTGGACTTTCCTCAACTTTAGTTGAAAAGATGGATGAAATGGGGATTCTCGGCAATATGCCAGAGGATAACCAGTTGAGTCTGTTTGATGATTTGTTTTAAATAAAAATTAACAGACGGACAAATATTGTCCATCTGTTTTGTTATACTTATACTATAAAAAATAAAGAGGTTTAAATGATGAACAATACAGGCTTAAATAACAAATATCAATTTGAAAATTTTGTAGAAAAAGATGGTAATGATTTAGCAAAGAAAGGAGCCTTAGCAGTAGTAGAGAACCTAGGATTAAAATATAATCCCCAATATAATCCCCTTTATATTTATGGGGAATCAGGTTCAGGAAAAACACATCTCCTGCAAGCTATTGGTAATAAGGTTCTTGAAAATAATCCAGAAAAACGAGTAAAATATATTTCTGCCGTAAACTTATTGGAAAATGAGCTAGAAATACAAAAAGTTAGAAGTGAGGAGTTTGATCTCCTAATTGTAGATGATATTCAGGTATTGGGAGAAAAGGATATTCTTATTCAAGAAAAATTTTTTAATCTTTTTAATTCTCAACATTTTAAGAATAAACAAATGGTTTTCTCTAGTGACTGTGAACCAGATCAATTGGAAAATGTACATTTTCGTTTGATTGCGCGTTTTAAGTGGGGGATGACAGTGTATCTAGCATCATTTGAAGGATAAAAAGGACTGCAGATGAATGATCAAGAGAGACTACTAACGATCTTTTTACGCTTACAGTTTGGGACTCCGTTAGGAAAAAAGCAATTGGCTCAGGAATTTGAGGTTAGCGAAAAGACGATACAGAGAGATTTTTCACTTCTGCGTTATATCTTATCTAGTTGCCACAATTATAGTGGAGATTTGATTTATAGTCGTAAGACGAATCAGTACTGTTTATCAAGTAAGTCAATTTTTTCTAAAAAAGATATTCTAGTTATTTCAAAGATTTTATTAGAAAATCGAGCACTGAATAAACCAGAAATTGATAGCTTACTAAAAAATTTACTTGCCTTAGTTCCTCGTGATGACCAGAAAGAAATTGAGCAGATCATTGGCAGTGAAAAACTTAACTATACTCCCTTAACGGAACAACAAGATAGAATAGAGAAAATTTGGAATTTATCGGAGGCTATTCTACATGAACAGGTCTTAGACATTATCTATCAAAAACCTTATTCTGAATCTTCTAAGAAGCAGACGGTTTTGCCTGTATCTCTTTATTATGATAGTCATTATTTCTATCTGGTTGTATACCAGTTGAAATATGAGACTTATATTACTTTAAGAGTAGACCGTATCCAGTCCTGGTCTCATAGTGATATAGAGAAACCCTCTATTTCTTATCGAGATAAATTTAGAGATGGAGACATTCGTAACGAGAGAGTAGACGCTTTTATCGGGAAGAAAATCAGTATTGAAATCGAGTATTTGTACGATCCGACGATTGTGATGGATCAATTTCCAAATGCAAAAATAGTCGGGAAAAATGGAGATTGGACTCATTTTAAGTTTGAAAGTCAGCATACACCGGGTCTTAAACGCTGGTTGCTGGGACAAGGGGAAGCAGTTACTGTTTTGTCTCCTCGGATTTTAGTAGAGGATATGAAGCGGACCGTTCAAGAAATGATAGATAAATATAGATGAGGATAAAATGAGTATTCAATATACTTCTAAAAAAGTTGGAGAACTATGGATAAATGATTTTTATTCAAACGTTATCAATCTTAAATGAACAAAAGTCATAATTACAAGATGCAGTAACTGATTGATTTAATTGTTCATTTTCTAAGTTCGGAAGAATGTTACACTATCTTTTCAGGAGTAGGACAGAACGAAATTTGCTAAAAATCGTACTATTTTACTCCTGTAATTATATACTGGTATTCTCAAATATAGAAAATTTATTGTAGTTGGTCTTAAATTGAGAAAAATAATATTATGTTCTACATAGACAATATTGATTTTACAATTTTTATATGCTATACTACCTCTAATGATTAATATATAATTAATAAAGAAGTAGAAAGGTGATGGAGATATGACTGAATGGATTGTTATTGATCAGTTTGGCAACATGATTGCACAAGGATTTTGGACAAAGGAAGCAGCAGAACAGTATTCAAAAAATATTCCTAATACAAGTGTTATTCAAAAGAATTAGCCACTCTTAACTACAGATTCATATGAATTTGTAGTTTTTTTAAAATACTATAAAGGCGGATAAAATGAGTATTCAATTTACTTCTAAAAAGGTTGGAGAACTATTGAAAGAAGGGGACTTGCGGATTCCTTCTTATCAAAGACCTTATAAATGGAACAGAAAACATATTCGTAATCTTTTTTATGATTTACGAGATGCTATGGGGAAAAAGGAATATCAGATTGGTTCCGTTATCCTGCATGAAAATGATGGACACTTAGATATTGTCGATGGACAGCAACGGCTAATTTCAATTTCTTTGTTTCTTCATTTATTAGATGATTTAGAGAATTATAAGGGTGCTAATCAACTGTTGAGTGCTGAATTTGGAGAGATATCTTGCTATCATGCGAGTGAAAATTATAATGAGTGGAAAAATTTAACTCAATTGGTTGGCGAAAATGAGGCGAAAGACATTTGTAACTTTTTATTGGGAAACTGTTCTGTCTCCGTGATTACTATGCCACAGAAACGATTATCTGAAGCCTTTCAGTTATTTGATTCTCAGAATAATCGTGGAAAATCTTTAGAACCTCATGATTTGCTCAAAGCCTATCATCTTCGCAAGCAAGATTCAGAAGATGAAAAGATTGTTGAAAAGTGGGAGCAATTTGTAGAGGATAAAGAGTTAAGTCTCAAAGAGTTGTTTGATAAACATCTTTTTCGTATGAGACGTTGGTCGCGAGGAGAGACAGGATTAACAAACAAGCGTTATGGCTCTTATCTCCGTTTTACAGAGGATTTTATTGACGACTTTAAAGGCGTTGATTTGAATCAGAACTTTCCATACCTAGAGTTGTATCGTCATATTGAAAACCTCCCTATGTCAATTACTATGCCAATAATTGATGGAAGTAAATTTTTTGAGTATATTGAATCTGCTCATGAAACTATTAAAGATCATAAAGATTTTTTAAATGAAAGATTAGGATTTTCTGATGAGCCTGAAAGGGAAGAAAAAAATTTACTTTATCCAGAAGGTATGTTGAAAATTTACAATAGCTCAAAAGGTCGCTATCTCAAGTGCTACAATCTGTTTCTAAATATTTGTTCACTTTTCGCAGATAGATTTGGAAAAGATGCGCTATCAAAGGAGATAATAGAGACCCTGTTCATTTGGTCTTATTACCCTAGAGTTAAGTCTAAAGCCATATATGATGCAACGGTAGGAAACTATGCTGCTGATGGAAGGTTTAGACAAAAAGAGGTTCAAAAATTATTTCAACTTTTATCTCATGCTGTCACTCCGAATGATTTCATGGTCAAGATAGATAGAGAGTTATTTGAAAATTATACTGTTGAAAAGATTATAGAAGAGGAAAAAGATAAATGGTAGAAACACATATAAGTTTATCAGTGAATCGTTTGTTAAATGAAGATACCTATGCTATTCCTCTTTATCAGAGAAATTTTGCTTGGACTTATGATGAAATTGAACAATTGTTGAACGATGTGGCAGATGCTTTTCAAGAAAATCGAGACAATTACTATATTGGAACATTAGTCGTTAATAAAGAGAATGACCTTTTCAAAATTATAGATGGGCAGCAGCGAACAACGGCCCTTAATTTGATTGCCTTAGCTTTGAAGCATGAGTTTGGTTTTGATAGATTGAAATCTGTCAATCTTACCTTTCCAGCTCGGAAGAAATCAAATGAGAATATTCAAAAACTATTTACTAAGCAAAAAATCTCTGAGGACGATGAAAATGAATTAACTAGAGGTTACGGACATGCTAAAGATACTTTGAAAAAAGTGCTAGGAGAGCGTCAACTTGAAATTCAGTATTTCGTTGACTATCTTTTTGATAATGTCATCATTTTTCGAAGTATACTTCCTAAAGATTTAGATTTGAATCTTTATTTTGAACGTTTTAACTCTCGAGGTGAACAACTAGAAGCTCATGAGATTCTTAAGGCTCAAATGATGGCTAAGTTTGGTGAAGATCAAGAAATGGCGCAAAAGTTTGCAAGAATTTGGGATGCCTGTGCAGAATTTGATAAGCCGGTATCAAGTCAATTTAAGATGCGACGGAAGAGAGCAGATGATTTTCAGGAACGCGAACGTATTTTTGGATGGCATTTTACAAATTACTCATTTCATAATGTTTATGATGATATTGATTTTCATCAAAATGAAAGAAGAAAGTTATCAGATATATTAGGAAAAAAAGTAAATGAAAAAAATATAGAAGTAGAAAAAGATTTTGGTGATTATACCCAAGTTATCGATTTTCCAACCTTCCTACTCCATGTATTGGCAATTTGGGAAGGTAAGGATACCAATGAGGTTCAGTTAGACGACAAGAAACTTTTAGCTCTATTTGATATAAAAAATAAAAATAAGACTTGGATTATTGAATTCAGTGAATTTCTTCTTAAAATAAAACATATTTTTGATAATTACATCGTTAGAAATTCAAATATGGATTTTTCAAGCAGAAATAAGGATGAATGGTTTTTGCAGAAGGGGACTTATTATGAATATCAACCTAATGGAAAAGCGAAAGAGCATTACATAGTTGAAGAACGCTTTACTAAGAATACATTTTCAGATTCGGAAATTAACAAAAATATTATTCTTCTTCAATCTATGTTTGCTGTGACCTTTACTGCTAATCGTGATAGTCGTTGGTTATATGAGATTTTACAATTTCTCTTCAGACATATTGAAGAACTAAATGATCAAGAATTTGGTGCTCATTTTAAAGAATTTCTTGAAAAAATGGCAGTGACGTATGCAGAAGAAAGATTGTTTACTGAGGATAGAAGAATTAAGAAATATGGTGCAATTCCTATTTATGCTTTTAACTTTGTAGATTATGTTTTATGGAAAAATCGTGAAGAATTAAAGAAAGCATACGATGTTAAGTTTGAAGATTTCAAATTTGCATATCGTCGTTCTATAGAGCATTGGTTTCCACAACATCCAAATAGTGATGAAAGAGTTGAAAAAATTGATGATAAATTTTTGCACTCCTTTGGGAATCTCTGTATCATTACAGATAGTCAAAATTCGAAGTTTGGAAATTTAGTTCCAAGTGCAAAATATAAACAGTGGGAAGGAATTTTCAATCGCCAGAGTTTAAAATTACAGATGATGGCAGATGTAACGGTAAAGAATGATAAATGGGGTATTTGTGAGATTCAATTTATGGAAAAAGAAGTGGAAAGATATGTACACGACTTTTGTGATAGTTAAATAAAAACAAGCTTTAATGAGCTTGTTTTTTAAAATGCTAATATATGTGATATACTAGTAACGGGGGACATTTGATGAAACTAAGAATTTTTGCGGAAGATAAACCGGCTGAGAAGGTGTTTGAGTACCAATTTGAACTTGCTGATCAGACAATTCTTCTATCGACAGCACTCTTGTCAGGTGCTATTGCTTTGGCAGGATTATTTTCTGCTTTGAAAGAAAAATAAAAAAAGAAAAGAGAAACAAGATGGTTTTACCAAATTTTAAAGAAAATCTAGAAAAATACGCTAAGCTTTTGGTTGCAAACGGAGTGAACGTGCAACCTGGTCATACCTTGGCTCTCTCTATCGATGTGGAGCAACGCGAGTTGGCTCACTTAATCGTCAAAGAAGCCTATGCACTTGGAGCGCACGAAGTTATCGTTCAATGGGCAGATGACTTTGTAAACCGTGAGAAATTCCTCCACACGCCGATGGAGCGTTTGGACAATGTGCCAGAATACAAGATTGCTGAGATGAACTACCTTCTTGAAAACAAAGCAAGTCGTCTCGGTGTTCGTTCTTCTGACCCAGGTGCCTTGAACGGAGTAGATGCTGATAAGCTTTCAGCTTCTGCCAAAGCTATGGGACTTGCCATGAAGCCAATGCGTATCGCAACTCAATCTAACAAGGTTAGCTGGACGGTTGCTGCTGCAGCTGGACTCGAGTGGGCCAAGAAAGTCTTTCCAAATGCTGCGAGTGACGAAGAAGCAGTGGATCTCCTTTGGGACCAAATCTTCAAAACTTGCCGTATCTACGAAGAAGATCCAGTTAAGGCTTGGGAAGAACATGCTGCTATCCTCAAGAGCAAGGCGGAAATGCTGAATAAAGAGCAATTCTCAGCCCTTCACTACACAGCGCCTGGAACAGATTTGACACTTGGCTTGCCGAAGAACCACGTTTGGGAATCTGCTGGAGCGATCAATGCTCAAGGAGAAGGTTTCTTGCCAAATATGCCAACAGAAGAAGTCTTTACAGCTCCTGACTTCCGTCGCGCAGATGGTTATGTCACTTCTACAAAACCACTCAGCTACAATGGAAATATCATCGAAGGTATCAAGGTGACCTTTGAAAATGGTCAAATCGTTGATATCACAGCTGAAAAGGGTGACCAGGTTATGAAGGACCTCGTCTTTAAGAATGCTGGTGCGCGTGCCTTGGGTGAATGTGCCTTGGTACCAGATCCAAGTCCAATTTCTCAGTCAGGGATTACCTTCTTTAACACCCTTTTCGATGAAAATGCTTCAAACCACTTGGCTATTGGTGCAGCCTATGCAACGAGCGTTGTTGGTGGAGCTGAGATGAGCGAAGAAGAACTTGAAGCTGCAGGACTTAATCGTTCAGATGTTCACGTTGACTTTATGATTGGTTCTAACCAAATGGATATTGATGGTATCCGTGAGGATGGGACACGCGTACCACTCTTCCGCAATGGAGATTGGGCAATTTAAGGAGAAACTATGATTGGAAGTATGTTTGTCGGGCTTTTAATCGGACTACTAGCAGGAGCTATCACCAATCGTGGCGAACGAATGGGCTGCTTCGGAAAAATGTTTCTGGGCTGGATTGGTGCCTTTTTAGGACAATTAATCTTTGGTTCTTGGGGACCAAGCCTAAGCGGTACAGCCATTATCCCATCAGTTCTCGGGGCTATGATTTTGCTAGCCATTTTCTGGGAAAGAGGAAGCTAAGTTTCGCTATGGAAGGCAGATTAACTTTAAAGAATAAGAGAGAGGCTGGGACAAAAGTCCTAGCCTCTCAATTGTCTTTGGATTGCCGAGCAAGACGCAGTGGTTGAGTGGGCTCTTCTACGCTGATTTCATCAGCTTTTACAGCCCTACTCAACTGTGCGGAGGTGGGACGACGAAATCGAATTCTAACGAATTACCGATTTCTGTCCCACTCTCTCTTTTTAGGTCGCTATATAAAGTCCTTTGAAAGCACTCATCTAAGCTTAGCCACAGAGCTTTCAGTGACTGGTTCTTTTTATATTGCCTCAAGTATGGTACAATAAAAGCATGAGAATTCAACAATTACACTATATTATCAAAATTGTAGAGACTGGTTCGATGAATGAAGCTGCCAAGCAACTTTTCATTACTCAGCCTAGTCTGTCAAATGCAGTTCGTGACCTAGAAAATGAGATGGGAATTGAGATTTTTATCCGCAATCCTAAGGGAATCACCCTCACACGTGATGGGATGGAGTTTTTATCCTATGCCCGTCAGGTTGTTGAGCAAACCCAACTCCTAGAAGAACGCTATAAGAATCCCATCGCTCATCGCGAGCTTTTTAGTGTGTCCTCGCAGCACTATGCCTTTGTGGTTAACGCCTTTGTTTCCTTGCTCAAGAAAAGCGATATGGAAAAGTATGAGCTTTTTTTGCGTGAAACCAGAACCTGGGAGATTATCGACGACGTCAAGAACTTCCGCAGTGAAGTAGGAGTCCTCTTTTTAAATAGCTATAACCGAGATGTTCTTTCGAAGATGTTGGATGACAATCATCTAGTGGCCCATCCTCTCTTTACAGCGCAGCCCCATATCTTTGTCAGCAAGTCTAATCCACTTGCCAAAAAAGACAAGGTGCAGTTGGCAGACCTAGAAGACTTCCCTTACTTGAGCTATGACCAAGGAACCCATAATTCCTTCTATTTCTCAGAAGAGATTTTGTCACAAGAACACCACAAGAAATCCATCGTGGTTAGTGACCGTGCGACCTTGTTCAATCTCTTGATTGGTTTGGACGGCTATACCATCGCGACTGGTATCCTTAATAGTAACCTCAATGGAGACAATATTGTTTCGATTCCACTTGATATTGATGATCCGATTGAGCTGGTTTATATCCAGCATGAAAAAACTAGTTTGTCTAAGATGGGTGAACGCTTCATCGAGTATTTGCTTGAAGAAGTTCGTTTTGATAGCTAATCGTAAGTACATTAGAAAAGAAAAGGAAATATGACTACAATGAATACCAATGATTTTGATTTTCACTTGCCAGAGGAACTGATTGCACAGACGCCTCTGGAAAAGCGCGATGCCTCTAAACTCTTGATGGTCAATCGCCAGACTAGAGAATTTCAAGATCGCCACTTTCACTCCATTATCGAAATGCTAGAGCCAGGTGATGCCCTGGTTATGAATGATACCCGCGTTTTGCCAGCTCGACTTCATGGTCAAAAAGAAGAAACAGGAGGCCATGTTGAACTCTTGCTTTTGAAAAATACAGCAGGAGATGAGTGGGAAGTCTTGGCTAAACCAGCTAAACGTCTCAAGGTCGGCACCCGTGTTATCTTTGGTGATGGTCGACTTAGCGCAGTTGTGACCGAGGAATTAACCCATGGTGGCCGTATTGTCCGTTTTGAGTATGAAGGAATTTTTCTAGAAGTACTTGAAAGTCTTGGAGAAATGCCTTTGCCTCCTTATATTCATGAAAAATTGGATGACCGTGAACGTTACCAGACAGTTTACGCTAAAGAAAGTGGCTCAGCTGCTGCCCCAACTGCAGGCCTGCATTTTACCAAGGAATTACTGAAAGAAATCCAGCAAAAAGGCGTTCACCTTGTCTACTTGACCTTGCATGTTGGTCTTGGTACCTTTAGACCTGTTTCAGTCGACAATCTAGATGAGCACGAGATGCACTCAGAGTTTTACCAATTGTCTGAGGAAGCTGCAGCGACCTTGCGTCAGGTCAAGGAAAATGGAGGTCGCGTGATTGCCGTGGGGACAACCTCAATCCGTACGCTAGAAACTATCGGAAGCAAGTTTGACGGTCAAATTCAAGCAGACTCTGGCTGGACCAATATCTTTATCAAGCCAGGTTATGACTGGAAGGTTGTGGATGCTTTTTCTACTAATTTCCACTTGCCTAAGTCAACACTGGTCATGCTCGTTTCAGCCTTTGCAGGACGTGAATTGGTCCTCGAAGCCTACCAGCATGCTATTGACCAAAAATATCGTTTCTTTAGCTTTGGCGATGCCATGTTTATCTATTAAAGCTATTGAAAAATCAAAGAAGATATAAAGAGAGACTGATTCATTCTTGGATCAGTTTTTTGCTTGATCTTACACAAAGTTACCAAAATAGCTATTGAATTATATGGAAATAAATGATACACTGAAAACTACAGGTTAGCCGTCAAAAATATATGTAATTTCGGACTAGCCATTTTAGATTCAGACTAAACTGGGTCACCATTTCAAAAGGAGATTTTTATGAAAAACAAAACATTGCGTTACACTAGTCTTTCAGCTCTTGCTTTGCTGGCGGTCTTAACATTAGCTGCTTGTGGAGGAAATACTGAAAAAACTACAGCATCTTCAAGCAAAGAGGCTTCTTCTAAAGTAACTAAGGAGTCATCAAGTAAAACAGAAGCTAGTCAAAAAGAGGAGCAGAAGTCTGAGACAAGTTCTTCAAGCGCTACAGGTAGTCAAACTGAGACAAAGGCGGAAAATCAAAAAGATTATTCTAAATTCCTTGGAACTTGGGAGAATTATGCTGGAACAACTGCTACAGTCACAGCGGATGGAATCGTGACCATTCAAAGCTCAAAAGGCACCTTTAAATATGAGATGGACAAAGTAGAGGAGAAGGACGGTTACTATTTGACAGGAATTCATCTTGTTGGTGGTGGAGAAGGAGCACGCCTTATCTTTACCCCAGCAGGCGTAGCAAATGAATTAACTGGTACGGATGGTAGCCAAGACGTCTTGGCAATCGGCCAATCACCAAGCGACAAAGATAGTCATTTTTACCGTAATTAAGAATACCAGTAAGAAGTAAGGGTGTAGAAACGCTCTTACTTTTTTAATAGTTTTCGAAGCATAAAATTTTAAGCATTCAAATTTACACGACGTTTAAGTTGGACGATAAACCTGCCCACTTTGAAGCGCAAGTACTAAATCGCTAACAACACAAAAGCCCTGATGTAGGGCTTTTTTTACTTGCTAGTATAAGAAATCAATGCCGTAGTTTTCTTTTAGATAGGTTGCCAACTCGGCTTTTTCTTCCTCTCTAAATCGACAGAGGCTAAGAGCGAGTCGCAATATCAGGGCACTTGTATTGATGATAACATTTGACTTAGAAATATCTTCTAGCTGGGTGACCTCTCTCAGATCAAAATCTAAATAGTAAGCTTTGCTGTTGGTATGGTCAGGGTCACTGACATCCACTTCAACATAAGATGCTCGCAACAATTCTTCTTTTGGGATGAAAATTTCCTTGGAAAAGAAGAGCCCAGGATAGACATAAATACCTTCCAAGGTGAACTCAAAGGAGAGTCTGCGACTAGAAAGTCTTTTGATGCCTGCAATCGTTGCATAGATAGCAGTGAAAAAGAGGATGGTTGGTACCACAGTGAGAAGACTGAGCTGAGAAAAGTCGATCAATCCATGCGCGAGAAAAAAGAAAAATTGAAAGAATATACCTACCGCAAAAACTAGATAGCCGACACCGACAAATTTTGAATAATAGATTTTCATAGAAACCTCCAGATATAGAATTGAACTCTCCAACGCTTTTTCAGTAGAAGTCGTAAAGATCATGCAGAGTTAAAATTTTAGGTATTCCCATCATATCCTATGGAGCGAAGTTCTGTCAACCTTTTAGCAAGATGTGGCTCTTAGCTATCTTATGACCTAGCAAGTTGGTTTATGGTATACTAGGATAATAAAATTCCAAAATTTGAAGACTTGTTTTCATAAATAGAAAGAGGTCAATATGTTTTTTCTCGGACGCCGTCGTGTCTTTATCGGCGAATGCAATGGTCAGGCTGTTTATTATGACCAAAAGACAGGAGAGGCTTTAGCTGCTCCAAAGAGTAAGTTGCTCAATACTGAAAAAGCTGGTGAAACGAATTCTTTTATTCCTGAATTGGTAATTCTCTTACTAGTAGGTGGACCTGCAATTTCGGGCTTCTTTTCCCTCAAGTTTATTGGTGTCTATAACTGGTTCAGTCTAGCCTGTATTCTTCTATTTTGGTTGATGCAGTTTTCCTTGTTGGTTGCTATACTTGAACGAGCACTTTATAAAAATGTTCGAAAGGCCCAGCCAACGACAGAGAAAGTCTTTTTCTTTGCAGCATCTCATAATTTGTTTGTAAAAAACCAGTTTGATCCTAGACAACTGTCTGCTTTACCTTATCGATTTGCCCGCTTTGTAGTAAATATAGTGTCTATCTATTACTTTTTGTATTTCTTGATTCTTCCTCTAAAATTTGGCCAACCGATTGGTGATGAAGGCTATGGTTTGTGGTTTGCTGGCTTGTTATTCTTTTCAGTATTTCTTTTGTATAACCAAAACAATCCAGTTCGCTTTGTGAAGATTATGAGATTATACAGCCAAGGAAAAGTACGATTTAAGGAAGAAGTGGAACATTGAGAAACTATCTTGGGATTCTGCTAAATATCTAGAGAAAATCTTTTAGAAAAACAAAAAAGCCTTGTAAATCAAGGCTTTTTCCTGTTGTTTAGATGCCCCCTGCAGGCTCTTTGAAAGAAACTTAGAAAAATCTAAAATGAAATTATTTCAAAATGGGGTAAAAGCAAAATTTCCCTCCCTACTTTCTCAATTATTCCTAATTTTAGTTCCAAAAAGCTTCAATTCATAATCTAATTATAATATGGGTAATGGGTACTATCTTATTACATTCAGATTTTTGTTCTCTTCAAAGAGTTATGTAGGCTTTATGGTTTTAAATAGGTAAAAAGTTGAACTATAGTGAGTATTGTGTCATAATAGATAGTATATAAATCATTAATAGAATAGAAATAATATTTTCTTACCTTTACAAGTAGTATTGGTTAGACATTTTTTCGTCGCAATTGTGTCTATCTCTCGAGTTTAGCTAGTTTTTATAAGCTCTGATTTCGACTCAATAAAACAAATTTCAGAAGTGCAAAAGACAAGATGGTGACATTGCTACAGTCAGTCGCCATGTCTTGCTGGCACAGGCTGTTTGTGCCGTCAGCTATTTACCAGTCAATTTGATCAAAGGGCTTAATTATTATTTTTGAAAGGTCTTTTATGGAAAAAATTCTTTCTTTAGGTCTGACAGGTAAGAAATTACTTGTTCAGGGTTTCTTGTTTGTTCTGCTAGGTCTTATCTTGATGGTCACGGGAACTTGGTTGCCAGTGACGGTTATTCGACTGGTTCTGTTTTTAGCTTGGATAGCAACGGTCTTAGATTTAGTATTACGTATTTTCAAAAAAAGTCAGTCAACGGACACCTTGGGAGTTGCACTGGTTAAATTGTTAGTGATGGGATATTTGCTAGGCTCGAATCTTGCTACTGATGTGCCAATTTATATTTTGGCTCTTGTGATTGGAATTTCTCAGATTTTTCATGCTAGTATCAACCTTGTCACCTATGTTCTCTACCGCAAAAACAAAATTCGACCTCGTTTTCGTTTCTTACTAGATGGTCTCGTACTAGTTTTTCTTGGTGGGACTAGTCTTTTGTCCTCTACGGGAAATTCTGTCTTTCAACTCTTTGTTTTAGGGGCTTATTTTTGCCTTTATGGTGTGTCCAATATCCGTGACGGTTTCTTATTTGAAAAGGAAATTGGGAAAAACCATCTCAAACGTCGTGTCAGAATGAGCTTACCTATTGCCCTAGCCGCTCTCATCCCTGCAAGTACTTTAGCAAAAATCAATAAATTCATGCAGGAAAATGCTGATGAGGAAGAGGAAATCTATCTTGGAATGGTGAAGTTTGGTAAGACAGCAGATCTTGAAATTTTCGTTCATACAGCGGAGACTTCTCTATTTTCAGCTATTGGTCATGTGGACCTTTGTTATCAAGGACGTGTGATTTCTTATGGAAACTATGATCCGTCATCTGAGACCTTATTTGGTATGGTTGGAGATGGTGTTTTATATTTTTGCGACCGTGATAAGTACATTGACTTATGTAAACGGGAGAGTCAAAAAACGCTATTTGGTTACGGAATAGATTTGACACCGGAAATGGAAGAAGCGGTTCAGGAAAAATTAGCTGAATTAAAACAACTAACGATTCCTTGGGAGCCAAGCGCAGATAAAATTAAAACGGAAGATGGTAAGGAAGACTACACCTACGCTTATAAAATCAGACATGAGACGGATGGGGAACTTTATAAATTTATCAAATCTAAGTTTAAATCCTACTTTGTCTTATCTACAAACTGTGTGCTCTTGGCTGATACCATAGTCGGTCAGGCTGGCACCGATATCCTCTCACCCAAAGGATTTATCGCTCCAGGAACTTACCAAGCCTACCTTAATCGAGAGTTTGAAAAACCAAATAGTATAGTCGTATCTAAACATGTTTATTAAGGAGAATTTATGAACTTAGTAAAAAAATACACCCCGTTAATACTTTTTATAGGGCTGGTTGCTCTTGTAATTCTGAATGCATCGAGCTTTATATCAGGAGCAATCTCTCTCTTTGATGTAATATCAACCTTGATTTATGGTGCTGTTATTGCTTTTGTGCTCAATGTTCCCATGAAAAAAATTGAACAGTACTTAGTTAAATTGAAGGTAAAGGCAGAGTTGCGTCGTCCGATTGCCATGGTACTTGTTTTCCTAGCTCTTATCTTAATCGTGATTGCTCTTTTGGTTTTGGTGCTGCCAACCCTAGCCCAGACTATTAGTCAGCTGGGAACAGTCCTTTCAACAGTCCTTACTCAACTTGGGAAATTGCTAGGCAGCTCGGAATTTGTAACCAAAGACATGTTGTCAACTATCGTATCAGGAATTCAGGGACAGTCTAGCTCTATTAGCCAAGCTTTGATAGGTTTTTTATCAGGTCTGACTAGTAATATCGGCAATATTTTTTCAAGTTTGATGAATGCCTTTTTGATTATAGTCTTCACCTTTTTATTTTTATCCAGTAAGGAACATTTGGCAGCGATGACGAGTCGACTTCTAAAAGTTTTTCTTCCAGAGAAGGTGGTGATAAAGTTGACTTACATTGGACAAGTAGCACTAGAGACTTATGACCAATTTTTGATGAGTCAGCTGATTGAAGCAGTTATCATAGGAGTTATGATAGCGGTTGGTTACAGCGTGTTTGGGATACCCTATGGAGTAATGACAGGTATCTTTGCAGGAGTGCTATCGTTCATTCCTTATGTAGGGCCTATGATTGCTTGTGTTGTGGGAGCGATTTTTATCTTCACAGTGAGTCCTACTCAAGCCTTACTTTCTCTTCTTCTATATCAAGTTATACAGCTGATTGAAGGAAACCTTATTTATCCTAGAGTTGTAGGTCAGTCTATTGGTTTGCCAGCCCTTTTCACGCTTGCGGCTGCTAGTATTGGAGGCAATCTCTTTGGCTTACTTGGAATGATATTCTTTACACCCATATTTGCTGTTATCTATCGATTGGTTAAAGAATTTGTCGTTGCAAAGGAAAATCAGGTAGATTGAGAAAGACTGAATTTAATAAGATATACTAAGAAGAGAGTGAAAGATTCTCTTCTCTTTTATTTCTAAATGACTTGCTCTTGTTCTGTTGCGAAAATTTATGAATTCATAATAGCCCATTTTAATCTCTATGCGGATTGGCCATGTAATATGGGCACAAATTAGTATAGTTTAGTTAATTATAGACTAGCTCTGTACTGTAAAAAACAGTTGGTCTTATCAAATATTGCTAGCAATTGATTGAGAATAAATGATAAGTTTGATAAGGTTGGAAAACCTTTATAATGATTTGCTACAAAAAGTTATTTGACATCAAAAAAGCCTTGAAATCAAGGCTTTTTCCTGTTGTTTAGATGCCCCCTGCATGAATTTGTAAGAACTTTTCATATTGAAAATAAACAAAAATGTTGAAATATAGCTGATTTTAGGGAAATACTTTTAGGTGTTTTCAATGTCAGGATTTAAAAATGGGGCAAAAGTGGGGCAAAAACGAATGACTCACATTTGGTTTGAAAACCTATAATACCTAATGATTATGCCATACTAGATATATAGTGTTGTTATAAATAAATGTCAGTGCGAGTTCAAATCGGGATACTGTCAATAATTATGTGTAAATACTCAAGTAGAGTTACGGAGTGTTAATCAAATAATTATTGACAGTATCGAATTTTTCTGGTAGAATGGCTTCGGTTAATGTCTAAATGTTGTGTAGTTTTCTATCAACATAGTCAGGAGGAAAGGAACTTATGCTAAAAAAATTTAATGAATTG
>NZ_KV817799.1:43323-117241 GCF_001814775.1 Streptococcus sp. HMSC067H01
TGATTTTGGTGATTTTTACTTGTCTAGTAATCGGAATCATTGCTGGTAGTGTTATTGGTATTAGCTATCACCATAGCAAGACTCAAGATCTGAGAAGCCGCATTGCTGAAGCAGAAGCGACTATCAATATAAAAGACAAGGAGCTTGTCCAGTACGAGGAACAGGTGCAACAATTAAAACAGGAAGCCAAACAATAAGTGTAGAAATCAAAAAGTTCCAGAGTCAGGTGAGACTTTGGAACTTTTTTGGGATAAGAGTGTCCCGTCTTAACAGAGCAGGTGTTTATTAGCAAGGATGAAGTCGATAAACCGTTGGCTGGCTAAGGGAAGAATACTCCTATCTGTAAAAGCAATAGAAAAAGGTCGGCAAATAGGTGGTTTGGTACTGCGTTGGACAATATTATAATTGACTTTCCGACTCAGAAAGATGCAAAAGATTTTCAGTTATTTTTCATTACACAAGTTAATGAAAAATAAACATATGTGGCTTTCGTGTTAGATAAAGACCTTATTTTAATTTATTCTAACTATTCTCAGGATAACGACATGAATTTGTAAGAACTTTTCATATTGAAAATAAACAAAAATGTTGAAATATAGCTGATTTTAGGGAAATACTTTTAGGTGTTTTCAATGTCAGGATTTAAAAATGGGGCAAAAGTGGGGCAAAAACGAATGACTCGTATTTTGTTTGAAAACCTATAATACCTAATGATTATGCTATTCTAGATATATAGTTTTGTTATAAATAAATGTCAGTGCGAGATCAAATTGGAGAATAAAATGGAAAAACAAATTTCTACGCAGAATGGAATGCGAAAAAGTGATAATTAAAGAGACAAAAAAGCTGAGAATATGATTTCCCAGCTTTTTTGAATGCGATAGAAATAGCAACTAGACTATTTACGAAAGGCCTCAATAATGTAGGTGAAGCCAGTAACTAAAACTGAAAAGGCAATGACATAAACGACAAAGACACCTGTAGCCACTGGATTGAACAGAATCACTAGACCTAGTAAAAATTCAAGCAAGGCTACCCACGTGATATTGCTACCAATAATAGGGAAAATCAATCTTAGACGATTGCCTTTAAAGAAAGCAATAATGGCTTCTACAATTAACCAAATTCCTACAATGGTCGGAATGACGACCGGCAGGGTCACAAAGCCATAAGCAACGAGGTAAAGAGCTAAGAGAAGACTAACAAATCCTTGGAAAAGATAAACAGGTGAGCGAAGCTCTTTTGGTGCAGAGAAATAGCCTAAAATAGCTGCTATAGAAGAAACCAGTAAACCAAATGAAATCCACCAGCTGTAAGCAACAAGATTAGCTACTGGGTTTGTAAATAGGAAAAGTCCTAAAAGGACAAAAACAACTCCTGCAAGGAATAGCAGTAAACGATTAGAAAATTTCATTTCAATACCCCCTATATAGTATAGTTTTCTAATTAAACTATTATACTTATTTTTATAGAAAATGTCAATAAAATAAATAAACAATTTGGAAGTTTCAGTCTGACTTACAAAAAGAAAAGGAGTTTTCACTCCTTTTCACAGATTTAAGACAAAGTCCTTATAAAAGTGTCTTCTAAAGATTTTAACTTCAATCTGAAGCGAGGATATCCTCGCTTTTTTTATTTAATCTAATAGCTCCTTATTTTCAATTAAGAGCTCTAGTGGAGATTTATCCCTTGCTTCAATAAAACCAGGTTCATATTGGTTATGAAGTGTTCTTTTCTGAGAAGTTGGATCAATATACAACTCATCTCCATCTTCTGTGTATAGTTGGTTGCCTCTTGTTAAGTAAAGTAAATCCTCTAAGTACTGTCCATCAGTTTCTAGAAAATCTTCGATATATTTGACAGCTTTTAAAATCTCACTTACTTTATCAGAGTATTCATTAGATTCAAGAACACTCTTTTCTAACTCAATCTCTTTACTCGTTCCAAAGAGTTGGGTTGGAGTTGCATTAAAATATTCCGCTATCTTATCCAAATTTGCAAAGGTAGGATAGCTTTTTTGTTTTTCGTAATCAGAGATGTCTGGAAAGATTGCTCATAAAAAAATGTGGGGCAAATGATGGGGCAAATCAGTTATAGACAAGCAAAAAAGCCTTATAAATCAAGGCTTTTTCCTGTTGATTTAGATGCCCCCTGCAGGGCTCGAACCTGCGACCCATAGATTA
This sequence comes from Streptococcus sp. HMSC067H01, assembly GCF_001814775.1. Taxonomy (GTDB): domain Bacteria; phylum Bacillota; class Bacilli; order Lactobacillales; family Streptococcaceae; genus Streptococcus. The sequence continues at coordinate 45,507 of NZ_KV817799.1, forward strand.
AGAGTCTACTGCTCTACCAACTGAGCTAAGGAGGCAAATAAAAAGCTGTATTGGTGCCGAAACTTCACGGTTTGTATTGAACCCGCGCAATTAAGCAGGTGGGCAACTCGCTCTAACTGAAGCTGTTTCCGTGTGAGACGGCCTACATGCTGTTAGAAGACTTTTGTTTCCCTAATAATACACAAAATAGTCGGTCAACACTTAAATGTAAAGTCGTACACCACAGCGTTTCTATGATTATATGATACCACTTTTTCAAAAAAAATCAAGGGAAAATTAAAAATTTTGAAAAGGATTTCACAAGTTTCGTAATTTATCAATGGTTTCCTTGCGTTGAGCCAGGGCGCGTTCGTATTTTCCACTATCTTCTGGAGAAAAGTAGTGATGGTCACGGATTTTTTCTGGCAAGTACTCTTGATTGACCCAGTGACCAGGATAATTATGTGGATAGAGATAATTTTGGGCGTTCCCTAGTTCCTTGCTGCCGCTATAATGTCCATCTCGCAAGTGACGTGGAATCGGCAGATGCCCCGATGTTTTAAGGTCAGCCAAGGCCTTATCTATAGCCACATAGGCTGAGTTAGACTTAGGTGAAAGTGCCAGATCAATGACGACATTGGCGATGAGGATGCGGGCTTCTGGGAAACCGATCCTTTGGGCAGCATCCAAAGCAGTTACGGTATGAATCTGAGCTTCGGGATTGGCTAAGCCAATATCTTCATAAGCAATCACAGTCAAACGACGAGCTAGGCTAGGAAGGTCACCGGCCTCTATCAAGCGAGCAGCATAGTGAAGACTGGCATCCACATCCGAGCCACGGATGGACTTTTGAAGGGCAGATAGAACATCATAGTGTCCATCTCCATCCTTGTCCATAGTGATATAGCTTCTCTGGAGACTATTTTCCATGATATTCAGCGTGATATGACGGATACCGTCATTATTTTCTGGAGTGGAGAGAACTGCCAAGTCCAGTGAGTTAAAGGCAGAACGGAGGTCTCCGTTGGTAGATGTTGCGATAAAATCAAGGGCATCATCATCTAACTCAACAGGGAAATCAAAGCCTCGTTCAGGGTCAGTCAGGGCGATTTGAATGGCCTCTTTGACATCTTGGTTAGACAAGGGTTCCAACTCAAAAATCTGAACACGGCTACGAATGGCTGGCGTGACAGAAAAGAAAGGATTTTCAGTCGTCGCTCCAATCATAATGACCAGTCCACTTTCCAAGAGAGGCAAGAGGAAGTCTTGTTTAGTCTTGTCAAGACGATGAATCTCGTCCAGTAGCAGTACAAGGCCACCTGAGAATTTAGCTTCTTCAGCAATTTCTTGGAGACGTTTTTTACTATCAACAGTTGCATTGAAGGTTCGAAAGGCATATTTGGTCGTTCCAGCGATGGCCGAAGCGATACTGGTTTTTCCGATACCCGGAGGCCCATAGAGAATCATGGAAGACAGGCGGTTAGCCTCTACCATGCGGCGGATGATTTTTCCTGGGCCTACCAGATGCTCTTGACCGATGACCTGGTCGATGGTTTTGGGGCGCATACGAAGCGCGAGATTGTCTGGCATAGCAGTCCTTTCTAACATGGATTTTCTGATACGAATGTGGTAATATGGTAGTATCTATTTTAGCATATTTCCGAGTATTCGGGGTGATTTAAGAGTCGTATAGAAAGAGGACAACATGGCAACATACGGATTTTTAGATGTTTTACAAGAAGAGTTGGACAAGAACTTTCCTTTTGACTATGAGATTAGCTGGGACAAACGCAATCATGCAGTTGAAGTGAGTTTTCTGCTAGAGGCGCAAAATCCTGCAGGAGTGGAGATGCTAGATGAGGATGGAGAGGTGTCATCAGACGATATCCTCTTTGAAGAAGCGGTGCTTTTTTATAACCCTGCCAAGTCAACAGTTAATGCAGAAGAGTATCTCACAGTCATCCCTTATCTGCCGAAGAAAGGTTTTTCTCGTGAATTTTTAGCTTATTTTGCACTATTCCTCAAAGATACTGCAGAGGTTGGACTAGATGCCCTCATGGACTTTTTGGAAGACCCAGAAGCAGAAGAATTCGTCATGGAATGGAACCAAGAAGTCTTTGAAGAAGGAAAAGTTGGCTTGGAAGAAGGAGAATTTTATCCTTATCCGAGATATTAGGAGTCTAGCATGGAGCTAGAGATTTCTGATTTCACAGGCTGCAAGATTGCCTTACTTTGTGGAGATAGTGTCCTAACTATTCTGCGTGATGACAAGTCCAGCATTCCTTGGCCCAATATGTGGGAGTTGCCAGGTGGTGGCTGTGAAGGGGACGAAAGCCCATTTGAATGCGCGGCGCGTGAAGTCTATGAGGAACTAGGCATTCACTTGACCGAAGATTGCCTGCTCTGGAGTAAGGTCTATCCCAGCATGCTCTATGAAGGCAGACAGTCAGTATTTATGGTCGGGCAACTAAGTCAAGAACAGTTTGACAGTATCACCTTTGGAGATGAAGGGCAGGGCTATAAATTGATGAACATTGAGGAATTTTTGACATCCAGTCAAGTAGTTCCGCAGTTGCAGGGTAGATTGAGGGATTATTTGGAGGAAGTGAAATGATTTTTGCGATTGCAACAACCACGTTAAACAAGGAAGTTAAACGCAAACTAAAAACTGGACAATACTCTAGGGAAGAAGCTACATTCATTTACATGGAATATTTAAAGTTAAAGAAGCAGAGAGAAAGTGGTACGAAAGTAGCTGGGATCTCTATGGCTGTTATTTGGGGATTAATGCTTGTTTTACCCTTACTGAGTGGTGAAGGTCTCGTACTGCCCCTTTCAGTACATTTTTTATTACTGCTACTGCTTGCAGGAATTGTTCTATTTGTTTATTATCTTATGTTTGGTATTTTTAAACAGCAGATTCATAGCGCAATGAAAGAACACTATACAGATGTGATTGAAGAATTTAAGAAGAATAAGGAAAATACAAAATGGAAACATGGCAAGAGTTAAAAGTAACGGTTAAGCGTGAGGGAGAGGAATTAGTTTCCAATCTCTTGATCGAGTTAGGCGCCCAAGGGGTTGCTATTGAAGACAGCAAGGACTATGTGGGCAATGTCGATCGCTTCGGTGAGATTTTCCCTGAGGTGGAGCAACAAGAAGAAATCGTGGTGACAGCTTACTATCCCGAAACGGTTGATGTGGTAGCGGTTGAAGCGGATTTGCAGGCTCGCTTAGCAGAATTGACCGATTTTATGGATTTGGGAGAGGTCAAGATGGGAACGACTGCCTTGGCTGAGGAAGACTGGGCGGACAACTGGAAGAAATACTATGAACCAGCTCGCATTACCCATGACTTGACCATCGTGCCATCATGGACGGACTATGAAGCGACGGCGGGCGAAAAGATTATCAAGCTAGATCCAGGTATGGCCTTTGGGACAGGTACGCATCCAACCACTAAGATGAGTCTTTTTGCCTTGGAGCAGGTCCTTCGTGGTGGTGAAACGGTGATCGATGTGGGGGCAGGTTCAGGGGTTCTTTCCATTGCTAGCTCTCTACTTGGTGCTAAGGAAATCTTTGCCTATGACCTAGATGATGTAGCAGTTCGGGTCGCTCAGGAAAATATTGAACTCAATCCAGGCATGGAAAACATCCATGTAGCAGCAGGAGACTTGCTTAAGGGTGTTGAGATTGAAGCAGATGTGATTGTAGCTAATATCTTGGCGGATATCCTCATTCATCTGACAGAGGATGCTTATCGTTTGGTTAAGGACGAAGGCTACCTCATCATGAGTGGGATTATCAAGGACAAGTGGGACATGGTCCGTGAGTCGGCAGAAGCAGCTGGATTCTTTCTAGAAACACACATGATCCAAGGGGAATGGAATGCCTGTGTTTTCAAAAAAACGAAGGATATCTCTGGTGTGATTGGAGGCTAGCATGCAACAGTATTTTGTAAAAGGTTTGGCTAGTTCCCCTGTCACTATCGAGGACAAGGAAACCAGCAAGCACATGTTTCAAGTTATGCGCTTGAAAGAGGATGACCAAGTGACTCTAGTCTTTGATGATGGGATCAAGCGTTTGGCGCGCGTGCTAGATGTCGAGGCTCGTCAGTTTGAATTGGTTGAAGAACTAGCTGACAATGTAGAACTGCCAGTCCAAGTGACCATCGCTTCAGGCTTTCCCAAGGGGGACAAGCTGGAGTTTATCACTCAAAAGGTGACTGAGTTAGGTGCTAGTCAAATCTGGGCCTTTCCTGCCGATTGGTCAGTTGCCAAGTGGGATGGCAAGAAATTGGGTAAAAAGGTTGAAAAACTAGAAAAAATCGCCCTTGGAGCAGCCGAGCAAAGCAAGCGAAATCTTGTCCCAAGTATTACCCTTTTTGAGAAAAAAGCAGACTTTCTAGCTCAGCTGGACCAGTTTGACCGCATCGTGGTAGCCTACGAAGAGTCGGCTAAAGAAGGAGAAAGCGCTGCTCTTGTACAAACTGTAAGTGGTCTTGAAAAAGAAACTCAGTTGCTCTTTATCTTTGGTCCAGAAGGCGGTCTTTCACCTGCGGAAATAGAAGATTTTGAAGCCAAAGGAGCTGTTCTGGCAGGACTTGGTCCTCGAATTTTGCGAGCAGAAACAGCACCGCTTTATGCCCTATCAGCTATTAGTGTTTTGCTAGAATTGGAAAAATAAGAGACTATGAAAAAATCACCTAGAAAAGGTGATTTTTTATGCTCTTGAAATGGCGCGCGAAAGAGTAAATAAGCGAATCCATAATGGCAATGGGAATTTTTAATTTTTTGATGATTTCGCAGAAAAAATGGATATCCAAACTGTTCCTAATCTTGTGCTCTATTAAAACAGGGCAAATCACACTATTTAGAGCAGAGAGTATTCCTAGTCTTGATGAAAGATTAGTTTAACTAACACAAAATGACTCTGGAAATTGGAATCATAGAGATGATAAAAGAGGTTGGATTATTTTCCAACCTCTTTTTTTTTTATCTTAATGGAATTGCATACCACCATCGACGATAATGGTTTGACCTGTAATGTAGTTTGAATCTGGTCCAGCAAGGAAGCTAACAGCTGCAGCGACATCTTCTGGCTCAGATAGGCGTTTCAATGTAATATCTTTTGCGAATGTTTGCATACCCCATTCGTCGTCTTTTCCTGCATTTTTCCCAACTTCGTGAGCGATATCATACATCATTGGTGTTTTAACGATACCTGGAGCATACGCATTAACAGTGATGCCTGAGTCAGCTAAATCACGCGCCAATGTTTGAGTAATACCACGAACAGCGAATTTTGTACCACCATAAACAGTCAAGTTTGGATTTCCAACAACACCTGCTTGAGAAGTAGCGTTGATGATTTTACCACCGTGACCAAGTGCTTTGAATTGAGCCTGAGCAGCTTGTGCTCCCCAAATCACACCACCGACGTTAATAGCAAATGTGCGGGCGAATTGTTCCTCTGTAATTGTATCCAGAGGTGTAGTAGGAGCGACACCAGCGTTGTTTACCACAACGTTCAAGTCTCCGAAATGGTCTACAACTTTTTGGAAAGCTGCAGCAACCTCTGCTTGTTTAGACACATCTGCTACAACAGCTAAAGCATTCTCTGCTGACAATTCAGCAACTGCTTTTTCAGCTGTTTCAGCATTATAGTCTAATACCCCAACCTTAAAACCATCTTGAACCAAGCGTTTTGCGATTGCAAAACCGATCCCTTGACCTGCACCTGTAACGATAGCTACTTTAGACATATGATTCCTCCTCGGTATCCGTGATACCATTCAAACGTTCATAAAAGAACAGCAAAGGGTTATAAGTGAGTTGTGATAAGTTTCTAAAAGAAGTCCTATCACGTTTTAGTATACAACTTTGTGAAATTTGTGTCAAACAAAGACTGGTTTTTAGAAAAATAAAACTATCGTGTAAAAGGGGAAAGCGCACGATATTTTCTAAGCACATTTCTTGAAACCCTTTCCTCCTTCTGATAGACTAATACATAGTTTGAAAAAAGGAGACTTAATATGAAAAAATTTGTTGCTGAATTAATCGGTACTTTTATGCTTGTGTTCATCGGAACAGGAGCTGTTGTTTTTGGAAATGGTGTTGAAGGACTTGGACACCTTGGGATTGCTCTTGCTTTTGGTTTGGCAATCGTAGTCGCAGCCTTCTCAATCGGAACTGTTTCAGGTGCTCACTTGAACCCAGCTGTTTCTATCGCTATGTTTGTTAACAAACGTTTGTCATCTTCAGAGCTTGTAAACTACATCCTCGGACAAGTAGTCGGTGCTTTCCTTGCATCTGGATCTGTATTCTTTCTCTTGGCAAATTCAGGTATGTCAACTGCAAGTCTTGGTGAAAATGCCTTGGCAAACGGTGTAACCGTCTTTGGTGGTTTCTTGTTTGAAACAATCGCAACATTCTTGTTTGTTTTGGTGATCATGACTGTAACTTCAGCAAGCAAAGGGAATGGCGCAATCGCTGGTTTGGTGATCGGTTTGTCATTGACAGCTTTGATTCTAGCTGGCTTGAACATCACTGGACTTTCAGTAAACCCAGCTCGTAGCTTGGCTCCTGCTGTATTGGTAGGTGGCGCAGCTCTTCAACAAGTTTGGATTTTCATCCTTGCACCAATCGTTGGTGGCGTTCTTGCAGCTCTAGTTGCTAAAAACTTCCTTGGAACTGAAGAATAATTGAAATTTAAAAAGCCTTGCTCCTCATCTTGAGGAACAGGGCTTTTTCGTATCTTTTTATACTCAATGAAAATTAAAGAGCAAACTAGGAAGCTAGCCGCAGATTGCTCAAAGCACTACTTTGAGGTTGTGGATAAGACTGACGAAGTCAGTTACCTATATCTACGGCAAGGCGATGTTGACGCGGTTTGAAGAGATTTTCGAAGAGTATTAGCGGTTGTCAATTTTCTCTGGATAGAGGTCGTGTTGGAAGAGACGTTGTTCTGCCAAGCCTTCATACTTGGTTCCAGGTCTACCGTAGTTGTAGTAAGGGTCAATTGAAATGCCACCGCGAGGTGTAAATTTCCCCCAAACCTCTAAGTAGCGAGGGTCTAGCAAGTTGACCAAGTCTTTCCCGATAGTGTTGATACAGTTTTCATGAAAATCTCCATGGTTTCGGTAGCTAAAGAGGTAGAGTTTAAGGGATTTTGACTCAACACAGAGCTTGTCAGGAATGTAGGAAATATAAATCGTCGCAAAGTCTGGCTGAGCAGTGATGGGACAAAGTGAGGTAAATTCAGGGCAGTTGAACTTGATGAAATAGTCATTTTCCACATGACGATTGTCAAAGGATTCGAGGACTTCGGGTTGGTATTCGAAAATGTAGTTGGTTTCTTTGTTGCCGAGGAGGCTGAGGTTTTTCATTTCTTCTTGTTGTGACATGATTTTTTCTTTCTAAACTTAAACACCACGTTGGTTATCGTAGAGGAGGGTATGGAGTTGAGGAAGGACGCGGACATTGCCCCAGCTATCGTCGGCAGCGACACGTTCCCAGAGTTCTTTGAGGCGGTCCAGTTGGTCTTGGACAATATTGCCTGTAGCCTTGGGCTCAGGATTTCCCGCCGATAAGAAGAGGACATCTGGTTGGTAGCGTTCTTGAATCCCTTTGGCAAAGGCTAGATCTGCATCATCAAAGACAGGGATTTTAAAGGTTACTTTGTCTGAGTCTAGTTGGGAAACGATAAAGTCCAAGGTCTCAAAGTTGACTTCCATCTTGGATGAAGGAGGCTTGGGACTCAGAGTCACCTGGTCGATGTCTTTTAACCAATTTTGCCAACGGGATCCCTGGGTCTCAACAGCCAGAGTGACCCCACGTTGCTTAAGCTTAGTGACTAACTCGGCCATGTTGGCTGCTAGGATAGCAGGATTTCCCCCAGATAGAGTTACATAGTCGTAGCTTCCTAGTTTATCTAACTCAGCGATTACTTCATCAGCTGTCATGCGAGTTGGTTTTTCAGAACCATCCCAAGTAAAGGCGGAATCGCACCAGTCGCAGTGGTAGTCGCAACCAGCAGTGCGGACAAACATGGTTTTCTGACCAATAGCACGACCTTCGCCTTGAAAGGTTGGGCCGAAAATTTCCAGAACTGGTAGTTTGAGGACACGTTCCTTAGTCATCTAACCACTCCCGTCTAAACTCTGCAAAGGCAGTCGGAGTTTCATAGAGGCGAACATATTCCAAACGGAGACCGCGCTCGTCTGGCAACTCTTGGCTCATGGTTTGGAAAATCCAGTAAACCATATTTTCAGCAGTCGTATTCATATAAGGCAGAGTCTCATTGAGATAGCGATGATCTAGGTGGGGCTCTAAGTAGTCCTTGTAGATAGCTTTGATATCTCCGAAATCGTAGGTCATGCCACGTTCATCTAAAAATCCACTGACAGCGATTTGCAGATGATAGGTGTGACCGTGTAGGGATTTGCATTTTCCTTCATAGTGAAAGAGGTGGTGGGCAGCATCAAAGGTAAATTCTTTTGAGACTAAGGTTCTGTGAGGATTGTAGACAAGAGATTCCCCAGTTTCTTGTTTGATTTCTTTGGGGGCAAAAAACATCAGGCCTCTCCTTTCTGAGAGAGATAAACCTCTAAACCATGTTGGCGTAGATGGCAGGCAGGACAATCTCCGCAACCAGTACCGATAATCCCGTTGTAGCAGGTCAAGGTCTTCTCACGAACGTAGTCAAAGGCACCGAGTTGGTCAGCTAATCCCCAAGTTTCAGCCTTGTCTAGCCACATGAGAGGTGTTTGGATCACAAAGTCGTAATCCATAGCAAGGTTGAGGGTCACATTGAGTGATTTGACAAAGACATCTCGACAGTCAGGATAACCTGAGAAGTCTGTTTCGCAGACACCAGTTACGATATCTGTGATTCCCCGCTGCTTGGCAAGAACTGCCGCAAAGGACAGAAAGAGATGATTGCGACCGTCAACGAAGGTATTAGGAACCTCTCCTTCTTTTTGCTCAATTTCTAGATCAGAAGTCAAGGCATTTTCAGTGATTTGTCCTAGCAGAGACATATCTAGGATATGATGACGAATTCCTTGTTCCTCAGCGATTTCTTTGGCGACTTGAATTTCGAGATGGTGGCGTTGGCCATAGGCAAAGGTAACGGCTTCTACCTTTTCATAGTGTTGCTTGGCCCAGAAAAGGCAGGTTGTTGAATCTTGACCGCCACTAAAGACGACCAAGGCTGATTGACGTTTCATAGTACTCCTTCCAAAATGGGAAATGTTCAGAGCACGCAAAAAGCTCCCTATAGGGAGCTAAAAAATACCAAGTAGAGGTTTTTTTTTAGCGATGGCATGTCCCAAACATCGTGATATTCTAGTTACAGTCTAGCATATTTTTTGAAAAATGGCAAAGGACAAGAAAAAAGAGACCAAATGAATGCATTTGGTCTCTTTTTTGATTAGCTTAATTCAGCAACGATGGCTTTGATTTGTTCAGCTGTGTGGACACCTGCCACTTGTTTAACAACTTGTCCATCTTTCTTGAAGAGAAGAGTAGGGATAGACATGATGCCGAATGAACGAGCTGTGTTTGGATTTTCGTCAACATCCATTTTAACGATTTTCAAGACATCTTCTGAAAGTTCTTCAGACAATTTATCCAAGATTGGACCTTGCATACGACATGGACCACACCAAGTTGCCCAGAAGTCTACCAAGACCAAACCGTCTTTAGTTTCTTGTTCGAATGTTGCATCTGTAATTGCTTTTGCCATAGTATTTCTCCTTTTTAATTATATTGGCTTAAATCTTGTTTCATGAGATAGAAGAAGACATCTCCATAAGTCCCATGGTAGTCCAAAGTATGTCCCTTATAGGTTAACTTTTGAACTGGGTAGTAGTCTGCGACACCAATCAGGCAGGCATGTTGAGAACGTTCAAATTCTTCGTATGACTCGAAGCTCATGGTTCTCTCTTGCTTGCTGGCATCAAGATAAGTGATTTCAATCATAGGATTCTCCTTTGTTAAATCATGTTTTCATTTTACTCCTTGGAAAAAGGAATGTCAAGAAAATTGATTGCGCACGCAAGTTTTTTTGTAAAAATTTTAGGAAAGCCAACTTGCTTTTGTTTCAAGGCTTTCTTCTACAGCTTTTTGTAGATAGGCAAGAGTTGTCTGACCCTCCTTAGTGAGGCAGATAAAACTAGCTCGCTTATCCTGGTCACAACATCTTCGACTAAGTAAAGCACAATTTTTGGCTTCTAGGCGTGCCACCATTCGTGATACAGCACTTGGACTCAGATGGAGTTTGTCAGGCAGGTCAATCTGTCTCAAAGATTTTTCTTGAGCCTGATTTAAAAAGTGCAAGAGATAGAATTCTTTGAGCGTTAGGCTTTGGTCACTCTTCTCAGCAATCGTTTGCTCTAAAAGAGCTTCTAGCTCTACTTGTCGGCGGTTGAAGTCAAACCATTTTTCTAAGTAAGTCATATCAATCTCCTTTCTATATGGTAGTTATAAACAGATCTGCCTATCTGAGATGCTTGCGCACGCAATTAGTATACAACTTTTTGGAATAGATAGCAAGAAGGATGTTTCTTGTGTATTTCCTTGAAATTTTCTGAAAAAAGAGTAAACTGGTATGCAGAAAGTCTATTTGTGGAGTAAACGATGAAATTATATGTTCAGTTAATGATTCTCTTTGTCATTTCACTGATTGGTGAGGGAATCTCTAGCTTTTTCCATTTGCCTATTCCTGGAAGCATTATCGGTTTGATTATTTTATTTTTAGCCTTGCAGTTCAAGTGGTTGCGGGTACGGCATGTCAACATGGTTGGGAATTTTCTCCTAGCTAATATGACTATTCTATTTTTGCCTCCTGCAGTTGGGATTATGGAGAAATTTGATGTGATTGCTCCTTATTTATTGCCCATTGTCTTGATTGTCTTTTTTGCAGCAGTTATCAATATTATCTTGATTGCGCTTGTAGTTCAGTTTATCAAAAAGCGTTATGAAGGAGATTACGAAGAAAGAGGTGCCAAATGAGCGAATTTGTATCCAATCCACTTTTTGGGATAGCTTTATCAATCTTAGCCTATCTTGGGGGAATGATGATTTTCAGACGCTATCCTCATCCCTTAACGACTCCCCTACTGCTATCAGCTATTTTTATTATTATCTTTTTGAAAGTGACTGGCATTTCCTACCAAGATTACTACCAAGGTGGGGTTTATCTTAATAACTTGATTGTTCCTTCAACAGTGGCTCTAGGAATTCCCCTCTATAAAAGCTTCCACTTGATGAAGCATCATGTTAGAAGTATTTTGCTGGGGAGCTTCTTAGCAGTCATCGTCAATACCTCTTTTACAGCCCTAGTCGCAAAAATCTTTGGCATGGACTTTTTCCTAGCCATCTCCCTCTTTCCTAAGTCAGTAACGACCGCCATGGCAGTAGGGATTACAGAAAAGTTGCAAGGCTTGACTACCGTGACCCTAGTAGTTGTAGTAGCGACGGGGATTTTGACCAGTGTAATCGGACCAACACTTCTAAAATGGCTAAAAATAGACGATCCAGTAGCGGTTGGTTTGTCCCTGGGTGGAACAGGTCACGCCGTTGGAACAGGAACGGCCTTCCGCTATGGACCAGTAGCAGGTGCCATGGGAGGTCTAGCCATCGGTGTTACAGGTATTCTCTATGTATTTGTAAGTCCTATTGTAGCTAATTTGATTTTGAGTTAAAAACCAAGGATTTTTGATTTCCTTGGTTTTTTTCTATGGATGCGAAAGCACTTTATGTTTTTCGTTTTATTTAGTCAATCTTATGACCTGGTCGTAGCGTTTTAGATCTTCTTCTGTATAATGGTGAATAACTTCAATAACAGTCTGTGGCATAGAAAAGAGGAGATCGCTGATTTTTCGACTATTTTCCAAGTCAAGATTGGCCTTAATCTCATCGGCTAAGATGAGTTGCCTATCGTGGTAGAGGGCGCGAGCTATTTCTAGGCGTTGTTTCTCACCACCAGATAGACTTTCGTTGCTAAGCTTTCTATGCTTCAAATCCTCTAAACCAGTCTGTCTCAGGATCTTATCCAATCTAGTCTGGTCTATGACGGAGCCCAGGGCGATATTGTCAGTTAGTGATAAATCATCAAAATAATGACTGGATTGGAGGATGTAAGAACTAATGCTGGTGATTTCTTCCCGACTAAGAATTTGTCCAGCAAAGCTGATGTGTCCACTCGTAGGGGTTTGATCTCCATGGATAATATTCAGGAGAGTGGTTTTGCCAGTGCCACTCTCGCCGATGATGGCAATTTTTTCTCCTTGCTTGATACTAAGTGAGAGAGGTGCTAAAATCACTTGCTGTTCTATCTCCAAAGAGAGATTCTCCACTTGAATAGGATAGATGTCTGGAATAAGCTTGGTAAAGTTATGCTTTGCCCGGCTAAGAAGCTTTTGATATTTCTTACAGAGATAGGTGGTGGATTTACGAGTGTTGTTAAAATAAGCTAGTTCTTGAAATTGATAGCCGATATTGTGAGATACGAGATAAATAGCTACAAAACTGGCTGCGCTGAGGTGGCCATAGTAGGTCATAAAACCACCGATGACAATGGGAGCGACGGAACAAAAGGCGTCAATACTATTGATGAGGAGACTATTGATGGTGCGCTGTTTTTCATAGTTTATTTCTGCATCGAGACTATGTTGTAGCTGACCAGAAAAACGATTGAAAAAGAAAGTTTGCCCGTGATAATGGCGGATTTGTTGACTCCCACTGATGAAGCTTGTCAAAGTTGCTAGATAGCTTTGATTGATTTTTGAACGATCCTCGGAGAGATTATCTAAACGTTTGGCCCCGATGGAGCTACAAAGGACTGGGAGAGAGTAAAAAAGGATAAAAACGAGTCCCAGATAGAGGTTGGTCCACAAGGCATAAGAGACCGAAATGCTTGTAAATCCAATGGAAGAAATAATAATCACAGTAGGCTCAATATAGCTTGTCTCTAGTTGCTTGACGTCATTTTCCAAATCAGACAGAAGGTCTTGCTCAGCAATGGCATAACTGTTTAAAAACTGATGAAAGATGGCACTTTTAAGGCCAAATTTGAAATCGGTTATGAGACGGGCGTAGTAGTATCTTTTGCCAGCCAATCCGATAAGCAGGATGAGATTGCCTAAAATTCCCAAGATTAGAACTTTCCAGAGTAATTCGAAGTCCTGATTCGTAAAACTAGCCACTATATTCTGAACGAGGGCAGGTGTGATAATCGCTTCAAGCCAGGTGATGATAATTGATAAAAAATAGAGAATGAGGTGTTTCTTTGTTACAAATCTTCTAAGCATAAAGTGGGAACCTCCTAGTAAAAGCAACTTTATAAAGGTATTATACTCTTTTTTGTAAAATATTTCACATGAAATAAAGTTTTAGGTTTAGAAAATGCAACTATTTAGACGAAGAACGAATCTGCGCTAAAAGTCTTTAAAATCAGAAAACGCATATTATCAGGTCTTGAAAAACCTTGATAATATGCGTTTTGTAGTAGAAAGATCTTTTTTATTTTCTACTAAAATTAAGTTTTTTCCCAGTCTCTGACTGATTATTGAAGATTAACCTTATTCTTCAAGATATAGTAAGTACCGAGGTAGAATCCAGCAATTAGGATTAAATCCGTAAAGATTTCAAATGTAAGCATCATATTGAAATTAGTATCTATGCGAAGGTTGAGACCGACAAAACCAAGCACGATCTGGATAACAATATAGGCTAAAACCGCGAGTGCTGTGCGGTATTCATTGAAAAGTTGTCCGATGGAAATCGCCAAGTAGATGCAGAGGATTCCTGAAATTGTGCCAAGGATGAATGAAATTAGATATAAGCCGATACTGTCTAGGTAATGTTGGAACAAGTCTTTAAAATCAAGAAAATCAATGAAATTAGGCTCAATTATCACAACAATGATATAAATGCTCAGGAGCAAGACTGCTGAACTGATCAGAGACCAAATGAAGGCCCCCAAGAGTTTGGCTAAGATAATCTGGTGTTCGGAAACTGGCAAGGTCAAAGTGAGATATCCTTGTCGGTCATAGACACTACCCTTGAAGCGACGGATGATCAAAATCAAGGTTGAAATACTCAAGGTAATAATCAGTCCACCAAAAACCAAGCCCAGAAAGACTAACATAATCATTTCTTGATCGGGAGTATCGATGGATTTGAGGGAACTTGCTTGAATTCCTATAAGAGCAGAAAGTGCCAACACAGCACCATAGAGGGCTAAATACCATTTGTTAACATTTTTAAATTCATAACGAACTAAATTCCAAAACATAATAATCTCCTTTAACTAGGCTTTGAATTCGTGACGGAAGAGTTGGTCGATAGACTCTCCAGACTCATAGCGAATATCATCCACATTTCCTTGACGGACGACTTTTCCATCCTTGAGGAAGATAATCTCATCCAAGATTGGTTCAATGTCTGAAATCAAGTGAGTTGAAATCAAGACAGTAGAAGTTGGAGAGTAGTTGTTGATGATGGTGTTCAAGATATAGTCACGAGCTGCTGGGTCTACACCCCCGATTGGTTCATCAAGCACGTATAGACGAGCATCGCGACTCATGACAAGAATCAGCTGAACCTTTTCTTTGTTCCCTTTTGAGAGTTTCTTGAAACGGCTATTTTCATCGATATCAAGGTCACGAAGAAGACCTTGAGCACGTTCCAGATTAAAATCTTGGTAGAAGGTCTTGAAATAAGTGAGAGCTTCCTTGACCTTCATCTGCTCGTTGAGATAGGTCGTATCAGGGAGATAAGAAACAATTGCTTTAGTTGCTGGGCTTGGTTCCATGCCGTTGATAAGGATACGCCCTTCCTCTGGCTGTAGCAAGCCGTTGATTAGTTTAATCAAGGTTGTCTTTCCAGAACCGTTTGGGCCAAGGAGGCCAACGATTTTTCCAGCTGGAATTTCAAGGGAAACATTTGTAAGAGCAGGGCTTGCTCCATAGGATTTTGACACATTTTCTAATGCTAACAAAGTCATAGTTTAAACTCCTTCAATATAATCTCTTAAAACAGTCGGTAGTTCTTCTTTTTCATAACCAAATTCTACCATGCCTGTTACAAACTGTTGCAGCTGTTCTTCTGACAGTTGCTTACGGGATTGGAGGATCAAGTCCAAATCCTCTGTGACAAAGCGTCCTGACGTCCGCTTGGTATAAACGAAACCTTCTCTCTCCAAGTCCGATAGAGCACGCTGGATAGTGTTGGGATTGACCCCTGCCTCGCTAGCTAATTCTCTAACGGTTGGAAGCTGTTGATTGGGCTCGAGTTTATGGGAAATAATCTGCAATTTGATTTTCTCCATAATCTGCAAATAAATGGGTTTATTGTTATCAAATGTCCAAGACATCACGATCTCCTTTCTAATCACCTTTGTGTTAATTCAATAATACAACAAAACAAAAAACTTGTCAAGCCCAAAGGAGAATTATTTTGGGAATTGTTCAAAAAATGGTATAATGAAAAGAAAACGACAAGGAGGGGAAGGCATGCGTTGTCCAAAATGTGGCGCTACAAAATCAAGTGTGATCGATAGTCGCCAGGCTGAAGAAGGAAATACAATCAGAAGAAGACGTGAGTGTGAAGAGTGTCAGCATCGGTTTACAACCTATGAACGTGTAGAAGAGAGAACGCTGGTTGTGGTCAAAAAAGATGGTACACGGGAACAATTTTCAAGAGATAAGATCTTTAACGGGATTATTCGCTCAGCCCAGAAACGTCCAGTGTCAAGTGATGAAATTGGCATGGTGGTCAATCGCATCGAACAAAAACTCCGTAGTCGCAATGAAAATGAAATTCAGAGTGAGGTTATTGGCTCCTTGGTTATGGAAGAGTTGGCAGAGCTCGATGAGATTACTTATGTACGTTTTGCCAGTGTTTACCGTAGCTTTAAGGATGTGAGTGAGCTTGAAAGCCTACTCCAGCAGATCACACAATCCTCTAAAAAGAAAAAGGAAAAATAAATGAAGCCAAATGACCGTTTTTCTTTTGTAAAGAATAATCGGGTGTCGCAAGATACCTCATCAATGGTGCAGTGCTACCTCCCGATTATCGGTCAGGAGGCGCTGAGCCTCTATCTTTATGCTGTGACTTTTTGGGATGGTGGCCAAAAGGAGCACCTCTTTGCAGCCATGCTCAACCATCTGAATTTTGGGATGGATAGTCTTTTAAAGGCTTTTAAAACTCTGACAGCCATGAAATTGGTGACCCTCTATCAGCAGGGGGAGACCTATAATTTGTTACTCCATTCTCCCTTATCAACTCAAGAATTTTTACAACATACAGTTTATCGGACCTTGTTAGAAAAAATGATTGGGGATAGTACGGTTGCAGCCATGAGGCAGGCAAGTGTTGAAGGGGAACCTATCTCGGTGGCCTTGAGTCAAATCTTCCCTCAGTTATCCGAGTCTGCGAGTCAAGAAACCTCTAGCAGCCAGCCTACGGCAGATGATTTTGATTTGGAGCATTTTCGTCAGCTCATGGCCCGTGATGGTCTTCGTTTTCAAGATGAGACTTCGGATGTTTTGGCCTTATTTGCAATAGCAGATGAGCAGAAGTGGACCTGGTTTGAGACTTATCAAGTAGCCAAAGCGACAGCAGTGTCGCAAGTGATTTCTGTCAAACGCATCCGTGAAAAGATAGCGCAAAAGCCTGTGACTTCTGACTTTAGTCCCAAGGAGGCAACCATTATCCGAGAGGCTAAGAAAAAGACAGCCTTGCAGTTCCTTGCTGAGATTAAGCAGACCCGCAAGGGAAGTATTACCCAGACTGAACGGGACCTGCTCCAGCAGATGGCGGCCTTGGGCTTGCTGGATGAAGTAATCAATGTTATCTTGCTCCTGACCTTTAATAAGGTTGATTCGGCCAATATCAATGAAAAATACGCCATGAAGGTGGCTAATGACTACGCCTATCAAAATATCCGTAGTGCCGAGGAGGCAGTTCTCCGTATTCGTGAACGTGGCCAAAAAGCAAAAACGCAAAAGCAGAATCAGACTGCCCCAGCAAAAACCAATGTGCCTAAATGGAGCAATCCTGAATATAAGAATGAAACGAGCGAAGAAACTCGTTTAGAACTAGAACGTAAGAAAAAAGAAATGTTAGCTCGATTAGAAAAAGGAGGAGACTAGATGGAAAGTGTCGGAGACGTACTCAAGCGTCAACCAAGCCAATTTCAGTATCAGGATTTAGTCCAGCAAATTGTGAAGGACCCTGATGTTGCAGCCTTTATCCAGAAAGAATCTCTCAGTCAGGAGGAGTTAAACCGTAGTATTTCCAAGTTTAACCAATACATCACTGAGAGAGATAAGTTCCTCCGAGGAGATACAGACTATATCGCGCGTGGCTACAAGCCTATCCTAGTCATGAACCATGGCTATGCAGATGTCTCTTATGAAGAGACTCCAGAGCTAATCGCAGCAGAAAAAGAAGCGGCGATTAAAAACCGTCTCAAACTAATCAACCTTCCAGCTAGTCTTAAAAAAGCTAGCTTAGCTCAAGTAGACTTGGATGATTTGGGGCGCCTGCCAGTTTTTGAAAAGCTCCTAGCCTTTGTGGAGCAATATCCAGCTATTCGAAAAGGTCTCTACTTATATGGAGACTTTGGTGTGGGTAAAAGTTTCATGGTGGCTGCCCTAGCTCATGATTTGTCAGAAAAACGTGGTGTTTCATCAACGCTCCTCCACTATCCGAGCTTTGTCATCGATGTCAAAAATGCCATTGGTGATGGCAATGTCAAGACTTTGGTGGATGAGATTAAGCTTGCTGAAGTCTTGATTTTGGATGATATTGGTGCCGAGCAATCAACAGCTTGGGTGCGTGACGAGATCCTGCAGGTTATTCTCCAATATCGTATGCAGGAAGATTTACCGACCTTTTTCACCTCCAACTTCAACTTTGAAGATTTGGAGAAGCATTTCGCTAAAGGGAAAAATGGAAATGACGAAACCTGGGAAGCTAGACGCGTCATGGAACGCATTCGTTATTTAGCAGAGGAAACAAGACTTGAAGGAGAAAACCGCCGATGACAGAAACAATCAAAGTAATGAAGGCTCACACTTCAGTGCGCAGATTTAAAGAGCAAGAGATCTCCCAAGCAGACTTAAATGAGATCTTGACAGCTGCTCAAATGGCTTCTTCTTGGAAAAATTTTCAATCCTACTCGGTCATTCTTGTCAGAAGTCAAGAAAAGAAGGAAGCCTTATTTGAGCTAGTACCTCAGGAAGCTATTCGCCAGTCTGCAGCATTTTTACTTTTTGTTGGTGATCTAAACCGTGCAGAAAAAGGGGCTCGTCTCCATACGGATATTTTCCAACCTCAAGGGGTGGAAGGACTCCTTATCACTTCGGTAGATGCGGCTTTGGCTGGACAAAATGCCTTGCTTGCGGCAGAAAGCCTAGGCTATGGTGGAGTGATTATCGGTTTGGTGCGTTACAAGTCTGTTGAGTTAGCAGAATTGTTCAAGCTTCCTGACTATACCTATCCAGTCTTTGGGATTGCAATCGGTGTGCCAAATCAAAAGCATGATGTGAAACCAAGACTGCCACTAGAGCATGTTGTCTTTGAGGAAGAATACCAAGAACAGTCAACTGAGGCAATTGAAGCCTATGACCGTGTACAGACTGAATATGCAGGTGCGCGTGCGACTACAACTTGGAGTCAACGTTTAGCGGAGCAATTCGGCAATCCAGAACCAAGCTCGACTCGAGAAAATCTTGAGCAGAAGAAGTTATTGTAGAAAGTGAGAAAACATGGCCTTACCAACTGTTGCCATTGTAGGGCGTCCCAATGTTGGGAAATCAACCCTATTTAACCGTATCGCGGGAGAACGCATCTCAATCGTAGAAGATATTGAAGGTGTAACGCGAGATCGTATCTATGCCACAGGTGAGTGGCTCAATCGTTCTTTTAGTATGATTGATACTGGGGGAATCGATGATGTCGATGCGCCTTTCATGGAACAAATCAAGCACCAGGCAGAAATTGCCATGGAAGAAGCAGATGTTATCGTCTTCGTCGTGTCTGGAAAAGAAGGAATTACAGATGCGGACGAATACGTTGCCCGTAAACTTTATAAAACTCATAAACCAGTCATCCTAGCCGTTAACAAGGTTGACAATCCAGAGATGCGAAATGATATCTATGATTTCTATGCTCTTGGATTGGGCGAACCTCTACCAATCTCATCTGTTCACGGTATTGGGACAGGGGATGTGCTGGATGCTATTGTGGAAAACCTCCCACATGAAGTTGAAGAAGAAAATCCAGATGTTATTAAATTCAGCTTGATTGGTCGTCCAAATGTTGGAAAATCTAGCTTGATTAATGCCATTTTGGGAGAAGATCGCGTCATTGCCAGCCCTGTCGCTGGTACCACTCGTGATGCTATTGATACCCATTTTACAGATGCTGACGGCCAAGAGTTTACCATGATTGATACGGCTGGTATGCGTAAGTCAGGGAAAGTCTATGAAAATACTGAGAAATACTCAGTTATGCGTGCTATGCGTGCCATTGACCGTTCAGATGTAGTTTTGATGGTCCTCAATGCCGAGGAAGGTATTCGTGAGTATGACAAGCGTATCGCTGGATTTGCCCACGAAGCTGGTAAAGGGATGATTATCGTGGTCAATAAGTGGGATACTCTTGAAAAAGATAACCATACCATGAAAAACTGGGAAGAAGATATCCGTGAGCAGTTCCAATACTTGCCTTACGCACCGATTATCTTTGTATCAGCTTTAACCAAGCAACGTCTCCACAAGTTGCCTGAGATGATTAAGCAAATCAGCGAAAGTCAAAATACCCGTATCCCATCAGCAGTCTTGAATGATGTGATTATGGATGCTATTGCCATCAACCCAACACCGACTGACAAAGGGAAACGCCTCAAGATTTTCTATGCGACCCAAGTGGCAACCAAACCACCAACCTTTGTCATCTTTGTCAACGAAGAAGAACTCATGCACTTCTCTTACTTGCGTTTCTTGGAAAATCAAATCCGCAAGGCCTTTGTCTTTGAAGGAACTCCGATTCATCTCATTGCAAGAAAACGGAAATAAATAAGCAAGATCTGGAATGCGATTTCCAGATCTTTTTGATATAATAAAATAAGGAAAGCGTTGGAGAGGTAAGGAGATGGAAAAACTATTAAAATTCTTGATTTTGGCACCCTACTTTTACTTTTTTCGTTGGCAAGGGAAGGTACAGCCAGGAAGTAAGTACTTTTCTGTCTTTTACTATTTTTATTGGTTTTATATGCCTCTAGCAGCATTGTTTGGTCTAGTTTTCACGCTTTTTTCGCTAGTCTTATTTAACTTTATTTTACAAGAACCAAGGGATTTTGTTAGATGGGTGATATGGCTACTTTTAGTCTTTTTATCCTTAGTCAATGACTGGAAAATCTATGCTTGTCTAAAATTTATGAATAAGCTACGATTGGAAAAGAAGAAATCCAGTCTTCCTTGAAAGAAATAGGCAAGCTTGTACCTGATAGAAAATGATGGCAATTTTTTCATGGATAAACTAGCTAGAAGCATTAATGAAGAAAACTAGCCTCGGAATAGGAATTTTAAGGGAACTAATCTTGATGATTAGCCCTTTTTTCGTCTTTAGGGAAAACGGAATATTTCTTGAAAAAAATGGGCAAATATGCTACAATAAAAAGAACATTCTAAAATATTCAGAATTTAAAGTAAGGAAAAAAATGGCAAATTTATTAAAATCAATCATCGAAAATGATAAAGGAGAGATTCGTCGTCTGGAGAAGATGGCTGACAAGGTTTTTAAGTATGAAGACCAGATGGCTGCCTTGACTGATGAAGAATTGCAGGCAAAAACGGTAGAGTTTAAAGAGCGTTACAAAAATGGTGAATCACTGGATTCATTGTTATATGAAGCATTTGCGGTTGTCCGTGAGGGAGCTAAGCGTGTCCTTGGTCTCTTCCCATATAAGGTTCAGGTTATGGGTGGAATCGTTCTTCACCATGGTGACGTGCCAGAGATGCGTACAGGGGAAGGGAAGACCTTGACAGCGACGATGCCTGTATACCTCAATGCTCTTTCAGGCAAAGGGGTTCACGTAGTTACGGTCAATGAATACCTTTCTGAACGTGATGCGACTGAGATGGGTGAATTGTACTCATGGCTCGGCTTGTCAGTAGGGATTAACTTGGCAGCAAAATCTCCAATGGAGAAAAAAGAAGCCTATGAGTGTGATATCACTTACTCAACCAACTCAGAGATTGGTTTCGACTATCTTCGTGATAACATGGTCGTCCGTGCGGAGAATATGGTTCAACGTCCGCTTAACTATGCCTTGGTCGATGAGGTAGACTCTATCTTGATTGACGAAGCTCGTACTCCTTTGATCGTTTCAGGAGCCAATGCAGTTGAAACCAGTCAACTCTACCATATGGCTGACCATTTTGTGAAGTCTTTGGATAAGGATGACTATATCATTGACATTCAGTCTAAGACTATTGGTTTGTCTGATTCTGGTATTGACAAGGCCGAAAGCTACTTCAATCTAAGCAACCTCTACGATATTGAAAATGTTGCTCTGACTCACTTTATCGATAACGCCCTTCGTGCCAACTACATCATGCTTCTCGATATTGACTATGTGGTTAGCGAAGAGCAAGAGATTTTGATTGTCGACCAATTTACAGGTCGTACTATGGAAGGTCGTCGTTATTCTGATGGCTTGCACCAAGCGATTGAAGCTAAAGAAGGTGTGCCAATCCAAGATGAAACCAAGACTTCAGCCTCTATCACCTACCAAAACCTCTTCCGTATGTACAAGAAATTGTCAGGTATGACGGGTACAGGTAAGACTGAGGAAGAAGAATTCCGTGAAATCTACAATATTCGTGTTATTCCTATCCCAACAAACCGTCCGGTTCAACGTATCGACCACTCAGACCTACTCTATGCAAGTATCGAAGCTAAGTTTAAGGCTGTTGTCGAAGATGTAAAAGCTCGCTACCAAAAAGGTCAACCTGTCTTGGTTGGTACGGTAGCGGTTGAAACCAGTGACTACATTTCTAAAAAATTGGTAGCTGCAGGCGTTCCTCACGAAGTATTGAATGCCAAGAACCACTACAAAGAAGCTCAAATTATCATGAACGCTGGTCAGCGTGGTGCCGTTACCATCGCAACCAACATGGCCGGTCGTGGTACCGACATCAAACTTGGTGAAGGTGTTCGTGAACTTGGTGGACTTTGTGTCATTGGTACAGAACGTCATGAAAGCCGTCGTATCGATAACCAGCTTCGCGGACGTTCAGGTCGTCAAGGGGATCCAGGTGAATCTCAATTCTACCTTTCTCTTGAAGATGATTTGATGAAACGCTTTGGTTCAGAACGCTTGAAAGGTGTCTTTGAACGCCTCAATATGTCTGACGAAGCTATTGAATCTCGCATGTTGACCCGTCAAGTAGAAGCAGCTCAAAAACGTGTTGAGGGAAACAACTACGATACTCGTAAACAAGTCCTTCAGTACGATGACGTCATGCGTGAACAACGTGAGATTATCTACTCACAACGCTACGATGTTATCACTGCTGATCGTGACCTTGCTCCTGAGATTCATGCCATGATTAGACGCACAATTGGTCGTGTTGTTGATAACCATGCTCGTGCTAAACAAGATGAAAAATTAGAAGCAATCCTCAACTTTGCTAGATTCAACCTCTTGCCAGAAGATTCTATTTCTCTTGATGACTTGTCAGGCTTGTCAGATAAAGAAATCAAGGAAGAACTCTTCCAACGTGCTTTGATTGTTTACAATAACCAAGTATCTAAGTTAAGAGATGAAGAAGCAGTTAAGGAATTCCAGAAGGTATTGATCCTACGTGTGGTTGACAATAAATGGACTGACCATATCGATGCTCTTGACCAGTTACGTAATGCTGTTGGTCTCCGTGGCTATGCTCAGAATAACCCAGTCGTAGAGTATCAAGCAGAAGGTTTCCGTATGTTTAATGATATGATCGGTTCTATTGAGTTTGACGTGACTCGTTTGATGATGAAAGCTCAAATCCATGAACAAGAACGCCCACAGGCGGAGCGTCATATCAGCACGACAGCGACTCGAAATATTGCTGCCCAACAAGCTGACCTTCCTGCAGATTTGGATGTCAGCCAAATCAAACGTAATGACTTGTGCCCATGTGGATCAGGTAAGAAGTTTAAAAACTGTCACGGGAAACGACGTTAAGATTGAATGATTTTCAGGCGGATGCCTAGTGAAAAGTGAATTTTCACTTGGCGTCCGCTTGCTTTATAAGGAGGATGAAATATGGTATTTACAGCCAAAAGCCCTAAAATTAATATCCAAGAAGTTCGTAGTGTATCTAAATTAGAAGGTCAGGCCCTTGCCAAGAAACATCAACGGGATCAAGAACTTGAAGCGATTATTCGTGGTGAAGATCAGCGTATTCTCTTAGTGATTGGACCATGTTCATCTGATAACGAAGAAGCAGTCCTCGAGTATGCTAAACGTCTCTCAGCCTTGCAAGAGGAAGTCAAAGACCGTGTCTTTATGGTCATGCGTGTCTATACTGCTAAACCACGTACAAATGGTGACGGTTATAAGGGCTTGATTCATCAGCCGAATGCCAAAGAAGCGCCTAGCCTCATCAATGGAATCAAGGCTGTTCGCCATCTGCATTATCGCGTTATTTCTGAAACAGGAATGACCACGGCGGATGAAATGTTATATCCAGAGAACCTTCCCTTGGTAGATGATCTAATTTCCTACATGGCAGTTGGAGCTCGTTCTGTCGAAGATCAGCAACACCGTTTTGTAGCTAGTGGAGCAGATTTTTCAACTGGCTTTAAAAATCCAACATCTGGCAATCTCAATGTCATGTTTAATGGGATTTATGCGGCACAAAATAAGCAGAGCTTCCTTTTCTTGGGGAAAGAAGTCGAGACGACTGGAAATCCACTCTCTCATGCTATTCTTCGTGGGGCCCTCAATGAATACGGGAAAAATATTCCTAACTATTATTACGATAATCTAGTGGACACCATTGCCCAGTATGAAGAGATGGGGCTTGAAAATCCATTTATCATCATCGATACCAACCATGATAATTCAGGAAAACAATATATGGAACAGATCCGTATTGTTCGCCAAACCTTGATTAACCGCGACTGGAATGAAAAGATTAAAAAATATGTTCGTGGATTTATGATTGAATCCTATCTAGAGGATGGACGTCAAAATGAGCCGGAGGTCTTTGGTAAATCCATCACGGATCCATGTCTAGGTTGGGAAAATACGGAAGCTTTGGTTCGAGAAATCTATCAAAGACTAGGAGAATAAAATGGCATTTATTGAAAAGGGTCAAGAAATCGATATTGAAGCGATAAAAGCAGAAACACAATTATCTGCAGAGGCTTTGAGTCGTAAGGAAAGTCGTGATCGTGAATTAGCAGAGATCATCTCTGGTAAGGATGAGCGTATCCTACTAGTCATAGGGCCATGTTCTTCTGACAATGAAGAAGCAGTCCTTGAGTATGCTCGTCGCTTGTCGGACTTGCAGAAAAAAGTGGCCGATAAGATTTTTATGGTCATGCGTGTATATACTGCTAAACCACGCACCAATGGAGATGGCTATAAGGGTTTGGTGCACCAGCCGGACACTTCAAAAGCTCCGAGCTTGATTAATGGTTTGCAGGCTGTTCGCCAGCTACATTATCGGGTTATTACTGAAACAGGATTGACAACAGCTGATGAGATGCTCTACCCGTCCAATCTCGTTTTGGTTGATGATTTGGTCAGCTATCATGCGGTAGGGGCACGTTCTGTGGAGGACCAGGAACACCGCTTTGTGGCTTCAGGAATCGATGCGCCAGTTGGGATGAAAAATCCAACTTCTGGTAATTTGTCGGTCATGTTCAATGCCATCTACGCGGCACAAAACAAGCAAACCTTCCTTTATCATGGACAAGAAGTTGAGACATCTGGCAATCCCTTGGCCCACGTCATCCTTCGTGGGGCCTTAAATGAGTATGGGAAAAATGAACCCAACTTTTACTATGAAACCCTGTTAAACTCAATCCAAGGTTATGAGAAAATGGGCTTGGAAAATCCCTTTATTATCATTGATACCAATCATGACAATTCAGGTAAGCAGTATCTAGAGCAAATCCGCATCGTACGCCAGGCTTTGCTCAATCGTGATTGGAATGAGAAAATCAAGAAAACAGTCCGTGGTTTTATGATTGAGTCTTATCTAGCAGATGGTCGTCAAAATCAGCCAGAAATATTTGGTTGTTCGATTACAGATCCATGTCTAGGTTGGGAACATACAGAAGCCTTGGTAGAAGAAATTTACGCTACCTTAACAAAATAAATGAAAAGGATGGAGTTGGGGGTATCTCAACTTCTTTTGATGAAAAATGATAGTTGGACATGGCATTGATATCGAAGAATTAGCGTCGATACAAGAGGCGGTTGAAAGAAAAGACAGTTTTGCCCAGCGTGTTTTGACGGTCAAGGAACTGGAACGCTTTACTGGACTTAAAGGACGCAGAAAAATAGAATATCTAGCAGGGCGTTGGTCTGCCAAAGAAGCTTTTGCTAAGGCTATGGGAACCGGAATAGGCAAGCTTAGTTTTCAGGATTTAGAGATTTTGAATGACGAGAAGGGGGCCCCTTATTTTAGCCAAGCTCCTTTTCATGGTAAGATTTGGCTATCGATCAGCCACACTGAACAATATGCAACTGCAAGTGTAATTTTGGAGGAATCTCATGAAAACAAGTCCACATAGACCAACCAAGGCTCTTATTGATCTAGGAGCAATCCGCTATAACATCCAGCAAATGGGAACTCATATTCCACAAGGGACTCTCAAATGGGCGGTTGTAAAGGCTAATGCATATGGTCATGGGGCGGTCGCTGTTGCGACGGCTATCCAGTCAGATGTTGACGGATTTTGCGTTTCAAATATCGATGAAGCACTGGAACTTCGTCAGGCAGGTATTGCTAAGAAGATTCTCATTTTAGGGGTATCTGAGGTCGAGTCAATTCCACTAGCCCAAGAATTTGATATTACCTTGACGGTAGCTGGTCTAGAGTGGGTGCAAGCCTTATTGGCTACCCATTCAGACCTATCTGGGCTAACAGTTCACCTTAAAATCGACTCAGGTATGGGACGGATTGGTTTTAGAGATGCTAGAGAAGCTCAAGAGGTCCAAGTTTTGCTTCAGGAACATGGAGCTTATGTTGAAGGGGTTTTTACTCACTTTGCGACAGCAGATGAGAAGTCAGAGGTCTACTTTGAACAACAATTGCAGCATTTCAAAGCGATTCTAGCAGAATTTAAAGATTTGCCAGAACTGGTTCATGCAAGCAACTCGGCTACAACCCTTTGGCATGCGGAAACGATTTTCAAAGCGGTTCGTATGGGGGATGCTATGTACGGACTCAATCCTAGTGGACAGGTCTTGGAATTACCCTATGACCTCAAACCAGCCTTATCCTTGGAATCTGCCTTGGTTCATGTCAAGACAGTTTCAGCAGGTGCTTATGTAGGCTATGGAGCTACTTATGAATCTGATTCCGAACAAGTTATCGCTACTCTACCAATCGGCTATGCAGATGGTTGGACACGAGATATGCAGAATTTTTCAGTTCTGGTTGATGGGCAATTGTGCCCCATCGTAGGGCGTGTATCCATGGACCAAATCACCATTCGCTTACCTAAGCTTTATCCATTGGGTACCAAGGTAACCTTGATTGGCTCAAACGGGAACAAGGAGATTACTGCAACAGACGTAGCAGTTTACCGAGGAACCATCAATTATGAGGTGGTTTGTCTCCTCAGTGATCGAATTCCGAGAGAATATTATTAAAAAACAGAAGGAAAGGAGTGTAGCATGAATTTACACCAACCCTTGCATGTCTTGCCAGGCGTGGGACCTAAATCAGCAGAGAAATATGCCAAACTAGGAATTGAAAACTTGCAAGATCTCTTGCTTTACTTTCCTTTCCGTTATGAAGATTTCAAGACCAAGCAGGTACTAGAGCTAGAAGATGGCGAGAAGGCGGTTCTGTCTGGTCAGGTGGTAACGCCAGCTAGTGTTCAGTATTATGGATTTAAGCGTAATCGCCTACGCTTTAGCATCAAGCAGGGAGAGGTTGTTTTTGCGGTCAATTTCTTTAATCAACCCTATTTGGCTGATAAGATTGAGCTGGGTGCGACTCTTGCTGTCTTTGGTAAGTGGGATCGTGCTAAGGCTAGTCTGACAGGGATGAAGGTTTTGGCCCAAGTGGATGATGAACTTCAACCTGTCTATCGCTTAGCTCAAGGAGTTAGTCAAGCTGCCTTGGTTAAGGTGATTAAGACTGCCTTTGATCAAGGATTGGACCTCTTGATAGAGGAAAATCTCCCCCAGTCCTTGCTAGATAAATACAAACTCATGTCCCGTTGCCAGGCCGTTCGCGCTATGCATTTCCCTAAGGATTTGGCAGAGTACAAACAGGCCTTTCGTCGAATCAAGTTTGAGGAACTCTTTTATTTTCAAATGCAATTGCAAAGCCTCAAGTCTGAAAATATGATTCAAGGAAGTGGTCTGGTCTTGAACTGGTCTCCAGAAAAGTTAGTAAAAGTGCAAGGAGATCTGCCTTTTGCTTTGACCCAAGCTCAAGAAAAGAGTCTGCAAGAAATCTTGACTGATATGAGTTCTGACCGCCATATGAATCGCCTTCTACAAGGGGATGTCGGTAGTGGGAAGACAGTGGTTGCAGGACTAGCTATGTATGCTGCTGTAACGGCGGGTTATCAGGCAGCTCTAATGGTTCCGACAGAGATCCTTGCAGAGCAACATTTTGAAAGTCTAGAAAGTCTCTTTCCTGATTTGAAACTAGCTCTCCTAACGGGTTCACTAAAAGCTGCAGAAAAACGCACGGTTTTGGAAACGATTGCTAAGGGGGAAGCCGATGTGATCATCGGTACCCATGCTCTTATACAAGACGGCGTGGACTATGCCCGACTAGGCTTGATTATCATCGATGAGCAACACCGCTTTGGTGTGGGACAAAGACGCATCCTACGTGAAAAAGGAGAAAATCCAGATGTCCTCATGATGACGGCAACTCCCATACCACGGACCTTGGCCATTACAGCCTTTGGGGATATGGATGTATCTATTATTGACCAGATGCCAGCGGGACGAAAACCAATCGTAACACGCTGGATCAAGCATGAACAACTGCCCCAGGTCTTGACTTGGTTAGAGAGTGAGATTCAGAAGGGTTCACAAGCCTATGTTATTTCTCCCTTGATTGAAGAATCTGAAGCCTTGGACTTAAAAAATGCTATTGCTTTATCGGAAGAATTGACGGTTCATTTTTCTGGCAAAGCAAGAGTTGCCCTCTTACACGGTAAGATGAAGAGTGATGAAAAAGACCAGATTATGCAGGAGTTCAAAGATAGAAAGACTGATATTCTGGTTTCGACAACG
Organism: Streptococcus sp. HMSC067H01; assembly: GCF_001814775.1. Classification (GTDB taxonomy): domain Bacteria; phylum Bacillota; class Bacilli; order Lactobacillales; family Streptococcaceae; genus Streptococcus. Next base: position 73,995 of record NZ_KV817799.1, read on the forward strand.
GTTATCGAGGTTGGGGTTAATGTTCCCAATGCGACGGTCATGATTATCATGGATGCTGATCGTTTCGGACTCAGCCAGCTTCATCAGCTTCGAGGTCGTGTAGGTCGTGGGGATAAGCAGTCTTATGCAGTTCTAGTGGCCAATCCTAAAACGGACTCAGGTAAAGACCGCATGCGTATCATGACGGAAACGACCAATGGTTTTGTCCTTGCAGAAGAAGATTTGAAAATGCGGGGTTCTGGTGAAATCTTTGGAACCAGACAGTCAGGTCTACCAGAGTTTCAAGTGGCTGATATTATCGAAGATTTTCCGATTCTTGAGGAAGCGCGTAAGGTAGCTGGTTATATCAGCTCTCTTCCTAACTGGCAGGAGGATCCAGAGTGGCATATGATTGCCCTAAATCTAGAAAAGAAAGAACATTTAGATTAATACTCTTCAAAAATCAAATTCAAACCACGTCAACGTCGCCTTGCCGTACTCAAGTACAGCCTGCGGCTAGTTTCCTAGTTTGCTCTTTGATTTTCATTGAGTATAAGCTTTTTCTAAGGAAAACTTAAGCTAGCTTTCAGGTTTGGCCCTTATACTAGAGTCATCAAAAAGAAACGAGGACTCTCATATGACAATGAAGATTAAAGTGAATTATCAAAAAACATTTCAAGAAGTAGTAGAAGCAGACAAGCTTGCTACAAAATAGTAGTTATTAAGGGCGATAGAGCCCTTTTTAAATACTTGCTTTATACTCTTCAAAAATCTCTTCAAACCACGTCAGCTTCGCCTTGCCGTATGTGTGGTTACTGACTTCGTCAGTTTCATCTACAACCTCAAAGCAGTGCTTTGAGCAACCTGCGGCTAGCTTTCTAGTTTGCTCTTTGATTTTCATTGAGTATTAGGCGAAATATGATAGACTTTTAGTAGATAGAATCAGTATAATTACGCTATACCAATTTTTATTCTTGACAAGTAAAAGAAACAAGTATATACTGTTTTTGCTGATTCTGCAAAGCGAGAATTAGACTATACCAATTCAAGGGGAAAGCACAGCTTGTCTGTGTCGTATATACTATGTGTGGAATTGTTGGTGTTGTTGGAAACACAAATGCAACTGATATTTTGATTCAAGGGCTTGAAAAGCTCGAATACCGTGGTTATGATTCTGCGGGAATTTTTGTCCTAGGTGGTGCTGAAAACCATTTGGTGAAGGCTGTTGGTCGTATTGCAGAATTGTCCGCTAAAACTGCTGGCGTTGAGGGGACAACTGGTATTGGACATACTCGTTGGGCCACTCACGGTAAACCAACAGAAGACAATGCTCACCCACATCGCTCTGAGACAGGACGTTTTGTATTGGTCCACAATGGGGTGATTGAGAACTACCTTGAAATCAAGGAACAATACCTTACAGGTCACCACTTTAAGGGACAAACAGATACAGAAATCGCTGTACACTTGATTGGAAAATTTGTTGAAGAAGACGGCATGTCAGTACTTGAAGCCTTTAAAAAAGCTCTTCACATTATCCGTGGTTCTTATGCCTTTGCCTTGGTTGACTCACAAGATCCTGAAGTCATCTATGTGGCTAAGAATAAATCACCACTTTTGATTGGTCTTGGAGATGGTTACAACATGGTCTGCTCAGATGCTATGGCTATGATTCGTGAAACTAACCAATACATGGAGGTTCATGACCAAGAGTTGGTTATCGTGAAAGCTGATAGCGTTGAAGTGCAAGACTATGATGGTAATAGCCATGAGCGTGCTAGCTACACTGCTGAACTTGACTTGTCAGATATCGGTAAGGGAACTTACCCTTACTACATGCTTAAAGAAATCGATGAGCAACCAACGGTGATGCGTAAGTTGATCCAAGCCTATACAGATGAGGCTGGTCAAGTAGTGGTTGATCCAGCTATCATCAAGGCTGTTCAAGACTCAGACCGTATCTACATTCTAGCAGCTGGGACTTCTTACCACGCAGGATTTGCTTCTAAGAAAATGTTGGAAGAATTGACAGATACGCCAGTTGAACTTGGTATCTCCTCAGAGTGGGGCTATGGTATGCCACTTCTCAGCAAAAAACCACTCTTCATCTTTATCAGCCAATCTGGTGAAACAGCTGATAGCCGTCAGGTTTTGGTCAAGGCCAATGAAATGGGAATTCCAAGCTTGACAGTGACAAACGTGCCGGGTTCAACTCTTTCTCGTGAAGCCAACCATACTATGCTTCTTCATGCAGGTCCTGAAATTGCCGTAGCATCAACCAAAGCATATACTGCGCAAATCGCAGCTCTTGCCTTCCTTGCGAAAGCGGTCGGTGAAGCAAATGGCAATGAAAAAGCCAAAGCCTTTGATTTGGTTCATGAGTTGTCAATCGTGGCTCAGTCTATCGAATCAACCCTTTCAGAAAAAGAATTGATTGATAGCAAGGTGCGTGACCTTCTTGAAACAACACGCAATGCCTTTTACATCGGACGTGGCCAAGATTACTACGTAGCCATGGAAGCCAGTCTTAAGCTCAAAGAAATCTCTTATATCCAATGTGAAGGTTTTGCGGCTGGAGAGCTCAAGCATGGAACTATTGCTTTGATTGAAGAAGGAACGCCTGTATTGGCCCTCTTGTCAGACCCGGTTCTAGCTAACCACACTCGCGGAAATATCCAAGAAGTGGCAGCACGTGGCGCTAAGATCCTGACTATTGCAGAAGAAAATGTTGCTAAAGATACCGATGATATTGTCCTTACGACCGTACACCCTTACCTCTCACCAATCTCAATGGTCGTACCAACACAATTGGTCGCTTACTTTGCAACTCTACACCGTGGACTTGATGTGGACAAGCCACGTAACCTTGCTAAGTCAGTAACGGTAGAATAAACTAATACTCATCAAAAATCTCTTTAAACCACGTCAGCTTCCATCCACAACCTCAAAACACTGTTTTGAGCAACCTGCGGCTAGCTTCCTAGTTTGCTCTTTGATTTTCATTGAGTATAAGAGTTTAAATCATAACAAAAAGTGAACAAAATAGTTTTCTGAAAATCAGAATCCTGCTTTGTTCATTTTTTTATGTATATTTAAGGTAAAACAAGGAGTAAATTAGGAGGCTTAGGTAGATAATTAAAATTCAGTAATTAAATTAAAAGCCTTTAAAAAACAATTCGACTTGATCACCATAAAAAACCTCCAAGAGCTGGATGATAAGGATCCAAGTCTCAGAGGAGTGAGTGTCATATTTTATTTGCGATACAAACGATCGTATTGGTAGTAAGGGTCAAAGGTTACGTTGATTCCTAGTTTACGAAGAACGTTTTTGTCTTCGTCTGTTAGGATAATCGTAGAGTGAGCTTCGCTTCCTTTGAGGTTTCCGAGTTCTTTCATGGCACGATCTGCATCAGGATTCTGCATAGCTGTGATTGCAAGTGCGATAAGGATTTCATTTGAGTGGAGTCGGGGATTGCGACTACCCAAGTGATTGATTTTCAAACCTTGAATTGGTTTCACCACTTCTGGTTCAATTAATTTTGTTTCAGCATTGATGTTAGCTGATTTCTTGATTGCATTGATCAAAGCAGCGGCTGTTGGACCAAAGAGTTCTGAGTTCTTACCAGTAACGATTTCACCAGAAGGTAATTCAAGAGCTAGAGCTGGTCCGCCTGTTTCTTCTGCTTTTTGACGTGCGGCAACAGCAACCTTTCTATCAGCTGGTGTGATACCTAGGTCATTCATGAGCAACTCAATTTTCTTAACGGCAGTTTCACCGACTTTTTCAGCCTTGAAATCAAGAACAGTTTGATAGTAGCGACGGATAATTTCCTGTTTAGATGCTTCAATGGCAGCGTCGTTATCAGTGATTGCAAAGCCAACCATATTGACACCCATGTCAGTTGGAGATGCATAAGGAGACTCCCCCAAGATACGTTCCAGCATACGCTTAAGAACAGGGAAAATTTCAATGTCGCGGTTGTAGTTGACTGTGGTTTCTCCATAAGTTTGGAGATGGAATGGGTCAATCATGTTGACATCATCTAGGTCTGCTGTAGCAGCTTCATAAGCCAAGTTGACTGGGTGATGAAGTGGGAGATTCCAAACTGGGAAGGTTTCAAATTTGGCATAACCAGACTTGATACCATTGATTTGGTCGTGGTACATGTTAGACATACAAGTTGCCAATTTCCCTGAACCAGGTCCAGGCGCAGTCACGACAATCAAGTTACGACTAGTTTTGATATAGTCGTTTTTCCCCATACCTTCAGGCGAGATGATGTGGTCCATATCTGTCGGATATCCCTTGATAGGGTAGTGGAGATAAGAGTCGATACCATTTTTCTCTAATTGATTACGGAAGGCATCAGCTGCCGGTTGGCCTGCATATTGAGTAATGACAACTGAACCAACAAAGATACCGAGTTCATTGAATTTATCGATTAGACGAAGGACCTCTTGGTCGTAGGAAATGCCCAAGTCTCCACGAGCTTTTGAGTGCTCGATATTGCTAGCGTTGATGGCAATTACAACCTCGACCTGTTCCTTCAACTCTTGCAAGAGTTTGATTTTATTGTCAGGCTCATAACCGGGAAGAACACGAGCAGCGTGGAAGTCTTCCAACATCTTGCCCCCAAACTCCAAGTAGAGCTTGCCGTCAAATTGGTTGATGCGCTCCAAGATATGGTCGCGTTGTAGATTTAAATATTGTTCAGAACTAAAAGCTTGTTTTTTCATTTTTTTACCTCTGACTTCTATTATATAAAAAAAATAGAAGATAAGAAACAACGGAGGTTCGAAATAAAGAAAAAGATTGAAGCAAACGCTTGCATAAAATTAAGAAAAGGTCTATGATGGAATAAAGTGAATGTTAAAAGGGGAAAAAAGATGCAAGAAAAATGGTGGCACAATGCCGTTGTTTATCAAGTCTATCCTAAGAGTTTTAAGGATAGCAATGGGGACGGGATTGGCGATTTACCTGGAATTACCAGTAAGCTAGACTATATAGCGAAGTTAGGAATCACAGCGATCTGGCTTTCTCCAGTCTATGATAGCCCCATGGATGACAATGGTTATGATATTGCCAATTATCAAGATATTGCTGCTATATTTGGCACTATGGAAGACATGGATGAATTGATAGCTGAGGCTAAAAAACGAGATATCCGAATCATTATGGATTTGGTGGTCAATCATACATCAGATGAGCATGCTTGGTTTATCGAAGCTTGTGAAAATCCTGATAGTCCTGAGCGAGACTACTATATCTGGCGTGATGAACCTAACGAATTGGAGTCAATTTTCAGTGGTTCTGCCTGGCAATATGACGAAAAGGCTGGTCAATACTACCTGCACTTTTTCAGTAAAAAACAACCAGACCTTAACTGGGAAAATGAAGAACTACGCCAAAAAATCTATGAAATGATGAATTTCTGGATTGATAAAGGGATCGGTGGATTTCGTATGGACGTTATTGACATGATTGGGAAAATTCCTGATCAGAAGATTGTCAACAATGGTCCTATGCTCCATCCCTATCTCAAGGAAATGAATCAGGCTACTTTCGGCGACAAAGAGCTCTTGACAGTAGGGGAGACATGGGGAGCGACACCAGAAATCGCAAAACTCTATTCAGATCCAAAAGGACAAGAACTGTCTATGGTCTTCCAGTTTGAACATATCTGTCTTCAGTATCAGGAAGGACAACCTAAGTGGCAGTACCAAAAAGAGCTAAATGTTGGGAAATTAAAAGAGATTTTCAACAAATGGCAGACAGAATTAGGAGTTGAGGATGGCTGGAATTCCCTTTTCTGGAATAACCATGACCTTCCACGAATCGTCTCTATCTGGGGAAATGACCAAGAATACCGTGAAAAATCCGCCAAAGCGTATGCAATCTTGCTTCATCTCATGAGAGGGACTCCTTATATTTACCAAGGGGAGGAGATTGGGATGACCAATTTCCCATTTGAAAAGCTAGATCAAGTAGAGGATATTGAATCCCTCAACTATGCGCGTGAAGCTCTTGAAAAAGGTGTTTCAATGGAAACAATCATGGATAGCATTCGCGTGATTGGTCGTGACAATGCCCGTACTCCAATGCAGTGGGATGCTAGTGACTATGCTGGATTTTCAAGCTCGAAACCATGGTTAGGAGTCAATCCAAACTATGCGAAGATTAATGTAGAAGAGGCTTTAGCAAATCCAGATTCCATCTACTATACTTATCAAAAATTAGTTCAGATTCGCAAAGAAAATAGCTGGCTAATTCAAGCTGACTTTGAATTATTAGAAACGGCTGAGAAAGTCTTTGCCTATATTCGCAAGGACGGGGAACGCCGTTTCCTAGTAGTAGCTAACCTCTCAAATCAAGAACAAGAATTTTACTTCAATGGGGTTCTCAAATCAATCTTAGTTGCTAACACCGAGGTTCAAGAAAAGCTCGAGCAACTAACACTAGCTCCTTGGGATGCATTCTGTGTCGAATTGGCCAATTAAACCTAAAAGAGGCTGGGACAAAAGTGCCAGCCTCTCAATTGTCTTTGGATTACCGAGCAAGACGCAGTGGTTGAGTGGGCTCTACTCGCTGATTTCATCAGCTTTTACAGCCCTACTCAACTGTGCGGAGGTGGGACGACGAAATCGAATTCTAACGAATTACCGATTTCTGTCCCACTCTCTTTACTAAAATAAGTGTAGGAAAAACTTTAAAAAATATTTGTTTGAATTTTCTAAAAAATACCTTATAAACCCTTGCTTTTATGGAAAAATAGGGTATAATGGTGAAAATAGTATTTTAAAGGAGAATACCAATGAAATCGAAAAAGTGGCTCGCAGTAGCAGGGATTACGATGAGTGCAGCTCTTCTTTTGGCAGCTTGTGGTAAGACTGAGAAAAAAGCTGACGCTCCGACATCATTCTCATATGTATATGCTATCGATCCATCATCTTTGGACTATAGTGTTACTAGTAAAAGTTCGACATCAGACGTTATCGCCAACGTTGTAGATGGACTCTTGGAAAATGACAAGTATGGGAATTTGATTCCATCTCTAGCTGAGGATTGGTCAGTTTCACAGGACGGTTTGACTTACACTTATAAGCTTCGTAAGGGTGTGAAATGGTATACTTCTGAAGGTGAAGAATATGCAGAAGTCAAGGCTCAAGATTTTGTGACTGGATTGAAACATGCGGCAGATGGCAAGTCGGATGGTCTAACACTTATCCAAGATTCCATCAAAGGTTTGGCCAAGTATGTTAGTGGTGAAAGCAATGACTTCTCAACAGTCGGTGTCAAAGCAGTTGATGACTATACGGTTGAGTATACCTTGAACAAACCAGAAAGCTTCTGGAATTCTAAGGTGACTACAGCACCGATGCTTCCAGTTAATGAAGAATTCCTAAATGCTCAAGGTAAAGATTATGGAACACCAACGCCGTCATCTATTCTCTACAACGGCCCATATATCTTGAAGAATCTAACTTCAAAATCAGTTATCGAGTACGAAAAGAATCCAAACTATTGGGATAAAGATAACGTTAAGATTGACCACATCAAGCTTACTTTCTATGATGGATCTGACCAAGAGTCATTGATTCGTAGATTTGCATCAGGGTCATTCACAACAGCTCGTCTCTTCCCGACTTCTTCAAACTTTGAATCAACCAAACAAGAGTACGGGGATAAGATCGTTTACAGCCCGCAAGAAGCAACTAGCTATTACCTTACATTTAACGTAAACCGTCAATCTTACAATAAGACAGCTAAGACTGATGATGCTCAAAAAACATCAACAAAAGAAGCGCTTCTCAACAAGAACTTCCGTCAAGCCATCAATTTCGCGCTTGACCGTCATTCTTATGCGGCTCAGTTGAATGGTGAAGAAGGTGCAGACAAGATTATCCGTAATAGCCTTGTGCCTTTTGACTATGTCCAAGTAGGTGAAAAGACCTTTGGAGAATTGGCGCAAGAACAACTTGTCACCTATGGTGATCAATGGAAAGATGTTGCTTTGACAGACGGTAAAGATACTCTTTACAACCCAGACAAAGCAAAAGCTGCTTTTGAAAAAGCCAAGTCAGAATTGCAAAGCAAGGGCGTAACCTTCCCAATTCACTTGGATATTCCAGTTGAACAAACAGATGTCATCGCTGTACAGCAGACCAACTCCCTCAAACAATCTGTCGAAGCAGCGCTTGGAACTGAAAATGTTGTCATCGATGTTCTTCAAATGACTGATAATGAAAAGATGAGCATTACTTCTCAAGCTAAAGTTCCTTCTCAAAAAGACTATGACTTGAACGGAACTGGTTGGGGCCCTGACTATCAAGACCCAGCGACCTACCTCAATATCCTAGATGCTAAGAAGGGTTCTGCCCTTAAACACTTGGGTATCACAAAAGGAAAAGATCCAGAAGTCATGGCTCAAGTTGGACTTGATGAGTACAAGAAACTCTTGGATGATGCAGCATCAGAAACAACCGACCTTAACAAACGCTATGAAAAATATGCTAAAGCACAGGCTTGGGTATCTGATAGCTCACTCCTCATTCCTGTAGCGTCTTCAGGAGGTTCTCCTACAGTTAGTCGCACAGTGCCGTTTACAAAAGCCTACTCTCAAGTTGGTATCAAGGGAGATCCGTTTGTATTCAAAGGTTTAGAGTTGCAAAATGATATTGTAACTACTAAAGAATACGAAGAAGCTCTCAAGAAATGGCAAAAAGAGAAAATTGAAACAAATGCCAAATACCAAAAAGAGCTAGCTAACCACGTTAAATAGCCTTCATAAAATATAGAAACAGAGAATGCCTGTCAAATGCGACGGGGGTTCTCTGTTTTTTTATGGTTTGAAAGTGCTAAAAATTAAATAACTTTACTTTTGGTACAAAATTTGTTAAAATATATACATGTTATAAAACCTAACATATAAGGAGAAAGTAAATCATGGGCATGAAAAAACGCTTATTAGGAGCAGGTTTGACTCTTGCTGCAGCTATCTTGCTAACGGCTTGTGGCCAGTCTGCGTCGGATGACAAGACCTATTCTTCAACCTTTGGGGCTGACCCAACAACATTTAACTACCTTTCGGACTATTCAGGTGACAATACCAATGTTATCACCAACTTGGTAGATGGTCTTTTAGAAAATGACAACTACGGAAATCTTGTTCCTGCCCTTGCAGAAGATTGGAGTGTTTCAAAGGATGGTTTGACCTATACTTACAAACTTCGCCAAGATGCCAAGTGGTTCACGGCTGATGGGGAGGAATATGCACCTATCAAAGCTCAGGACTTTGTAACTGGTATCAAATACGCTGCTGATAATAAGAGTCAAGCGCTGGATTTGATTCAAAACTCAATCAAAGGTTTGGATGATTATGTGACAGGCGCAAATACTGACTTTTCAAATGTTGGTGTCAAAGCCTTGGATGATTATACTGTCCAATATACCTTGACACGTCCAGAACCTTTCTGGAATTCTAAGACAACAAATAGCATTTTGTTTCCAGTTAACGAAGAATTCTTGACTTCTAAAGATAAAGCATTTGGAGAGTTAAAAGCAGATAGTATTCTCTATAGTGGTCCATACTTGCTAAAAGAATTCACATCTAAATCATCACTTGAGTATATGAAAAACCCTCATTACTATGATCAAGAAAAAGTGACTATTGAAAGAGTTAAGTTGGCCTATGTTGATGGTTCTGACCAAGATATGACGATTCGTAACTTTGAAAGTGGAGCCTACTCATCTGCAGGTGTCTACCCAAATAGTTCAAACTTTGCTAAGACAAAGGAAAAATACAAGGACAATATCGTCTATAGCTTGCAAGGTGCAACTTCTTGGTACTATAACTTTAACGTCAATCGTCAGTCTTATAATTTCACAGCTAAGACCAGCGATGAACAAAAACAAGCTACTCAGGCTGCTGTTTCAAATAAAAACTTCCGTCAAGCTATCAACTTCGCCCTTGATCGTACAGCTTACTCAGCCCAGTCTAATGGTGAAGAAGCTGCGAAAAATACCCTTCGTAATACGCTTGTACCACCTACATTCGTGCAAGTAGGAGATAAGACTTTTGGTGAGACAGTTGCATCTAAGTTAGTTAACTACGGTACACAATGGACAAACATGAATCTTGAAGATGCCCAAGATGCTTACTTCAACAAAGAAAAAGCGCAAGCTCAATTAGCAGAAGCTAAAAAAGAACTAGAAGCTCAAGGTGTAACTTTCCCGATTCATTTAGATTTGCCAGTGGATCAGGTCAACAAAACCTTGCTTCCTAAGCTTTATTCGCTTAAACAATCTGTGGAATCCACTCTTGGAGCTGAAAATGTGGTGATTGATGTAGTTTTAGTTTCAACTGAAGACTATGCCAATGCGACTTTCCAAGCACCGACACCAGCTGATCATGACTATGATTTGAACTTGGATGGATGGTCAGCAGACTACCAAGACCCTTCGACTTACCTCAATCCTTTCAATGCAGAAGATGGTTTCTATCTTAAGATTTTGGGACTTGATCCAAGTAAGGATGCTGACAAGATTACAGGCCTAGGAATGGATCAATACACTCAGAAACTGAAAGCGGCAGATGCAGAAAGCTCAGATGTAGCTAAACGCTATGAAAACTATGCAGATGCGCAAGCATGGTTGATTGACAGTTCTCTTCTAATCCCTGTGAATTCAGATGGTGGTGGAGCTTCAGTAACACGTGTGACGCCATTTACACGAGCATACTCACTAGTCGGGATCAAAGGAACTGGAAGTAACTATAAATACATGAGGCTGCAGAAAGATGTGGTTACCATTGCCCAGTTTGACGAAGCTAAAGCCAAATGGGAACAAGAACGTAAAAAAGCAGTCGAACATAGTCAAAAAGAGCTTGAAAATCACGTCAAATAAGATAAAAAGAGGCCGGGATGACATCCTAGCCTTTTTTGCATGTAATGAGTCTCTAAATTGGCAATTACTAGTTTTTGGGCTTTTTGACCTTTCGAAAGTTATTTTAGCTTTTCTCTAGCTAGAGCATTCAGAAATCCAGAAGATTATTGGATAGTTGTAGGACTGGGACTGAGACAACAAGATCTCGTATACCGATTTCTGTAGCCATTTTTTTAGATTTGAGCCTTTTTTTGAAAAAATTTGAGGTGTTTAATGATTAAAATATAATATTTTTGCTTTTAAGGTCAAATAAAACGGTTGCATTTCAGGTGTTAATAGCATCCAGTGTTACTTTGTGATATAATAAAAATAAAATGTTTAATAGAGGTGTAAGGTGGGAAGACGTTCAAAAGAAAGTAAAACGAGTAAGTTTCAACAAAGCTTCAATATTACTTTGTTGCTTGTATATGTAGTACTCACTTGTTTTTTGTTGTTTTTAATATTCAGATATCGTATCTTAGCTGTTAGTTATGCCAATCTTCTTCTAGCTGTTGTTATGGCGGTCATTGCACTAGTAGCCTTGTTTTTGATTTTAAATAGAAAAGCTAAGATTTTTACTTTAATCATGCTCGTGCTATCTATCATGACCAGCTCACTAGCCTTGGTTGGAGTTCAACAGTTCATTAGTTTGGCCAATCAATTAAATGCGACATCCAATTATTCTAGTTATTCTATCAGTGTTGCAGTCTTGGCAGATAGTGAAATTGGCAATGTGTCACAACTTTCCAGTGTGACAGCTCCAACTGGGACAGATTCTGAAAACATCCAAAAGTTGCTAGATGATATTAAAGCAACTCAGAGTAAAGACTTGTCTGTTGAAGAGAGCTCTTCATATCTTGCGGCCTATAAGAGCCTCTTGGCGGGAGACTCTAAGGCAATTGTCTTGAATAGTGTTTTTGAAAACCTGATTGAACAAGAATATCCAGACCACGCCAAGAAGATTAAAAAGATCTACACTAAGGAATTAACCAAGACTGTTGAAGCGCCTAAGGTTTCTCAAAACAAGGCCTTTAACCTTTACATTAGTGGGATTGATACTTATGGACCGATCAGCTCAGTGTCACGTTCGGATGTCAATATCATCATGACTGTCAATCAAGAGACTAAGAAAATTCTCTTGACAACGACTCCTCGTGATGCTTATGTGCCCATAGCTGATGGTGGAAATAATCAAAATGATAAATTGACCCATGCAGGTATTTATGGTGTGGATGCATCAATCCATACTTTAGAAAATCTCTATGGTATTGACTTGAATTACTATGCACGACTTAATTTCACCTCCTTCTTGAAATTGATCGATTTACTAGGTGGGGTAGATGTTTATAACGATCAAGAGTTTACATCGCTTCATGGCAAATATCATTTCCCTGTTGGTAATGTTCATCTAGACTCTGAACAAGCTCTGGGATTTGTGCGCGAGCGTTATTCATTAGCAAACGGTGATGGGGATCGTGGCCGTAACCAACAAAAAGTCATTTCTGCTATAATTCAGAAACTAACCTCAACAGAAGCTTTGAAGAATTTTGATGGCATTATGCAAAGCTTGCAAGATTCAGTGCAAACAAATATGCCACCTGAAACAATGGTAAGCTTGGTAAATGCACAACTGGAAAGTGGCGGTAAATATACTGTCATTACTCGAGATTTAAAAGGGACTGGTCGTATGGATCTCCCTTCCTATGCCATGCCGGATAGCAGTCTGTATATGTTAGAAGTGGATACTAATAGTTTGGAAACTTTAAAAACAGAGATCAAAGATATCATGGAAGGTAGATAAGATGATTGATATCCATTCGCACATAGTTTTTGATGTAGACGACGGGCCTCAAGATTGGGCAGAAAGCAAAGCCCTTCTTGAAGAAGCCTACGCTCAAGGAGTTCGCACCATCGTTTCGACATCACACCGTCGAAAGGGGATGTTCGAAACTCCGGAGGAGGATATTACAAGGAATTTTAAAGTTGTCAAGGAACTAGCTAAGGAGATTGCCCCTGACTTAAGGATTTTGTATGGAGCGGAAATCTATTACACTAGTGACGCCTTGAAGAAACTAGAAAATCAGCAGATTCCACAATTAAACGGCACACGCTATGCCTTGATCGAATTCAGTATGAATACCCCTTATCGTGAAATCCATAATGCATTAACCAATGTGCTCATGCTAGGAATAACTCCAGTAATAGCTCATATAGAGCGTTACGATGCTTTGGAAAACAACGAAAAAAGGGTTAAAGAGCTCATTAATATGGGTTGCTATACACAAGTTAATAGTTCAAGTATCCTTAAACCAAAACTTTTTGGAGATACCTATAAATTCATGAAAAAACGTGCTCGCTATTTCTTGGAGCGAGACTTGGTTCATATAGTTGCTAGTGATATGCATAATCTGTATAGTCGTCCACCTTATATGAAAGAAGCCTACGAAATCGTAAGTAAAAAGTATGGATTGGATAAAGCCAGAGAACTCTTTATACTAAATCCCGAAAAAATCATTAAAGATCAAATTATTTAGGAGTTATAATGAAAGAACAAGATATTATCGAAATTAATGTAATTCAGTTGTTAAAAGGACTGTGGAAAAAGAAACTGCTCGTTCTTCTTGTGGCTATCTTAGCAGGAACTGCTTCCTTCGCTTATAGTAGTTTCGTGGTGAAGCCTGAGTATAGAAGTACGACTCGTATCTATGTTATCAACCGTCCTCAAGGAGATAAACCTGGGTTGACAAATCAAGATTTACAAGCGGGAGCCTATTTGGTTAAGGACTATCGTGAGATTATCCTTTCCCAAGATGTCTTGGAAAAAGTCGTATCAGATCTTAGCTTAACGATTAATGCCAAAACATTGGCTAAAAAGGTTCAGGTGACCGTCCCTGCAGACACACGTATCGTATCTATTTCTGTCACTGACACTAAACCAGAAGAAGCAAGCCGTATCGCCAATGCTCTAAGAGAAGTTGCGGCTCAAAAGATTATTTCTGTAACCCGTGTTTCTGACGTAACTACCTTGGAGGAAGCCCGTCCAGCTACTGGGCCATCCTCACCAAATATTCGTCGCAATACCTTGATGGGGGTTGGAGCAGGGGCAGGAGTCGTAATTGTCCTCGTTCTACTAGTTGAGTTGCTCGATGATCGTGTCAAACGTCCAGAAGACATTGAAGATGTAATGAAAATCTCACTTCTTGGAGTCATTCCAGATTTGGATAAATTAAAGTAAGGGAGAACATATGGCAAAGTTAGAATTAGCACAACAAAGAATTGATTCTGTAAAAAAAGCAGAAGAATATTACAATGCGTTACGCACAAATATACAGCTTAGTGGAAACAATTTAAAGGTCATCGCAGTTTCATCTGTCAATCCTGGTGAAGGTAAATCAACAACTTCTACCAATATTGCTTGGGCTTTTGCGCGTGCAGGTTACAAGACACTCTTGATTGACGCTGATATCAGAAACTCAGTCATGTCTGGAGTGTTCAAGTCAAGAGAAAGAATCACTGGCTTGACAGATTATTTGGCTGGAACGCAGGATTTATCGCATGGACTCTGCGAGACAAATGTTGAGAATTTATTTGTTATCCAATCAGGAGCAGTTTCTCCAAACCCAACCGCTCTTTTGCAAAGTGCCAATTTTGAAAGAATGATTGAAACCTTGCGCAAATATTTTGATTACATCATCGTAGATACTGCGCCAATCGGAGTTGTGATTGATGCCGCGATTATTGTGCAAAAATGTGATGCATCGATTTTAGTCACAGAGGCTGGTGCAGCAAGACGAAGAGAAGTTCAAAAAGCCAAGAGTCAGTTAGAACAAACAGGAACACCATTTTTGGGAGTAATACTGAATAAATTTGATGTTCAACGCGAAAAATATGGCTCTTATGGTTCTTACGGGAAGAGATAAAAATAAAATAGGGAGTTCAGTATGGAGGGAAGGGGTTTCTATAATATAACTCTGGCATGTTTACAGAGTATACTTGTTAGCTTATTAGCATATATACTGATTGCAATTACAGAAACTAAAATTGGTTTAAATACAGTATTCGTTCTATTTTTCCTTCATTTTGCGGCCTTCTACATCAGTGGCTACGGTAAGGATTTTTTCAAACGAAATCAGTCAGTTGAATTAGTAGAGACAATTAAATACATTATCTTTTATGCCTTGTTGATTAGTTTTTCAAGTTTCTTCTTAAAGGAAAAATTCGTGATTTCTAGACGAGGAATGATTTACTTACTTTCCTTGTATGGAGTTTTAAACTATTTACTCAGTTTTGTTGTCAAACGTTACTGGGTACACTTTAACCACAACTTGAAAGGTAGTAGCAAGATTCTATTGATTACAGCGACATCTCGTACTGAAAAAGTGCTGGATCGTTTATTGACTGCAAATGATGTCCAAGGGAAGCTGGCTGCTGTATGTGTCTTAGACAAACCTGACTTTTCTCATGACAAGGTGGTCGTTGTGCCGAGAGAACAGCTACTATCCTATGCTACGCATGAAGTAGTTGATGAGGTCTTTGTCAATCTTCCTAGTGAGGACTACGACATTGGAGCCATTATTTCTCAGTTTGAAACAATGGGTATTGATGTAACAGTCAACCTTAACGCTTTTGATAAAAACTTAGGTCGCGACAAACAAATCCATGAGATGGCGGGCTTGAACGTAGTGACATTTTCTACAAATTTTTACAAGTCGAGCCATGTGATTGCCAAACGCATCCTCGACATTTGTGGGGCCATTGTTGGATTGATCCTTTGTGGGATTGCTAGCCTATTTTTAGTTCCCATGATTCGAAAAGATGGTGGGCCTGCAATCTTTTCACAAACTCGTGTCGGAAAAAATGGTCGTCACTTTACCTTTTATAAATTCCGCTCGATGCGAGTCGATGCAGAAGCGATCAAGGAACAGTTGATGGATCAAAATACGATGCAAGGTGGTATGTTTAAGATCGATAACGATCCTCGAGTGACAAAGATTGGACAGTTTATCCGAAAAACTAGCTTGGATGAATTGCCACAATTTTGGAATGTGTTGATTGGGGATATGAGTCTAGTCGGCACTCGCCCGCCAACGGTAGATGAGTACGAAAAGTACACACCTGAGCAAAAACGTCGTCTAAGCTTCAAACCTGGAATTACAGGCTTGTGGCAAATTAGTGGTCGCAGTGCAATCACAAACTTCGATGATGTTGTAAAGCTTGATGTGGCTTATATCGATGGTTGGACCATCTGGAAAGATTTCGAAATATTGTTAAAAACTGTAAAAGTTGTGTTGATGAGAGATGGAGCGAAGTAGGAAATGAAAAAAGTAATAACTTATGGAACGTTTGATTTGTTGCACTATGGTCATATTAACCTTCTAAAAAGAGCTAAAGCTTTAGGAGATTATTTGGTGGTGGTGATTTCTTCCGATGAATTTAATTGGAATGAAAAACAAAAAAAATGTTATTTCACTTACGAACAAAGAAAAACCCTTGTAGAAGCGATCAGATATGTTGACTTAGTAATACCTGAAGAGTCTTGGGAACAAAAAGTTACAGATGTCCATGAATATCACATAGACACTTTTGTCATGGGAGATGATTGGAAGGGGAAATTTGACTTTTTGGAGAAGGAAGGAGTTGAAGTGGTTTACTTGCCACGGACTCCTGAAATTAGCACAACTGAAATTAAGAATTCATTGGCGACGAAAGAATATTAAAAACAAGGGCTTGGAATAAATATATGACAGAGGAATTAGAACAGTTACACAATTTAGAACTCTTGTTGGCTTTAGAAGTGTTAAGAATATGTGAAAAACATAAATTAAAAATTGTGATGTTAGCAGGGACTTTCTTAGGCGCTATACGTCATAATGGATTCATACCATGGGATGATGATATGGATTTTGGTATGCCAAGAAAGGATTTCGAAAAATTTAAGGAATTATGTTCTTCAGATTTAGATAGTGAAAAATATTTTTTGCAGACTGATCAAACAGATTTAAATTACCCATTTAATTTTGTGAAACTACGTCTTAATAATACACATGTTTCTGAAGAGTTTTCTCTAGATGCAAATGTTCATAGCGGAATTTATATTGACATTTTTCCAATTGATGATATATGTCCTAAGTCTTTTCAACGTTTTGTTCAACTTAAAGGATTTTGGCTATTCCGCAATTTGTTATGGATAAAATGTGGATATGGAGACAATGATAGAAAAAAACGATTAACGTTTAAGCTGGTAAAAATTGCTTCAAGTGCTTTTTCAATATCTTTTTTGAAAAAAATGAAACATAAATGTATCTTACTAGGGCAGAATAAAGTTGCTGATACTGTAGTTGTTAGTGATGGGAGTTATGGACTAAAGAAAGAGTCTTTTCCGAAAGCCTGGCTAGATGAAGTTGAAAAGTATTCCTTTGATAATATAAAATTATGGGGAATGAAGAATTATGAAGCATACTTAAGGCATATGTACGGTGATTATATGCAACTCCCTCCAGAAAATCAACGGAATCATCACAAACGAATTAAAATAGATTTCGGCCCATATGCAGAAAAATAGGAGAATTCAAAACTTTGAGTAAAAAAGAGATAAAAATTTGTCTAGTAGGTTCTAGTGGTGGACATTTAAATCATCTCTATCTACTGAAACCATTTTGGCAAGATAAAAATAGATTATGGGTTACTTTTGATAAGGAAGATGCTCGAAGCATTTTATCAAATGAAAAATGTTACTATTGTTATTTTCCGACCAATCGAAACATCAAAAATCTGATTAAAAATACTTTTCTTGCTGTAAGGATACTGTATAAAGAAAGACCAGATGTTATCATTTCATCTGGGGCAGCGGTTGCAATACCGTTCTTTTATTTGGGAAAAATATTTGGTGCTAAAACGGTTTATATAGAAGTGTTTGATCGTGTAGATGGTCCGACAATGACTGGCAAAATAGTATATCCTGTTACGGATAGATTTATTGTTCAATGGGAAGAAATGAAAAAAGTTTATCCTAAGGCAATCAATTTAGGAGGAATCTTCTAATGATTTTTGTAACTGTTGGCACACATGAACAACAATTTAATAGACTAATAGAAGAGATTGATAAACTGAAAGAAGAAGAAATTATTACGTCGGATGTTTTTATCCAAGTTGGTTTTTCCGATTACCATCCTCAATTCTGTGAATGGAAACAATTCCTGTCATATGATGAGATGAATAGTCTCATGAAAAAATCAGATACAATCATTACGCATGGTGGTCCCGCTACATTTATGAATGTTATTGCGAATGGTAAAAAACCAGTGGTCGTCCCAAGAAGAAAAAAATTTGGAGAACATGTGAATGACCACCAACTAGATTTTTGTAAGAGAATTGTTCAAGAAGGATATGATTTGGTGGTTATAGAAGATATTAAAGAGATCAGAAAACATTTGATACCTTCTAGAAGTACTACAACTAAATCTAATAACGAACGCTTTGTAAAACAGTTTTCAAGTTTAATTGCAGAATTAGTTGAATAATAATGACAAAGAGTATAGAAGGAGACGCTTAATGAAAATTTTGCATATTCCAACAGGAGGTTTGTTTTCTGATGGGATTGGAACATTTATATATTCGTACCTCGAGTACATGAATTTGAATGAAATTGAAGTTACAATTCTAGCTACTAACAAACCGTTGTTAGAAGATAAAATAAAATTTAAAGCATTAGGTGTTCAAGTTGTAGAAATTGAAAGAAAAAAATCTTCAATATTGGCATATATGAAAAATTTCCTTAAACTCTTAAAAACAGAAAAATATGATATTGTACATGTTCACGGAAGTAGTGCTCTTATGTCAGTTGAATTATCTATAGCAAAAATCATGGGAGTTCCTGTAAGAATAGCACATAGTCATAATACAACATGCAATCATATTTTATTAGATAGAATACTACGCCCTTTTTTTAACACGTTATATACTCAATCTTGGGCGTGTGGTGTAAAAGCCGGAGAATGGCTTTTTAAAAACAAGCAGTTTAAAGTAATACATAATGCTAGAGATGTAGAAAAATATCGTTTTAATCCCAATGATCGCCAAATATTTCGAGAAATGTATTCCTTAAAGGAAAATATGCTTGCATTGGGACATGTTGGTAGATTTAACATTCAAAAGAATCATCTCTTTCTCCTGAATTTAATGGATGAACTTAAATCTAAAAATAAAAATGTTAAATTATTTTTGGTCGGTGAAGGAGAAAAATTAGCTGATATTAAAAATGATGTAAAAGAACGAAAATTGGAAGATTCTATTGTTTTTTTGAATAGGTATTCAGATATGCAATCCTTTGTTTCCGCTATGGATATAATGTTACTACCAAGTTTATACGAGGGTTTACCTCTAGTTGCTATTGAGTGGCAAATTAATGGAGTCCAATCATTTCTTTCAACAACAATTTCTGATGAGTGCGTTTTTACAGACAGTATTCAGCAATTACCAATTGACAACGTAAATGCTTGGGTAAAGGCTATTGAAGACTTTTCATACATTAATAGAATTGAAAAATCTATACAAAATATTGATTTGACTCAAAAATCAAACTATGATATCAGAATTGAGGCTAAAAAATTAGAGAATATGTATATAAAATTGGTTGAGGAGTAATAGCAGGATGAAGATATCAATTGTACTATCAACCTTTAATGGTTCTGAATATATTACTGAACAGCTAGATACTCTAAGGAATCAAACACGACTTGCTGAGGAAGTTTTAATCAGTGATGATGCATCTACAGATGATACTGTTCAAATAATTGAAGATTATATTGCTAAATATGAGTTAGATAATTGGTTAATTAGAAAAAATAAAGAAAATCAAGGATGGAAGACTAATTTTGCGCGTCTGTTAGAAGATGCAACAGGAGATATTATTTTTCTATGTGATCAAGATGATATATGGCATTTGGATAAAGTCCAAAAAATGTCTGAAATTATGGAAAATAATGAGAAAATTTTGTTGTTGGCTTCGAATTACACACCATTCTATCTTGGCGAGGGTGTGCAGATTAAATTGGATAAAAGTGACTTGGATAATAGTCAGATAGTTTATCAACCAAATTTTTTAGATAGTTTTTTCCATATTAGAAGGCCGGGTTGTGTATATGCAGTGAATAAAAAAATTATTCCATATTTTTTAAGAACTCGAAGTAATGAAGATGCACATGACGCCTTATTGTGGAGGCTAGCTTCGCTTCTAAACGGTCTTTATATTTATTCCTATTCTACTATTGATTTTAGGAGACATGATAATAATGCGACTGGAAGCAAGGAAAGAAGTTTTCAAAAAAGGAAAGAGCAAGTTGTTTATTATGATGATTTACTTCAGAGATTAGGTGATTTTTATGAACAATATGATCTATCACTTTCAAATGAACAAATTAGTATTTTGAACGACTATATTCTATGGGGTTCATATCGGAAAGAATTGTACGAGAAAAAGAATTTACTTATGTTTTTTAAATTATTTAAATATCGTAAGTTATATTGGTCGTTCAGGTCATATGTCACTGATTTTATAGTGTTATATATGAAGGAGTAATGCTAGAAATGTTAAAGATTATTAATGAAATTAAAGGAGTTAGTCGAAGTGAATCTGTCAAGAGTTAAAACTGATGTAAAATTGAATGAATTTCTTTTTGGATTAGCTTTTTATCCTTGGCTAATTGCATGGTTGTTTACTTCTACCTTCTATAAAGATCTCATACATCCTTATGGAATAATAAGAACTTGGGAATACGTGGGGTTATTCTTTCTATTACTTAAATTTATTACAGGTAAATCAAGGGTAAAATCTCTAATCATTATCCCAATAATACTCCTTATCGGTTTTATTGTAAGTCATGATAATGGTAATGCATCTTTTGTGGCATATACTTTAACTCTTGTATATTCATCGAGAGATATTCATTTTCGTAATTTAGTAAGAAATACAATGATCTGCCAGATTGCAGTTGTAGGATTTGTTGTGGGAAGTTCTATACTAGGTATTATTCCAAACGAACTCACTTCAACTTATTCTGGAGGAGTAATCCGTTCACGGTATGGGCTAGGTTTTAGCTATACATCATTTACCCCGAACTATTTTCTTAGTATATTACTGGAGTATGTGTATTTAAAAGGCGAAAAATATTGGACAATAAAAGAACTGTTGGTCTGTGTACTTCTAAATATAGTAATTTATAAGTACACAGATACTCGTTTGACTTTTATTATGGCATTTGCACTTCTTTTGATTATATTTTTAAGAAAAATTGTATCAATCAATATAAATTTCAAATTTTTAAAATATTTACTTACTCTTATCTATCCAATTATGGCATTTATAACTTATTGGCTAACAGTGAAATTCGATAGTAGAAATAGTTTATTGTCTTTAATAAATAATTTCTCAAGTCAAAGATTAAGATTTGGTCAAGAAGGTTTAAGAATATATCCTCCCAGATTGTTTGGAACTCATATTCAATGGGACAGTTCATTAAATTCTTATTTTTATGTAGATTCGTCGTATATTAACATACTTATCAGTTATGGGATAGTAATCTTTTTTCTTACGGTGATAAGCTATTCGATTATAATGAAAAAAGTTATAAATAGTCGAGATAAGACCTTGTTAATGGTGTTGCTTTTTTGGTCAGTAAGAGCATGTATTGATCCGCAATTATTTTTATTGTGGTTTAATCCGTTTTTGTTTTTAATAGCAAGAACGTTTTCAGATGAAAGAAAGGGAATTGGAGATGATATCACTTATATGTGTGTCAAATGATCATGATAAGCTAAATACAATTCTTAAAGCATCTTTATCTAGACAGAAAAATGTTGAATATGAACTTATTATAGTGGATTCAAAAAAATACAAATTCAATTCTGCTGCTGAAGCCCTGAATTATGGAGGTAAACAGGCAAAAGGTGATTATCTATTTTTTATTCATCATGATATTAGCTTTCAAGACGATTTTGAATTAGCAGAACTAGAATCTTATTGTAAAAAATTTTCATTTGGCGTAGCTGGAGTCGCAGGGGTGAAGAATATTGAGGGAAAAGTTGCTACTTTTTCAAATATCTTTCATGGGGAACAGAAAACAAAGGCGGCTAATAAATCTATTAGTACCCCTGTTGAAGTTGATGTAATTGATGAATGTTTAATTATTGTTCCGAACAAAGTTTTTAGTAAGAATCAATTTAGTGTAATCGGTCCGACTTGGCATTTATATGGAACAGACTTTGCATTACAAATGAAATTGCTTGATTTACCAGTATTAGTATTCCCAAGTGAATTATGGCATGTGTCTGATGGGAAATCTTTAAATCTTAATTATTTTGATGCCATACAATGGTTAGTGCAAAGATACTCTAAAAATTATTCAGTAATCTACACATTTTTTGGAGTTTGGCCAAGCAATCCTATTCTATTGAAAATGAAATGTTTTTATAGAAAATTAAGGTTTTACATTAAAGGAGTATAATAGAAGTGAAGCTGTATGTTGCAACCCATAAATCTTATAATCAAGTTCAAGACGAAAACCTGTATTTTCCTATATTAGTTGGGGCAAATAAGAATGTCGGAGAAAAGACTTATTTAAGAGATAACCAGGGAGATGATAATATTTCTGATAGAAATTTTACATTTTGTGAATTAACAGGCTTATATTGGATTTGGAAAAATTCTAAAGATGATATTGTTGGTTTATGTCACTATAGACGTTATTTTGGGAAAAACAAACGTTTTTTCAAACAAAGTTCTATTTTAACAAAGAATGATATTCTAAGACAACTGAAGGATTATGATGTCATACTACCATCAAAGGGTATGAATGAGTATAATGGTTATACCGCTCAAGACTTTTTTTACAAGAACCACGACCATGAAGTTTGGGAAATGTGTAGACATATTATTTCAGAAAGTAATAAAGACTATCTTGAATCATTTGACTGGTTTGCGAAGGAAAAAACAGGATACTGTTACAATATGTTTATAATGTCTAGAGAGTTGATGGAAGAATATTGTAGTTGGCTGTTTCCGATTCTTTTTGAATTAGATAAAAAGATTGATTATACTAGATATGATAGTTACAATACTCGTATGGTTGGTTTTGTAGCTGAGCGTTTAATCAATGTATGGATACATAAGAAACAACTCAAAGTAAAAGAATTTCCAGTTTTTTCTACAGAAGAATCTAGTCTTTTGCAAAAAATTAATAAGAAGTTGTTTAATAAGTAACAGTTTATTTATTGAGATAGGTTGTTCAAAAATGCTACTAGAAAGACTAATTTAAAAGAATGAAAATTTTAAAAAATTATTTTTATAACTTATCTTATCAGATCTTAGTAGTTATTCTCCCAATAATTACTACACCCTATATAACTAGAATCTTTAATTCTCAAGAGCTAGGTGATTACGGCTATTATAGTTCTATAGTAACATACTTTATCTTGTTAGCTACGTTAGGAGTTGCTAACTATGGTACCAAAGTAATTTCAGGGAATCGTAATGAGATTAGTAAGAACTTTTGGGGGATATACTCCTTACAATTTAGTGCTACAATTCTTTCAATCTCTTTATACTGTATTTTTTGTCTATGCCTGCCTTTTATGCAGAATCCAGTAGCCTATATTTTGGGACTTAGTTTAGTTTCCAAAGGCTTAGATATTTCATGGCTCTTTCAAGGATTAGAAGATTTTAGAAAAATAACAGTAAGAAATATCACGGTAAAGTTAGTTGGAGTTACTTCTATCTTCCTATTTGTAAAATCAGAGAATGATATTTATCTTTATGTTTTTCTATTAACAATATTTGAATTGTTAGGTCAGTTAAGTATGTGGATTCCTGCTCGAGAATTTATTGGAAGGCCACACTTTGATATAGAATATGCCAAATGCCACTTGAAACCCATTATAATGCTGTTTCTCCCCCAGATTGCGATTTCCTTATACGTTACATTGGATAGAACGATGCTTGGTGCTTTAGCTTCTACTAAAGATGTTGGAATCTATGATCAGGCTTTAAAGTTGGTAAATATATTGCTAACTTTGGTAACTTCGTTAGGAAGCGTTATGCTACCGCGTGTCGCTGGACTTCTAGCTTCAGGTGATAAAAGAGCAGTTAATAAGATGCATGAGATGTCCTTTTTGATTTACAATTTGGTCATTTTCCCGATTATGGCTGGGATGTTAATTGTGAATGATGACTTTGTTCAATTTTTCCTTGGACAAGATTTTCAAGATGCACGTTATGCAATTGCCATCATGATCTTCCGTATGTTCTTCATCGGTTGGACTAATATAATGGGAATTCAGATACTGATACCTCATAACCGAAATAAAGAATTTATGATTTCAACAACAGTACCAGCGATTATTAGTGTTGGATTAAATCTTATTTTTCTTCCTAAACTTGGATATATAGGAGCGGCTATTGTCTCTGTTTTAACAGAAGCACTAGTGTGGGCAATTCAATTATACTTTACCCGCAGATATCTAAAGGAAGTTGCAATCATCGGATCTATGACGAAAATTGTACTTGCATCAGCTATCATGTATGGCATTTTGTTAGGTTCAAAAACAGTTATACATTTTCCACCAACCTTAAATGTTATAATATTCGCAGTTCTTGGTGGAATCATCTATCTTTTTGCAATTTTATCTCTGAAAGTGATAAATGTTAAAGAACTAAAACAACTTATTAGGAAAAACTAGAATGAGAAAAATTAGAAATATCAACCTAGATTTAATAAAAGTGCTTGCCTGTGTTGGAGTTGTTTTACTTCATACAACAATGGGCGGATTTAAAGAGACAGGCTCATGGAATTTTTTGGCATATTTATATTATTTAGGTACCTACTCTATTCCCCTATTTTTTATGGTCAATGGTTATTTATTGTTAGGAAAGAGAGAGATAACTTATCCCTACATACTCCAGAAAGTAAAATGGATTCTAATAACAGTGTCATCATGGACATTTATCGTATGGTTTTTTAAGCGAGATTTCACAACTAATCCAATAAAAAAAATTGTAGGATCTTTGCTACAAAAAGGTTATTTTTTTCAGTTTTGGTTTTTTGGTGCACTAATACTTATCTATTTATGTTTACCGATTTTAAAAAAATTTCTAAATTCAAAAAGAAGCTATCTATACATTTTATCTTTATTGATCTCTATTGGTTTGATATTTGAGTTAGCAAATGTCGTACTTCAAATGCCATTACAGTCATATGTTATACAAACTTTTAGGTTATGGACGTGGTTTTTCTACTACATTTTAGGAGGTTTGGTAGCTCAATTTGATAAAGATATTATAAAAAATGGTTTTAAGAGATGGATGAAAGTAGTTGCAGTACTTTTGTTATTGATTTCGCCAGTAATATTATTCTTCTTAGCAAAAACTATTTATCATAATCTTTTTGCCGAATATTATTATGATATTTTATTTGTAAAGATTGTAACTTTAGGCATCTTTTTGACGGTATTCACACTTGATTTGAATGGAGATAAGAGTAAATGGATTGTTTCTCTTTCTAATCAAACTATGGGGGTTTTCATAGTACACACTTATGTTATGAAGATGTGGGAAAAACTATTTGGTTTTAGTTTTGTAGGGTCATACTTACTATTTTCTATATTTACATTGTGTGTAAGCTTTATTGTTATTCGAATGTTAATAAAAGTTCCTTATCTTAATCGAATCATTAAATTATAAAAAGGAGAAAAAATGTACGATTATCTTATCGTTGGTGCAGGTTTGTCAGGGGCAATCTTTGCACATGAAGCTACAAAATGTGGAAAAAAAGTAAAAGTGATTGACAAGCGTGATCACATCGGTGGAAATATCTACTGTGAAAATGTTGAAGACATCAATGTCCACAAGTATGGTGCCCACATTTTCCATACCTCAAACAAAAAGGTTTGGGACTATGTCAACCAGTTCGCTGAATTCAATAACTATATCAACTCACCAGTGGCTAACTACAAGGGCAGCCTCTACAATCTTCCTTTCAACATGAACACCTTCTACGCTATGTGGGGGACAAAAACTCCACAAGAAGTCAAAGATAAAATTGCGCAACAAACGGCTGACATGAAGGATGTTGAACCTAAAAACCTGGAAGAACAAGCGATCAAGTTGATTGGTCCGGATATCTATGAAAAATTGATCAAGGGCTATACAGAAAAGCAATGGGGACGTTCTGCAACAGACCTTCCTCCGTTTATCATCAAGCGCCTCCCAGTGCGTTTGACCTTTGATAATAACTACTTTAATGACCGTTACCAAGGAATTCCAATCGGTGGATACAACGTCATCATTGAAAACATGCTTGGTGATGTGGAAGTAGAACTTGGGGTTGATTTCTTTGCTAATCGTGAAGAGCTTGAAGCATCAGCTGATAAAGTTGTCTTTACAGGAATGATTGACCAGTACTTTGATTACAAGCATGGTGAGTTGGAGTATCGCAGTCTTCGTTTTGAACATGAAGTCTTGGATGAAGAAAATTATCAAGGGAATGCTGTGATCAACTATACAGAACGTGAGATTCCTTATACTCGTATCATCGAACACAAGCATTTCGAGTATGGTACTCAACCGAAGACGGTTATCACTCGTGAGTACCCTGCTGATTGGAAACGTGGAGATGAACCATATTACCCAATCAACGATGAAAAGAACAACGCTATGTTTGCTAAGTACCAAGAAGAAGCAGCCAAAAATGATAAGGTTATCTTCTGTGGACGCCTAGCAGACTATAAATACTACGACATGCATGTTGTTATTGAACGTGCACTTAGTGTAGTAACGGATGAGTTTGGTTACTAAGACATACATTTTTAACAATATAATGATTGTTCAACAACAAAGAAAGGTACCCTATTATGAAAGGTATTATTCTCGCGGGTGGCTCGGGGACACGTTTATATCCTTTGACTCGAGCTGCATCAAAACAACTGATGCCGGTTTATGATAAACCGATGATTTACTATCCACTTTCAACATTGATGTTGGCTGGGATAAGAGATATTTTGATTATTTCAACTCCACAAGATTTGCCTCGTTTTAAAGATTTACTTCAAGATGGATCTGAGTTTGGGATTAAACTTTCTTACGCAGAGCAACCAAGTCCAGATGGTTTGGCACAAGCCTTTATCATTGGTGAAAAGTTTATTGGCGATGACAGCGTTGCTCTAATCTTAGGCGACAATATCTATCACGGGCCTGGCCTTTCTAAGATGTTACAAAAGGCAGCAGGTAAGGATTCGGGAGCAACTGTGTTTGGCTACCATGTTAAGGATCCAGAGCGCTTTGGTGTGGTTGAGTTTGACAAGGATATGAATGCTATTTCTATCGAAGAAAAGCCAGAACACCCTCGTTCAAACTATGCAGTTACAGGACTCTATTTCTATGATAATGATGTAGTGGAGATTGCCAAAAGTATTAAACCAAGTCCTCGTGGTGAGTTGGAAATTACAGATGTAAACAAGGCTTACCTAGATCGTGGAGATTTGTCCGTTGAGGTTATGGGACGTGGCTTTGCTTGGTTAGATACTGGCACTCATGAAAGTCTACTAGAGGCTTCACAGTACATCGAAACAGTGCAACGGATGCAAAATGTTCAGGTAGCAAACCTGGAAGAAATTGCTTACCGCATGGGCTATATCAGTCGAGAAGATGTCTTGGCCTTAGCCCAACCGCTTAAGAAAAATGAATACGGACAGTATCTGCTCCGTTTGATTGGAGAAGCATAGATGACAGATAATTTTTTCGGTAAGACGCTTGCGGCACGCAAGGTTGATGCAATTCCAGGTATGTTGGAGTTTGATATCCCCGTTCATGGTGATAATCGTGGATGGTTTAAAGAAAATTTCCAAAAGGAAAAAATGCTTCCACTTGGATTTCCAGAGTCATTCTTTGCAGAAGGAAAATTGCAAAACAATGTATCTTTCTCACGCAAAAATGTCCTCCGTGGTCTCCACGCAGAGCCTTGGGATAAGTACATCTCTGTAGCAGATGGTGGGAAAGTTCTGGGCTCTTGGGTTGATCTACGCGAGGGCGAAACCTTTGGTAATACTTATCAGACGGTTATTGATGCTAGCAAGGGAATTTTTGTTCCTCGAGGCGTGGCCAATGGCTTTCAAGTTCTATCAGATACAGTTTCTTATAGTTATCTGGTCAATGATTACTGGGCTCTCGAGCTCAAACCTAAGTATGCCTTTGTGAACTACGCTGATCCGAGCCTTGGCATCGAATGGGAAAATCTTGCAGAAGCAGAGGTTTCAGAAGCTGATAAAAATCATCCACTACTTAAGGATGTAAAACCTTTGAAAAAAGAAGATTTGTAAAAAGGAAAGAATATGACTGAATACAAAAAAATTATCGTGACAGGAGGAGCTGGTTTTATCGGTTCCAACTTTGTCCATTATGTTTACAAGAATTTTCCAGATGTTCACGTGACAGTCTTGGATAAGTTGACTTATGCTGGAAACCGCGCTAATATTGAGGAAATTTTAGGTGATCGTGTTGAGTTAGTTGTTGGTGACATTGCTGATGCAGAGTTGGTAGACAAGTTGGCAGCTCAAGCCGATGCTATCGTTCACTATGCGGCGGAAAGTCATAATGACAATTCACTCAATGATCCATCGCCATTTATCCATACCAACTTCATCGGAACCTATACTCTTTTGGAAGCGGCTCGCAAATATGATATTCGTTTCCACCATGTGTCTACAGACGAAGTTTATGGTGATCTTCCTCTACGTGAGGATTTGCCAGGTCATGGTGAAGGTCCAGGTGAGAAATTTACTGCTGAAACCAAATACAATCCAAGCTCTCCTTACTCATCAACTAAGGCAGCTTCGGACTTGATTGTCAAAGCCTGGGTACGTTCTTTTGGAGTCAAGGCAACGATTTCTAACTGTTCAAACAACTACGGTCCTTATCAACACATTGAAAAATTTATCCCACGTCAGATTACCAACATCCTAAGTGGCATAAAGCCAAAACTGTATGGTGAAGGTAAGAACGTTCGTGACTGGATTCACACCAATGACCATTCTTCAGGTGTATGGACAATCTTGACAAAAGGTCAAATTGGTGAAACCTACTTGATTGGGGCTGATGGCGAGAAGAACAACAAGGAAGTGTTGGCACTAATCCTTAAGGAAATGGGACAAGCTCCTGATGCTTATGACCATGTGACTGACCGTGCAGGACATGACCTTCGTTATGCGATTGACGCAAGCAAGCTCCGTGATGAGTTGGGCTGGAAACCAGAATTTACTAACTTTGAACAGGGTCTCAAAGACACCATTCAATGGTACAAAGATAACCAAGACTGGTGGCAGGGAGAAAAAGAAGCTGTTGAAGCCAACTACGCTAAAACACAAGAGGTTCTTGAAAAATAAAAGGCGGTGGGACAGAAATCGATAGACAAAATCTCGATTTCCTAATCCCAGCCTCGCGAAGATGATTAGGAGTTTTTGAAGTCTAAAAGTCAAACAAAAAGTCCAATTAGCTACCGCGTCAAAGTTTGATTGCTAATAAAAAGTGAGGTAGGGATTTTTTGTCCCAACCTCTATTGCTATACCGAAGAATTGTGAATCAGTTGAAAGGAAGAAATATGATTTTAATTACAGGAGCAAATGGCCAATTAGGAACAGAACTTCGTTATTTGTTAGATGAGCGTAATGAAGAATACGTTGCTGTTGATGTGGCTGAGATGGATATTACCAATGCAGAGATGGTTGAGAAAGTTTTTGAAGAGGTGAAACCGACTTTAGTATACCACTGTGCGGCTTACACAGCTGTTGATGCAGCAGAGGACGAAGGAAAAGAACTGGATTTTGCCATCAATGTTACGGGGACAGAGAATGTCGCAAAAGCATCCGAAAAGCATGGTGCAACTCTAGTCTACATTTCTACCGATTATGTCTTTGACGGTAAGAAACCAGTCGGACAAGAGTGGGAAGTTGATGACAAACCAGATCCCCAAACTGAATATGGTCGTACTAAGCGCATGGGAGAGGAACTTGTAGAGAAATACGTTTCAAGCTACTATATTATTCGTACTGCCTGGGTTTTTGGAAATTACGGCAAGAATTTCGTTTTTACCATGCAAAATCTAGCTAAAACTCATAAGACCTTGACAGTTGTAAATGATCAACATGGCCGTCCAACCTGGACGCGTACCTTGGCCGAGTTCATGACTTTCCTAGCTGAAAACCGCAAGGAATTTGGTTATTATCATTTGTCAAATGATGCGACAGAAGATACAACGTGGTATGACTTTGCAGTTGAAATTTTGAAGGATACAGACGTCGAAGTCAAGCCAGTGGACTCAAGCCAATTCCCTGCTAAGGCGAAACGTCCACTAAACTCAACGATGAGTCTGGCTAAAGCCAAAGCTACAGGATTTGTCATTCCAACTTGGCAAGATGCCTTGAAAGAATTTTATAAACAAGAAGTGAAAAAATAGGCTTACTGGAGGCAAAAATGGTTACACAAAGGGAGAGAAGAGAGATTCTCTTTCTTTTTTTGTTTCCTCACCTCTGCAATCGTCGGATAATTATAAAAATTCAAGAAAAAGCTTGGTTAAATGTTAGAAAATCCGAGCACGAATGTATTTTTTGTGTTATAATATTCTGTGAATAGCTATACCTTCATATAGCTATTAAAAATAGAAGTGTGAAACTTGGAAGATAGAGAGGACGCAGTGTAATGACTAGGAATGGTTTTTTTACAGGCTTAGATATCGGAACTAGCTCTATTAAAGTGTTGGTTGCAGAGCTTGTAAATGGTGAAGTAAATGTAATTGGCGTGAGCAATGCCAAAAGTAAAGGTGTCAAAGATGGGATTATCGTTGACATCGAAGCAGCAGCGACTGCTATTAAGTCTGCAATTTCTCAAGCAGAAGAAAAAGCAGGAATTTCAATTAAGTCTGTAAACGTTGGTTTGCCAGCTAATTTGCTACAAGTTGAACCAACTCAAGGCATGATTCCAGTGACATCAGACACCAAGGAAATTACTGATCAAGATGTCGAAAATGTTGTCAAATCAGCCTTGACTAAAAGTATGACTCCAGACCGTGAAGTTATCACCTTTATTCCAGAGGAATTTGTCGTAGATGGATTCCAAGGAATTCGTGATCCTCGTGGGATGATGGGAGTGCGCTTGGAAATGCGTGGTCTCTTGTATACTGGTCCACGTACAATTCTCCACAATCTTCGTAAAACTGTTGAGCGTGTAGGAGTTCAAGTTGATAACGTGATTATTTCGCCTCTTGCAATGGTTCACTCTGTCTTGAATGAAGGTGAACGTGAGTTTGGTGCGACTGTTATTGATATGGGTGGTGGGCAAACGACTGTTGCCACTATTCGCAACCAAGAACTTCAATACACAAATGTCAACCAAGAGGGTGGCGATTATGTCACAAAAGACATTTCTAAAGTTCTCAAGACTTCTAAGAAAATTGCAGAAGGTCTAAAACTGAACTACGGGGAAGCTTATCCACCGTTAGCTAGTAAAGAAACCTTCCAAGTTGAAGTGATCGGTGAGGTTGAACCAGTTGAAGTGACTGAGGAATACTTGGCTGAGATTATTTCAGCAAGACTTAAGCACATTTTTGAGCAAATTAAGCAAGAGTTGGAAAGACGTCACCTATTAGACTTGCCAGGAGGTATTGTCTTAATTGGTGGGAATGCCCTTCTTCCAGGTGTCGTTGAATTGGCCCAAGAAGTATTTGGAGTACGTGTTAAATTATTCGTGCCAAATCAAGTTGGGATTCGCAACCCTGCTTTCGCTCATGTCATCAGCTTGTCAGAATTCGCTGGTAGTCTTACTGAAGTGAATGTTTTGGCACAACGAGCAATTCGAGGCGACCAGAGTTTACGCCACCAACCGATTGATTTTAGAAATTCAGCTCAACCAGTTTCACCTGTTTCTCCACGCCCAGTATTTAATACAGTGACAACTCCTGAGCCTGAAACAACTCAATCTGTTGAACCAGTAGCTCCTCTTCAATCAGAAGAAAAGAGCAAGGGTAAATTAACGGATCGTTTCCGTAGCTTGATTGGAAGCATGTTTGACGAATAAAATAGAGGAATATAAATATGACATTTTCATTTGATACAGCAGCTGCACAAGGTGCAGTAATTAAAGTAATCGGTGTCGGTGGTGGTGGTGGAAATGCCATCAACCGTATGGTTGACGAAGGCGTTTCTGGCGTTGAGTTTATCGCAGCCAACACAGATGTACAGGCTTTGAGCAGTACAAAAGCTGAGACAGTTATCCAGCTTGGCCCTAAATTGACTCGTGGACTTGGTGCAGGAGGACAACCTGAGGTTGGTCGTAAAGCTGCAGAAGAAAGCGAAGAAGTGCTGACAGAAGCAATCAGCGGTGCAGACATGGTCTTCATCACTGCTGGTATGGGTGGTGGTTCTGGTACAGGTGCTGCACCAGTTATCGCTCGTATTGCAAAAAGCCTCGGAGCTTTGACAGTAGGTGTTGTCACTCGTCCATTTGGCTTTGAAGGAAGCAAACGTGGACAATTTGCTATCGAAGGGATCAACGAACTTCGTGAGCATGTTGATACACTCTTGATTATCTCAAACAATAACTTGCTAGAAATCGTCGACAAGAAAACTCCACTTCTTGAAGCATTGAGTGAAGCAGACAACGTTCTTCGTCAAGGTGTACAAGGGATTACAGATTTGATCACAAATCCTGGTTTGATCAACTTGGACTTTGCAGACGTTAAGACTGTTATGGCTAACAAAGGAAATGCCCTTATGGGCATTGGTATCGGTAGCGGTGAAGAACGTGTTGTAGAAGCTGCTCGTAAAGCTATCTACTCACCACTTCTTGAAACAACTATCGATGGTGCTGAGGATGTGATTGTTAACGTAACTGGTGGTTTGGACTTAACTTTGATTGAAGCTGAGGAAGCATCAGAAATTGTTAACCAAGCAGCTGGTCATGGTGTTAACATCTGGCTTGGAACATCTATTGATGAGACTATGAAAGACGAAATCCGCGTGACTGTTGTTGCGACAGGAGTACGTCAAGATAAAGTTGAGAAAGTTGTAACTGCTCAACCACGCCAAGCAGCCTACCGTGAACCTGCTAGAACTAGCCATACACATACATATGATCGCAATTTTGATATGGCTGATACAGTAGAGTTACCAACTCCAAGTCATCGTCGCCCAGAAGCTCCAAAGACATCAGCCTTTGGTGACTGGGACTTGAGACGTGATGCCATTGTTCGCCAAGGAGATCCAGTTGTTTCTCCTGTAGAACGTTTTGAGGTTCCAGCCGCAACAGATGAAGATGAGTTGGAAACTCCACCATTCTTTAAAAATCGTTAATGAAGATGAATTTAAAAGAAAATACGAACCTTGTTTTTCAACAGATATCGAATGCAGTTCAGGAAGCCGGTCGTGAAAACGATTCGGTTTCTGTGATTGCGGTGACCAAATATGTAGATGTTGAAACAGCCTCTGCTTTGGTTTCGCAAGGAGTGCAACACATCGGTGAGAACCGTGTTGATAAATTTCTTGACAAGTATCATGCCTTGAGTGATAAAAATCTTACTTGGCATTTGATAGGAACCTTACAGAGACGTAAAGTCAAGGAAGTAATTTCTTATGTGGATTATTTTCATGCTTTAGATTCCTTAAAGCTAGCTCAGGAAATTCAAAAACGAGCGGACCACAAGATTAAGTGCTTTTTGCAAGTAAATATCTCCCAGGAAGAGAGCAAGCATGGTTTTGCGAAAGAAGAACTTTTAGCCCTTTTGCCAGAACTCTCAGAATTAGATCAGATTGAGTACGTTGGATTGATGACCATGGCTCCATTTGAAGCTACAAGTCAAGAGTTACAAGAGATATTTAAAGAAACGCAAGAATTGCAAAAAACCATTCAAGAAAAACATCTCCCCAATATGCCGATGACAGAACTCAGTATGGGAATGAGTCGAGACTTTAAAGAAGCGATTCAATTTGGTTCAACTTTTGTTCGAATCGGCACAGCATTTTTTAAGTAGGAAATAACCATGTCATTAAAAGATAAATTTGATAAGTTTATAGATTATTTCACTGAAGATGGAGAAGAGGTGGCACCAAACGTTGCTGAGTTAAAGCCTGAAAAAACGCTAACATCAGTGTCTGCCCCCAAGGAAGAACTTCCACAAGCACAACAGCTACCACAACCATCACAAGTGAATACTAAAGAAAAAAATATTACTCGCCTTCATGCTCGTCAGCAAGAGTTGGCGATGCAGAGCCATCGTAGTACAGAAAAGGTAACCATTGATGTTCGTTATCCTCGTCGCTACGAAGATGCAACAGATATCGTTGATTTACTGGCAGGTAATGAAAGTATTTTAATCGATTTCCAATATATGACTGAAGTACAAGCGCGTCGTTGTCTAGACTATTTAGATGGGGCACGTCACGTATTGGCTGGTGAATTGAGAAAAGTTGCAAATACTATGTACCTTTTGACACCAGTAGGAGTTGTAGTAAATATCGAAGATATTCGCTTGCCTGAGGGAACTCAGAGTGAAGAATTCGACTTTGATATGAAGAGAAATCGAGTGAAATAATGATATTTCTAATTCGCTTCATTCAAAATGCTACAGATATCTATTCTTGGATACTTGTAGCTTTTGCTCTCTTATCCTGGCTTCCAAATGCCTATGAGACAGCAGTAGGTCGCTTGTTGTCTAGTTTAGCTAGACCGATCCTTCAACCCTTGAGTCGTCTGCCTCTAAGATTTGGAGGTTTTGACTTTTCAGTATGGGTGGCTGTCATCTTGGTTCATCTTGTTGGAAACTATCTCATTCGTTTTCTTTATATACTAGCATGAGAAAAGACATCTATCAGCATTTCTCAGTCGAGGATATTCCCTTTATTGATAAAGGCTTGGAGTGGCTAAGGCAGGTAGAAGAGCACTACGCTCCTATCTTAACTCCCTTTATCAATCCCCATCAGGTCTTTATCCTAAAGACATTGGGAAATAATCATGGGATTCAAGTTTTTTCTAGCAATGATTTTGTAGCTACAGAATATAGTCGTGTGCTACTTGCACCAGATTATTTCATACCGACGAATTTAGCGGATTTTGAAATGGAATTGCTTGAGATTGTCTACTCTAGCAAATTTGAACAATTGACTCACGCTAAGATTTTGGGAACAGTCCTTAATCGACTGGGTATTGATCGCAAGCTCTTTGGTGATATATTGGTAACGGAAAATAGAGCGCAAATCATTGTAGACCAGAAATTCACTCCTCTCTTTCAAGACGGGATTCAAAAGATTGCCAAACTACCTGTTAAACTGGAAGTCAGATCTTTTGAAGATTTTTTAGAGGCTGAAAATGATTATCAAGAGAAGGAAGTTTTGCTTCCAAGTCTGCGCTTGGATGCTTTCTTATCAAATGTTTTGAAATTATCTCGATCACAGACCAGTGATTTATTAGCCAAAAAATATGTTCAGGTAAATTACCATCTGGTTGAAAAATCTGACTATCAAGTCAAGATAGGTGATTTAGTAAGTGTCAGACGTTTTGGAAGGATTAGTATTCTGAGAGAAAATGGTCAAACCAAAAGAGATAAGAAGAAAATAACAGTCCAAGTCCTACGAAGTAAGTGAGAAAAGATATGCCAGTTACCCCCCCTTGAAATTAGGGATAAGGTTTTTTCAACGAAATTCAGAGGCTATGATAAGGATCAAGTTGACGAATTTTTAGATAAGATTCTTTGGGACTATGAGGAATTGATACGGTACAAGGATGAATCTGAAGACTATATCAAAAAATTAGAAGATAGTCTGTCGGCTTTTACCAACGATTTTCCTAAGAGACAAGTAACAAATGAGCAAAAACAAGAAACAATGAATGATTCTGTTTTTTATTAAGTAAGTGAGGAAAAATATGCCAATTACGTCATTAGAAATTAAGGATAAAACCTTTAGTACTAAGTTTAGAGGTTTTAATCCAGAAGAGGTTGATGAATTTCTAGACATTGTTGTTCGTGACTATGAAACACTGGTTCGTAGCAACCACGAAAAAGAGCAACATATTAAAAATCTAGAAGAACGTTTGTCTTATTTTGATGAGATTAAAGATTCTTTGAGTCAGTCAGTATTGATTGCTCAAGATACTGCGGAACGCGTTAAGCAAGCGGCCAACGAACGTTCTCAAAACATCATCAAACAGGCTGAGCAAGATGCACATCGATTGCTCGACGAAGCTAAGTACAAGGCCAATGAAATTTTGCGTCAAGCAACTGACAATGCCAAGAAAGTTGCAGTAGAGACAGAGGAATTGAAGAACAAGAGTCGCGTCTTCCATCAACGTTTGAAATCTACGATTGAAAGTCAATTGGCTATCGTAGATTCATCTGACTGGGAAGAAATTTTGCGCCCAACAGCTACTTATCTACAAACTAGCGATGAAGCCTTCAAGGAAGTTGTTGCAGAAGTTTTAGGTGAAGATGTGTCTGCCTACCATGAGGAAGAACCAATTGATATGACTCGTCAGTTTTCGCCTGAGGAAGTAGCAGAGCTCCAAGCTCGAATCGAAGCTGCGAATCGAGAACTAGTAGAATCTCAGAAAGAAGCTGCTCCAACCAAGTCAACTGATGCAGGTCCAGGGCAAACTGAAGAAGATTCTCAATCAGCACCCTTGACAGAATCTATTGATCTTTTATAAGAAATAAAATCTGAGAACAAGATCTTATCAAACATATTTTTAGCGAGTAGGAGATGGTGGAAGTCCTACAATCCCTGTTGATAAGATTATCCTCTCAAGTTATCAAGTCTGAAGTTAGTAGGATTTGACGTTGCCCCACGTTACGGGAAAAGAGGGAGAAAGACTAGTTCTTTTTCCGAACAAAGGTGGTACCACGATTTTCGTCCTTTTTAGCGAGTCGTGGTTTTTAATTTGTCTATATAATAAAGGAGATATTATGAAACTCAAAGAAACTTTAAATCTTGGGAAAACTGACTTCCCAATGCGTGCAGGCCTTCCAACCAAAGAGCCAGTCTGGCAAAAAGAATGGGAAGAAGCAAAATTGTACCAACGTCGTCAAGAATTAAATGAAGGAAAACCTCATTTCACTCTTCATGATGGCCCTCCATACGCTAACGGAAATATCCACGTTGGTCATGCTATGAACAAGATTTCAAAAGATATCATTGTTCGTTCTAAGTCTATGTCAGGATTCTACGCACCATACATCCCAGGTTGGGATACACACGGACTACCAATCGAGCAAGTTTTGGCAAAACAAGGTGTTAAACGCAAAGAGATGGATTTGGTTGAATACTTGAAACTTTGCCGTGAATACGCTCTTTCTCAAGTAGATAAACAACGCGAAGACTTCAAACGTTTAGGTGTTTCTGGTGACTGGGAAAATCCATATGTAACTTTGACCCCTGACTATGAAGCAGCGCAAATTCGTGTCTTCGGCGAGATGGCTAACAAGGGCTATATCTACCGTGGTGCCAAGCCAGTTTACTGGTCATGGTCATCTGAGTCAGCTCTTGCTGAAGCAGAGATTGAATACCATGACTTGGTTTCAATATCACTTTACTATGCCAATAAGGTCAAGGATGGCAAAGGTGTTCTAGATACAGATACTTATATCGTTGTCTGGACAACTACTCCATTTACCATCACTGCTTCTCGTGGTTTGACTGTTGGTGCGGATATTGACTACGTTTTGGTTCAACCTGATGGTGAAACTCGTAAGTTTGTGGTTGCTGCTGAATTGTTGAACAGCTTGTCTGAGAAATTTGGCTGGACTGATGTTCAAGTTTTGTCGACTTATCGTGGTCAAGAATTGAACCATATCGTGACAGAACACCCATGGGATACTGCAGTAGATGAACTCGTTATCCTTGGTGACCACGTTACAACTGACTCTGGTACAGGTATCGTCCATACAGCTCCTGGTTTTGGTGAGGACGACTACAATGTTGGTGTGGCTAATGGTCTTGAAGTTGCTGTGACAGTTAACGAACGCGGAATTATGATGGCTAATGCTGGCGCTGAGTTCGAAGGTCAATTCTATGACAAGGTGGTTCCAACTGTTATCGAGAAACTAGGCAACCTCCTTCTTGCTCAAGAAGAAATCTCTCACTCATACCCATTTGACTGGCGTACGAAAAAACCAATCATCTGGCGTGCAGTGCCACAATGGTTTGCCTCTGTATCCAAATTCCGTCAAGAAATCTTGGACGAAATTGAAAAAGTAAAATTCCACTCAGAATGGGGTAAAGTCCGTCTTTACAATATGATTCGTGACCGTGGTGACTGGGTCATCTCTCGTCAACGTGCTTGGGGAGTTCCTCTTCCAATCTTCTACGCAGAAGACGGCACACCAATCATGACAGCTGAAACGATTGAACATGTAGCTCAACTCTTTGAGGAACATGGTTCAATTATCTGGTGGGAACGTGATGCTAAAGACCTCTTGCCAGAAGGATTTACACATCCAGGTTCACCAAATGGTGAGTTCAAGAAAGAAACAGACATCATGGATGTATGGTTCGACTCAGGTTCATCATGGAATGGTGTCGTGGTTAATCGCCCAGAACTTAAATATCCGGCAGACCTGTACCTAGAAGGTTCTGACCAGTACCGTGGTTGGTTCAACTCTTCACTTATCACATCTGTGGCTAACCATGGCGTAGCACCTTACAAACAAATCTTATCACAAGGTTTTGCCCTTGATGGTAAAGGTGAGAAGATGTCTAAATCTCTTGGAAATACCATTGCTCCAAGCGATGTTGAAAAACAATTTGGTGCGGAAATCTTGCGTCTCTGGGTAACAAGTGTAGACTCAAGCAACGACGTTCGTATCTCTATGGATATCTTGAGCCAAGTCTCTGAAACTTATCGTAAGATCCGTAACACCCTTCGTTTCTTGATTGCTAATACTTCTGACTTTAACCCAGCTGAGGATGCAGTCGCTTACGAAGAACTTCGTTCTGTTGATAAGTACATGACCATCCGCTTTAACCAACTTGTTAAGACCATTCGTGATGCTTATGCAAACTTTGAATTCTTGACAATCTATAAAGCACTAGTGAACTTTATCAACGTTGATCTATCTGCCTTCTACCTTGACTTCGCCAAAGATGTTGTTTACATTGAAGGGGCTAAGTCGCTTGAACGTCGTCAAATGCAGACCGTCTTCTATGATATCCTTGTAAAAATCACCAAACTCTTGACACCAATCCTTCCTCACACTGCGGAAGAAATCTGGTCATATCTTGAGTTTGAAGCCGAAGACTTTGTTCAATTGTCAGAATTGCCAGAAGCTCAAACATTTGCTAACCAAGAAGAAATTTTGGATACCTGGGCAGCCTTCATGGACTTCCGTGGACAAGCTCAAAAAGCCTTGGAAGAAGCTCGTAATGCAAAAGTAATCGGTAAATCACTTGAAGCTCACTTGACTGTTTATCCAAATGAAGTGGTGAAAACGCTCCTCGCAGCAGTAAATAGCAATGTTGCTCAACTCTTGATCGTCTCAGAATTGACCATCGCAGAAGGACCAGTTCCAGAAGGTGCAGTAGCCTTTGAAGATGTAGCCTTCACAGTTGAACGCGCTGCAGGTGAAGTTTGTGACCGTTGCCGTCGTATCGATCCAAGTACAGCAGAACGTAGCTACCACGCAACCATCTGTGACCACTGTGCAAGTATCGTTGAAGAAAACTTTGCGGACGCAGTTGCAGAAGGTTTTGAAGTCAAATAATGCTGTGACTGGTTACTAGAGATACTAATGAAGTAACAATAACATAATTACTGGTGAGGGTGGTCCAAAAGTTAATTTGAATAGAAACCAATAGCACTCTCCAAAATCAAAGGCATAATATCAAGACTTTTGAAGTCGTGGTATTGTGCTTTTTTTCTTGTAATGTTTTTTACATAGTATCGCTTTTTAAAACAGATGCATGTTTGATGACTTTTTAATCTTGCTGATAAAAATAATCATGAGCTAATATTTTTGAAATATAAATAAAAAAAACTACAAAACAAAAACAACGCGACACATTAAAATAAAAAATATGAACCAAACAACCTATAAAGATACAAAAAATATCGTTTGTTCACTATTTTCAATCATTTAGACGTTTGAATAAAAATATTTTTGATTTTAAAATATCTCTAGAAATATGTCCAAAAAAATAAAATTTACAAGCTGAAAAGGCTAACATATATACATATTTTATAAAATGACTAATTTCAAAAAAGAAAACAAATAATTTGAACAGTTTAAGTAATTGTATTATAATAAAATAGTGTGTAAAATACACTATAGAAAACATCAAAAAGGAGAATATGTGATGTATTTTAATCGTAAAAATGCGGAACAAAAGAACTGGCGGATGATCAAAAAAGGAAAACATTTCTTGTTTGGTTGTTCGCTTGTCTTTGCGATTGGAGCTGCCCTAGCTACTCCAACAGTTCAAGCTGACACTGCAGAAGCTAAAGTGGATGCTACAGTAGGAACAGCTCAAGCAGAACCTAATGCTGAAGGACCTACCTATGCTGCACCAGCTGCAACTAGCCCAGTTGCGACTGAAGCAGTAGAAGCAAATTCAGCAACAACTGTCGTTTCAGCTGACAAATCTCAACTAGAAGCTGTTTTGACACAAGCTAAAGCTAAAAACTTGGATGGTCAAGAAGCTTCAGTTAAAGCTGAAGTAGCAGCTGCAATTGCAGAAGCAGAAGCATTAGTTGCGAACGGTTCAGCAAGCCAAGATCAAATCAACCAAAGTGTTGAACGCTTGAATCAAGCTGTGGCAAGTGTGAAGGAAGTTACTGAAGCAGCAGCTGAGAAAACATCAGAAGCAACTACAGAATCTTCTGCCACTCCTAAAGTAAGAAGCAGACGTGCTGTTGAAGGTTCAGTACGTTCAGTGGATGAAACTAACCTGCAAAGAGCGATAGTTACTAAAGAAAACTTTGAAAGTTTCTTCCAAGAAGGTGGAACTGCTACATATGATAAATCAACAGGTACTATTAAGTTGACAGATGACGTTTCAGGTCAAGTTGGTAGTGCTTACCTTCGGTTTAAAATTGACTCTGGACAACCTTTTACCTTCACTGGTAAGGTAGATATTGGTAATAAATACGAAGGTCATAAAGTAGATGGTCGTCCAGGTGGTGATGGAGTTGGTTTCGTCTTCCATACAGGTAAGGTAGATACTATTGGACAATCTGGTGCTTCAATCGGTATGGGAACTATCAAAAATGCCTTTGGTTTCAAACTAGACTCATGGCACAACACCTCTAATCCAAATGCTAACCAAAATGCATCAGCCGATCCAAAATATGGTGGTAGAGCATGGGAAAGTAATGCCTTCGGTTCATTCTACTCATCAAATAATGCTGGTAAGGTAACGACAAGTAGCTCAGCAGCAAAAGCTCTAAATCCAGCTCCTAGTGGCCAATGGGTAGACTTTAAAATTGAATACGATAAAGAAAAAAACTTTACAGTAACTTATGGCTCACAAACTTGGACAACAAACTTAAAAAACGCTAACACTAGCATCATGACATTTGATGCTAAGCGTGCCTTGACTACTGGTAATCCAACCTTTGCCCTTTCGTTCTTAGGAAGTACAGGTTCTGGTACTAACTTGCAACGCGTTCAGATTGAAAAATTTGAGTTTACAGCGCCACAAATCGTCCACATGAAATTTGTTGATGCAAAAGGTAATGAAATCGAAGCAAGTAGTGCGATTCCAGGTGATGAAAATGAGGTTATTAACCTTAGCACCCAAGACAGCAAAATTGCAGCAGTCGAAGCTAAAGGTTATAAATTAAAGAGAATCGATGCAAGCAAAGCACCTTCATACAACCAAGGAAACAACACCGTTACCCTAACTCCAGGTGGGCAGTTGTTGACTTATGTATTTGAAGAGAAAGATACAACACCACCAGCAGCTCCAACTGTAAACCCAGTGACAGCAGCCTCTACAGCAGTAACAGGTACAGCTGAGCCAGGATCAACCGTAGAAGTAACCCTTCCAAATGGTTCCACAGTATCCGCAAAAGCTGACCAAGATGGAAACTTCAGCGTTCCAGTTAGCGGATTGGAAGAAGGTAAAACAGTATCTGTAACAGCGACAGATGCAGCAGGTAACAAGTCAACACCGACATCAGTTACAGTTCCAGATACAACAGCTCCAGCAGCCCCAACTGTAAACCCAGTTAAGGCAGGCGCTACTGCCATTACAGGTACAGCCGAAGCAGGCTCAACCGTAGAAGTAACCCTTCAAAATGGACAAAAAGCCTCTGCAAAAGCTGGAGAAAATGGTGAGTTTTCAATTCCAGTTCCAGCTTTGAATGCTGATGATCAAATTAGTGTTACAGCAACAGATGCAGCTAAAAACACATCAACTCCAACTAAAGTTACTGTAAAAGAGACAGTTCGTCCGACCTTACACATTCCATATGATGATCCTGCGACACAAGCCATTTATGTTTACTCTGGTGAAGAAAATAATATTGAGCTAAAGGTAACTGATAATTCAGGTAAGATTGTAAAAGCTTATCTAGCTTTACCACAAGATAACCGCAGTGGGCTTGGTGCAGAAGACACTACCTTCTTAAACGGTAGAACTAAAGGTGGTTTGTATCTTAAGACTGAAGGTATTCATGTAGAAACTACTGCTACAGAGTCAACTCCAGCTATCGTTCGCGTAACTGGTGAAGTTCCTAAAAACACTTACACAGAAAGTAGTGGACAAATCACTCGTTACCTCTTTGCTGAAGATGCGGCGGGTAATACAGGTTATGAACATGTTGGTGATGCGACTACACCAGGACAACTTGGGCGTATCCGTTTTATGTGGAAACCACAGTCATTCAAATATACTGCAGTAGCTCCATCAACACCGATTAAATCAAATACTGTTCCAGAAGCGAGTGTCCTTGAAAAAGCTGTTAAAGATGCGAACCCAACTTTCAGCGATAAGATTGAAAGTGTTTCTGTAGATGGTACTAATGTTAAAGTGACTTATAAGGATGGCAGTACAGATGTTATTCCAGCAGACTCAGTATTCACAATTGAACCAACTGCACCTACAGTAACACCAGTTAAAAACCCATCAATCCTAACTCAACCAGAAAAAGATGCAGTTAAGAAAGCTGTAGAAACAGCGAACCCAAGTGCAACTAAGGTTGAAGTAGGAACCGATGGTACTACAACACTAACCTACTCAAATGGATCAACAGCTACCTTAAAACCAGAGCAAACAGTTAGTCAAGCAGATATCACAGCACCAGAGGCACCAAGTGTGAACCCAGTTA
>NZ_KV817800.1 GCF_001814775.1 Streptococcus sp. HMSC067H01
CCGTTCCCTTCAGCCGGACTTGGGTAATCCTCCATAACATTTTATGGACCTTGTAGGACTTGAACCTACGACCACTCGGTTATGAGCCGAGAGCTCTAACCAGCTGAGCTAAAGGTCCAACAAGATCATTATAGCGGCGAAGGGGATCGAACCCCCGACCTCCCGGGTATGAACCGGACGCTCTAGCCAGCTGAGCTACACCGCCATCAATCGGGAAGACAGGATTCGAACCTGCGACA
>NZ_KV817801.1 GCF_001814775.1 Streptococcus sp. HMSC067H01
CTTGCTGACGTACTTGCACTTGTTGATGCAGATGCACTTGCTGATGTAGACGCAGACGTGCTTGCACTCGTTGAAGCTGAAGTACTTGCTGATGTGCTTGCACTTGTTGAAGCTGATGTACTTGCTGATGTAGACGCGCTTGTTGATGCAGACGTACTTGCTGACGTACTTGCACTTGTTGATGCAGATGTACTTGCTGACGTACTTGCGCTTGTTGATGCAGACGTACTTGCTGAAGTGCTTGCTG
Organism: Streptococcus sp. HMSC067H01; assembly: GCF_001814775.1. GTDB lineage: Bacteria > Bacillota > Bacilli > Lactobacillales > Streptococcaceae > Streptococcus. Next base: position 248 of record NZ_KV817801.1, read on the forward strand.
ATGTGCTTGCGCTTGTTGATGCTGATGTACTTGCTGACGTAGACGCGCTTGTTGAAGCTGATGTACTTGCTGATGTAGACGCGCTTGTCATTGCACTTACCGATGCACTAGTTGACGCTGATTCAGATGCTGATGTGCTTGCAC
>NZ_KV817802.1 GCF_001814775.1 Streptococcus sp. HMSC067H01
CTCTAAATCCCTGAGAAGGGACTTGCGGCCTTTGAAGCGTTCATCTGCCCAGAGACGTTCGTAGGTTTCTTGCTTATTTTGGGGCAACTTTCTTCTATAATTATCTAACAAGTCATGAAAGGCATAATAATCATCCAACCATAAACCTCCTTCTGGTAGGCGATGGCTAATCTCTCCTACTTCTTCATAAGCCATTCGATCTAGACGTCGCTTTTGGCTCTCTTGTTTTCTTACAGTATCAAGGATTCGGTTCCGGAATTTTGTTTTGAAGTAGACGTAGAGTTTCTTTTCTTTTTCAACTAGTTCTGGATGGGAATCTAGGAGTTCATAAAGGCAGATCATTCCTTCTTGATCCCAGTCCTCCTTCTCCCATAGATGGAGATAATAATTTTTTCGGCATTTATGAACAATCCCTTTTACCTTTGCGTAGTATTTCTCAAGCATTTGCTTTCCTCCTTTCTCTGCTTGTAGTATAGCAGAGAAAGGGGGAAAGAAGGGCCCTAGTTTCTATCTTGTTTCTTTTTAGCTCTCTAATGTTATGGAAATCGTGAATACTCACAAGTGAGGGTGAAAAAAGACAACTGTTTTCCCCACAGTTGTCTTTGCTTTTTAGATTTAATTGACGAAATTTCCAAGAAATGCCCGATTAAAGTTCTGCAATCTGATTAAGATTTACTTCTGCTACTGTATCATTACCAAACATAGAGATAATCATCTTAACTTTGTTGTTATCAATTTCTGTAATCTTACCTGTGTAATCTGCAAAAGCACCGTCAATGATACGAACAGTTTGACCAACTTGGACATCAATATCAAATTCTTGGACAGTTTGACCCATAGAAACTAAAATATCGCGAATTTCTTGTTCCAAAAGTGGAGTTGGTTTTGATCTATTTCCGTGCGAGCCTACGAATCCTGTTACGTTTGGTGTGTTACGCACAACAAACCAAGCTTCGTCGGTCATAACCATTTCTACAAGAACATAACCTGGAAAGCGATTTTCTTCGATTTCTTTTTTCTTTCCATTTTTTTCCACTTGCACTGTTTGTGTAGGAATTTCAACACGTAGAATATTTTCTAACATATTGTATGTTTGTGCACGTTGCAATAGATTTTCTTTTACTTTATTTTCGTAGCCAGAATAAGTTTGTAGCACAAACCATCCTTTATCAAAACTATCCATGTTTTTTCCTTTCCTAACTGAAGAATTTCAGCGACTAGATCTTTCTCTTACCTTATCTTAAAAAATATTAATAAAACGAATCAATCCGCTAACAATCAATTGGTCAAAAATATAAATCATCACTACAAAGAAAGCAGTGTATTCCATGATAGATTTAAAATCTAACCAACTTTCTTTGCGAGTCGGCCAAGTTGTTTCTTTAAGAAGTTTAAAAATATCCTTAATAAAACGCATCGTTTTCTCCTATCTCGTTTCTCTGTGTGTGGTGTACTTGCCACAGTGTTTACAAAATTTATTTACTTCTAAGCGTGTTGGTTTTGGATTTCCACTAATCTTAATCGAATAGTTTCTAGAACCACAAACCGCACAGGCTAGACTTGCTTTTTTAAGTGCCATAACGCCTCCATCCTACCTATTATAACAAGAATCCTCTGCTTTGACAAGCTAAATTGTTTTTTTGAATTCCTAAATCTTGAACTTCAAATTTCTCAGCTTAAGTTTTTTTCTACCTCAAACTCTATGTTTTAAAAATAAAAAAACCTAGGAATCATCCTAGGCTTTATGATGTTTATTTTCCAAGGTAGTATTCAGCAACTACGTTCAATTTTTCGTCGAATTCGAATACCAATGGTGGGAAGTTAGGGATTTCCACGTCCATGATTTCGTCATCTGACAAGCGTTTGATGTGTTTTACAAGGGCACGGATTGAGTTACCGTGAGCTCCTACGAATACATTTTTACCATCTTTAAGTGCTGGAGCGATTTTATCTTCCCAGAATGGAAGTGCACGTTCCAAAGTAACTTTCAAGTTTTCAGCATCTGGAATTACTGAGTCATCAAGTGAAGCGTAACGACGGTCAGTGTGTGCTGAGTGCTCATCATCACGATCCATGTTTGGAGGCAATACATCGTATGAACGACGCCAGATGTGAACTTGCTCATCACCAAATTGTTCAGCTGCTTCAGCTTTGTTTTTACCAGTCAAACCACCGTAGTGACGTTCGTTCAAACGCCATGATTTTTCAACTGGAACCCACAATTGGTCAGATGCTTCAAGAGCCAAGTTAGTTGTTTTGATTGCACGTTTCAATACTGAAGTATAAGCTTGGTCAAATTCGATACCAGCTTCTTTGATCAATTTACCAGCGTCAATCGCTTGTTGTGTTCCTTTTTCAGACAAATCAACATCAGCCCAACCAGTGAAAAGGTTAGCTTTGTTCCATTCAGACTCACCGTGGCGAGCAAAAACCAATTTTACCATTTGATGGATACTCCTTTTATTTTCCGAGGTTTCCCTCGTTTATCTATTCTATTTTACACAATTTTTCACAAAAAAGCTAGTCAAAATCGATTTAAAAGAGAAGAGGTGAACGCACCTTCTCTCAATAAACAGCTATTCTTGAACTTGAAATTGTTTCAAGCTTGTTAAAAAAAGGGCACCACCGATGACAATGACGATGCCACCAATCCAGCCTAAAAATGGAATCAAGCCTACTACAGAACCTACGATTAACAAAATAGATGGTGCCATTGAAATACGCTTATCATCCTTATAGTAGATTAGAGAGAGAATTCCAAGAATTAGAGTTGCGATTTTCACTAATGTAAAAACAATGAAAATAAGCGCCAAAATTACTCCTGCAAAATCTTCATTCTCAGAAATAGATACAATCATTAATATAATTACAGGCAAAATTGCCAAGAGCGTGCCTGCGATAGTCCCAATAATTCCAGCAACTTGTGCAAGTGTTTTTGTCTTCATAACTGTCTCCTTAAAAATATAATAATTGTTATTCTACCATATTTTAAGTTAAATTCAAAGTTCTTCCAGTTAACAAAGAGTCACTTTATCTATACAAAAAGAGCCTGAGATAAAATAGTTCTCAGCCACAAAAAAGCTAGAGATTTCCAATTGTGGAACTCTAGCTTTTCAATTTTGAGTCGTTCTCTTATTGTATTTTAGGAGGTTATTAGCCATAAGTACCAATCCCATATCAATTTTCACTTGACGCTTGCCTCTTAGATTACATCTCTTGTAACCCAAACAAGCCTTTATCTGCCCAAAGACAGGTTCCACATCAATCTTGCGTTGAGCGAAAATCTGTCTACCTTCGGGAGATAAAAACGCCTGACATTCTTTAGCTTTCAAGTTTTGATAGCTTTCGTTCATATACAGTCCCTTTTGAGGGGCTGATTCTGATTCATCAGCGTAGTAAACCTTGATTTCCTCTTGAAAGTCCGTCTGTGTTTTTCTGACGTTTGGTATGGTGAAAACGATAGCACCAGCCATCAGGATGTGTGTAGCTATCCTCCTTGTCATTATAGTGCCAATTCGCTAAGTTTCTAGCTGACTGTTTATACCCTCTCTTCTGTTCCTTATCAAACATGGCATATTTAATCAGATGGTTCACCCCCTTTTCATCTAAACGAAGGTGATTCTCTTCACTTCCATATCCAGAATCTGCGACAACTGTCTTTAAGTCATGCGGATAGGCTTCAAGGAATGGCAGAAGAGTCTTAGTGTCTATCGGATTTGAGAAGACATCATAGTGAAGCACAAATTGGTTTTCAGTAGCGATTTGAAGATTATAAGCATCCTTGAGTTGGCCATTTTTCATGTAGTCTTCTTTCATCCGCATAAAAGTGGCATCTGTATCTGTCTTGGAAAAGCTGTTGTGGCCTTCAAAAGTTTCTTGATACTTCTCATATTTTTCAGCACGTACTGAAAAATCATCCTTAACTTTACGCAAGACTTTCTTGAGTTTACGACGTTGGGTTTTACGTTCATCCTTCCCTTTAACGGGTGTCTCCTCAATGTCCTGGTTCAGTTTTTTCAATTCTTCTTCAAGGACTTGAGCGAATTCAATCAACTGCTCTGAAGAAATCGGCTCTTCTCCATCCAGCCTAATAGCCTGATGGATAAGGGGTGTGATTTTTTCTTAAAAATAGACCTGTATCTGTTCTTGAAATTTGATAGAAAACTTATCCGTTGCCTTTTTCCACACGAAACTATACTTGTTGGTATTAGCTTCAATCTTAGTCCCGTCAATAAACAAATAATCTAGGGTTACTAACTCTTCCATTTTTAAACGAAGATTGAGATCGATGAAAAGATCACGAATGAGTTCTTCCATCCCTTCAGCGATACGAAAACGATTGATAGTGCGGTAGCTGACAAGCAACTGCCCTGTTAGGTATTGCATAGCCAGATTTTCAATCATCATTTTTTCAATTTTTCGTCCAGAGAAAATCCCTTGTGAATAGGCAAATAGAAGAGTAGATACAAGCATTTTAAGGTGATAAGACGGACGACCAAAGGCATGATAGAAGGCGTGGAAGTGACTATCCTCCAAGGTATTCACCACTTTTTCAATAGTAAAAACAAGATGGTCTTGTGGTAAGAAAGAACTGATTTCTAGTGATAAAGTTGTTTGATTTGTGTTATAGTGAATATGCATGGGATAGCCTTTCTAAATGTTTATTGTGCAATTCTATTTTACCAAGACTATCGCAACCATGCAAAAAGCAACGGCAAAAACCGTTGCTTTTTTGATAGAATCGAGACACTATTGTCCCAGACTCTTTTCTAGCAAATTTATAGAATCAAGATTCTTAGATTTGCTTTATTTGAGAAATAGCTTACTCTTCTTCCTTACGTTTTTTAGAGATAAGGAGTCCTCCTGTCGCTGCTGCAAGAAGTGCTAGAGCAAGTGAAGCGCTAGATTGTTTTGTACCAGTATTTGGTAATTCTTTAGCGCCTGCTTTCTTAGCTGGAGTGTTATCAGAAGCTGGAGCTGCATTAGCTGCAACAGTTACTTTAACTGGAACTTCATCCTTAGAGCCATCTGGATATGTTACTACAACAATTGCGTCTTTTTCACCTGGTGTTGTTGTATCTACTGGTGTCTTGTACTCGAATTTAGTTCCTTCTGGAAGATCGCCTACATTGCCAATTGATTTCTTAGCGTCTGGAGTTTCACCCTTCTTAACTGTTTGATCTTTAGCAGTTGGGGTGTTCTTATCCGCATCTGTGCTTGGATCTACTACTTTAACTGTTACCGGAACTTCATCCTTAGAGCCATCTGGGTAAGTCACAACGACTGTTGTTCCTT
>NZ_KV817803.1:0-32430 GCF_001814775.1 Streptococcus sp. HMSC067H01
TTTTTTTTTTATTCAAAATCCAGTCAAATTATTGGAAAACTCTGAACATTTAATGTAGAATGAAAGAAAAAAGATTGGAGTAGCTTATGACTACATTCCTTGGAAACCCTGTTACTTTTACGGGAAAACAACTACAAGTGGGCGACAAGGCACTTGATTTCTCTCTCACAACGACTGACCTCTCTAAAAAAACACTGGCTGACTTTGAAGGCAAGAAAAAAATCTTGAGTGTCATCCCTTCTATCGATACAGGCATCTGCTCGCTACAGACTCGTCGCTTTAACCAAGAATTAGCTAGCTTAGACAACACTGTTGTCTTAACGGTGTCTATGGACCTCCCCTTCGCTCAAAAACGCTGGTGTGGTGCTGAAGGAATTGAGAATGCCATCATGCTCTCAGACTACTTCGACCACTCCTTTGGACGCGATTATGCCCTCTTAATCAATGAATGGCATCTGCTTGCTCGAGCCGTTTTTGTTCTCGATGCTGACAATATTATCCGTTATGTTGAGTATGTGGACAATATCAACAGCGAGCCAAACTTTGAAGCAGCCATTGAAGCAGCAAAGTCGCTTGACTAAAAGAAAGCCCACTTGTAACAAGACAGAAAGCTAGAGAAATCTAGCTTTTTTTGGTATACTAGATGGAGATAATAAACAAGGAAATGCGAATGACACCAAATAAAGAAGATTACTTAAAATGTATTTATGAGATTGGCATGGAAGTTCCTAAGATTACCAACAAGGAAATCGCTGCTCGGATGCAGGTATCACCTCCTGCGGTAACTGAGATGATCAAGCGCATGCAATCCGAAAATCTTATATTAAAGAATAAAGAAAATGGCTATATACTAACGGATATTGGCTTAAAGCTGGTCTCTGAGCTTTATCGCAAGCATCGACTGATAGAGGTCTTTCTAGTTCACCATCTAGACTATACCAGCAATCAGATTCACGATGAAGCTGAGGTATTAGAGCATACAGTTTCAGACCTTTTTGTGGAGAGACTGGAGAGTATGTTAGGCTTTCCAAAGACCTGTCCCCATGGAGGAACCATTCCTGCTAAGGGTGAGCTTCTAGTTGAAGTTAATAACCTGCCACTTTCTGATATCAAAGAAGTAGGAAACTACCTTCTGACAAGAGTTCATGACAGCTTTGAAATCCTCCAAAATTTGGATAAACATGCTATCCATATTGGAGACCAACTCCAAGTCAAGCAGTTCGATGGCTTCTCTAATACCTTTACCCTGATTCACAACAATGAAGAACTTCAAGTCAGCCTCGAAATCGCTAAACAACTCTATGTTGAAAAAATGAACTAAAGTCTTTATCAGCAAAAAACCAAGCTAGCGGGCTTGGTTTTTCTTATCTATTTTTGGTGTCAAGAATGATTGTTACCGGTCCATCATTGACCAGTTCCACCTGCATATCTGCTCCGAAAATACCTGTTTTCACAGGAACTTCCTTGGCTAGTTCTCGGTTAAAATCTTGATAGAAAGCCTCTGCAACATCAGGCTTAGCAGCACCTGTAAAAGCTGGGCGATTCCCTTTTTTAGTATCTGCAAAAAGAGTGAATTGAGAGATGGAAAGTATTTCTCCTTGGATATCCTTGACTGATAAATTCATCTTGCCTTCGGTATCTGAAAAGATACGCATATTGACAAGTTTTCTCACTGCATAATCCAAATCTTCTTTTTGATCCTCAGGGCCAACACCAACTAGGAGTAATAATCCCTGCTGGATTTGTCCATATACCTGACCTTCAATGCTAACTTGGGCTTTTTTGACCCTCTGAATAATGATTTTCATAATAGCCTTTCTAGATCTATCGCCCCAACTTAACCATTGGTCCGTTTAACAGAGTAGACTTCTGGTACGCTCTTAATCTTATCAACTACCGTTGTCAGAGTTGAAAGGTTAGAAATCCCAAATGAAACGTGAATATTCGCAAATTTCATATCTTTGGTAGGCTGGGCATTGACCGTTGAGATGTTTTTAGTTGTATTTGACAAGACCTGTAAAACATCGTTCAAGAGTCCAGTACGATTGAGACCGTAAATATCGATATGAGCGATATATTCCTTGCTTGAGAATTGATCTTCCCACTCAACATCTAATAGACGTTGCTCGTAGTTTTCCTGCGAACGAAGATTCATACAGTCAACACGGTGGATAGCAACACCACGACCTTTAGTAATGTAGCCGACGATATCATCACCTGGAACAGGGTTACAACATTTGGCAATCCGCACCAAGAGACCAGAGGCTCCCTCGATGACAACACCACCCTCATGCTTCACCTTGAGGGTTTCCTTGTTTTCAACCTTGACTTCGCCACCCTTGACCAACTCTTCAGCTTCTGCCCTGGCCTTGGCGCGTTCTTCCTCACGGCGCTCTTTTTCAGTTAAACGGTTAAAGACTGTGATGGCTCCAATTTCCCCAAAACCAATAGCCGCAAAGAGAGCTTCCTCAGTCTTGTAGCTAGTTTTTTGGAGGACTTCATCCATATGACGCTTGTCCATGAATTTATTAGCCACATAGCCATTCTCCTGGAATTGACTCATCAGCATTTCACGGCCCTTATTGATGGACAATTCTTTGTCTTGGTTCTTAAAGAACTGACGAATCTTGTTCCGAGCTTTGCTGGTCTTGACCATGGTAAGCCAGTCACGACTTGGCCCAAAGGAATTTGGATTGGTGATGATTTCAACCTGGTCACCCGTCTTTAGTTTGGTAGTCAAGGGAACCATACGACCATTAACCTTGGCACCAGTTGCTTTTTCACCGATTTTGGTATGAATCTCATAGGCAAAGTCAATCGGTCCAGAATCCTTTGGAAGAGAGCGAACGGCTCCGTCTGGAGTAAAGACGTAGATTTCTTCTGCTAGGTAATTCTCTTTAACCGTCTCTACGAAATCCTTAGCATCATCGGACTGGTCTTGAAGCTCCATCATCTCCTTGATCCAGTTCATACCGATAGCAGATTCTTTGCCATTAACCTGCCCCTTAATACCTTTTTTATAGGCCCAGTGAGCAGCAACCCCGTACTCAGCAACCTCATGCATTTCCTTGGTTCGAATCTGGAATTCAATAGGTCCCTTTGGTCCATAAACAGTTGTATGGATGGACTGGTAACCATTGGCCTTACGGTTGGCAATGTAGTCCTTAAAGCGTCCAGGCATTGGTTTCCAAAGCTCATGGACATATCCCAACATAGCATAGACATCACTCTGAGTGTCTAGGATACAACGAATGGCAATCAGGTCGTAGATCTCTTCAAAGCGTTTCTTCTTGTCCTGCATCTTACGATAAATCGAATAGATATGCTTGGGACGACCATAGATTTTTCCTGTAAGGTGGCGTTCTGATGAATATTCCTCAAGTTTTGTCACAACCTCATCTACCAAGGCTTCACGTTCTTGACGTTTTTCCTTCATCATGTGACTAATCTTGTAAAACTCAGTCGGATTTAGATAACGGAAGGATAGGTCTTCTAGTTCCCACTTAACACTTGAAATCCCCAAACGATGGGCAAGCGGAGCATAGATTTCCATGGTTTCTCTGGAGATTCGTTCCTGCTTATCTTTACGAAGGTGATTAAGGGTTCTCATGTTATGCAATCGGTCAGACAGTTTGACCAAGATAACACGGATATCCTCTGACATAGCCATGAGCATCTTGCGGTGGTTTTCAGCCAGCTGCTCCTCGATAGACTTGTACTCAACCTTTCCTAATTTGGTAACCCCATCCACGATAATGCGAACATCGTGACCAAACTCTCTCTCTAAATCATCCAAGGTCGTTTCCGTATCTTCAACCACGTCATGCAAAAAACCACAGGCAACAGTGACAGCGTCTAGCTTGAGCTTAGCCAAGATACCTGCTACCTGAATAGGGTGGATAATGTAGGGTTCGCCAGATTTACGATATTGACCACTATGGCATTCTACAGCGTAAACCAAGGCTTTATGTACAAAAGCCACATCTTCTTTCGATAAATATTTCTGTGTTAAAGCGACGACTTCATCGCCTGAATAAATTACTTCTTTGGGCATGCATACTCTCCAGTTCTTCCTACCATTTTAACACTTTTTTGACAATATGAAAACTAGAAAAGCCTCTTCTGTAAGAGTTTGCTTATCTTAGCAAAAAAGCACTACTAGAAAACTCTAGCAGTGCTAACACATTTAAAATCTATCTTAATAAACTGTTCTTTCAGTTTCTACGTCGAAGAAGTGAGCTTTGTTCAAGTCAAATCCAAGTTCAACTGTTGCACCAGCTTGCAAGTAGTCACGAGCGTCAACTTTTGCAACGAACTCATCTTTACCAACTTGGCAGTATAGGTGAGATTCTGAACCAAGCAATTCTGATACAGAGATAGTTGCTTTCACAACTGATTCTGGGAATGTTTCAAGGAAAGCAGGCTCAGCGTTCACGTCTTCTGGACGGATACCGAAGATCAATTCTTTACCTTCGTAGCCTTTTTCACGAAGAACTTTCAAAGCACCTTCTGGAACTTTCAAGTTAAAGCCGTCAGCAACGATGTGGTCACCGTTCAATTTAACGTTGATAAAGTTCATAGCTGGGCTTCCGATAAATCCTGCTACGAATTTGTTAACTGGGTTTTTGTAAACTTCTTGAGGAGTACCGATTTGTTCAACACGTCCGATAGTACCTGTTCCAGCAGGGTTCTTAGTTGCTGACATGATAACGATACGGTCTGCAAGCGTCATCGCTTCTGTTTGGTCGTGAGTTACGTAGATAGTTGTAGCTCCGATACGACGGTGGATTTTAGCGATTTCAGCACGCATTGATACACGAAGTTTGGCATCCAAGTTTGACAAAGGCTCGTCCATCAAGAATACTTTTGCGTCACGGACGATCGCACGACCCATGGCAACACGTTGACGTTGACCACCAGAAAGGTCAGCAGGTTTGCGTTCCAAGAATTCTTTCAATCCAAGGATTTCAGCTGCTTCTTGTACACGTTTGTCGATGTCTTCCTTGCTGTATTTACGCAATTTCAAACCGAAAGCCATATTATCGTATACAGTCATGTGTGGATAAAGAGCGTAGTTTTGGAATACCATGGCGATATCACGGTCTTTTGGAGCTACGTCGTTGACTACCACGCCATCGATAGATGCAGTACCTTCTGTGATGTCTTCAAGACCGGCAATCATACGGAGGGTAGTTGATTTACCACATCCTGAAGGTCCTACGAAAACGATAAACTCTTTGTCTTTGATGTTCAAGTTGAAGTCTTCAACTGAATAGTGTTCGCTGTTTGGATATTTTTTGTAAATATTTTTAAGATTTAATTCTACCATTGTGGAGAACTCCTTTTGTCATTTGATAGTTTTATTATAGATGAAAACGCTTAACTAATCTATGGCAAGGTGACCAAAAAAATAAAAAAGTTCTGTGCAACTTGCACAAAACTTTAGATTATATCTGGTAATATCAGTTGATAACAGAGGGTCAAATCTGTCAAATCTTTTAATTCTAAGCCTGTCAGTTCAGCCCATTTATCAATCTTGTATTGGAGAGAATTACGGTGCAAATACAACTGCTGGGCTGTTTTTGTCAGAACCGCACTATTGTCCCAAAGAGACAAAATAATTTCCTGAATCTGATCTTGATCTAGAATCTGCTGGCGAAGAAAATCCTTTATAATTCTAAGATCAACCTGTCTTTCTCCCAAACTCCAAAGATAAAGTTGAGAAAAAGTATGAACTCCTTGATGACCTTGACGCCACCAAGTCTTAAAGAGCTCACGCTCTGCCTTAATCAAGCTCGCTAAGTTTTGCTGGGCATTCTGAGCCCAGACCTGACCAAGCATGATCGACAGACGAACTCCAAAGTCATACTCTACCGCTTCGATAGTGTCTGTTAGGATAGAACGAACTGAAGAGTACTTGTCCTGTTGAAGAACAAAAATGTAATCCTGGGCTCCTACCTGAATCATAGTCAAGTAATTTGGAAACAGGGTTCGCATCATGTCTAACCAAGAAGATAGATTCTCCTGTTGGAAATAAGACAGGTGGCAATATACAAGCTGTATTTTTTTGAAAGTTTGAGGTGCTTGACCCTTGCCCTCAATCAAATGGCTATACCAAGGATTGAGCGAGACAGCTTGTTCCTGCTGGTTTAAGAGAGAAACCAATTGTTTTTCACGCTCACTCAGACTAGCTTCCTCCAGCAAAAGCCACTGATTATTTGACAAAGATAGGCAAAGATACCCTTCTTTATCTACTGGTTGATCTAAGATTTTACCATCTGGAAACCAATCTAGTAGTTCCTTTGCAATCATGTCCTAGCCCTCCACTTTTTGGATGCACCACGAAATCAAGGTTTCGAGGCGCTCCACATTTCCTGTCATATGAAGATAGCCCATGACCGCTTCAAAACCCGTGGACATACGGTAGGTTACCACATCCGCATTTTTAGCCTTTGTGTGACTATTGGTGTTACGGCCCCGTTTGTAGATTTCTTCTTCTTTTTCCGTTAAGACTTCTTCTTCTAACATAAGAGAAATCAAGCGTGCCTGAGCCTTGGCCGACACATACTTGGTTGCCTCTTGGTGAAGTTTATTGGGTTTGGTCATGCCTTTGAGAATGAGATGGCGACGAATATACATAGAGTAAACCGCATCTCCTTCAAAGGCTAGAGCAATCCCGTTAATAAGATTGACATCAATCACGTGTCCACCTCACTCCATCCTTGGTATCAAGCAATTTAATCCCTTGTGCAGCTAGTTGGTCACGGATCTGGTCTGCTGTTGCAAAGTCACGATTAGCACGCGCTTCTTGACGTTTTTGGATTAAGGCTTCAATCTCTTCATCCAAAACTTCCTCGACAAAGGCAATACCAAAGACTTCCAACATGGCCGCAAGAGCTTCCTTGACAGCTGTATCATAGTTTCCTGAGTTGATCCACTTGGCCATTTCAAAGACAACTGTGATTCCATTAGCTGTATTGAAATCCTCATCCATGGCAGCCACAAACTTGTCTTTGAAAGCTTGAAGTTCTTTCACATCTACAGTTCCAGTAAATGGTTGTTCATAAGTGTTCTTCAGATACTTGAGATTGGTCTCAGCATCACGCACTGCTTTTTCCGTAAAATTGATAGGCTTACGGTAGTGCTGAGTCGCAAAGAAGAAACGCAATACTTGACCGTCGATCGTTTCGAGGGCATCGTGTACCGTAATGAAGTTACCCAAAGACTTAGACATCTTGACATTGTCGATATTGACAAAACCATTGTGCATCCAGTAGTTGGCAAAGGTCTTGCCTGTTTTAGCTTCAGACTGGGCAATTTCGTTGGTATGGTGAGGAAACTCAAGGTCAGCTCCACCACCGTGAATATCGATGGTATCACCCAAAATCTCCGTTGACATGACCGAACATTCGATATGCCAGCCTGGACGTCCAGGTCCCCAAGGACTGTCCCAAGAAATCTCACCTGGTTTAGCAGATTTCCAAAGAGCAAAGTCTACAGGATTTTCCTTACGAGCCGTTTCTTCATCGGTACGACCTGAAGCACCTAGTTCCAAGTCTTCTAGTGTTTTATTAGCTAACTTAGCATAGTTATGAGATTTTTCCACACGGAAATAGACATCTCCTTGACTCTCATATGCATAGCCTTTTTCAATCAAATCAGCAACAAAACGAATAATATCATCCATAAACTCGACTACACGAGGATGACGAGTCGCAGGTTTCACCCCCAAAGCCGTCACGTCCTCACGAAAGGCAGCAATGTACTTGTCCGCTACTTCTTGAGGTGTGATGCCTTCTTCCTTGGCTCGGTTGATAATCTTGTCATCTACATCGGTAAAGTTGGAAATGTAGGCAACCTCATAACCACGGTACTCAAAGTAGCGACGAATGGTATCGAAGGCTACTGTCGAGCGAGCATTCCCTACGTGAATGTAGTTGTAAACCGTTGGCCCACAGACATACATCTTGACCGTCTTTTCGGTAATAGGTACAAATTTCCGCAAGCTGCGGGTCATGGTGTCGTAAATATTAATCATGCGGTCCACTCCCTTCTCTGTTTCTGACTTTTTCGGCTGAAAACCAGCTCTGCAAAAGGGCCAAATTGTCTGAGGCTATCCAGTTGGTAAAAGCGCTTCCCTTCCTCTTGGGTAAAGAGGGGAACCCCCTTTCCCAGGATAAGGGGCGCTATCTGAATAATGAGGTGGTCGAAAAGATCCGCATCCAAGAGCGGTCCTACCAAGGAATTACCACCAATCACAAAGACATTTTTGCCTTTGTCAATCTGGTGAACAAAGTCCACCACATCTCCAGCTACTGGCTGGTAATTGCTGACAGGCAGGTGCCTATCATGCGTAAAGACATAGTTTTCCGTAGCTTGATAAAAATTTTCTACATCTTGCAAATCTTGAATTTCCTCAAAGGTCCGCTTGCCCATGATAGTGATATCCATTTGCCTGTAAAAGTCATCATAGCCTGTATCCTCTACAGAACCAAGCTGATGCAACCAGTCTATCCTGTGCTGGCTGTCTGCCAAGTAGCCATCCATGGTGATACAGCCGTAAAAATATACTGCCATTCTTGTAGTTTCCTTTCTAGTTCTGCTTCGCCTTCACTTAGCGGGATAGACCCAGATGATTAGACCTAAGCTAATCAAAGTATTCAGCAAAATCCTTGCTGGACAAGAAAAATAAGCCAGACAACAGTAATTCCAATTCGTACCTATTAGTAGAGAGTAGTTTCAATCCAAATCTCTAGCAATTACTAATGCCATCTCAAAGAAAGTCATAGCATCTGCTTTTCTGTCATCGCGTCTGGCATCCCACTCATGATTATGATGATCAACATAGTCAGCTGTATAGAAAAATTGATAGACATTGGCTAGTCGATATTGGGCCCAGGCCATGATAGCTGAAGCTTCCATATCTACAACTCTAGCTCCTGCTACTAGTCTTCGTTTGACTTTAGCAGCTGTCTCACGATAGAAGGCATCTGTGGTCCAAGACTTTGTTCGAATATGCTCAATGCCAGCTTTATCCAAGGCTTTTTCCATAGTTAAGAGTAGAGATTGCTCATAGACTATTTCATCACTTGCTGGAGCATAGTGATAACTAGTACCTTCATCACGTAAAGCCGAGCTTGGTAGGATAATCTTATCTGCTTGAATAGACTGGTCTAGAACTCCGCAAGATCCTAAAATGATAAAGTTCTTAAATCCTCTTGCTTTGAGTTCTTCTAAGAGTCCAACAACCATTGGAGCTCCAATAAGAGCCATAGCAACTGCTACCTTACTCTCATCTTTTTCATAGATATACCATGGCAGTTTACCATTTAGATTGGTAAGATAGCCACCTTCGTAGACACCATCTATCTGCTTTACTCGTTCAAGGATTTCTCCATTAAAAGACAAGATAATGGTATCACAAATTTCTCCACCACTAAGGAGGCTTCGATCAGTCGGTTCGATAACAGCAGGCACATTTTCAAATTCTTCTAATAGCATTTATTACTCTTTCGTATTCAGATAAACCACCTGAGTCTGTTTGACAAAGCCAATTTTTTCATACAAGCGCTTGGCACCTACATTGCTATCTGCCACTGCAATCTGAAATTCCTTGTCATTTTGCTCAATCAGTTTGTTGACGAGGGATTTTGCTAGATAGCTTCCGTAGCCTTGCCCACGTTCAGGTTCCGATATTGCTAAACCGTAGAAGTAATTCGTATCGCTTGATAAATCAACCGTGCAAGTTCCAATAACCTGACCGTCTTTTAATAAAACATATAAGCGACTTTCTGGATCTTTCAGAGCTTCAGCGACATATCTATCCACAACTTCTCTAGATTCATGTTCCTCTGAAAATGCCTGAAATTTTAACTGACTAATTTGATCCTGATACGAACAATCTGCTAACAAAACTTCAAGATTGGAAAGTTTTGCTAACGGATAAGGTCTTCTATCCTTACCTAACCAGGTTTCTGTCTCTTCATCCTCAACCAGTCCCCAGTTGCTAACAAAATCAAGATGGCGGTCTAGAAAAACACGCTCTGTCTGAAAAGTGACTGAATGAATCGGAAAAGAAGCTGTTTCTCTCTCAAAACTAGTAAACAATGCACGCGCAATTCCTTGACGGCGATGATCTGGATGAACCAGTATCGTCACTTCCACATCTTGATCATCTGCATAAACCGTTAATAGGCCAACAAGTTCGCCTTTTTCATAATAAAGGAAAAAGGCGGGCATATTTGGGTCAAAATTAAGCATGTTAGAGAGATAGGGATCACGATAAGTTCCATCATAGGCTTGGCAACAGTTAATTAGTTTTTTCGCCTCAGATAACTCCTCTTGGCTTAACTTGTTTCTTGCTTGAATCATATAGGTATCCTCTACAAACCAGACGACCTGTGACTAGCTTCCTTAGCGTGGTCCAGCTTATCGAGGTAATATTCTCGCTTGGCTTCAACTTCATGAATAGTAAGCTCATCTTTTTGCCCATGAACGCGGACAATCTTGGCTGGAATACCGACGACTGTTACATCACTAGGTACATCTGCCACAACTACCGCTGCAGCACCAACTTTGGCATTTTCACCGATTTCAACTGGTCCAATGACTTGGGCATGAGCAGAGATGAGAACACCTTTACGAATGGTCGGATGGCGTTTGCCACAATCCTTCCCAGTCCCACCAAGGGTTACCCCATGATAAAGGAGTACTCCCTTTTCAACAATGGCCGTTTCCCCAATGACCAGACCTGCTCCATGGTCAATAAAGACACCTGATTCTATCTGAGCTCCGGGGTGAATCTCAATCTGAGTCCAAAAACGCCAAAACTGGCTGTGCATGCGAGCTAAAAGCTTGAAACCGTGCTTCCAGAGAAAATGGGAGAGACGGTGGGCAGCCAAGGCCTTGACACCAGGATAGGTCAGCAAAACTTCCAAGGTAGAGTGAGCTGCTGGATCATTTTCTTTTACGATTTCAATGGTTTCACGCCACCATCCCATATATTTCTCCTTTCTTATTCTGAATCTTTTGGTGTTTCAGTAAATTCTCTCTTTGGTTTGTGGTCCTTGTGATGACGTGGGCGGTGATGTCTTTCTGATTTCTCACCCTTTTCATCATGTTCAGGTTTTGGCGGACGAGGAAGAAGAGCTTTCATAGAAGCATCTACACGACCTTTTTCATCAATCTTGATAACTTTAACATCCACTTCATCGCCGATTTCTACCAAGTCTTCAACACGGTTGGTGCGAGTCCAAGCCATTTCAGATATATGAACGAGGGCATCTGTCTTGTCAAAGAGGTTGACAAAGGCACCAAATTTCTCGATACGAACAACTTTAGCATGGTAGACTTCGTCCACTTTAGCTTCACGAACCAAACCAGCAATGATTTCTTTAGCACGGTTGATAGCATCTTGGTCACTAGAGTAGATCGATACGTTACCTTCTTCATCGATGTCAATCTTAACGCCTGTTTCAGCGATGATCTTATCGATGGTTTCTCCACCTTTACCGATGACAATCTTAATCTTGTCCACATCAATCTTAATAGTATCAATTTTCGGAGCAGTAGGAGCCAATTCTGGACGAACTTCTGGAATAGTTGCTTCGATCACATCAAGGATTTCAAAACGAGCTTTCTTGGCTTGAGCAAGAGCCTCCGTCAAGATTTCTGCAGTAATCCCTTGGATCTTGATATCCATCTGAAGGGCTGTAATCCCGTCGCGAGTACCTGCAACCTTGAAGTCCATATCTCCAAAGTGGTCTTCCAAACCTTGGATATCTGTCAATACTGTATAGTTGTTACCATCTGAGATGAGACCCATTGCAATACCTGCTACTGGCGCTTTGATTGGCACACCACCAGCCATAAGAGCAAGCGTTCCCGCACAGATAGAGGCTTGAGATGAAGAACCGTTTGATTCCAAAACCTCTGCTACTAGACGGATAGCGTATGGAAATTCTTCCAAGCTTGGCAATACTTGAGCTAGAGCACGCTCCCCAAGAGCACCGTGACCAATTTCACGACGACCTGGAGCACCGTAACGTCCAGTTTCCCCTACAGAGTATTGTGGGAAGTTATAGTGGTGCATAAAGCGTTTCTTGTACTCTGGATCCAAACCATCGATGATTTGCGTTTCACCCATTGGCGCCAAAGTCAAGATAGAAAGAGCCTGAGTTTGTCCACGAGTAAAGAGACCTGAACCGTGAACGCGAGGAAGGAAGTCAACAACCGCATCCAAAGGACGGATTTCGTCGACCTTACGACCATCAGGGCGAACCTTGTCTTCAGTAATCAAACGGCGCACTTCTGCGTGTTCCATTTGTTCCAAGATTTCAGCTACATCACGCATGATACGGTCAAATTCTTCGTGGTCTGCATATTTTTCTTCGTAAACTGCTGTTACTTGATCTTTTACTGCTTGAGTCGCAGCTTCACGCGCCAATTTTTCTTCAACTTGAACAGCTTTTTGAAGGTCACTGTTATAGGCTGCGATGATTTCAGCTTGCAATTCAGCATCTACATGAAGCAATTCTACTTCTGCTTTTTCTTTACCAACTGCCGCAACGATTTCTTCTTGGAAGGCAATCAATTCTTTAACAGCTTCATGTCCTTTGAGAAGGGCTTCCAACATGATTTCTTCTGACAATTCTTTGGCACCAGACTCTACCATGTTGATAGCGTGCTTAGTACCTGCTACTGTCAATTCAAGAAGCGATTGCTCTGCTTGTTCTTGCGTTGGGTTGATGATGATTTGTCCATCCACATAACCTACTTGTACCCCAGCGATTGGTCCGTCAAATGGAATATCTGAGATAGACAAGGCCAATGATGAACCAAACATAGCTGCCATTGGTGCAGATGCATTTTCATCGTAAGAAAGAACAGTATTGATGACCTGCACTTCATTACGGAAACCTTCCGCAAACATTGGACGGATTGGACGGTCAATCAAACGCGCTGTCAAAGTCGCATCTGTTGAAGGACGTCCTTCACGTTTCATAAAGCCACCAGGAAATTTCCCAGCCGCATACATTTTTTCTTCGTAGTTGACTTGAAGCGGAAAGAAATCCCCAGTTGCCATCTTCTTAGACATAACGGCAGCAGTCAAGACAGTTGACTCACCGTAACGTACCACAACAGAGCCATTTGCTTGCTTAGCAACCTGACCAGTCTCTACGATCAACTCACGACCCGCAAAAGTCGTTTGAAACACTTGTTTTGTCATTTTAATCCCCTTTGGATTGTTAATATTATACGCCTTGCCTACAAAGATCAAGATACTAAGGCCGTCAAAAGCAAAGTAAAAATAGGAAACTGGCGAAGTCTTCGATGAAGACAAGACAGGTTATCTTTTTTACACAGCTTTTCGGCCGGGTTCAATTCTCAAGATACTAAGCCGTTAAGCAACTCAAAGGAAAATAGGAAATCGAACGACGGAGCGAATGCTCCTAGGTAGATTTATCTTTTTCCACAGAGTTTTAGGCGTGTTCAATTCTCAAGATACCAAGGACGTCAAAAGCAAAGTAAAAATAGGAAACTGACGAAGTCTTCGATGAAGACAAGACAGTTTATCTTTTTTACACAGCTTTTCGGCCGGGTTCAGTTACTCAAGATAATTTGGTTGGTTCCAGTTAAGTTTGAACAGTTTTTAGACGTTTATACCCTCATCTTTGTATCAAGTACGTACAGAGTCTATTTTATCATATTTTTCTTAAAAAGTGCTGGCTTTTCTATTAAAAAGGAACCATTCCTCCATGAAAAGAGGAATGGTTTATTGTTTATGATCCTTGAGGTTGATGATTGAACAAGGCATGGGTTGCTTGATGGATGTATTGGGCAGTTTCTGCATTGTTCATAGTGTAGAGATGCACACCTGCAACGTCCTGAGTTACCAAGTCCACGATTTGGTCTACTGCATAGGCAAGTCCTGCTGCTCTGAGTGACTCAGGGTCATTCTCATACTTGTCCAAGATAGCCTTAAATTTACGTGGGAGATGGATATTCTCACAAGTCTTCAAGAGACGAAGCGCTTGGTTACGATTGAGGATTGGCATGATACCTGCATGAATAGGAACATCAATCCCTGCCAAGGTACACTTGTCTTGGAAATCGTAGAAACGCTCATTGTCAAAGAATAGCTGAGTGACAAGACTTGAACAGCCTGCATCTACTTTTCTCTTGAGATTTTGGATATCTGAGATTTGGTTTGGCGAATCCGGGTGCCCTTCTGGGTAACAAGCTCCAATAATATCAAAATGTGGCGCCTGTTCAGTGATAAACTCAATCAAGTCTGTGGCGTAACGGAAATCTTTTTGAGGCTCAACACCTGGAATGATATCCCCACGCAAAGCCAAGATTTTCTGAACACCAACTTTATCCAAATCCGCAATGGTCTCAGCCACCTTATCCTTAGTCAAATAGATAGCTGGCAAGTGCGCGATGGTTGGGATCTCCAAGTCATTTTGGATATAGTCTGCCAAACGAACCGTCGTCTCTTTGATATTAAATTTATTATTACTAGCAGTCACACTGATGAAGTGTGGTGCCAAGCCCTGCATGTCTTTCAGGGCGGCGATAATTTTGTCATTGCCTACTTCTGGGTTTGGAGGGAAAACTTCAAATGAGAGGGACGGTGTTTGACGTGACATATGTATGAACCTTTTCTAGTTGATTTCTTACTGATCAACCGTGTAGAGAGAACTGTCTTTTCTTACAATTTCTCACGCGCAGCTTTCGCAGCGTCTACTAGGCGGATCAAGCTTTCTTTCGTTTCTGGAATACCACGTGTTTTCAAACCACAGTCAGGGTTGATCCATACTTTCTTGCTTGGTACTTTAGCAAGGATGGCTTCGATTGTGTGGTCGATTTCGCCTTCGTTAGGCACACGAGGAGAGTGGATATCGTAAACTCCAGGACCCACTTCTGTCTGGAAGTTTTGAGCTTTGAGTTCGTCCAAGATTTCAAGGTTTGAACGGCTAGCTTCAAATGAGATAACGTCCGCATCCATGTTGTCGATAGCTGGGATGATATCTGTAAATTCTGAGTAACACATGTGAGTGTGGATTTGTGTATCTGGTGCTACTGTTGAGTGTACCAAGCGGAAGGCTGGAATAGCCCAGTCAAGGTAGTCTTCGTACCAGTCGCTACGACGGAGTGGCAATTTCTCACGAAGAGCAGCCTCGTCGATTTGGATGATTTTCACACCTGCAGCTTCAAGGTCAAGAACTTCATCCTTGATTGCAAGAGCGATTTGAAGAGTAGAATCCTTGATAGAGATGTCTTCACGTGGGAATGACCAGTTAAGGATAGTAACAGGTCCAGTCAACATACCTTTAACAGGTTTGTCAGTACGGCTTTGTGCGTAGCTAGACCATTTGACAGTGATAGGGTTGAGACGAGTGACATCACCCCAGATGATTGGTGGTTTAACCCCACGCATACCGTATGATTGTACCCAACCATTCTTAGAGAAGAGGTAACCTGACAAGTTTTGACCGAAATACTCAACCATGTCATTACGCTCGAATTCACCGTGTACAAGCACGTCAAATCCAACTTCTTCTTGCCATTTGATCCATTCGTCGATAGTTTCAGCAAGGAAGGCATCGTATTCTTCTTGTGACAATTCACCCTTACGGAAGGCCAAACGTTTAGCACGAACTTCCTTAGTTTGAGGGAATGAACCGATGGTTGTTGTTGGAAGAGCTGGAAGTTTGAAGGCATCTTCTTGGATAGCTTCACGTTCAGCAAAGGCTGGCAAACGAGTGTAGTCTGCATCTGTCAATCCAGCGATACGAGCACGAAGTTCCGCATTTTCACCAACACGTTCAGTCGCAAAGAGTTCTTTGTTAGCTGCAAGAGCTTCTGCACCTTGACCGTTGCGGATAGCATCCAAGTCACGGATCTCATCCAATTTTTCAACTGCAAATGCAAAGTGGTTCAAGATAGCTGGTTCAAATTCTTCGTTAGCAGTTGTAAATGGCACATGAAGAAGTGAACATGAGCTTGTCAAAACGATGTTTTCAGCTGGAATTTGCTCAAGAACAGCCAAGCTCTTTTCATAGTTGTTGCGCCAGATGTTCTTACCATTGACGATACCTGCATAAAGAGTCTTGTCAGCTGGGAAACCACCTTTAACGAGTTCAAGAGTTTTCTTACCTTCAACGAAGTCAAGACCGATCGCATCTACTGGCAATTTGACAAGGTCAGCGTAGACGTCACGAACGTCTCCGAAGTATGTTTGAAGCAAGACTTCAAGACCTTTTTTGTCAGCCAAAAGCTTGTTGTAGATGTTCAAGAAGAGAGCTTTTTCTTCTTCTGTCAAGTCTTTGACAAGGGCAGCTTCGTCCAATTGGATACGAGTTGCACCAAGTTCAGCCAATTTTGCAAAAACATCTTGGTAAGCAGCTACTAAGCTATCCACGAAGTCTTCTGCTTTCACACCTTCTTCAAAGTCTGACAATTGAAGGAAAGTGAATGGACCTACAAGGACAGGACGAGTGTTAAGACCCAATTCTTTAGCTTCTTGGAACTCATCGAAAATCTTGTGACCAGCCAATTTTACTTGAGTGTCTTTTTCAAATTTAGGAACGATGTAGTGGTAGTTGGTGTTGAACCATTTCTTCATCGGAAGGGCACGAACATCCCCTTTTTCTCCTTGGTAACCACGTCCCAAAGCAAAGTAACGTTCAAGATCAGATAATTCCAAGTTTTGAACAGATGCAGGAACTACGTTGAAAAGGAAAGCAGCATCAAGGAAGTTGTCATAGTGAGAAAAGTCATTTGATGGGATTTCAGTGATGCCTTTTTCTTTGACAATGTTCCAGTGTTTCGCACGTAATTCTTTAGCAGCAGCCAAAAGTTCTTCTTCTGAGATTTCTTTTCTAAAATATTTTTCAGTTGTAAATTTTAATTCGCGGAATTCACCCAAACGTGGGAATCCGATAATAGTAGTTGACATGTTTTGTCCTCCAAAAATTGTTGTTGAAACTATCTTAACAGAAAAGAAAGCGTCTGTATAATTGTAAAAAATTAGGCTTTGATATAGTTTGAAACTATATCGTTATTTGAAGTATAAAAAAAGATTTGGAGAAAATTCCCCAAATCCTTTGGTAGACAATGGTTAATAGAGTTTTTAAATATCTACGTTTAGAACAAAATATTAGTGAACCGAGAACTGACTATGGCTTGCTATTAGAAAAGACTATAGGTCAGTTTAATCAACTTTTTTCCTGTTCAAGGGGGACAACTGCTAGTGTCTTTCCTAAACTGGCTAAAACTTTTAAGACCGTATCTAACTGAGGGCTAGTCTTACCTGTTTCCATCCTAGCTATGACAGGCTGACTTACTCCACTGAGTTCTTCTAGCTTTTTCTGACTAATTCCTTGCTCATGTCTAGCTTCAATTAACTCACTCATGATAGCTACTCGCATATCACTTTCAAGGATTTCCTCCTTGGTGAAGAGTTGAGACCGAACATCCTTCCAATTACTCCCAATGGCACTATTTTTCATCACTTACTCCTCTTTCTTTTATGTCCTTCAGTTCAGGCTTGGCTTTTTCAATTTCTCTTCTAGGAGTCTTTTGAGTCTTTTTGACAAAGTGATGTTAAAGAACAAAACTCCCATCAAGCCAAGCTACAAATAAAATCCTATTCCTAAAAAGAAGACCTTAGAATCATTCTAAAGGTCTCATTTTTATTATTCGAAAAAATACGAAAAGAGTTCTAAATTAAAGGTCATACTGACTCTTACTCTAGCTCAATGCCTTTTTCACGGAGATTGTCCAGACACTCCTCATAGTAGGCATGGTCATGCTCATTATAGAGAGGACTTTTCAGCTTTTCCTCTGCTAAGTCTTGATAAGGAGGGCAGGTCTTGCCACGATAGTTCTTGTCCAGCCACTCCGGACTGACATTGTAGCCACGGTCAGCCATCTCCTTCATAATCAAGCGATGATAGGCATAGAGACAATAGGGCGAGTGGGTAAAAACATAGTCAACCGTCGCATGCCTTCTGCCCCAGCCATTGCCACGAAGGGCACAGCACTCTCGATGTTGCCCCAAGAGCTGAGGACGGGGAAGTTGTGAAATCAAAGCCTCATGCCATAGTCTCATTGGAGTCTCCTTTCAGCAAGGTAGATTGTTGCAGATAAGCATTTGGGTAACGTTCAAGTAACTCTCTCGTCTTAGCAATTAATTCTCCTTTGGTGGCATGACCAGAGTGATAACGCTCCAGTAAAAACATATAATCCTTGCGTTCAGTCTCCGTTGCTTTCTTCTTGAAATATCCCCAAATGTGCTGAAAGGCATTGCAAACCTGACCCCTGTGCTCTGGAATCTGGCAGGCACGGTCAATCATCTCTTGAACCTGACTCAGCTCCACCACTTCTTGCTTGAGATACTGGCGAATGTCCTTGTAAATATTGCTGGAATGGCTCAAAACAAGGTATTTGTTTTCCGCCCAGAGTTGCTGACAAAGGGCACGTTGGTTGTTAGTTTCCATATTTCTCCTAACTTTCTACTAGTTCCCAGGAAATACGGAAACAAAGTTATATCTATAAAATGAGCGGGATATGAGCGAATAAAGAAGCTATAATTACTAACCATATGAAGCTTTTTTCATCTTTTACAAATTTCCATAGATTCAAGAAACAAAGTAATAATTTTCTTTTAGTTCTCTGAAACGGTCAAAACTTAGAATACCATCATTTTGTAATCTGCCTAAAACGACGCTAGGATGAATATCTACCTCCTCAGAAAAGCGAAGGATGTCTGACTTATCAAAGTTTCCTTTTTTGACAAAAGCTTGATAGTCTTCGGGTCTTATCAAGAAATCTTTTGCAAACTGGTCTGCCTTTTCCTCAGAACGTCGGTAGGATTCGCTATTTCCATCATCAGATGAAAAATCATTCTCCAGTATATGTCCTATCTCATGAAAGAGTGAAAACCAGAAAATATCGGATGCTTTGTTTCGATCCGTGAGTAAAAGCAAGGCACTACCATTACTGAATTTTTTAGTCGCTCCATTCAGATTGGCATTTGGTAACGCAGGTAGACCGACTAGGACAACACCACAGTCTAACAAGATATCAGACAAGCGCTGAGGAAAGGCTTCTGGGGCCTGTCTGGTCAACTCTCTTATGGCAGACAAGCTTTTCTCTAACTTTTTGCGATTGAGCTTGGTAGTTGTTACATCACGCGCTTTTTTAGATGCCAACTCCAGCATGATATTGGAGTTCACGATACTTTTAGTCGTAAACTCACGCGTATTCCGATAACTGACTAGATGGTTAAAAGATGTAAGATTTTCTAAACTTGCCACACCGAGAATCTTGCGAAGCTCGACAATCTTTTCCTTTAAATTATAGCGTTTGTCTGGAACGTAGCCTTCTGCCTTAAAATACTTGAAATCAATCATTTCACAGATTTCTTTTTCGCTACCTTCTTCTAACTCTTTTTGTTCTACAATCTCTGCAACTTTTACATCGTAAGCATTTTGAAGATTGAGCCAAGTTTGCATGGAAACTCCGCTTAACTTGGCTAACTTATGAGCCGTTTCTTTACTAATGGACTCCTCCGCATTGACAAGCTTGCTGACAGTCTTTGCTGAAACTCCCAAACGCTCCGCAAATTCTTTCTGCGTTACGTTATAATCTTCAATCAACTCTTCAACATACTGACCTGGATGAAAAGCAATCAGGTCTTTGTATTCAACAATTTTATTACTCATAGTGATTGCTGACCTCCTCTATTTTTAGGATTTCGATTTCAATAGGACTGGAAAAGACCTTTCCTTGATCCTCTTCACTAAAACCGACAATCAAACGATAGGAACTCTTTCGACCATCTATATCTAAAGCAAACTGTCCCTGTCTCTTTCCCTTGAGTTGGTGAAAATGATATTTAGGAAAAATTGTCACACTGGCCAAAGAATCTGCTGCTTCCAAAAAGGTAATCAACTGATGCAACTTTACAGCAATCTTATCCGAAAAATCCTTTTTCGCCTGTCTCAGCTCTGTGCACTGCTTTTTAACAGTTTTGTTTGTATAGATAAGCTTCATAAGTCCCTTTCTGTTCATTTTAAATTACCTTTTAGGTAATTTCATTATAACATGAATAAAAAATAAAAGCCAGCCAAAAGTTGATTTGGCTGGATTTTACTTGAAAACAATTACTTTCTGGATTTAAAAGTATATTTTTTATAATCAATTACAATATTAGGGGCAACATTTAGAAGAAAAACGTTGAATAAAGATTTTTCTTTTGTCACTACCTGCATTTGAACTCCAATCAGAATTACATAAGCATTGTTTCGGTAAATGGAGGCTATATACCCTAATTTATATCATTCTTTTTGAGATTGATATAATTATAATTTTACGGAAGTAACAAATCGACTATTTGTTTATAGAAAGTGAATTGAGTATAAAATTCATTATGTTTATAAATCAGAATCAGTATAACTATCAAACTGCATAAGAGACTATAAATCAACATTTTATATAAAGTTTCAATTTTTTCTAACCTATTTAATTCTGTTTTGTAGCTATCGGATTCTTTCAAAGTAATAATAAAATGTTTATCTATACTGTATAACATATTATAATTTTTATCAATATCGTCACACTCTGATTTTATAGACCTAGAATCAAAATCCCATCCTCTTACTTTATTTACTATAATTATACAAATTAAATAAAATATCCCAGAATATACTGTTAGTGACATTGCTAACCTTGTATTAAAATTTTTAAAAACAAATGTAGTTAATATTGTTATAATTAGAACTAAAAATTGCTGAGATAATGTATTAGAAATGTTTTTGATACTAACCAAAATCTCTTTTTGAAGTTTTGAGAAATCTTCTGTTAACTTTTGTTTATCAGAGATAAACTTTTTCAATTTATCAGTGATAAATAAATTATAATTGGATTGTAAATCTTTTAAAATATACTGAAAGTCCATATTACTAATTGTATTTTGTCTCTTGATAAATTCGGAAAAAATATTTCTAAAAATTATCAACTTTTCATAATAAGTTTTATCATCATCAAAAATAAAATCAAATAATTGATTGAGTGTACTAAATAAATCTATATTATCTATTTCAATACTATTCAATTTTAAAATAGCATTTTTTTCAAAACTTATAATATATTCACTACTAGATATTTTTCTTTCCGATACAATACTTAGAAAACCATCAAGTGTCGCACTTTTAAATTCATCAAAACTTCTATCTAAAATTATTTTAGGAAAAGCACAAAGCAAATTATGATTAAATTCCGTTTTTGAAATTAATATATCAGGTATCTGTAATTTTTCTTCACAAAGTGAAAAGACGGGCGAATATATATCACTATTTTCTTCTGGAATCCAGATTTTTATCTTAGTATTCCTGTTTTTGAAATTTTCAAAAGTTGTACTTTTTAAAAACTTTTTTTCAAATGTATAAAAGTCATTACTGTTTCTAAAATACAATGACTGGCCCTCTAAAGGAAATTGGTTTTGTTTCATTGTTACAGCAACCTTATTGATTTCCTTAGTTTCTTTACAGGATTCTAACGGGTAATTATTACAAGTTATATCCAGTTCATTTATTTTATAACTATTGATCTTTTCCTTAAAACTATCTAACTCTTTCTCTGAAATTTCGAACTCTAAAATATAGATAAACTTATTTTCTTTAGAATCAATATTAATACGTCCGACAACATCATTGAAAGCGCCAATATATTTAATAAGTTCTTTAATCAATGTAATCACCTCTCAATCAGAGTAATTACTTCTTTGTTAATTTTTAAAACATAGAAATCGTCGTCGTCATCATCCCAATAAACATCTTTGTGACTCTCTAGACTTTTTAGAAAGCTAATTCTAATTTGTTGTTCATCGCCTTCAGCTACATATGTTACTTTAGGTGGACGATATAACTTTGCTACGAAACTAGCTACAACAGTATTATTTTTTCTTTTCGCTAAGTCATAAGCTTCCTGTGATAATTTTTCTATATCTGTTTCTCTATTTTCTATATTAAAGTCTAATACATCACTAACCTCTTGAATCAGCCCTTCAAATGATGTATCTCTTCTCTGAGATAAAAAACTTGTTAACTTTTCTTTTACAATTCCTGGACTCACTTCAGACTTTATGTATGGTTTAACGATAGTTTCAATCGCTTGTATAGCCATTCTAGCTGCTGAATCTTCATCATCTATAACGTTATCACTATCCAAAAATACTTTGAAGTAATACCCCGATATATTATCATCGGTTCTATCCAATACTCTTGAGTGAATATTTGTTCTTTCTGAATTTGGCTCCTCTCTATTTTCTTTAAACTGAATTGTTTTATCTTTGTAGATTACAGTAGCCTTTTGAAGTCTGGATTTCTTATCTGGAAGAATCTTATCCAATGTCCTTAATGTATTTTCATCAGAAACTTGAATAGCCGTTCCTGTCTCCATCTTAACAAGAAAAAGAATTTCTCTATTGTCAATTTCAGTTGTAAGTACTACTAAATAAAAATCATTTTGAAATCTACGTCCTATTGATTCTTGAAATTTACTTGCAATGTCTTTTGAGTTTCTATTGAAATTCTCTTTATTTTCAAAAATCTCTGATACATTTGTTACTATCTGTGAAGAAGGTCTCTTAAATCTGAAATTCTTAGCATATTTATCATCAATACATTTATTTATTCTAGAATCTAAATCTTCTACAATTTTACTGAACTCTGCGAAAGAATCGTCAAAAATTATACCTGGTAAATAATACGGTTCTCCGTATTGATCTTTAGAAAAATGAAATAACCTTAATCTCTTTTCCATATCATTATCTCCTAAACATTAGATTATAACCTGTCCATTCATCAGCATTGGCAAGAGCCAATCGCGAAGTTGGGTAAGTTCTTGGTTTTGTCCTTGTAAACACTTGATTTGTGCAAAATAAGGCTCTGAAATTTCGTGAAAATTATTTTTGATTTCTTTATTTGGTAGAATGATTCTAATTCCCGAAAAATCTTCTTTATTCATATTAGCAAAAGTATTTCCAGTCTTTGCACTCGCATTAGCATTTTCAAAATAATTTTTCAACGCAAAATAAAGATAATATCGATTGGTTTCATCCTCAAAAACAATTGAATTTATTTGTTGATTTGTATGAGACCATTCAGTCGTAAATCCAATTTCACCCACTGTCGCAATACAAGAAACACATAGGCTACCTTCAGGTAAATACTTATTCTGTTGTACGCTTGCTCCTAAATCAGTCAATGATTCTGAAGTGCTATAAATAAAAGTATTTCCTCGTATATCTCCAATTGTTATAAAAGGAATTTCACCTCCAAAATTATCACTATTTGCTCTAGAAGGTGTTTTTCCAGTAATAATTTTCGATTCAAAGTCTCCAAGAGTCACCACTCCCCACCCCTCTGGGATTTCGCGTTTGAGTTCTGGGTTATAGCTCATCTTTCCGCCTGATGATTTGTAGGGGTTGCCATTCTGGTCTGGGAAATCAAACTGCACAAACCAGTAGTCATAGAGGATCTTAGCCATGGCTTCCAACTCTTGGTTAATTTGGTTGTTGATTTCAATCTTGTCATCAATTTTTGAAAGTATTGAAACCATTTTGCGTTGTTCGTTTAAATCCAATTCTACTTTAAATCTCAAATTATCAAAATCAGTTTTATTTAGAATTGGAATTGCTGTACTACCTGATGCAGCATTTCGAAATACAGCATAGTTATTTTTAAAAAGATAATAAATATAGTCAGAATCAAATTTTTCATTAACTATAATAGAATTTATCTGCTGATTAGTAACAGAAGGCAAACCATTCTTTGCCACTTTCCCCATAGCTGAACCTATACAAGTAACCATAATACTATCAGAAGAAATGATTTTATCTTTTAGACGTTCTGAACCTGAACGTGATAAGAATCTTTCTGACTTACTTATGTATTTTTTTTCAAAGGAATCAGACGGAGTAATAAAAGGTACTTCATCTCCAAAATCCTCTGGATATTGAGACGATGGTGTTTTCCCCGTTATCGTTTTCCCTAATTCTGATAAACTTACTTCTTTCCACTCACTCATACTTGATCCCCTTCATTTGCTCTTCAATCTCTTGCTCCAATGCATGTGATTGCTGGAAGAGATTAGAGAGTTTGTCTTGAAAGGCGATCATCTTAGCTTCAAACTCTTCTGCTGTGATATCTACATAGTCGATCTTGATGTCAAAGTATTGGCCTGCGCTGAGAGAGTAGTTTTTCTCCTTGATATCCTCATAAGAGACGGTGACAGAAAAGTCCTCAACGGCTTCCTTCTTGATAAAGGTCTTGACGATTTTCTGCTCTTCTTCAGGAGACAGCACGGTCTTTTGATTCTTGCCTTCCTTGACCTTGGTTCCTAGGTTTGAGGCATCGATGAGGACGACATCACCCTTGTTTTTCTTATCGATAAAGAGGATAGAGACGTTGGTACCGGTCGTCGCAAAGATATTAGACGGCATAGAAACGACGCCTGCCAGCATTTGATTATCCACCAAGTGTTGACGGATGGTCTTGTCAATCCCTGACTGGGCTGTGATAAATCCTGTCGGCAAGACAACAGCTGCCTGACCATCTGGCTTCAAGGAGTAGATGATATGCTGAACAAAAAGCTCATAGATCGCCATCTTGTCCTTAGACTTGGCTGGAACCTTTGGCACACCTGCAAAGAAGCGTTCACTGTCTTCTGGCAAGGTCTCCACTTGGTCACGCCACTCTGAAAAGTCCAGCTTGAAAGGAGGGTTCGACACGATATAGTCCATCTTTTCTGGATGACGGTTAGCGATAATGGTGTTTCCCTGTACGATATTATGAATGGAGTGTTGCAGTCCATTCAAGATCAGGTTAAGACGTAGGAGATTGGACGACTTTTGCGAGATATCCTGACTATAAACAGTGGTCTTATCGACACCGATACGACTAGCCAGGTTCATAAGCAAGGTGCCCGAACCAGCAGACGGGTCATAAATCCGCACGTTTGATGGCTGGTCATTTCCTACCAGAATATCCGCGATAATCTTGGCCACAGAGTGGGGTGTGTAGTACTCGGCATACTTGCCACCACCATCTTTGTTGTAGTCCTTGATCATGTACTCAAAGAGAGTGGAGAAAAAGTCGAAGCCTTGTGAAAAAATGGTCTCATCAAACTTGACACGTGCAAGAAGATTGATGATGGATTTTGCCACTTCGTTACGCTTACTACTATCCGAGATAGCATCTGTAATCAAGCGCTCATCAAAGAGACGAATAGCTGTGTCGCCGTCTGTATGCACAGAGAAAATATCGTTATTGTCAATGGCGATTTGGTTGAGAGTATTTTCAAAAGTCTCATAGAAAGCCGCCTCGTTTTGCTGACGATGGAGGGTTTCGATCAACTGGTCTGGCTTGAGCCAGGCTGTGCTAGTACCGATATCCTCCAAAAGCCAGTCATAGTCTTCATCGCTCATAGCCAGCAGGTTTTCATAGGTGTTGGACTCATCTAGGATCTTGGCTTGATACAAAAACTTGTCATTTAAAAATTTGTAGAGGAAGGACTGGGTGAGGAGTTTGTATTCACCCGCTTCTCCTCCTAGTCCCGCGTGGGTAAAGACAGCTTTCAAATCATCTACCAAGCCTTGGACTTGGACTTTGTATGTTTCATTCATTAGTGTTGGTATTCCTCTTCATATCCTTCAAATAGTGACTCGACGATATAATTAAAATCCGCTCTTGTCAAACTACTTGCAGATTGGTTGGTTTTCATTTCAATCCGAGCTTCTTCTCGAATCATTTTCTTGAGAAAGTCCTCGTTATCGAGTACTCCTTGATTTTGACCGATTTTACGGTCTAGTCTAACTTTAGAACCCTTGATGACATGGTAAATAGCAGGAAACTCGCTGACCATAGTCGAGTTAGTCACGTGTTTGTAGGAACGAGCTGCCATCTCATCTCCGTTAAAGTTCATGGTTAAGCGTCTCATACGAGTATGATAGTCCTCCACGGACTTAAAGAGGTCTTCATAGTCTTTTTGGGTTTCTTTGATATTCTCCATGGTGAAGCCTTCTTGGCCATGGATCAGGTGTTTTTTCATGATGCGCTGGAATTCTTCGTAGAGAGTGACCCACTCAGGATCCTTTTCATCACGTTGTTTTTTAATGCCACTTGCAACTCGACGTTTCAAGTCTTCCAAGTCATTGGCTGCTAGACGAAGTTCTTCTTCTGCAATCTTGACAAAGCTAAAGCTAGTCTCAGACATGGCAAGATTTAAAAGAGTCCGACTAGAGAAGTCATCTGGTTTATCGATCAGAGATAGCGTCAGCATCCGTCTAGAGAGGACATTGAGCAGGGTTGCAATCTGGGCAATATCAATCTGCTGAAGCAGGTGTTGGTAGCCTAGGAGACGGGCGATATTGTAATACTGCTTGATAGACTCCAAGGCCTTACGAAGATCGATTAACTGCTTCTTGTCCTTGATGTCATTGATGGCTTGGGAGAAGTATTCTAGATTGTCCGTTGGATAGTCGATGAGGATATGCTCGGTCTTGCTCAACTCTTGAGAAATCTCATCTGCTGACACAAAGAGCGAGCCAAAAACATCCTCACCATTTTCCCCAGTCAGAGTCGAATCATACTCTTGATTGAGTTCTTCCAGATAGGCACGATTGGTCTTGTCAAACTCCTTGGAAATATCCGCAAAGTCAATGACATAGCCAAAGAGGTAGTCCTTGTAAGGACGATTAACACGGGTTAGTGTTTGTAAAAGATTGTGAGCCTTGATCTTACGCCCTAGATAGAGGCGCTTGAGACGAGGTGCATCAAAACCTGTCAGGAGCATAGAGTAGACGATGATAAGGTCAATTTTACCTTCCTTGTAGGCATCTACCTTGTCCTTCTTCTCTTCCTTGTCTCCCTCATCATGGAGGATGAGAGCGGAAGTCAAGGTGGTTGAGCCAGCTTGACGTCGTTCTTCTAATTGCTTTTCAAGCTCACGCGCTTGCTTGGACGAGTCACAGACGATCATGCCACCGATGGTCTTGTCATCAAAGATCAAACCACGAGCACGATTGAAGTCCTCGATGATAAAGTCTAGCATAGGCTCCACATAATGAGGATGGGCAAAGATATCTTCCTTGGAAAGGTCACCACGTTGGATTTCTTCGTTGATGGTTCTGAGATTGTCCTTATAGGAGGTCTCGATATCTTCTCGCATCAGGCGTAGGGTAAAGCCGTCATCGATAGACTGGTTGTAGTAATATTTGTGGATATAGTCCCCAAAGATATCACGTGTAGTCGCATGACTTTCCTTGGTCTTGCCATCTTTCTTATAGGTGATGAGGGGCGTTCCTGTCAAGGCAATCTTAATTGCCTTGGTATCTGCCTGATAGAGATTTGGCAGGTAGGAACCTCGTTCATTGTAAGAACGGTGGGCTTCATCGATAAAGTAGACATTTTGACGATTGAGGTCATAACCAGAGCGGTCTGTCAGATCTGAATCATCCTTAAACTTCTGGATATTAACCACAGCGACATCATAGCCGTCTTGTTTTTGATTGAGTTCTTGTGGGTTATTGATGCGCTTAACCTTGAGGCCTCGTTTGGTGAATTCCTTAAAGGCCTGGTCTGCCAAGTCCAAACGATCGACGACAAAGTAAAACTGAGGAACGATTCCCTCTTTTGAGAAATAGTTGGTTAGATAGCGGATATTAAAGAAAGCCAAGGCAGTCTTACCTGAACCTTGGGTATGCCAGATAACCCCTTTCTTGACACCTTTTGCAATTGTTTCTTCGATAGCACGTGTCGCAAAATACTGAGGATAGCGCATGACGTGCTTCTGCAACTGCATCTGACCGTCCTTGCTTTCTTCTTCGACATAGACCAGACCAAAACGAAGCATAAAGAGCAAGCGTTCCTTCTGATACAAAGAAGACAAGAAGGCATTGCAAGGTGTATCAGGATTTAGGTTTGTTGTAAATTCTGGCTGAGATTTGAGGGCAAAGCGCTTCATGTCTTCTAGGACAAAGTCGATTTGGTCCTCGGTTAGCGTGGCAAGGGAATGAAGAAAATCTTCTTCTCTTTCTTCCTTGAAAGCATTAAATTTGGTTTTTGAATAGGCGTTTGAACCGTAATAAGAACCCTGTTTTTGCTGACCTTGTCCACTGATATACGCTAAATTATCAGATAAGGATATCAACTGGGTGATATTGTTAAAACGACGGAACTTACGGTTTTCAAAACGGTATCTGGTTCTGTCCTGCTCTGACTGAATTCCAGTCTTGCCATCACGAATCGCATTTGGCTGTTTCACTTCGATATAAGAAAGAGGCAGACCATTGACAAAAATAACGATATCCGGACGAAATTCATCCTGACCATTTTGACAAGTAACTTCAAGCGCCAGATGGAAGGTATTGGCTTCAGGATACTCCCAATCAATATAAATGGCATCTTTCTGACCTTGCAGACGTTTAAAGAAAGAACGTCCCAAATCGTTTTGATCTAGTTCCAACTTGATATTGGCTAGTTCTCTTTCAAAGTCATCTTCTGTCAAGTAGTTGTTAAATTTTAAAAATTGCTCCTTAAAAACAGATACGAGGATATTGGTATCTGGATCTCTTTCTGCAATTTCCTTCCCATTGCGAGGAAGATAGGTATAGCCCATACGCATGAGATGCAGAGCGGCTGGGATTTGTACCCTGGTTAGTTCAGAAAAATCTTTTCTCTTTGCCATAAAACCTTCCTTTTTCTGTATACAGAACCATCTATTCACACAAGTATTTTCAGATTGTCTGTCATCACTATCAAATATATCTATTTTCCCTTTTCATAAAAGGTTACTATCCCTATTATTATATCATACTCCTAGTAGAAAACGCTCGCTTCTCCCTACTTCAAAGCACTCTTAACCTTCTTCTTGGTGATGAGGCGATCATTTTTGTTGGCTAGGGATTTGAGTCGGGCTTCGAGTAAGACTTTTCTGCCTGCTTCGTTGCGGGTGTAGATTAACTGGTAATCACCTAGCTGAGGTGCGATTGCGTCTAGAAAGAGCTGAGCTTCTTCCTTGCGCTTTTCAAAGAGGCTAGGAACTACAAAATACTTGGATTGACCTGCTGGTGCTTTTTTTGCTACTAAGAGGTAGCGTTGATTATCCACGGGTGCAAAGAATTCGCCCAAGGTCTGGGAGAAGAGCTCCTTATCTCGCATACTGCCACCCTTGAGATAGGCAAAAATGCAATAACTATCCTTATCTTCTTCCACCTGCACGCGCGACTGATCATCAGAAAGATGCCCCATCTTTAGCATGGCATTACGAATACCTTCACCCGCCTGACGTAGACGTACATAAGGACTCTTGTAAAAGAAATAACGGACCAGAGCAATAGTAAGCAAGACAAGACTAATAGTCGTTAACCAAGCCAAACGAATACCATTTGTTTTAAAAAGATAGAGGAGGAGATTAACTGCAATCAGTAAGAAAGAATAGCGAACCCACTTCTCAGCATCAATCAGTGTCAAGAGCGGGATTTGCTTGCGATCGGTTGCTACCTCATTGACAATCTCTAGTTTATCCGCAACTACTAACGCCTCCTGCCATTTTTTGCGAAGGGAGCTACGGTCCTTGGACAATTCCTTGATTTTCTGATTATAGGCTTTAATCTTACTTTTCTTAAAAGGAGGTTTTGGGAAGTCCAAGCGATCCAGCCCTGTCTCGATGGTATCCTCCTTATAGGATAAACCTAGAAAGTGTTCCATCCGGCGACTTAGATTGAGTAAATCTTGATAGGAATTATCCTTATCTACTTCCTCTTCATTTTCCTTTTCCCGCAAGAAAAGATTTTTGGTATAGGGTTTGATAGCGACTAGATGCCAGATATTGCTGGTCTTTTCTGGATGTCCTGACCAGACACGAATGGCACGCCCTCGCATCTGATTGCTGAGCATAAAGCTTCCGACAAAACTACCTAAGATCAGAGAATTAACACAAGGCGCATCCCACCCTTCACCTAAGAGAGACTTGGTCCCGATCAAGACCTGGATGGCCCCCCTTTGAAAGAGCTCAGTTACAGCCCCTACCATGCCTTTACAGGTTGAGGGAAAACCTACCTGAAGATAGGCAGCTGGATCTAGTTGACCAATGGCTGAGAAGGTCAAAGCGACTGTTGGCAAGAGTGCTTGGAGCTCCTCCCTGACACTAGTTGGCACGATAACCACACTTCCCGAAAGCACTGCTAGGGGAGCAGAAATCTCCTGTTTCTGAGCACTTCGGCGAATGCTTTCAAAGTAAGGGAGAACCCCTAGTTGACTGATGGGAGCCTGATCATCCCCTAGATAGTTAGCAAAGTCCTTACGGATATAGTCTGCTAGGACTAGTTGTCTCAAATCCTTTCCGAGGCTAGCATACTCGGTCGCAAAGATATCAGCAATTCCAGATAATTTCCCCAAGGATTGATTGAGAATTTGATCATTGATCTTATTTCGAACCAAGAAAAGCTGGCGTTTATCAATCAAACCTCTAGCCTTCATGTCCCTTTCTATCTCTTTGATATAGTCGGGGCTTGCCTGGTACCAATCAGGTGTCTGGTAGAGAACTCCTTGGAGAAGGACCTCCATCCAGTAGTAGTTCAGCGAAGGAAGGCTTTTACTGCCAATGAGATCCTTTAAGTATTGGGGGATTTCTAACTTTTGAGAATGAAGATAAATGAGGATGGCCGAGAGATACTTGGGATCTTCAAGAAGTAGATCTGCCGAGATTTGACCATGAAGAACCTTGGAGCTAGCAATTAACTCCTTAAACTCAGGTTCATCCACTAAGTGACTGAGATACTGCCACTTGGCATCTTCAAAGTCCTGAAGAACCTTCTCCTCTTCCTTGGTCGGAGTACAGATATAAACAAAGTCTTGGTGAGGACAAAGGGTCTCCTCCTTAACCAACTCTGGCACCGTGATCTCTTGGTCGATCTCCCCACACATCTGGAGATAACGCGCCCAGAGTTCTGGTTCACTATCATAGGGAGGGGTTGCGGTTAGAGAAATGACCTGCAGTTGCGGATATTTCTTACGGAAGTCTTCTAGACTTCTCCACCATTCATTTCTCAAATGGTGGCATTCGTCTAGACAGAGGGTTTCAACTCCCTGCTCCTTAAGACTAGCAATGAGATCAAAACCGCCAAAGTCCTCCGTCTCACCATTCTCTTCTTGAGACTGGACCTGTTGCATAGCACTGTGAAAGGCTTGATAAGTGGCGATAGTGATTTGCTTCATGTCCTTGAGATTTTGAGACACGAGACTTGTGACTTGGTTCTCATCCTCTAAAAAGGCCTGGCGAATTCTATCCACCCACTGTTCCCGAATGGTAACTGTCGGTACCAAGACTAGAGCAGACTTATCAAAGCGAGCAATCAATTCGATACCAATAGTTGTCTTGCCAGATCCTGGTGCTGCCACAAGGTGAACATGTCCATCTGCTTGATATTCTTGGAACTTATCCAAGACTTGCTTTTGGTAGTTACGCCAAGTTCCATTAAAGCTTAATCCTAACATGTTAGTTTCCTCATTCTAAGCCGTCATTTTCTTACTATCATTTTATCATACTTGCGTCAAAGTCACACCTAGAATACAGATAGTCTTTCTCCTCAAAATATGGTATAGTAGATTTATACTACTTAAGAGGATTTTACATGTCACAGAATATTCAAATGAAAACTATTTCACCCCTTCTGCAACAAGTGATTCACATTTCATCTATCGTTGGTGGAGTTGGCACCTTGATCTTCTGCATCTGGGCCTATCAGGCTGGGATTTTACAATCCAAGGAAACCCTCTCTGCCTTTATCCAACAGGCAGGCATCTGGGGGCCTCCACTCTTTATCTTTTTACAGATTTTGCAGACGGTGGTTCCTATCATTCCTGGTGCTCTGACATCGGTCGCTGGTGTCTTTATCTATGGTCATATCGTGGGAACTATTTACAATTACATTGGCATTGTCATTGGTTGCGCCATTATCTTTTACCTAGTGCGACTTTACGGTGCTCCCTTTGTCCAGTCTGTCGTTAGCAAGCGTACCTATGATAAGTACATCGGCTGGTTAGACAAGGGCAATCGCTTTGATCGATTCTTTATCATTATGATGATTTGGCCAGTTAGTCCAGCAGACTTTCTCTGTATGCTGGCAGCTCTGACCAAAATGAGCTTCAAGCGTTACATGACTATTATCGTCTTAACCAAGCCCTTTACCCTCGTGGTTTATACTTATGGCTTGACCTATATCATTGACTTCTTTTGGCAAAGACTTTAATACTCTTTGAAAATCTCTTCAAACCACGTCAGCTTCCATCTGCAACCTCAAAACACTGTTTTGAGCAACCTGTGGCTCGCTTCCTAGTTTGCTCTTTGATTTTCATT
>NZ_KV817803.1:32530-93558 GCF_001814775.1 Streptococcus sp. HMSC067H01
TAGTTTGCTCTTTGATTTTCATTGAGTATAAAATTACAAAAAAGAATGAGGCCGGGACAAAATCCCGACCTCTTTTTTTATGAATATTGAGCCTTTGATAAAGCAACTGATTGGAGCTTTTCTGAGCCTTCTAAACTCCATAAAACTCTATTGATCATAACTTTATTTTTTTCTACATAACTTTCAACACTTCACTGTATGCTTAAGGACTCGCAAACTCATCATCTTTTCGCTTTTTAAACTCTCTTTTTCAACAGATAGGAAACCAGACAAGAAGTAACAATCATCCATACTCCTAGAATGATAAAGGTCATTCGACCATTCGTTGTTACTAAGCCAATTCCTGAAAGAACAAAGGGTGTTAATGACGCACCAAAACTACATCCCAAAACTGCAAAAGAAGTTGCTTTGTTGAGAAGTTTTGCTGGGATTCTTTCAGATATCAATTGAAAGACTGTCGTAAGAGCGATACTGTAGGCAAATCCTCCTAAGACCGAACCTGCAACGACTACCCAGAGAGAAGGTGAGAGAGCAATGATGATTTGCCCGATACCAAAGGTTACACCCGCAACCAATAAAAGTTTTTCCTTAAAGGCAGAGATGAGGAAAGAAAAGCTAATTCCCGCCAGAATCCCAATCAACTGCATGGCACTGAGTACCAGGCTTGACAATTGAGCATCTCCAAAGCCCGCCTCAATCATGAGACTAGGAATACGGAAGGTAATGGCTGTATTGGTACATACAATGACTGCAGCCCCGATGGCTAGAAAGAAAATCAACTGTTTCATAGAGCGAGTCAATCTTACTACTTCTTCTGTCTTTTGCTTGGACTCATGAACTTCTTCTTTGTTATAAGGGACAAAGAGAAGGAAGAGTACAAGAACCACTAAACCTGCTGCATAGGCTAGGAAGGTTGCGGTCCACCCAAAGGCCAAAAGTTGCCCAACCGCCAAGGTTAAGATAGAGGCACCTACTACCTCGGCAGAACCACGAAAGCCAAGCATCTGGATACGAGTTTTACCATGGTATCGCTCACTGATGATTGAGATAGCCTTGGCGTTCAACATCCCAACACCCAGTCCAAAAAGAAGACGAGTGACAAAGACAAAGTAGTAACCTTGATACCAGAAAGGTGCAGTTCCACTGATTGAAAGGATCAAAAGTCCCAAGGTTAATTGGAGACGCTCAGGAAAAATGCGTTCCAAAACTCCGTTCAATAAGAGCATGGCCATAATTCCAAAGGAAGGGAGACTGACCAAAAGCTCGACCTGACCTGTCGAATAACCCTGGTAATAGTCAAACATAGCAGGGAGGGCACTCGAGATTGAAAACGATGTGATCAATACTAACGACAGAGAGAGCACGCTCGCCTTTTCTAAAAATTGTTTCATCTTATCCTCATATTTCATTCATTTTAGCTAGAAAGAGCTCGTGATTGCTTGTATCGCTTGATGAAAGTGTTTATTCACTACTTCTATCATCGGATTGCCAGCCTCCTTCATCAGCTCTTATGACAAAAAGGTCCTTTCTTATCATACACTGTTTCCAGCAAATTGGCAAGCAACTTGTAGGGCAAGTTCAAAACAAAAAAGCAGGGCAATCTGACTCTCTGAGTCCTCGATGGCATCCCACTTTTAGGTGTTTTATCAATAATAATTGTCTTAGATTTTCAAGAATCGACGCATTGAGATTCCTGATCCAAGTGAACCAATACAGATTCCGATAACAAACAAGAGACCAACCATCAAAGGAATAAAGGTATCTGGTGTAATCAGAGATAGGTTTTGTCCAACCAATGATGGATTAACAGATTGGTAGACACGGTTATAGATAAGATAAACCATGATAGATGGAAGGGTTGCTCCCAATAGTCCAATGAAGGCTCCTTCCAGCAAGAATGGGCCACGGATGTAGCCGTTCTTGGCACCAACCAAACGCATGATTTGGATTTCACGACTACGTGAAATGATGGTAATACGGATGGTATTTGAAATCAAGAAGACTGCGATGAAAATCAAGAGTCCTGCAATGACCAATCCCCATACACGGATGAAGGACGCCAACTTGAAGAGACGCTCCGTATTGGCACCACCGTCTTGAACCTCAGAAACTCCTTCGATTTTCTTAGCTTCTTCAGCGACTGGTTTCACATCACTTGGTGAATTGGTATCGACAATGTAGGCATCATGAAGGGGATTGGCATCACCTTCAAAAACCTTCCACTCGTCACCCATGGTTTCAGTCAGCTTTTCATATTGCTCTTCTTTACTTGAAAAGGTTACATTTTTAACTGATGGCAAAGCCTTAAGGGCATCATAGACCTTGTGGTAATCATTGTTAGTGACTGTCTGGCCTTCTTTAACAATGGTTTCGCTATTGTCTTCAACATCTTTACGAACATAAACCATGACGCGGACGTTGTTTTCAATATCCGTCGCCAATTTTGCAGTATTAAAGATAACTGAGGCAAAAATAGCAACCAAGGTCAAGGTAATCATGACCGAACTGACAGCAGCAATGGTCATCCATCCATTACGCTTTAAACTCTTTAAAGCTTCTAATAGATGGCGGAAAAATCTACTAATCATCGTATCCGTACTCTCCTTTCGCTTCGTCACGAACCACGCGACCATTCTCGATGGCAATGACGCGGTGGCGCAAGGTATTTACGATTTGACTGTTATGGGTTGCCATCAAAACTGTGGTTCCTTGAAGATTGATACGTTCCAAGAGGTTCATGATTTCCCATGAGTTATCTGGGTCCAAGTTACCTGTTGGCTCGTCCGCAATCAAAACCTTAGGATTGTTTACGATAGCACGCG
Source organism: Streptococcus sp. HMSC067H01 (assembly GCF_001814775.1). Taxonomy (GTDB): domain Bacteria; phylum Bacillota; class Bacilli; order Lactobacillales; family Streptococcaceae; genus Streptococcus. The sequence goes on from NZ_KV817803.1 coordinate 35,353, forward strand.
CAATGGCGATACGTTGTTGCTCACCACCTGACAATTCATTAGGGAATGAACGAACCTTGTGTTTCAAACCGACAAGATCCAAGACTTCCATAACACGTTTTTTGATATTACGACGACTTTCACCGACAACCTCCATGGCATAAGCAATGTTCTCATAAACGGTTTTCTTTGGCAAAAGTTTGTAATCCTGAAAGACAACTCCTACGTTTCTACGCAAAAGTGGTACATCTTTCTTTTTAATCTTCACGAGATTAAAACCTGCAACCTGCAAGCTTCCTTTTTCTACTTTAACCTCACGATACAAGGCACGGATAAAAGTTGACTTACCTGCACCTGAAGGACCTACGATATAGGCAAACTCTCCTGGTTCAATACTCACAGAGACGCCACGTAGGGCTGTTGTCCCGTTGTCATACTTTTTGACAACATCTCTCATTTCAATGATCGACATGTGACTTCCTTTCTATTAACTAATACGCCATTTCAGATAAGCATCAATGAATCCATCTAAGTCTCCATCCATAACCTTATCTACCTGCGCAACTTCAAAGCTGGTACGATGGTCTTTGACCATGGTATAAGGGGTAAATACATAGGAGCGAATCTGGCTTCCCCATGTGATTTCTTTCTTATCCCCCTTAAGGGCATCTACTTCCGCAGCTTTCTTTTCCTGCTCCATCTGATAGAGTTTCGCCTGGAGCATCTTCATCGCACGGTCACGGTTTCCGTACTGAGTACGGTCAACAGTTGATGCAACAACAATCCCTGTCGGAATGTGGGTCAAACGAACACCCGTAGAAACCTTGTTGACGTTCTGGCCACCTGCTCCACCCGATCGGAAAGTATCCATCTTGATATCATCTTCTCGGATGTCAACTTCAATAGTATCATCCAACTCTGGCATAACTTCTACAGAAGTAAAGGAGGTGTGACGACGCTTAGCTGAGTCAAATGGTGAGATACGTACCAAACGGTGAACTCCCATTTCTGACTTGAGAAGCCCATAAGCATTTGGCCCTTCAAAAGACAAGGTCACCGACTTAATTCCTGCTTCATCACCAGCTTGATAGTCCAAGACTTCAACCTTGAAGCCTTTAGCATTTCCGTAACGAGTGTACATACGAAGGAGCATATCTCCCCAGTCTTGGGCTTCTGTTCCTCCAGATCCTGGGTGAATCTCTAAAATAGCATTATTATGATCATAAGGCTCTGACAAGAGCAGAGTCATCTCATAGCTAGTCATCATCTGATCTAGCTCAGCTAGCTTCTCAACCAACTCATCCTTGACAGACTCATCCTCTGCTAAAAAGTCTAGTAAGATTTCAACCTCATCCTGCAACTCTTCCATAGTATGGAAGGTATTGTAGGTATTTTTAAGTTCATTTAATTCTTGCGACGTTTTTTGAGCCGCGATATTATCGTTCCAAAAATCAGGTTCTGTCATTTTGTTTTCCAAAATGGCAATTTCTTCTTCTAACCCTTCGAGGTCAAAGAGACCCCCTAAAAGAAGCTAATTTTTCACGATTGGCGTCAATTTTTTGACGAATTTCTGAAATGTCCATATATACTCCTTTTTTGCATCGTTTTATTATACCATAATTTTTCTTATTTATCTAATCAGTCGGTTTTAAAATTTCTTATCAAAATATTTCGATTTAAAGACAAAGAGGATGTTTTCAACAACTTAGGGTATAAAGAATCAAAAAAACACCCCAAAGCTGATCAATATTCTCATCCTAAAAACATTGATCAATTCTTTGAGATGTATATAAATACTATTTCATGAGAAAACTAGGTAGTGAGTGAAAGACTAGCACAAAGGAAGTTTTCTCGAAAACTTAGTAAGAGGTAAAAAGCACTTATTCTTTATCTGCCTTCAAAGTCGGTTTTGTTTCAGCAGCTTCCTCTTTTTCATTGGCTTCTGCTGACTTTTCTTCCTTATCTGCTGGCTTATCAGAATCCCTCTTAGGATCTTCTTGACTTCCCTGAACTTCTTCTTTGTCAGGATTTAAGCTCCAAATGCCATCTTTATTGACCTTGTAGCCATCAGGTGTTGTTCCATTTCTTAGAAGTGAACCATCTGCTTGGAAATAATACCAATTGCCATTCAGCTGTTTCCAACCAGTTTGCATAGCACCATTAGCATCAAAGTAATAACTTTCACCATTTACTTTGTATAGTCCAGTTGCCATCTGACCAGTTTCAACGTCAAGATAATACTTAACCCCTTTATCTTGGAACCAACCTGTCTTCATAGCTCCGCTACTTGCAAAGTAGTAATAATGATTGTCTAGCCATTTCCAACCAGTCTGCATAGCTCCGCTTGCATTAAGGTAATAACGAGTGCCATCAATTTCTTGCAGGCCTGTGAGCATGATACCTTCCTTGTCTAGATAGTACCAGATATCCTTATCTTTGAACCAGCCAGTCTTCATGGCTCCGCTACTTGCAAAGTAGTAGTAATGATTGTCTAACCATTTCCAACCTGTTTGCATAGCTCCACTTGCATTAAGGTAATAACGAGTGCCATCAATTTCTTGGAGGCCTGTGAGCATGATACCTTCCTTGTCTAGGTAGTACCAAAGGTTCTTATCTTTGAGCCAACCTGTCTTCATCGCTCCACTGCTTGTGAAGTAGCTATAATGATTATCAAGCCACTTCCAACCTGTTTGCATGGCTCCACTTGCATTAAGATAATAACGAGTTCCTTCGATCTCTTGTAGGCCAGTTAGCATAACACCTTCTTTATCCAAGTAATACCAAGTTTCTTTATCCTTAATCCAGCCTGTTTTCATTGCTCCAGAACTTGCAAAATACTTCCAATGACCTTCAATAAGGGCCCAGCCTGTCTGCATGATACCATTGTTATCAAAGTAGTAGCTTGATCCATTGATTTGCTTCAAGCCAACTGTTCGAATACCATCTTCATCATAATAATACCAGTTTGAACCTAGCTTTTGCCAACTAGAAGCTGTACCATCTGTTTGCAGAGCACCATTACTTGCAAAGAGCATCTTCTTGCCTTTGAAGACTTGTAAGCCCGTCAGCATTTTCCCATCTTTATCAAAGAGGTACTTTTGCCCATCAATTTCAGCTAGTTCATTATAAAGTCTTGCGCCTGTAGAGCTGATATAATACCATGAGCCATCTTGCTTAAACCAGCCCTCATACTGCATCTTACCATTGCTATTGAGGTAATACCAGTTGCCTTCCAATTTTTCCCTGCTATCATTCAAATGAATCCATTTGTTTGCCTGCATTTGACCTTTACCGTTAAAGAAATAATAGATATTATCTATCGTTCGCCACCCAATGGCCATTTCATTATCAGTCAAACGATATTTCCAGTAACCATCTTCTTGATACCATCCTTCAGTTACTGTAGGAATATCTGGGAAAGAATTAGAAACGTTTGTAAATCCAGTATCACTAATATTAAATACTGTCGCATCTTGAGTTTTACTTGAAGCATGAACTACCTGAATATTCTTCTTTTTCAAGTAGTCTCTAGTTGAAGCCAAATTTGCATCATTAGATGATGTATGTACCACCATACTAGGTGAAAGAGAATCTAAAAAAGGAATTGTATTTGAAATTTGAGCATCATAATGATGATTCCATTTCATCATGTCTACTTTGCCAATTTCTGGACCTAATCTATCCTCAGCACCTTCAGCATTATCTAAGTCACCACCAAGATATATCTTTTTCCCTGCAACAGTCACTACTGCAACCAAGGAATTCGAATTATCATCATAGACTCTTTTCAATTTGCCATCCGGACCATACTCATTTTTATAGTTGTAGAGTTGGATATCCATATCACCCAATTTGAAGCGACTATCTTCTTCCTTAATATCTTGAACAATAGTTACTCCTTTTTCACGGGCAACATTGAGTGCATTATCATAATTAAAAAGATTATCCCACAAACGCCACTTACTAGTAATTCTCTCATCAGTATATTTTTTTAAATAAAGTTTTCCGACTGGATAACGTTTTAGAATTTCATCCGCGCCACCGATATGATCACTATGGACGTGCGTTCCTAAAATAAAATCCAATTTTTGGATACCAAGTCGATTTAAATGACGAAATAGTCTATCTTCCAAAACTAGTTCATTCTGTCTTGAGATACCAACTCGACTTGGATAACGTGGATCCGTTCCATCTGGAAAATCATAATCTTCCCCCATGTCAATTAGGGCATAGTGACCATTGCTCTCCAATAGAATGGCATCACTTCCTGAAGCTCCCTTGGTATTGATAAAGTGAATACGATTCCCAGAACCTGCCGAAATAGTGTCAGCCTTTACTGCTTGCAGGTGATTTGCAGTAACTGACAAGAGTATGATACTAAATAAGATTGACTTTTTTAACTTTTTCAAATCTATCACTTCTTTCCTTAAAACTTATCTGGTGTCATTCACAAATAGACTTTGTAATTCATTTGTAAGTGTACTTAGCTTATTTCTTTAAAACAACTCGGGCTAATTTTGCATCACCTTGTTTATAGATTGGATTTTCTTTCCAATTATAATTGGTATTTGGAGTTTCAAAATCAGCTCCATACAAGTGACTGATATAGTCTCTAGTATTCTCTGGAATTTTCACATCTACGCCCTTAAAGTTAGAAACTTGCAATTGACTGAATGGCAATTCGTAATGATAGACCTCATGACGAGTTGGTACTCCCAAAGCATTAATCATAAAGAAAATCGTATCGGAGGAGATTGTTTCCCCTTTTTTATCATAAACAATAAGATCTACATTCAAACCTTTAAAGCTGTATGATAGTTCTACCAATTGTTCATTGTAGTAAAATTCTTTGGTTCTTGAGAAACCTCTTTCCAAGAGATATTGTTCATCCTCTACAAAGCGTTGATAATCTGGAATAATGATGCCAAAATCCATATCCAGGTCATGGCTAATAAAATCATTTTCTCTAAAAAAGCCTAATAGAGTCCCAAAATCCAACCAAATATCATAATTTTTTAAAGGAGAACTATAAATAGTTTGAAGAATTTCTTCAAAGTTGTCTTTTAACAACTCACTTCTTTTGGAGTCCAATTCAACGTTCGCTTTGTCATTGAGACTTTTAATGATTGGTAAGTTCTTGATGAGGTCTTTCTTGTCCCCTAAAAGACTTGCCAAACTTCTTTTTAACCATTGTAACACGTCTTACACCTCTTTTATATAAGCGACAAAATCATCATGTTTCACTCGTTTTTCAACTGGTGGAATTTCCATAAAATCATCACCGTAGATAGCTGACAAGATCTGGTGAGAAGCTTCTGGAATTTTATAAATTCTATCTTCGAATGGGCTATCCATTACTTTATCAAGCAACGTCTTCTCAAATTTTGTAGAAGTTCTCTTATTTTCCATCAAGTAATCAATCGAATCATTATCATTAGCCTGCATTGAGAGAAGGTTCATTTTTTTATTCCAAGTTTTAACTCTTGTTAAACGGAAAACAAGTACTAATAGATATCTGACAATATTCTTCAATCCGGCATTTTTACTATGAATACCATAGAGAGTATAAACAGAAAGTCTGCGATAGGTATCTAGTTTAACCATCTCTTTATTGACATCAGCATAATAATCAAATGGGAATACATCCACACAAATTCCTAGATCGATATCATTTTCAATGTAATTGTTTTCATACACCGTACGAGCATCATAAACTCGATAAAATGGATAAGGATAGCGACTGTCATTTTCCCAAGATACTACTTTGTAGATAGGGTCATTGTCCCGTAGAACTGCTTGGTATAGCTTGTCATACTCATCACGTTTCAATGAGATATCAACATCATCATCCCAAGGAATATACCCCTTATGTCGAACGGCTCCTAATAGAGTTCCATAAGCCAAAGAATAATTAATATTCTCTTTTTCACAGAGATTGTGGATATAATCCATTACCCCTAATTCTACTTCTTTAATCTCTTCTTCAGACAGTCTTCTGTATCCATCTCTCTTTTTAGAAATAACAGAGAAATAATAGCCTGAGATTATAAACAGAATACAACCTAATAATGAGATACCATAGAAGGTTGAACTCAAGAATAAGTTAGAAATCAAGATAACGACTGTCATCAGTAATCCTGAAACAAGCTCATGATCAATTCTATCTTCCTCTTTGTCTTTTTTGAATTTTCTAAGACTTGCAAAGATAAATGAGAGCATAAAAATAGCGATCGGCATGATACCAAAGATTCCGTTATAGAATAATAACTCTAGGTATCCATTGTGAGTTAAGTAATGTTGTTTAATGATGTATGCACTTGCATCATAAGTTTTCCCTAACTCATACCAGTTTCCTGCTGAGTAACCAAATAGAGGTCTCTTTGGAATAAACGAAGCTGTCGATTGCCAAATTGCAAAGCGGTTATTGGAAATATTTTCTTCGCTAGTATCAGTTCGCTCTAAAGTCAAATTATTGTTTTCACCTTTTTCTTTATTGAGCTGAATTTCTGCAGAGTGAGCTTTCAAATACAGATCACTACTGTACTTGACACCATTATAAGATAAAAATACTAGTCCAACTGTTAACAATACAGCGACAAAAGATTTTAGCTTGTTACGGAATTCAAATTTCACTAAAGAATATAGAAAAGCGGCCACAACCAAACAGATGTAAGTCGTTCTTGAACCAGATAAAACGATATAAGCGAAATTAAGAATAATGGATGAAATAGCTAAGGTTTTAACTAGTTTACTGAAGAAAGTTAGTCTCATCCCTAAGTAAATAATAATAATTAAGGAAATAATCGATAAATAGTTAGGACTTGCTAAAATACCAAATAGACGGGATTCAACAAATCCTTGACGAATTAACAAGCCTTTATAGTCGAAAACTCTGTAACCAATCAACATTAAGAATTGAACAAGAGAAATGAAAACTCCCACAGTATTAGCTACAGTAATCACTGAGAAGAATAGGTTAAATAAAAGTCGAGACTTTTCTTTGGTAAAGGTCTGAAAAATTGGATAAATAGCAAAGAAATAAATAAAGAATACTACTAAGTTCTTAATATTCGTTGAAAAGCCATACTTAATCACCAGTAAACTTGTGATAATATTCATGGCAAAAAAGAGGATTAAGTACTCAATTTTTCTAACAAATAAATAAGCTTTTTTTACAAAGAAATTATACAAACCTAGTAAAACTCCCATCAGAGTCATACCTAAGGTAACAAATTTATTTGCAGAGATGAATTGAAGGGGGACAATGAGTCCCGCCATACAATAAAAAGATATGACTGATAAAAATACCAGATTAATTTTAAAATAGTTTTTCTCAATAATAGAAATCATTTTCTCTCCTAACGGTTATGTTGACCAAGTAAAATCTGTGTGTAGAGCTTTCTGCTGAATAGTAGAGCTAGGAAACTTATTTTTCTAGCATTGGTAAATCTAGCATCTCTTAAAATGTTCACTCTATTCTGTTTTAGATAGTGTATCAATTTATCTTCCAATAGTTTATCTTTAAAATCAGAATCAACTAACAACCTATCCAAGACATAGAAATAGGCCCAATTTAAACGCATCGTTGCAACATCAGCGATTGCGGGATAGTGCTCTCTTATTATATTCGCATTTTGCTCATATGCTTCAATCACATTTAAGAATTTTAATGAGAATTTTTGTGTAGTAATACTGTTTTCACGATGAACATAATAATACTTCTTCTCATTAGTCGCAACAACATTCTGGCACTGATCCAATAAACGAATCATAATAAAAGCATCTTCAGCAATTTTTCCAACTTCAAATCTAAGATGATTAAAGAGTTCTTTTTTATATAATTTATTAACAGCAGTCACAGACAAAATCTTTGCTTCCATGACCATTTTTATGGCTTCTTCTGAAGAAAGTTCCCAAGTTTTAATCTCTGAGACTTGTTTTTCAGGTATTTGATGATAAACATCATAATGTCCACACATAGAGAGATCTGCATTTGCCTCTCTTAAATGATGGTAGAGAGTCTCGTACATATCTTCGTCAATATAATCATCGCTATCAATAAAGCCAATTAAATCTGAACTTGCTTCATCAATTCCTCTATTTCGAGCATCAGACAAACCACCATTTTCCTTATGAATAACCCGAATTCGTTGATCTCTAAGCGCAAGTTGATCACATAGTTCACCACTCTTATCAGTCGAACCGTCATTGACAAGCAGTATCTCAAGATTACTATAGGTCTGTTTTAAAATAGACTCTACACATCGTTCCAAATAAGCTTCTACATTATAGACAGGAACAATAACACTAATTTTTTCTTCCATCATGCTCCATATTCTCCCTTATATTCTCTATAACTCTTATCCATATCTGCTATAACGGCATCATGGTGAGGGACTTGCTTATCCGCTGGAGGCGGTGTCATGTAATCACCAAAAGCAATGCTAAGATAGGCATCATAACCAATCGGAATAGGCATTTCTGTTCCTTCAAATGGCAAGAAAATATTATCTTCAAAGGCTTGGATTGGATATTTGTTTTTCATATAGCCAGGCCCTGAACATAATTCTGTAATGCCATCACTGTCAGCTGGTCCATACTTGGTCATTTCTTTTTCAGCCTTTTTCCAGATACGATAGCGAAGCGATTTAGGAGTCAATCCTAGTAAAATGGTACTACCCCACTTCATGAGAGCTCCATGCTTTTCTGGGATGGTTTGAGCACAAAAAAGGGAATAAATGAGAGCCCAACGGACTTGTTTCTTGCGCTCAGTTGGATTTTTAGGATAATAGTCCAAGGGTAATACATCCAAGGCCAAGCCATGTGGAAGGTCCAAATCCTTCTGATAAGGCTTGATACACGTCGTTTCCTTATCACGGATTGTGATAAAAAGGTTGCGATCTACATAGTCTTTGTGACTCTTTGACAAGAAATAACGCTCATCCGCAAATTGAGGCCAAAGCTCTGCTAATTTTTCATAGTCCTTACGAGGCATAAAGAAATCTAAATCATCATCCCAAGGAATGAAACCCTTGTTTCGTAAGGCTCCAATGGCTCCACCACCACATAGATAACAGAGCAAGTCATGTTTTTTACAAAATGCAACAAAATACTCAGCCATTTCTAGACTACGAGTTTGAATTGCCTTTAAATCACTCATCTATTTTTCATCCTCTTCTATAGAATACATCATTCTATTATACCACAAAAATGGCTTATAAATCCAACCAACTATGTGAAAAATCAAAGCCCAAGGCATCTGTTTTTACAGATGTATCAAGCTTTGATTTCCATTTTTTCGATTTTATCTCAAGCCCATTTGCGCGAGTTTGGTCTGGTAGGCAGCTTGATCCACTCGAAGGGATTGGCCTCCATAGACGTCATAGTCATCCACCCAATCACCAAGTTCTGGGACTGTCAGTTTTTCAATCCCATTTTGAGCTCCTTCAAGAACAGATAGGCCATTGGTCAATAAGAAGGTATAAGGTAGGTTTGTTGAGGTCATCGCAAAAACTTTCCCTAGAGCCTCTGAACCAGTGAACAATTTTGTCGGGTCTTTGATTTGTTGTAGAACCGCGGTCATAACCTGTTGTTGACGACGAGTTCGTCCGTAATCACCTTCATCATCGTCACGGAAACGAGCATAGTTAAGAAGAGTTGAACCGTTCATTTGCTGTTTACCGGCTCGAATAGTTTGAGTAGGTGACTCAGTTGCCGTTGCGTGCAAGTCATCACCCACTGTCGCTTCTGTGACTGGAACTCCATTTAAAGTTGAAAATTGGGCATCGATGGTTACACCATCTGGGAAAAGGGTATCAATGGCTGTCGCAAAGGCTTGGAAATCAACGAGCGCATAATATTTGATATCCAGATCAAAATTATCCTTGAGGACCTTGCGAACCATTTCGGCTCCTTGTTTTCCTTCTTGTTCCCCTAATTCGTAGGCCAAATTTAATTTGTGATCAGCTTGTTTCTGACCATCGATAACCTGACTATAACCATCAATGTAAACTAAATTGTCACGCATAAAGCTAACGAGCTTGATTTTTTTATCCTTACCACTTACGTTTAGAACCATGACAGAGTCTGTCCGCGTTTCGGAACTATCTTGTCCAATCCGTCCATCTGTTCCCAAAATCAGAATATTTACTCCATCACGAGTGTCTTGACCGTTAAAAACTTCAACTTGAGCCGCTTTAGCATCCTTAGGATTATTAGAGTTAGCAGATTGGAAGCCTTTTAAGAACATGACGATCATTCCTACTGCTACACAAAGCAATATCATCCCTAACCAAGCAAATAAGCGTTTAAAACGAAAACCTCTTTTTTTCTTTTGCTTCTTAACTTTTGGAATCTTCGTTTCCAGTTGATCTCCACTACTACGGCGACTAGAGCGACTACGGTTAGCATAGGTTGGCAGGTCGATACCAGAGTCTGAAAGAAGTTGTTCTTTGGCTTCTGGATTGAAAACTTCTGCTGAATCTTTTTGACCTTCTAACTTGGCTTGTAAAAAGGCAAATTCTCTTTTTTCCTTATCATTCAAATAATGAATATTTTTCAAAAGATAGTCATAGCGTAGTTTTTCATGATGTGTTAAAGGATTCTCTCTAGTCATAGGTTCTCCTTCCCTTTATCTTGTATGGTATAGATAGGGTAAGCTCCCAGTACTTTATACTGGATTCCAATTGTTTCTAATTCTTCTTGAGCAAAACGGACCAATTCTTTATCTCTATAGTCAACGTCGATGATAAAGAAGTATTCTCCAAGTGCAGTTTTAAGGGGACGGCTCTCAATCTTGGTCAAATCGATTCCTCGCCAAGCAAAGGTCGAGAGTGCCTTGTAAAGAGCACCAGGAAGATTGTCTGGCAAGGTAACTGCTAGGCTCATTTTTTCAGTTGCATCCTGTAAAGGAATCTGTGGCAACTCTGCCCCCAACACCCAAAAACGAGTGAAATTGGCTTCCATTTCTTGGATATCTTCCGCAATCAATTCTAAGCCATATTCCTCAGCAGAGCTTCTCGGAGCAATGGCAGCAAAGGGCTGGTCGGGGTGTTCTGCGATAAATCGAGCTGCATATGCTGTACTGGCAGTGACTTCTAGTTGAGCATCTGGATAATGCTCATCGATAAATTTCTTCCCTTGAGCCAAGGCCTGCGGATGAGAAAAGATTTTCTCAATTTTAACTTGTCCTGGCACCGCCATCAACTGTTGATGAATTGGCTGCACAATCTCCGCCACAGCCTGAATACGAGCTTGATGAAAAAGATAGTCCAAGGTTTCATGAACACTACCTTCAATGGAATTTTCGACTGGGACAACAGAAAAATCAACCAATCCCTGTTCATAAGCCTTGATAACATCTGTAATATTTGAAAAAGGCTCTAGTTCCTCATGAGGAAAAGCCGTTTGCACAACATGGTGCGAAAAAGATCCTTTGGGACCTAGATAGGCAATTTTCATCTCAATTCCTCTATAATTTCCTCTGGGCTTAGCTTGGACACATCGATAACTTTACTAGCCACTTCCTCATACCAAGCCTGTCTTTCTTTAAAAATCGCAGCCAAATCTTCCTTGCTATTCTTTAAAAATAGTGGACGTTGATTGTCCTTATCGGCTGAAATTCGCTGGTAAAGAGTCTCAAAACCTGCTTTTAGGTAGATATTATCAGCATTTTGCTTGAGCAAGACCCGATTACGCAGAGAAATGACTACGCCTCCCCCAGTTGACACCACTTGGTCCGTTTTTAGTAAGTCATCTAAAACTTCTGATTCCACCTGACGGAAGGCTGCTTCTCCTTTTTCTTCAAAGAAACGAGCAATCGACATCCCTAGTCGTTCTTCCAGCATAGCATCCATGTCTACAAAGTCAGGATCTAATCCTCTAGCGATGGTAGATTTTCCTGAACCCATAAAACCTAGTAAAACCTTAGCCATGAATCAATATCTCCAAATCATCAAAGAAGCTTGGGTAGCTAGTATTAATAGCTTCGGCACGATCTAATTCAACTTCTCCATCCGCAACTAAAAGAGCTGCAATGGCTGTCATCATGCCGATACGGTGGTCACCAAAGGTATTTACTCTGGCTCCATGGAGAGCAGATTTCCCTTTGATTATCATGCCGTCTGCTGTAGGAGTAATAGTTGCTCCCATGCTATTTAAAGCATCCGCAACAACTTGAATGCGGTCAGTTTCTTTGACCTTGAGTTCTTCTGCATCTTTGATAACTGTTTGACCTTGAGCTTGGGTAGCAAGAAGGGCGATAATTGGCAATTCATCAATCAAACGTGGAATCAAGGCTCCGCCAATCTCAGTTCCTTTTAGGTCTGACGTCTCAACAGTCAAAGTTGCAGACTTGGCAATTGGATCAATATCAGTAATCTCTAATTTCCCGCCCATAGCTCGGATAACATCGATAATCCCTGTACGAGTTTCGTTAATACCGACATTCTTAAGTACCACTCGAGAATTTGGCACAATCAAACCTGCTACCAACCAAAATGCTGCACTAGAAATATCTCCTGGCACGACAACCGTTTGTCCACTAAGTTTCTGTGGCCCTTGAACAGTGATTTTCTTACCATCGACACTCAATTCACCTCCGAATTGTTGGAGCATATCTTCTGTGTGGTTACGAGTGCACTCCTTCTCAATGATGACAGACTGACCTTGAGCCCGCAATGCTGCAAAAATCAAGGCTGACTTAACTTGTGCAGAGGCGATTGGCAATTCATAATGAATAGGTGTTAAATTTTTTGTACCTGTTAAGTGCAAAGGTGGCAAGTCTCGCTCTGTCTGACCAGAAATGCTAACTCCCATTTTTTTCAAAGGAAGGGTCACACGGTCCATAGGGCGTTTAGAAAGACTATCATCTCCAAACATTTCTACTTCAAAGTCTGCACCAGCAAGGACGCCTGAAATCAAACGAATAGAGGTGCCAGAATTCCCCATATCGAGAGCATTCTGAGGGGCTTTCAATCCATCCATCCCAACACCTTGTATGGTAACGACACCGTCCTTGTCCTCAATCTCTACGCCGAGGTTCCGAAATACTTGCATGGTTGAAAGAACATCTTCACCACGCAAGATATCATAAACCTTCGTTTCACCTTCAGCCAAGCTTCCAAAAATAATCGAGCGATGACTGATGGACTTATCCCCAGGTACGCGAATACTACCATTTAAGTGCTTAATGTTTGTTTTTAATTTCATACCGGCCCTCATACTGACAATACTTTTTCTTATTTTATCATAAAAAGTCAGAAATTTCTTAAAAATTCCTGACTTTATGAGGTAAATTCTTATTTTAAAAGTTCTGAAATTGGTTCAAAGACAATTTTTTCAATATCAGATAGATAAATAGAAAGTTGTTGCTGTTTGGCAAAGAAGGCTGACAGGAGAGAGTTGCCTTGAATCTTGTTGCCAAAGTCTTCCATTTTTTCTTGGAAAGAAGCATCTGGAATTTGACCAGTTTGGGCCATGATTTGGATTTCATGTTGAAAAGCAATATAATCTGCAAAGATTTTACTAGCTTCTGCATCGGCTTGGATAGCATCTCTAGCTTCTTTAACCGCCTTGTATTCTGGCAATTCGCGTAGTCCACGACTTAGTGCATTTGCACTATCATAAATATTTGACATAATTGTCCTCCTTATTTAATAACGACTGTGTAGTCAGTATTTTCTGTAATGACTTGCTCAGCACGTTTTAAATCCTGAGCATTTTTAAATGAAATTTGTAAAATCCCGTGAATATCCTCACGGTTTTCCTCGTTGATGTGGATGTTAACCAAGGAAGTTCCACGTAGCAATTCCAAGATGCGTAAAATCACATCTTCCTCATCGGGAACATCTACATAAAGGTCAAATGAGCTATCTACTCCTCCGCGTTTATGGATTTCCATAGCCTGACGTTGCTCACGCGCTTGATTGAAAAAATTCCAGATTTGGCTTTCATCACCCTTACTGATAGCTTGTCCAATCTCGTCCAAACGGCCCTTGAAGTCCTCGATGCGTTCAATAATGGTATCCCGATTGGATAAGAGGATAGAAGTCCACATGCCTGGCTCACTTTCGGCAATCCGAGTCATATCACGAAAACCACCTGCCGCAAAGCGTCGCGCCATTTCATGCTCTTCAGCATAACTTGCAGTTTGTTCCATCAAGCCTGATGCTAAGATATGCGGAAAATGGCTAATCTGAGAAGTCACTCGGTCATGCTCTTCAGCATCGATTTCGATGAAACGAGCATGAAGACCTGACAGCAAGTCTTTCATTTCTTCGAGCGTATCCGGAGTTGTCAGACTAGATGGCGTGAAGATATAATAGGCATTTTCAAATAGATTGATATCGGCAGAGGCAGCTCCTGTCTTGTGGCTCCCTGCCATAGGATGAGCTCCAACAAAGCGAACAGACTTATCTGCAAAACACTTCTCAGCTGTAGCCACGATAGCTGACTTGGTCGATCCAGCATCGGAAATAATGACACCTTCTTTCAAGTCCAAGTTGGCCAGTTCCTTAATAAAGGCAATGGTTTGCTTGATTGGCAGGGTAAGAATGATGACGTCTGCAAGTGGAGCAAAACTGGCAAAATCATCCGTCGCACGATCAATCATTCCTAGCTCCAAAGCAATATCTCTAGACGCTTGACTACGATTGTATCCTAAAATTTCATAATCAGGATGATCCCGCTTGATTCCGAGTGCCATGGAAGCACCAATCAAACCTAGTCCTGCGATATAGATGGTTTTTGCCATAAGAACTCCTTAATAATTCTTTGTATACTCCCGATGTTTCGCAACAGCTTCTTTTAATTCTTCCAGATTATCAGAGGAGAATTTCTCAAGGATTTCTTGAGCCAAAACCGTTGCTACGACTGCTTCCATAACGACACCTGCTGCTGGAAGAGCAGTTGGATCACTTCTCTCCACCGTTGCCTTATAAGGCTCATGGGTTTCAATATCGACACTCATTAATGGCTTATAGAGAGTCGGAATTGGCTTCATAACTCCACGAATGATAATCGGTTGGCCGTTGGTCATACCACCTTCGAAACCTCCAAGGTTATTAGTGCGACGAGTATAGCCATCTTCTGATGACCAGAGGATTTCATCCATGACTTGGCTACCCTTAAGATGGCCTGCTTTAAAACCAAGACCAAACTCCACACCCTTAAAGGCATTGATAGAAACAACAGCTTGAGCTAGCCTTGCATCTAGTTTACGATCCCATTGGACATAAGAACCAAGACCAACCGGAACACCTCCGACAACTGTTTCCACAACACCTCCGATGGTATCCCCATCTCGCTTAATCTGGTCAATATAGTCCTTAATCTCCTGCTCACGTTCTTGGTTAACGATAGAAACTTCAGACTGGGCAGCCAGTTTCTTAATCTCTGAGACTGTTAAGTTTTCTGGAACGTCAATTTCCTTGCCACCAAAAACAACAACATGGTTGGCAATTTCGATATCAAGCTCAGTCAATAAACGCTTGACCACAGCTCCAACTGCTACTCGCATGGTCGTTTCACGAGCAGATGAACGTTCCAAAGAATTTCGCAAATCATCAAAGCGGTATTTGATACCTCCTACCAAGTCAGCGTGACCTGGGCGAGGATGTGTGATTTTTCGTTTACTTTTAAGTTTATCCTCAATATCCTCAGCAGACATGATATCTAGCCATTTTTGATGGTCTTTGTTAATGACATCCATGGTAATGGGAGCCCCTGTCGTCTTCCCGTGGCGAACACCAGAAGTAAAGACAACTTGGTCACTTTCAATCTTCATACGACCACCACGTCCGTATCCACCCTGGCGACGTTTGAGATCCTCATTGATATCTTCTGCAGTCAAAGGCAGTCCTGCTGGGATTCCTTCAATAATTGCTGTCAGACGAGGACCATGTGATTCTCCTGCTGTTAAATATCTCATACATTCTCCTTATTTTACCAAGTAATCTTTCATTTCTTCGAGAGAAACTGGGTGAATCGTCGCTGAACCAAGCTCAGGTACCAAAACTAACTTCATGGTATTGCCACGCGCTTTTTTGTCATGAGTCAAAGCCTGATAAAGCTTGTCAACATCCCAGTTTTCATAATCAACAGGAAGACCAAACTTCTCACACATCTCTCGGATAGACTGAGTGATTCCAGCTGGCATAAGACCTTTTTGTTCTGCTACCTTAGAAACCTGAACCATTCCCATCGCTACTGCCTCACCGTGCATGACTTTTCCGTAACCAGCAGTTGCTTCAATGGCATGGCCAATTGTGTGACCAAAGTTGAGATATAAACGAATGCCATTATCCAACTCATCTTCAACTACCATCTTGCGCTTAACCTGACAAGAATGCTCAATCAAACTCTCGGAATGTTCCAATATGCTTTCGATAGAACCATCCATATCAGATAATAAGTCCCAGAGTTCTGGATCTTCGATGAGGCCATACTTGATGACTTCACCCATTCCTTCAATCAACTCTCTCTTACCCAAGGTCTCAAGAACAGTTGGGTCAATCAAAACACCATCCGGCTGGGCAAAAGTCCCCACCATATTCTTGGCAAAAGGGGTGTTAACTCCAGTTTTTCCACCGATAGACGAGTCCACCTGGGCAGTCAAACTGGTTGGAATTTGAACGAAATGAACTCCTCGCATATAGGTTGAGGCTACAAAGCCAGCCAAATCACCAACTACACCACCGCCGAGGGCTACGATGCCATCACTACGAGTTAAACCTTGCTTAACTAAAAATTCATAAGCCTTTTGAACCGTGGTTAGATTTTTTCGTTCTTCACCTTCTAAAAAGTCAAAAACTGCCACTTGAAAACCAGCAGCCTCTAAGCTCAATTTTACTTTTTCTGCATAGAGAGAAGCCACATGGTTATCTGTAATGATAACGACTTTTTGCGGTTGCCAAAGTTCGCGCAACCATTTTCCTGCTTGAGACAGGCATCCTTTTTCAATCTGAATATCATAGGGATGATGTGGAAGGTCTATTCTGATTTTCATAGCAGGTCTCCTTTTTCTTTATTGGTACTTTTGTTTTAATAATTCCCAGATTTGATCTGTTGGCATTTCCTTGCCTGTCCATAACTCAAAAGCTTCAGCAGCTTGGTAAAGCAGCATGCCAAGGCCATTGATAGATTGATTCCCCTGACTTCTAGCCCATTTCAAAAATGGGGTTTCAAAGGGTTGATAAATCACATCAGCTACCAAAAGCTTCTCTGGTAAAACGATGCTGATCGGGATCGGCTGAGAGGAACCATCCATGCCCACACTAGTAGCATTGACCAAGAGGTCAGCTTGAGTGATACTGTCTTGAAGGTATTGAACATCCTCTAAGGCAAATAAATCTACTCTAAATCCAGTCGCATTCTGTATTTTTTCTAAGTAAAGTCTTGTTTTTTCCATGGATGACAAACGAACAAAGACAGAAACTTGACTCACTCCATCCAAGATTGCCTGTGCCAAAATTGCCTTGGCTGCACCGCCTGCACCTAACAAAACCATTTTTTCCCCTGATATTTTAAAAGAAGGCAAGCTCTTAAAGAATCCCTTGCCATCTGTGTTATATCCAATTAATGTTCCTTCTCGATTCACAACTGTATTAACTGCACCAATAAGACAAGCTTCCTCACTCAACTGATCCAGATAAGGAATCACTTGCTCCTTGTAGGGCATAGAAAGATTGATTCCATACATCTGATAGCGACGAATATTGGCAACTGTTTCTGCCAAGTCAGTAGCTTCTACTTCCCAAGCTAGATAAACACCATTGGTATGAGTTGCCTCAAAAGCACTATTATGAATGAAAGGAGAAATAGAGTGTTTGATAGGATTTGCGACCACAGCTGCCAGACGTGTGTAGCCATTAATCTTCATTCAAAATCTCCCGAATTTTTACCATATTGGAGAGTGAGATTTGTCCTGGGGCACTTGCTGCATCTAAACTTGCAAATGACCAACTTGAACCCGTTACATCTGAAGTGATACGAGATACCTTACCCACTTTGCCCATAGAAATAGTTACATATTCTTGTTCAGGGTTGAGGGTTTTAAATCCTCGTGTGAAATTCATGAGGTCTAATACATCTTGTGCTGTATGTGCCATTACAGATACCTTAACTACTTTCGGAGTTAGGCTAGTTAGTTCTGACAAAATTTCCATCATATTGTCTGGAGTTTCCTGGAAATTATGGTAACTCAAAACCAAATTTGGAAAATCGAGCATCTCTTCGAAAACATCCTTGTGACCAAAATACTCAAAATCAAGGTATTCAGGTTGATAGAGTTGAGCTACATCCTTGATAATCTGAACATACTCTTCCGAAGACAGGTCAATCTCTCCTCCTTCAGCACGTGTGCGCAAGGTAAAGAGAAGTTCGCGACCTGCAAACTTTTCAAAAATGGCAGGCGCTACCTGTAAAATAGCTTCTTTTGGTAGAAAATCAGCACGCCACTCAATGATATCTGCATCTATATAACGCATGGCATCAAGCCCTTGTGCTTCTTCTAAATTCTTTGGCATTACTGAAACGACTAATTTCATTTAGTTACCTTCATGCTAATCACCTTGAGGTAATTACTGCTTTCATCTTTTTTGTTATAGACAAAATCTGCTGGAAGTCCATAATTATTTAAAATCTGGTAACTTCTTCCTGCAAAACCTTTGTCGATTTGTTCGGTGAACTTTTGACGGGAAACATTGGCAGCATTGGTGCTAGCAATGATAATACCTCCCGGATTTAAAATCTCTAAACTTTGGGAAATCAACTTGTGATAATCCTTGGCTACAGAGAAGGTTTGTTTTTTATTACGAGCAAAGCTAGGCGGATCAAGAACGATTACATCGTAAGATAGACCCTTACGTTTTGCATATTTGAAGTATTCAAACACATCCATGACAATGAAACGATGATGATCCAAAGCCAGTCCATTGGCATGAAAATGAGCTTCTGATAGTTCTCTGGAGCGCTTGGCTAAATCAACAGAGGTAGTCTCACTGGCACCTCCCATAGCAGCAGCTACTGAAAAGGCAGCCGTGTAGGAAAACATGTTGAGCAGGGACTTGCCCATGGCTAAACCATCTACCAAACTACCACGGACTTCATGTTGGTCCAAGAAGATGCCTGTCATAAGGCCATCATTCATGAAGACTTGATAAAGAACTCCATTTTCAAGAATCGTAAAATTATCTGGCGCTTCTTGACCATAGATATGAGCAGACTCAAATTCTAGACCTTTAAAACGTATCTTTTCATAGGCACCCAAGACTTCAGGAAAGACCTGAACAAAGGCGGCTAGGATCTGTTGACGAAGCTGATAAATATAGGAGTTATACCAAGAGAAAACAACATAATCCCCATAGAGATCCAGAGTCATTCCACCAAAACCGTCGCCTTCTTGATTAAACAAGCGAAAGGCCGTTGTTAAATCATCTTGGTAGTAGGTAGAACGTTTTAGTTTGGCTTTAGTAAATAGATTTTCAAAGAAAACTTGGTCAAAAGAAACTTTCTGATTAGTTACGAACCAACCAATCCCTTTATTTTGACGAGATAGATAAGCCTTACCCAAAAACTGTTTATCTTGACTAAACAGCTCGACTTCCTGGTCAGTTTCAGATAGGTCAGGAAAATCAATTTCCTCCAAAACTATCTGACCCTTATTTAGCTTTTTTTCAACACGTCGGCTGACGAATACTTTTTTCATAAATACTATTATAACAAATTTTGTGACAATTCACAAAATAGAAACCATTTACAGCTTTTATCCCATCACTCTTCATGACAAGAGCAAGATGTACATCTTTCTATAATTCTTTTATAATATTTCAATTTTGCAGGTCTCTGCCCATTCTTCAAAAAATAGACAGAACATTCAAAGAGTTTAATTTTAGCGCAAACGTTTGCGTAGAAACTGACTTTATGCTACAATAATTCTCATCACTGTTAAGTAAGAGGACTATCTATGAAAAATCAAACCCTAATGCAATATTTTGAATGGTATCTACCACATGACGGAAAACATTGGAAGCGACTTGCTGATGACGCTGAACACCTAGCAGATTTGGGAATCAGTCATATTTGGATGCCCCCTGCTTTCAAGGCAACCAATGAAAAGGATGTCGGTTATGGCGTCTATGATTTATTTGACCTTGGAGAATTTAACCAAAAAGGAACTGTTCGTACCAAATACGGTTTCAAAGAAGACTATCTCCAAACCATCCAAACCTTAAAATCTCACGGGATTCAACCCATGGCCGATGTGGTACTCAATCATAAGGCTGCTGCAGACCATTTGGAATCTTTCCAAGTCATCGAAGTTGATCCAGAAGATAGAACTGTTGAACTAGGCGAACCTTTTACCATCAATGGTTGGACAAACTTTACTTTTGATGGCCGCCAAAACACTTACAACGATTTCCACTGGCACTGGTACCATTTCACTGGGACTGACTATGATGCCAAAAGACGGAAGTCTGGTATTTACCTTATCCAGGGAGATAATAAGGGTTGGGCCAACGAGGAATTAGTCGATAACGAAAATGGTAACTATGACTATCTCATGTATGCTGACTTGGACTTCAAACATCCTGAAGTTATCAAAAACATCTATGACTGGGCTGACTGGTTCATGGAAACGACTGGTGTAGCTGGTTTTCGTCTAGACGCGGTTAAACACATCGACTCCTTCTTTATGGGGAATTTTATCCGTGACATGAAGGAAAAATACGGTCAAGATTTTTATGTTTTTGGTGAATTTTGGAATCCAGACAAGGAAGCAAATCTGGATTACCTTGAAAAGATTGAAGAACGCTTTGATCTTGTCGATGTCCGACTCCATATGAATCTCTTTGAAGCCAGCAAGGCTGGAGAAGACTATGATTTAACAACCATCTTTAATGATAGTCTGGTTCAAATCAAGCCAGATAAGGCTGTAACCTTTGTCGATAACCACGATACTCAACGTGGCCAAGCACTTGAATCCACTGTTGAAGAATGGTTTAAACCAGCAGCCTACGCCCTCATTCTTTTGCGTGAGCTGGGGCTCCCATGTGTCTTCTATGGGGACTACTATGGTATTTCTGGTCAATATGCTCAGCAAAATTTCAAAGATGTTCTTGACCGTTTGCTAGCTATCCGAAAAGATTTGGCTTATGGAAAGCAAACTGACTACTTTGACGACCCTAATTGTATCGGTTGGGTTCGTTCAGGAGCTGAAAATCAATCACCACTTGCCATCGTGATTTCTAATGGCCAAGAAAACTCCAAAACTATGTTCGTCGGTCAAGAATGGGCTGAACAAACTTTTGTTGATTTGCTTGGTAATCATCCTGACCAAGTAACTATTAATGCTGAAGGTTATGGAGATTTCCCAGTTACAGAACGCTCTCTTAGTGTATGGGGACTGGCTAACTAATCAATTAATACTCTTCGAAAATCTCTTCAAACCACGTCAGCTTCCATCTACAACCTCAAAGCAGTGCTTTGAGCAACCTGCGGCTCACTTCCTAGTTTGCTCTTTGATTTTCATTGAGTATAAAATACACAAAAAATGCCCACAAGCTAGATTTTCTTTCTAGTCTGTAGGCATTTTTTCTATTATCAATACTTAACATTAGTCTTTCCAAAGGTCCATGGCATTTTTAAAATCAGATGAAACTTGAACATTTTGAGGATTAGTCGCTTCTCTCTCCTGACGCTTCGCCTCTACCTGGACTACACTCTTAATGCCTTCATGACGCCAGTTTCGTAGGATAGCTTGGATAT
Source organism: Streptococcus sp. HMSC067H01 (assembly GCF_001814775.1). GTDB lineage: Bacteria > Bacillota > Bacilli > Lactobacillales > Streptococcaceae > Streptococcus. The sequence continues at coordinate 57,097 of NZ_KV817803.1, forward strand.
ACTTCCAGTTTGGTTTTCCATTCAAAACAGCCTCACGTAAGGCTTCTTTGATTAGGTTCGCACTGGTTCCGTCTTCTTTCAAACTCTTTTCTAAATCTTCGATCTCAAAAGGACTCAGGAGACGACCTAACTCTTGTTGGAAGGTTTCCACCAAGTCTTTCAAATCATTTTTAGCAGGTACAGCTTGGCTTGGTTCTTGTTTTTCAAAAAGCTGGTCCAAACGTTCTAAAGCAAGGGTCGCATCAAAAATAACTTCTATTTCTCCATTGAGTTCAATGGTACGATATTGGAGTAAGCCTTTTTCTGTCAATCTGGAAATCGCTTGATTGACTTCATAGACTTGCTTGCCTATTTTCTCAGCGATTTGACTTGGGGACAATTCCCCTAAAACTGTTGTATTTTGTAGGTAAAAGAATTGCCAAACTAAGAAATCATCGCTTGATGAGAAAAGTTGATTGTAGTTTAAGAGCAGAGCACTTGGTAAGACCAAGTTCCCTGATTTGAAAGCGTCTAAATATGTCATAATTCCTCTTATAAATATCCAAAATGAGAGACATCATCCTCCACACTCTTCCACTCAAAAGGCGTTTCTTGGTAAACTGCATAATTTACCCAGTTACTGAAAAAGAGAGCTGCTGAGGAACTCCAACGCATACAAGGAAGTTCATGGATGTCATCATTTTTGAAATAATTTTCTGGTATATGGGGATCTAAACCAGCATCTAGATCTCTAAAATATTCCTTGGCTAGCGTATCACGATCATACTCCAAATGCCCAAAGCTATAAACTTCTCTTAAATCTCGGCTTGCAAGGATAGAGATTCCCACTTCTTTTCCAGATGCTAAGATCTCTAAATTTGTTTTATTTACAATGTCTTCTTTGAGAATTTCTGTGTGACGAGAATGGGGAGACACATACAAATCATCAAAACCTCTCAGCAAAAGATGACCTTCTTTTAAAACATCCTGAGGATAAATTCCCGAAAGTTTTTGAGCCATCTGGTGTTTATCTACGCCGTAACGATAGTAGAGGCCAGCCTGTGCTCCCCAGCAAATATGCAGGGTTGAAAAGACATGAGTCTTTGACCAATCGATGACCTGAGTAAATTCCTCCCAGTAGTCCACTTCTTCAAAAGGAAGATGTTCGACTGGTGCTCCTGTGATAATCAAGCCATCAAAATACTGGTCTTGAACTTCTGAAAAGGTCTTATAAAAAGTCTCCATATGTTCAGAACGAGTTGTTTTCGATTGGTGACTTTCCATATAGAGAAATTCAATATCCAACTGTAAGGGAGTATTAGCCAAATGCCTCAAGAGCTGGGTTTCCGTTACAATTTTTTGAGGCATCAGATTTAAAATCAGAATTTTTAGCGGGCGGATATCCTGATGAGCCGCTCGTTGGTCATCCATGACGAAAATATTTTCCGTTCGTAAAATCTCAACTGCTGGTAATTTTTTATCAATTCGAATCGGCATGGAAATCTCCTTACTCTATCAATACTGGACTCAGGTAAACATAGTATCGTCAACGGGAAAAATGCTGACGTTTCTCTTTCCCTTTATTATACTGTAAGAAGATATAGTTTTCAATTATAGTTTTTCTCTAACTAGGTATAGCTTATTTTTATATCAAATGAAGAGAAAACAGCCCTAGGGACTGTTTTTCATTAATAATGCATAAGCACCTTGTAGTCGTAATCTCCGATAGCTTCACGACCTTTAAGCTCATCAAGTTCGATCAAGAAGGCACAACCTGCCACGATTCCACCTAATTTTTCAATCATTTCGATGGTAGCCTTAACAGTACCACCTGTTGCCAAGAGGTCATCTACGATAAGAACACGTTGTCCTGGTTTGATAGCATCTGCGTGCATAGTCAAAGTATCAACACCATATTCTTTTTCATAGTCAGCTGAAACAACTTCACGTGGTAGTTTTCCAGGTTTGCGAACAGGCGCAAAACCGATTCCCAATTCAAAAGCGACTGGACATCCAACGATAAATCCACGCGCTTCTGGTCCAACAATCATATCGATTTTTTTGTCAGTAGCGTATTGGACGATTTCACGAACAGCATAGCTGTATGCATTACCATCAGCCATCAAGGGACTGATATCACGGAAGACAATTCCTTCCTTAGGGTAGTTTTCAATGGTTGCAATGTAATCTTTTAAGTTCATAGCATTTCTTTCTTTTAAAATTTTTACTCTCTATTATAACACATTTCTCAGAAAAGAGAAATAGAAAGAAGCCTTGACACTTGGTACAAGACTTCTCATTTTTTCCTTCAATTGTTGCTATTATTGACTGAATGAAGTTCTTACTTCTTTTTGCTTTTAGATTTGTGATTGCCTTGACGATTTTGTTGGATACGCCATTCTCTTTCAAAGTAGGTCATTGTTTCAAATACTCTGCCTGGTAAACCGACATCCAGTAAGTAGATTGGAATTTTTAAAACGTTAGAACGTTTAGCAGCCGTAAATCTACTTCGTAGACGATTCCATAGAGATTTTGTTTTTACAAGGTCTTTGTCAAAAAAATAAACTTCAATCTGATAAAAATCCCTCGAACTTCTACCACCCTTAATTCTCATAAGAGAAAATGTTTCTACTTGTCCCCAAGAATAAAACTGCCAGTCTTTCTGGGGATATGGTTTATAGGAAAATCCTTGAGGCGTACATTTCAAATACTCTTTATCTGACAGAAGAATTTGAAAACGTTCATACAAAATCCATCCAACAATGATGATTAAGAATAAGACAAAGAGTCTTAGTGCTACTAATTCAATAGCTGCTTCTTTGGGATAGGTCATCATAAAATATAGGATCCAAAGCAAAAAAGCTAAATCCACAAAGCAGAGTACAATATTCCAAATGATTTTCCTACTACTCCATTTGATGATTTTCTCTTTCATTAAACCAACTCACTTAAATATTCATAGCGTTCATATTTTTCCAGCAAGGCTTCATTCTTCTCGTCTAATTCTTTCTGAAGAGTCGCTAGTTTCCCAAAGTCAGAGCCATTTACCTGCATCTCTTCTTCAATCTCAGAAATACGGTTCTCCAAGTTTTCGATATCGCCTTCAATACTTGCCCACTCCTGCTTTTCTTGGTAGGTCATGCGTTTCTTTTCTTCACGGACTTTGACGACTTTTTCCTTCTCAGCCTTTTGAACTTGGCTTTTCGTTTCTGCTTCAAAGGCCTTTTCATCCAGATAGTCGGTATAGTGGCCAAAGAAGGGACGGATGGTGCCATTCTCAAAGGCAAGGATCTTAGTCGCCACCTTATCAAGAAAATAGCGATCATGACTAACTGTCAAGACTGGACCTGCAAAGCCCTGTAAGAAATTTTCCAAGACTGTCAAAGTCGCAATGTCTAGGTCATTGGTCGGCTCATCTAAGAGGAGAACATTTGGTTTTTCCAGAAGTAGTTTAAGGAGGTAAAGTCGTTTTTTCTCACCACCCGACAACTTCTCAATCAAGGTTCCGTGAGTTGAGCGTGGGAAAAGAAACTGTTCTAACAACTCCGCGATAGAGGTCGTAGAGCCACCACTGGTCTTAACCTCTTCTGCCACTTCCTGCAAATAATTGATAACCCGCTTGCTTTCATCCAAGCCTTCGATTTGCTGAGAGAAATAGGCGATGCGAACCGTTTCGCCGATGATAACTTGTCCATCAGTTGGTTCAAGACTTCCTGCAATGAGGTTAAGAAGGGTTGACTTCCCAACACCGTTGTCCCCAACGATTCCGATACGGTCTTTGGCTTGTATCAAAAGGTTAAAATCTTGCAAAATCGGTTTGTCATTATAGGCAAAGGAAACATCCTTAAACTCGATAACTTTTTTACCGATACGGCTAGTTTCAAAATTCATGCTCAAGTCTGTCTCAAGGCTAGTATCTGAAACTTCCTTTTTCAAGTCATGGAATCGATTGATACGTGCTTGTTGCTTGGTTGCACGAGCCTGTGGTTGTCGTCTCATCCAGGCCAATTCCTGCTTATAAAGTTGCTCTTTTTTGTGGAGAAGAGCAGCATCACGCTCATCCTGTTCAGCCTTGAGACGAACATAGTCTTGGTAATTTCCTTGATATTCGGTCAAACCAGCTCGGTCCAACTCGAAAATTCTCGTTGAAAGCGCATCTAGGAAATAACGATCGTGGGTGATAAAGAGAACCGTTTTCTTGGAATTTTTCAAAAAGAGGGTCAGCCATTCAATGGTGGCAATATCCAAGTGGTTGGTTGGTTCATCCAAAAGCAAAAGATCGTGATTTCCTAGCAGCACTTGGGCCAACTGGACTCGTCTTCGCAAACCACCTGAAAGAGCTCCAACTGGAGTTGATAAGTCTTGAATACCCAGTTTACTGAGAACAGTCTTGACCTGATTTTCGATTTCCCATGCTTGGAGAGAATCCATCTCGGCCATGACCCGTTCCAAACGAGCTTGCTTATCTTCACTGTAGTTGAGCATGAGCAATTCATACTCACGGATCAACTGGATTTCTTTCAAATCGCTCGATAGAACAGTATCTAAGACAGTCTTGCTGTCATCAAAATCTGGATCCTGAGTCAAATAACCAATCTTGTAATCGTTTTTTGCCGAAAAAGGGCTTACGTCACCATCAAAACCAGAAACTCCTGAAAGCACATCTAAAAGGGTTGTTTTCCCAGTTCCGTTGACACCGATAAGACCGATTCTATCCAAGTCATGGATGATAAAGGAAATATCCTTAAAGACGGTCTTGTCCCCAACGGATTTACTTAGTTTTTCAACAATAAAATCACTCATTTTTTCTCCCTCAAGTAGGCATGAATAGCTTCCAAGTTATTTTCCAAATCTCCATCCACAATAGCATACTCAATCTCTGCTAAAATTTCTCCCATTTCTGGTCCTGGTTGATAGCCGTATTCCTTGATCAAAATCCCACCATTGATTTGAATTTCTTTTTTATCATGGATGGTTAGGCTGAGATAAGTCTCTTCGATAGCCTGTGGATTAACTTCTTTTCCTTGAGCCTGACGAAGATTTTCAGCCTGTAAAAGCAAATCTAGATCAAAGCGGTAGCAATCACGCTTGCTTAGTTCTCCTTCTTCACGAAGTCCTAAGATTGTTAGCAAATCTTGAACTTGCTTAGCGAATTGACGCGAAGTTTTCCAATGTTTCAAAAATTGTTGGGCATCTTTCACTTCTAAAACCCATAAAAGTGCTGCCCAGGCTTGTTCAGAAGATTCAAAGGTAAAATCAGCCTCTAAGTCAAACAAAGATTGGAGTTTGTCCTGACTACCAGCCATATCTGGAAGATAATCATAAGCTTTACTTGCAGTCATAGAAGACAGACCTACTCGCCAATGAGGAGCTAGTAAAAGTTTATCAAATTCAACAAAAGTACGTTCCACAGAAATTTTCTCTAAGAGTGGGGTTAAGGTCTTCATCGCTTCAAAGGTTTCTTGCTCGAGTTCAAAACCAAGACTAGCTTGAAAACGAAATCCACGCATGATGCGTAGAGCATCTTCATTAAAACGTTCACTAGCTACACCAACTGCACGTAAAACTTGATTTTCTAGATCTTGTAAACCATCAAATAAATCAACGATTTCCCCTTCTTCATCCAAGGCAAAGGCATTGACTGTGAAATCTCGGCGTTTGAGGTCCTCTTCTAACGAACGAACAAAAGAAACTGAACTTGGTCTACGGTAGTCTACATAGACATCCTCAGTTCTAAAAGTGGTCACTTCGTACTCTTCATCTCCGTCTAAAACCAAAACGGTCCCATGCTCAATGCCAATGTCAGCTGTACGAGGGAAAATCTGCTTGGTCTCCTCTGGATAAGATGACGTCGCAATATCCACATCATGGATGGGACGATGGAGTAGGGCATCCCTAACAGAACCTCCAACAAAATAGGCTTCAAAGCCTGCTTCTTTAATTTTTTCTAATACTGGTAAAGCCTTCTGAAATTCAGAAGGCATTCGTGTTAATCTCATAATAAGTGTTCTAATCCATAGACAAGCTCATGACGCTTGACAACTTCTTTGATTCCCAAATTCACTCCTGTCATGAAGGAGCTACGATCATAGGAGTCATGACGGAGAGTCAATCCTTCTCCCTGATTTCCAAATATAACTTCCTGATGAGCTACCAAACCTGGCAAACGGACTGAGTGGATTCGCATACCATCAAAATTAGCTCCACGTGCCCCTGAAATGAGTTCTTCCTCATCACTAGCACCTTGTTGGATAGACTCACGAACTTCTGCCATCAATTCCGCTGTTTTGATAGCTGTTCCGCTAGGAGCATCTTTTTTCTTGTCATGGTGAAGCTCAATAATCTCTACATTTGGGAAGTATTTTACAGCTTGTGTCGCAAATTGCATGAGTAAGACAGCACCCAAAGCAAAGTTAGGAGCAATCAAGCCACCCAAGTTTTTAGAACGAGAAAATTCTTTTAGTTCTTCAATCTCTTGACTAGTGAAACCTGTTGTTCCAACTACTGGAGCAAAGCCATTTTCAAGAGCAAAGCGTGTATTCTCATAGGCAACAGCTGGTGTTGTAAAGTCAACCCATACATCTGCCTCAAAACCTGCCAAGTCATTCTTATCATTGAATACTGGAATTCCCTGCCAGTCAGATGCAGACTCAAAAGGATCTAATACTGCTACTAGTTCAAGTTCAGGATCAGACACAACCATCTGACAAGCAGATTGGCCCATTCTCCCCTTAAAACCAGCAATAATCACTCGAATACTCATCTTTACTCCTATCTAAGATACAAAGGACGTTAGCTGCCCATGAAAAATAGGGAATGGCGCTGACTTTCCACGAAAGGCAAGACAGGCATCTTTTTTCAAGAGGCAGATAGTCCGTGTTCAATTTTAAGATACAAAGCCTGTAAGAACACAAGGTGAAAATAGGAAGTCTGGTCAAGGAGTGTATACTTCTTGGAAGAACTATCTTTTTCACACAGGGTTTCAGGCGTGTTGAATTTCAAGATACAAAGGACCTTTGCTGCCCATGAAAAATAGTCTAGATTATGGGTGTATATCCCAGAGCAATACTTCCTTCTCCCAGGTGAGTCCCAATAACACTACCGAAGGTTGCAATTGAAACATCTGTAGCCACTCCACCATCGATTAAAAGCTGGCGCAAATCTGCTGCTTTTTGAGGAGCATTTCCGTGAATGACAGTAATCTGGTAATTCCCATTAGCTGTTGCTTCTTTAACAATTTCAACTAAGCGTTTTGTAGCCTTTTTCTCTGTACGAACCTTTTCATATACTTCTATCACACCTTGGTCATTGAAATATAGGATTGGCTTAATACTTAGGAGATTCCCCAAAATAGCCGCACCATTAGAGAGTCGTCCACCCTTAACTAGATGGTCAAGATCATCCACCATGATAAAGGCTGAGGTATTTTCAATCTGTTCAGTTACTTTATCTAAGATAGACTCAAAGCCATCTCCTTGCTCTGCCCATTTCAAGACACTCTCAACCATATAGCCTAGGGGAGCGCTTGTAATACGGGTATCAGGAAAGGCAATGGTTAACCCTTCATATTCATCCTTCATATACTGGATATTTTGGTAAAATCCTGATATTCCAGAAGATAGGAAAAGACCTAAGGCATGTGTATAGCCTTTAGCTTTTAATGATGATAAAATTTCAGCCAGCTTGGCAATACTTGGTTGGCTCGTTTTTGGTAATTCGCTTGCTGAAGCCATTTTTTCATAAAATTCTTGAGCGGTTAGATTTACACCTTCAACATACTCCTGCCCATCGATATTCACAGGAATGTCTAGCACAAATAAATCTTCTTTCCGCAAGGTTTCCGCTTGTAGAAAAGCAGACGAGTCTGTTATGACCGCTAATTTCATTTCTTAAAACTCCAAATTAATTCCCGGTAAATCAAGGGCAATTTCTGTTACTTCGTATGTCAAACGATTAAGCATATCCAAACATGGACGAGCTAGTGTCTCAACTTCTTCTTGGTTGAAATCACTTGGTTGGTCGACAATACGACCTTCAACATGATTGACTTGAGAAATCGTTCCACTAATGACAAATCTATCAAAGACAATCATAAAGCTCAAAACAACTACCAAAGAAGTAACTTGATTATCTTGATCATGCTGAAGCAACTGGAAGTTTACATCAACCTTAGTTTCAGGTGCTCCATTTTCATTTTCCCATTCAAAGTTACGCGCATCAAAGTGATACTGGCTGACAAATTCTTGTTCACGTTTTAAATTCATTTTCATCTCCATATGTACAATTACAATATAGTTGCCATTGTACCATATTTTTTTATTTTCTGCTAGATTTACTAAATACCAATCTCAGTTTTAACAACTTGGGCAATCGTATCCACGTAGTAGTCTACTTCTTCCGTTGTAGGTGCTTCAGCCATGACTCGCAAGAGTGGTTCTGTTCCGCTCGGACGAACTAGGATGCGACCATTTCCTGCCATTTCTGCTTCCATCTTCTCGATAATAGCTTTGATAGCAGGAACTTCCATGGCCTTTTCTTTCATGCTATTCTCAACTCGAATATTGACTAATTTTTGTGGGTAAATAGTCACTTCTGCTGCCAACTGAGACAAGCTCTTACCTGTTTCTTGCATGATCTTCGTCAATTGCACAGCTGATAGTTGCCCATCACCAGTTGTATTGTAGTCCATCAATATAACGTGACCAGACTGCTCACCTCCAAGGTTATAGCCAGACTTTCTCATTTCTTCAACTACATAGCGGTCTCCAACAGCAGTGACTGCTTTATTAATACCTTCACGGTCCAAGGCCTTGTGGAAACCAAGGTTAGACATAACGGTTGTTACGATCGTATTTTGAGCCAATTGACCTTTTTCAGAAAGGTATTTCCCGATGATGTACATAATCTTGTCACCATCAACGATTTCTCCATTTTCCTCAACAGCAATCAAACGGTCGCTATCACCATCAAAGGCCAAACCGATAGCTGACCCGCTTTCTTTTACAAGTTCTTGCAAGGCTTCTGGATGAGTTGAACCAACGTTCAAGTTGATGTTAAGACCATCTGGTGTTTCACCAATAACTGTTAATTGAGCACCTAGATCTGCAAAAATTTGACGAGCACTTGTTGCAGCTGCTCCGTTAGCAGTGTCCAAGGCAACTTTCATCCCTTCAAGAGGAGTTCCAGTTGAAACCAGGTAGGCTTCATACTTACGCAAACCTTCTGGATAATCAACAACAGTACCTAAACCTTCAGCGCTTGGACGTGGAAGAGTATCTTCGCTCGCATCAAGCAAGGCTTCGATTTCTGCTTCCTTGTCATCGTCAAGTTTAAAGCCGTCACCACCAAAGAATTTAATTCCGTTATCAAGGGCTGGGTTGTGACTAGCTGAAATCATGACACCTGCACTTGCTCCCTCAGTTTTAACCAAGTACGCTACTGCTGGTGTTGCAAGTACACCAAGTTTATAAACGTGAATTCCCACTGAAAGAAGTCCAGCAATAAGAGCAGCTTCAAGCATTTGACCTGAAATACGTGTATCACGTCCTACAAAAACCTTAGGTGCTTCAGTCGTATGTTGACTGAGAACATAACCTCCAAAACGTCCCAATTTAAAAGCTAATTCTGGCGTTAATTCTACGTTTGCTTCTCCACGGACTCCGTCCGTTCCAAAATATTTACCCATGTTATATCCTTTTCTAATTTTTTAGTCTTTCTTTGAAGAGTCTGGTTTGGTTTCAGAACCAGTTGAAGACGAATTGTCCGAAGATGAGCTTGTCGTTGAAGAGTTAGAACTACTTGCTGATCGAACTTGTTTCGTCGTTACTTTCATAGTTGTTTCATAGGGTGTAATGACCGTTGGTAAAACTGTTCCATTTTTATCAACTGCTTGAAGAGGCACCGAACCAGAGTAATTCCCTGAAATTTGCTCACTCGTTGGTAAAACAGCCACAATCTTATCAATCTTAGACAGGGTGTCAGCATCACTGGTAACTGAAACCCGTTGATCTGAAACTGTCACACTATCAATAAGAATCCGTTCATCAATCTGACTGGAATCAATTTGTGGAACAACTGGTAGATTGTCCCGTGTTACCTTTTTCCCAATTTTAACAGTAATTTTCTGTGGCGTTGCGATAGCTGTTAAGCCACTGGGAAGATTTTCAATGCTTAGAGGAACTTCTATCGTCCCTTCGGTAGCTTGCGTTAGGTCTGCCTTGACGGTAAACTTACGGGTGCTTTCTTGCATCTCACTAGCCAAGGTCACTCGATTAGATCCACTCAAGAAGACTGTCACTTCTGAACTAAAACCACTAATAAAGTACTGATCGCTGTCATATTGGATATCAATCGGTACATTTAAGACTGTATTGGTATAGGTCTCTGTCCTAGTTGTTCTAGCATTATTCGTATTTTGATAATTGATAGAGGTAGCATAGATAAATAGCACACAGGCAAAGAGGAGCGAGGAAATGATATATAAACTATTTTTTTTCATTCTTCCAGCCTCCAAATATACGTTCCGTTAAACTTGGCTCTTGTGAATTTTCTGGAATAAGAATACGACGTAGTTCTCCTTCAAACTCTTCAATTGTCAAACCATGCTTAAAGACACCACTATGGGTTATTGAAATACCCCCAGTTTCCTCTGAAACTACAAAAGTAAGCGCATCTGAGACTTCAGACAAGCCAATGGCTGCCCGATGTCGCGTTCCAAATTCTTTTGAAATACCTGTATTTTCCGTCAATGGTAGATAGGCAGAAGTTACGGCTAGGCGATCCCCTTTAATAATCACTGCCCCATCATGTAAAGGTGTGTTTGGGATGAAGATGTTGATCAAAAGTTCTGCTGATATCTTAGCATCTAGAGGAATCCCCGTTGCAATATACTCCTGCAAGGTCCTGACTCGCTGTACAGCTACTAAGGCTCCAATCTTTCTCGGGCTCATGTATTCGACTGCTTTGACAAATGCCTGAATCATCTGTTCTTCTGAACTGATGGGTGTACTTGAAAAGAAGTCTGTTGCACGCCCCAATCGTTCCAAGCCTGTCCGAATCTCTGGAGAAAAGATGACAACTGCTGCAATAACCCCATAAGTAATCAATTGATTGATCAACCAGGAAATGGTTGTCAAGCCTAGAGTGTTGGCGATAATCTGAGCTAGAATAAAGACCAAAACCCCACGAACTAAAATCATAATTTTAGTTCCTGCAATTGATTTTGTAAACTGATATAAGAAATATGCAACAATTAGAATATCAATCACATTTATCGCAATACTCCAAGGACTGGAAAACAAACTAGACCAGTATTGAAGATTAGATAATTGCTGAAAATTCATTCTAGGCCTCCTCTCCATAAAAAAACTTCTCTTCATTATATCATTTTCTATGAAAATTTTCTTCATCCTACTTCATTTTACATTAGCAGAAAATATGATAGAATAAGAAAATAGAAATTATTAAGGAGAAATCATGTCTGAATTATTTGATATTACCATTGTAGGAGGTGGTCCTGTCGGTCTCTTCGCAACCTTCTATTCTCATCTGCGCCAGGCCAAGGTCCAAATCATCGACTCTCTTCCTCAACTAGGGGGGCAACCTGCCATCCTTTATCCTGAAAAACAAATTCTCGATGTACCAGGTTTTCCAAACCTTACAGGGGAGGAATTGACTAACCGCCTTTTGGAACAACTTGAAGGGTTTGAGACACCTGTTCACCTCAATGAAACTGTCCTAGATATAGTCAAAAACGAGGACTATTTTACTATTACTACCAATAAAGGAAATCACCTGACTAAAACGGTCATTATTGCTATGGGTGGTGGAGCCTTTAAACCTCGTCCACTAGAACTAGAAGGCGTGGAAGGCTATGACAATATCCACTACCACGTTTCTAATATTCAACAATATGCTGGCAAGAAGGTAACCATCCTCGGTGGTGGCGACTCAGCTGTGGACTGGGCACTAGCTTTTGAAAAGATTGCTCCAACTACACTTGTGCATCGTCGCGATAACTTCCGTGCTCTTGAGCATAGCGTCCAAGCCTTGCAAGAGTCTTCTGTGACTATCAAAACACCTTTTGTGCCAAGTCAGCTTCTTGGAGATGGAAAAACTTTAGACAAGCTTGAAATATCAAAAGTTAAATCCGAGGAGACCGAAAACCTTGAACTAGATCATCTCTTTGTCAACTATGGCTTCAAATCTTCTGTAGGTAATCTTAAAAAATGGGGACTTGACCTTAACCGTCACAAGATTATCGTCAATAGCAAGCAGGAGTCAAGCCAAGCTGGAATTTACGCTATCGGTGACTGCTGCTACTATGAGGGTAAGATTGACCTGATTGCGACAGGTCTTGGGGAAGCACCAACTGCTGTCAACAATGCCATTAACTACATTGACCCAGAACAAAAAGTTCAACCAAAACACTCAACAAGTTTATAATGTCAAACTTTCAATTTTATTAAAAAATCAAGTAAAATTTCATGATAAAACGCATAATAACAAGTATCTAAAGATCTTGCGATTATGCGTTTTTGTGATTTTAAAGACTTTTCCACTAACCTCATTTATTTGCTTTTTATAGAAAGTATAATACTTATTGATCAATTTTTTAATATTTCCCTTATTCCGACATATTAAGACTAACAAACTCTGTGCACCGTATGAGTAATACTAGATAATATTCTATCTTAGTGTAATTTGTAGTGAAACTTCGAAGTTAACATTTACAAATTGACGTTAAATACAGTTATGAACATGTTATAAAGTTTGATGTTAGTGGCTGTTAGATTAATTATTACATAAGTTAAGTGTTAAACTGGCTCATTTATTATTCTGTATCGGTAATCTAAATTTAACTTCAGCACCACAACAATCTTCTCTATTTTTCAAGATTACTGATCCACCATGTAATTTAATTATTTGTTCAGTAATAAATAGTCCAATACCATAATTGGTTGCAGAATGCCTGCTATAATCTCCACGATAAAACTGTTCTTTTGCGTGAATTAAATCGATATCAGAAAAACCTTTTCCGTTATCTAATACTGATATTTCTAAAAATTTATCTACAGTTTTTATATTCAATTCCAATGTAACTATTCCATTATTATTTTCAATTGAATTCGCTAAGACATTTTGTAATGCTCTCTCTAAGAGTTTCAAGTCTACACTCATTATACCATCTTCAACTACTACATTAGTTTTTAGATTGTTAGAATTAATTGACATTAGTTCTTTAGAAACTGTTACCAATTGTTCTGATACAGTTTTTACTGCCAACGATTGTGGCTGGTATTCAGTAGCATTAGAATTCTTATTCATGATTAGAAGTGTTTTTATATATTCAGATATTCTATTGCTATTCCTCAGTATATAATCTATATAAATACTCTGGTCCTCTGTCATAGATGTCTTTTTAAGCAACTCAGCATTTCCTTGAACAATAGATACTGGGGTTTTCAAGTCATGTATCAAAGCAGAAATCTGTTTTTGCTTATTTTCTTCCTGTATCCACTCTTTGATTAATGACTCTTGCAAAGCATCTCTCATTTTCTCCAAACTAAATAGAACTTCATTAAATTCTTTGACTCTTGAATAATGCAGTTCAAAATCTAAAGTTTGTTCTGATATTTTTTCGGAAACAGCAAATATAGGTGAGAGCTGTTTTACAAGATACTTAGCCCATACTATTGTAACAACCAATGTATTTAGTAAACTAACTAAAATAAGAATACTGACATACACTGTATTGACATTAGGAAAATATTTTGCCATGAAGTTATTTGTAAAATAGGGTTTTACTGAATATTGAATAATACAATAACCGTCATTTCGTAAAATTTCTATATAGCTATAAGATGGGGTATTATATACTTTCTCATTATTATAGTATCGAATTGCTCTATCTTCTTCATCTTTACTCATTGAACTAGAAATGATATTCCCATCCTTTGAAATTAATAGATATGAAGCATTATCTGGTATAAGATTTTTATCAAAAGTCTCTGTATTGGCTATCGCATTCTTCCTCTCATAAATCTGATTTTCTGTGTAATCGGCAGGTAAAATAAATCCTAATGAATACATGGTGGTGAACATCAGAATTACTAAACCAACTGAAAGAAACAGTACAATTCCTACACTTATTAGATATTCTAAAAATATTATTCTTAGCGATTGCCCTTTTAATTTTATTCCCATTTATATCCAATCCCCCATACAGTTACAACTGGAGATACACCTTCCTTCTGTAGTTTTGCGCGAATATTCTTAATATGTTCTGAAATAGCTGAAGAATTACCTATCCCATCATATCCAAATATCATCTCATAAATCTGTTCTCTTGAAAATACTTGCCCGCGCCTACGTGCCAGAAGTTCACAAATTCGATACTCAGATTTTGTAAAAGGAATTTTCTTATCATTTACATAAATTATATTCGCTGATAAATCAAATCTAATTTCTCCAAGATTTAAACTTAAATGTCTCTCTCGGTTTTCTCGACGTAAATGGGCATCAACTCTCGCAATTAATTCATTTACTCCAAAAGGTTTTAGAATGTAATCATCAGCTCCTGTTGATAAACCCGAAACAATGTCACTTTCCAAAGATTTTGCAGTTAAAAATAAGATGGGACAGTCTACTCTATCTCTAATAGATTTACAATAAGATATACCATCGATTTTTGGCATCATTATATCTAACAAGATTAAATCATACTCTGTTAATTTAGAAATAGGTACTTCTGTTGGATTTTGAAAAATATCTACATGGTATAATTTTTGCGTTAAAATATTTTTGATTAAGATCAAAAGATCCATTTCATCATCTATAGCCAATATTTTCACCATCTTATTACCACCTTCATTTCTATTCCATATTAGTTCTGCCGTTCCATTTATTAAACCAAATCAAACTTACAAATAAAATTACAACTATCATTGGTGTTGCAACTAAAGACCACTTAAAAAATTCATAATAAAATAAGTTTTCACCAGATATTTTATCTACAAAGTAAAGACCACAAAGTCTTGAAGACCAAGAACTTGGTATGTAATACCAAATCTTATCCCCCATACTTGTAACAGCAAGCAGAGCTATCAATGTTTCAAAGAAACCAAGACCAATAGAGGCACCACTCCCAAATCTGAGGCTAATAACCAGATGTATTAAATATAACGGAACAACTCCGATAATCATTAAGACTAATTCCAATATCAAATCATAAAATTCTTGATAATTAAAAAACATCAAAAAACTACTTTGGAGTAAAACAAGTGATAGAGATGCACACAACAATAAGGATAATAACTTACCAATATATAGACTCGTTCTTGATTGCGAACCCATTAACATTATCTGAAAGCAACCTGCTTCTGCTTCCATTTCTATTACCTTTGCAGTAATAAAACCAATAATAATCGGGAACAATGCACCTAACGTAATCAAATAATTTAATGTGACATCCTCAATTGAATACCTACTTAGGCTCGTAAATTTAAAACCAGCATATATCATAATCACAAATAGTATTGGGAGAAACAGATATAACCAGGGTAACCAAGTATGTTTTATCTTATATAGTTCAGACTTTAAAATATTTATCACTATCCCACCTCCTGTTTTGTAAACCAAATAGATGATAAGTAAGATAATAGAAGAAATAACAGAATTGAGAAGATACATGGAAGCAAAATTGATGTGTTTAACATCATATTTCCTGCATCTGCTGGTAGTCCATTTGGCATAATTTTCAGCATTGGAACCATAGCTCTTATACTCCAACTATATGGGGAAAACAACCAATAATCTCCAGCAGAAAACATAATTCCAAGTACAATACCTAGTAAACCATTTATCATAAGACTAATAGAAAAACCAAACTTTTTAGCTAATAGTAGGCAAAATGGAATTTGCCATATGCTTGATACCACTAATACTATACTCGAAACTAATAAAGTACTAAAGCTATAGCTTAAAAATATTTGTTTTCCAAAAATAAATTGCACAATTAAAACTGCTATCAAATGAACCAAACTTGTCATCAGAATCAAACAGCTTGCTACAATAATTTTTGATATCCAAATCTTTCTTAAATCAATACTTAGAGGATAAACTGCCCTATATTTTATTTTTTTATCTTCGTATCGATTCATTAAAGCAGGAATCAGTGCATAAGTAATTGGCATAATTATAGTATACCACCAATTATATGAATCTACTGTAAAATATGGTGGTGCCAGTATATAAGAAAGAATTATCAAAGATATAGGTATTATATAGATTATTTTTTTTAAAAAAGTTCTTTTATATTTTAAATAATCACTAAGGATATAATTTATCATTTTTAATTCTCCTTCTTTACTACTTCCAAAAATAAATTTTCTAAACTTTCTTGAGAGTTTTTTATATCTTGGTATTTTAATTCGCCTTCACATATTATTCCGATATAATCTGCAACTTGCTCAACTTCGGAAATATTATGGCTGGATAGAATTACTGTAATGCCTTGTTTTGGAAAGCCAAGAATCATCTCCCTTAATTCTTGAATTCCCAATGGATCTAAGCCATTGGTTGGTTCATCTAAAATTAATAATTTAGGATTATTTAACAGTGCTATTGCAATTCCTAATCGTTGTTTCATTCCCAAAGAAAATTTTCCACTTCTTTTTTTACCTGTATTTGATAGACCAACGATTTGTAGAACTTCATCAATTCTTGATTCGGGTAATCCAAGTAACATTGTTCTTACTTTTAAATTTTCTCTTGCACTTAAGTTCTCATACAATGGAGGTAACTCTATCAAGGCACCAATTTGTTCGAGATCCTTTCTACTCCATATATGATCATTAAATATAATATCTCCGGACGATTTATGGAGCATTCCTGTTATCATCTTTAGTGTAGTTGATTTCCCAGCACCATTTGGACCAAGTAATCCGTAGATACAATTCTCTTTCACTTGTAATGAAATATTATTCACTACAAGTTGATTCCCAAATTTCTTTGACAAATTCCGTGTCTCTAAAATATTTTTTTCCATTTTGATCCTCCTTAAATTTACGCATCAATAATAAAATATAAATTTAAAGATTTTATAAAGAAAATACATAACTATCTATTAATTTTTTAAAAAACTATAACTACGCAATTTAATGAAGATTAAAAATAAAAATTTGAAATTTTTAGAATTCTATCTAGAACCTTAATCTCTTAAAACAACGAATCCTCTGAAAATGAAAATTCTACTGAATGAAACTTCAGTAGAATTTTTTAAATTTGAGGTTATTTTAAAAATTTTTAAACATCAATCTCGATATATCTTTTTTGAATATCAATATCTTATATTTTACAATTCCTCTGCAATTTTATTTATCTTTCTCAGTCTGTGGTTGACACCACTCTTGGTCATGGGATTACTGAGACTATCTGCTAATCGTTGGATAGAGTAATCAGGGTGCTGGATCCGCAGACGGGCGACTTCCTGCAAATCTGCTGGAAGATTATCCAAGCCAATTCTATCTTTGATTTTACTGATATTGTTGATGGTTTTCATGCTTGCTGAAACCGTCCGAGCAATATTAGCCGTCTCTGCATTATTAGCACGATTGAGATCATTACGGGTTTCACGTAAAATTTTGATGCCTTCGAAAGTATCACGCGCCTGCATGGCTCCAATAACTATGAGAAAGTCCATGATATCCTCAGCACGCTGAAGATAGGTCACTGCACCTTTTTTTCGTTCAATCACCTTGGCATCCAACAAGAAATGCTGAAGAAGCGCCGCAATCCCTTGGGCATGGTCCAGATAGACTGAGCTGATCTCAAGCTGATATTTACCAGAGTCTGGATCCCGAATACTTCCGTTTGCCAAAAAGGCTCCACAGAGATAGGCACGACCTGCTTCCTCATCTGCTAGAATTTCAGGTGCAATACCTGTCTCTATTCCAAAGAAGGAGTCTGCCAAGTGCAAATCACTCAGTAGTTCTTGAACTCGCTCATCCGTAAAAACAGTATAGACGCGATTTTTACGAAGATTACTCCTCTGATGGTGACGAATTTCTGATTTAATCTCATAGAAGTGCAAAAAAGATTCATAGAGATGACGAGCCAACTTAGCATTTTCTGTAATGACGGACAAGGTCAACCCAGAATTCGATAAACCAATACTACCAGACATCTTAATAATGGCAGATAGTTCGTGGCGACTCAGATGGTGCTGACCCAAAATTTCTTCTTTTACTGCTACTGTAAAACTCATTTTCTCACCTGTATGATCCGCATGAGCTCATCTACGATTAAATCACCATCGTGAAAGGCTCCTCCATTTTCCAAGCGTAGAAAGTTGGATGAAATGACACGTGGGACTTGCTTACGCAAACCTTCAAAATCATGCTCAACCTGCACCAAATATTCATCAAAACGGTTGGTATCCATATAGTCCCTCGGAACCTTTTCGATATTAACAAGGACAGTATCGATAAATGGACGGCCCAAATGACGATGCAGGACTTCTACGTGATCACTATCTGTGAAATGCTCGGTCTCTCCACGCTGGGTCATGATGTTGCAGACATAGGCAATTTCAGCCTTGGTTTCCAGAAGCGCCTGACCAATTTCTTCAATAACAATATTAGGCAAAATCGAAGTAAAGAGTGAACCTGGTCCCAAGACAATCATATCACTTTCGAGAATAGTGTTAACCACCCGGCGGCTAGCTTCAGGTTTCTCATCATCAAGCGTATTAGTGACGTAAACATGATCAATCATGCCTGGATGATCAGCAATGTGACTCTCGCCAGCCACCTCTGTCCCATCTTTAAAGACAGCATGGAGGGTCAAGGGATGGTCGCTAGATGGATAAATCTTGCCTGTTGTATGGAAAAATTTACTCAGCAATTGCATGGCATTATAGGTCGAACCCTGCATTTCAGATAATCCAGCTATGATAATGTTTCCTAATGGATGACCAGCAAAGGCACCTGCATCCTCAGAAAAACGATATTGAAAGACCTTTTCATAGAATTTTGGCATATCTGACATGGCTACAAGGACATTACGCAAATCACCTGGTGGTGTTAACTGTTGAATGTTTTTACGAAGTTCACCTGAAGAACCTCCATCATCAGCAACAGTTACAATCGCTGCGATCTCGACATCCTTTTCCCTTAAACTTTTTAAGATAACGGGGATTCCAGTTCCCCCACCAATCACCGTAATTTTGGGTTTTCTCATGAACGGTTTACCGTTTCCTTTCTTCGGTCTTTATCACGATGACTTTCATTTACAGACCAATTCTTAGACAAATCATTGGCTATGCGTTTGGCAAATGCAACACTTCGGTGTTGTCCACCTGTACAACCTACAGCAATGGTTAAAACTGATTTGCCCTCTTTTTTATAAGCCGGTAAAATTGGCTCAATTAAGGCCAACAAGTGACGGTAAAAGTCTTCGGATTCTTCATGTTTCATGACATAGTCGTAAACAGCTTGATCTTCACCTGTTTGATTACGAAGTTCTGGAAGATAGTAGGGATTTGGGAGGAAACGGACATCAAAAACTAAGTCGGCATCAATGGGAATGCCGTATTTAAAGCCAAAAGACATGACCTCAATACGGAAGGACTGAGCTTGTTCTTGATCTGAAAATTGCTCTGCAATCGCCTTACGAAGTTCACGAGGGGTTAGTTCAGTAGTATCAACGACATTTTGGCTCATATTTTTCAGTGGAGCCAAGAGTTCACGTTCCAACTTAATCCCATCTAAAATACGACCATCTGCTGCCAGAGGGTGACTTCTTCTGGTTTCCTTATAGCGTGCCACCAATTCCTTATCCGCTGCATCCAAAAAGAGAATTTTAAAGTCCAAATCATCTTGATTTTCCAATTCATCCAAGACAGCCTGAATCTCTGAAAAGAAGGAACGGCTACGCATATCCACTACCAAAGCTAATTTGTGGTCATCATCCTTAGTCTCAACCAACTGCAAAAATTTTGGTAAGAGGGCTGGTGGCATATTATCAATGGTAAAATAGCCTAAATCTTCGAAGGATTGAATAGCTACAGTTTTTCCTGCACCACTCATACCTGTTACAATCACCAGGTGAAGTTGTTTCTTTGTCATCATTGTCTCCTTATATCAAAAGAAGTTTGGAAGAACCAAACTTCAACTCGCTTATCCAATCTCTGCGATGACTTCAATTTCGACTTTTACATCGCGAGGTAGACGAGCTACTTCTACAGCTGAACGAGCTGGAAACTCCCTATTAAAGGCTGTTTGGTATACCTCATTGAAGGGTACAAAGTCGTTCATATCACTCAAGAAACAAGTTGTTTTAACAACATGGTCAAAATCTGTGCCTGCTTCTGCCAAAATAGCGCCAATGTTTTTCAAAACTTGTTCAGTCTGTTCTTGAATCGTTTCTCCTACGATTTCTCCAGTTTCAGGAGATAAAGGAACTTGACCGCTAGCAAACAACAGATTGCCAACGATTTTTCCTTGAACGTAAGGTCCGATTGCCTTTGGAGCTTTATCTGTATGAATTGTTTTTGCCATATGTATTCCTCACAATTTTTCTAAAATAGCATCCCAAGCCTGGTCCATTCCTGCTTTTGTTACGGATGAAAAGAGGATAAAGTCATCACTTGGATCAAAGTTTAATTTCTTTTTAATAGCTGATTCGTGCTTGTTCCATTTACCACGCGGAATCTTGTCTGCTTTTGTCGCTACAATGATGACAGGAATCTCATAATACTTAAGAAATTCGTACATCTGTACATCATCTGCTGACGGATCATGTCGAAGGTCTACAAGACTGACAACTGCTCGAAGATTTTCTCGAGTAGTTAAATATTCCTCAATCATACGACCCCATTTTTCGCGTTCCTTTTTGGAAACACGGGCATAACCGTAACCAGGTACATCTACAAAACGCATCTTATCATCAATATTAAAGAAATTAAGTAGTTGTGTTTTTCCTGGTTTTCCTGAAGTACGAGCTAGATTCTTACGATTGAGCATGGTATTGATAAAACTTGATTTACCAACATTTGAACGTCCTGCGAGCGCAATTTCTGGAAGTTCATCCTGTGGATAGTGAGATTTGTTAGCTGCACTCAGCAAAATTTCAGCATTGTGTGTATTGATTTCCATAGTCACCTCTAGGCTGTCTCTAGGATTGGCTTAGCTGTTCCATTAACGGCTTCTTTTGTGATACGAACTGTTTTCACATTTTCTTGACTTGGCACTTCAAACATAACATCCAGCATGGTTTCTTCGATGATTGAGCGAAGACCACGCGCACCAGTCTTACGTTCAATAGCTTTGTTAGCAATCTCTTGGAGAGCCTCATCGTCAAATTCAAGCTCAACATCATCATATGAAAGCAAGGTCTGGTATTGTTTAACCAAGGCATTTCTTGGCTCTTTCAAAATGCGAACCAAGTCATCTACTGTCAACTGCTCCAAGGCTGCAAAGACAGGCAAGCGTCCAATCAACTCAGGAATTATACCGAATTTTTGAATATCTTCTGCAATGATTTCTTGCATGTAAGAACTGTTTTCGTCAATAGCCTTACTATTTTGTCCGAAACCGATAACTTTTTCACCAAGACGCTGTTTGACAATTTCTTCGATTCCATCGAAGGCACCACCCACGATAAAGAGGATATTCTTGGTATCTACTTGAATCATTTCTTGTTGTGGATGTTTGCGTCCACCTTGTGGAGGAACACTTGCTACTGTACCTTCGATAATCTTGAGGAGGGCTTGTTGCACAC
Organism: Streptococcus sp. HMSC067H01; assembly: GCF_001814775.1. Classification (GTDB taxonomy): domain Bacteria; phylum Bacillota; class Bacilli; order Lactobacillales; family Streptococcaceae; genus Streptococcus. The sequence goes on from NZ_KV817803.1 coordinate 78,856, forward strand.
CTTCACCAGAAACATCACGCGTGATAGAAACATTTTCACTCTTCTTAGCAATCTTGTCGATTTCGTCTACGTAGATAATTCCACGTTCTGCACGTTCGATGTTAAAGTCAGCTGCTTGCAAGAGTTTGAGGAGAATATTTTCAACGTCCTCACCTACATAGCCTGCTTCTGTGAGAGCCGTTGCGTCAGCGATTGCAAAAGGTACATTCAAACTTTTAGCAAGAGTTTGAGCTAAGAAAGTCTTTCCTGAACCAGTTGGACCAATCATTAAAATGTTTGACTTTTGCAAGTCAACATCTTCTGTCTCTTCGCGATTATCATGAAAATTGATGCGTTTATAGTGGTTATAAACCGCAACAGCTAAGGCACGTTTAGCACGATCTTGACCTATAACGTAGTGGTTTAAAATATTGAGAAGTTCAATTGGTTTTGGAACTTCTGAAAGATCTGTCAATACTTCCTCTGCCAACTCTTCTCGGATAATCTCCTGAGCTAGCTCCACACACTCATTACAGATAAAAGCATTGTTACCTGCTATAATTTTTTGTACTTCATCTTGGCTCTTGCCACAAAATGAGCAATAAACCATCATATCATTTTTCCTATTCGTCGGCATGATTTCCTTCCATTTCTAATCATTCATTCTATCTAAAACAAGGTCATATAAAAAGCATGAATACTATTTACCAAGTTTGTAAAAGCATTTAGCCAAAGTAGAGTAGCAAGTCCAAAGCGCTTTTTACGAAAAGCGTGTGTTCCAGCCACAAGACAGACAGCACACAAAAGAGCTGTGAAAAAACCAAAAATACTACGCTCCATTAGACTTCCTTTCTCTTTCTGTATTCGATGGTAAAATCATAGGCATTTTTCTCATCTTTACTATAGAACTTGCTTGCAACGGTCTCAAAAGCAGTCAAATCAAAATCCTCTGGGAAATAGGTATCTCCCTCAACTTGAGCATGAATTTGCGTCACGATAATCTCATCCAGATAAGGTTCAAACAGCTGAAAAATCTGCTTGCCACCAATGATATAAAGATTCTTATCCTGCTGTTGGTACCAGTCTAAAACATCCTCAACATTTTGAAAGACCAGAACACCCTCAACTGACTCTTCGAGATTACGCGTCAAAATCAAGGTTTCACGTCCTGGAAGCAATCGTCGCCCCATCCCATCAAAGGTTACACGACCCATTAAAATGGCATGATTCAAGGTTGTTTCTTTAAAATGTTTTAACTCTGCTGGCAAATGCCATGGCAAGCGATCCTCTTTTCCGATTACACCCTTTTCATCTTGAGCCCAAATGGCTACGATTTTCTTTGTCATGCTTTCATCCTTTTTATTGATAGTTCTATTTTATCAAAAATCTTCAAAAAAGACTGTTTTGGGGTGCCCACCCAAATAGAAAAATCCGTAGAAAACTTCTACGGATTGTTGTTTATAGGTAGTTTCTTACAAACCTGGTGCTTGACCCAACTCAGCTGCAAGCATCCAAACAGTTTTTTCAAGTTCCGCTTTAGCACCAACGAAAATGTCATTAGAAACATCATCGCCTTCTTCATCAGTTACATCCAAAGCTTTTTGGAAAAGAGTGATAAGGTAACGATAAATAGCTAGAACACGCTCCAAGCTTTCTTCAACGTTACGGAATTCTCCTTCTTCTTCTTCGATTTCACTGTGTTGAAGAAACTCTGTCAAAGTAGAATAAGGTTTACCACCAAGAGTGATCAAGCGTTCGCTGATTTCATCAAGGTAAGCATCTAGACTGTCCATGTATTCATCCATCTTAGGATGCCATACTTGGAAACCACGACCACGCATGTACCAGTGTACTTGGTGAAGGGCAATGTGAGCCACATACAAGTCTGCTACTGCTTGGTTAAGCACTTCCTTTGTTTTTGCTAGCGCTTCAGGCGCTGATTTAGATAATGTTGTTACGTCTTTTAAAGCATCTTTTTTCAATTCAACCATATTTCTTACCTCTTTTCATTTTTTATAGCCACTTTATCAGTGGTTATAGTACAAGTATACCACTCCCAGAAAACGATAGCAAGGAAAGTGTACTATCTGAGAAAAGTCTTAATAGACTGATAATTTAAGAATAGGAAACTGTAATTTTTAGTTGTTTTCTGTGCCTTTACCAGAGAATTGACTTTGATAAAGGTCATAATAGAAACCTTTTGCAGCTAGGAGACTTTCATGATTTCCTTGTTCGATAATCTGTCCATCTTTCAGCACCAATATCTTATCAGCTTCCTGAATAGTCGAAAGTCGATGGGCGATAACAAAACTTGTTCTCCCCTTCATCAAACGTTTCATGGCCTTTTGAATCAAGAGTTCTAAACGAGTATCGACTGATGAGGTTGCTTCGTCCAAAATTAAGATTTTAGGATCCGCCAAGAGGGCACGCGCGATAGTTAACAACTGTTTTTGCCCAAGAGAAATATTACTTGACTCTTGGTTCATTTCCATATTGTAGCCACCAGGAAGAGTACGGATAAAATGGTCAACATTGGCCGCCTTAGCAGCTTCAACGATTTCTTCATCTGTTGCCTCAAGATTTCCAAAGCGAAGATTTTCCTTGATGCTACCTTCATAGAGCCAGGCATCCTGTAAGACCATGCCAAACTGGCGACGATAGTCCTGACGAGACAAGTCACGAATATCTTGGCCATCCACTAAAATAGCACCAGCTGTTACATCGTAAAAACGCATGAGAAGGTTAATCAAGGTTGTTTTACCTGCTCCAGTTGGTCCTACGATGGCTACCATCTCTCCAGGTTCAACATCTAAGTTAAAATTGCGAATCAATGGTTTGTTTTCTACATACTGGAAATCGACATTTTTGAAACTAACTTGACCTGTCAATGGTGCCAAGTCTTTTACTTCAGCAGTTTGGACTTCTTCCTGTTCATCTAGAACTTCGAAGACGCGATCAAGCGAAGACTTAGCACTTTGCATTTGTCCTGCTAATTGAGTAATATTTTGGATCGGCTGGCTGACTTGCCATACATATTGAACGAAGGCCTGCATGTTACCAATCGTCAAGCGCCCTGCAATAACCTGCAATCCACCTAAGACAGCTACAATTAAGTAAGTTAAATCAGACACGATGTGAAGAGCAGGCATCATCAAACCTGAAATAAAGCTAGCCTTAAAACCAACCTGTTGCAATTCATCTGTAATAGCTGCAAATTCCTGCTGCGAGTTTTCTTCACGTCCATAGAGCTTCAAAACATTAAAACCTGTCAAGTTTTCCTGTACAAATCCATTCATGCGTCCCAAGATAGCTGCCTGTTGTTTAAAATAAGGCTGGGAACGATTTAGAATCGTTTTAGCTCCAAAATAAGTCACTGGAATCGACAAGATAACAATGATAGCCAGCTGAAGATTTAGATAGAGGACCATTCCCATAACAAAAATAATGGTAAAGACTGCATTAACAATCTGTAAGAAGGATTGTTGGAGTGCATTAGATACGGTCTCTACATCACTAGTAAAACGTCCCAGCAAATCTCCAAATTGGTGCTTGTCAAAGTAAGACACAGGGATGCGGTTGATTTTTTCGCTCATTTCATTTCGCAAATCCTGTATCATGGACTGCACCGCATTGGTCATGAAATAGTTTGAGTAGTAAGAACCCAACTCATAAAAAAGGCCACGCAAGAGATAGATCACCAGAATCACTGCGATATAGCTAGTATTAATCCCTGCTCCTGCAACACCATTTGCCATGGCAAGAAGATTGCTGGTTAACTCAGTGATAGCAAGTCCCAATACGAAAGGCTCGATAACACTCATAATGACGCTGACTATTTTCAAGAAGACTGCAAAGAAAACAGAGAAGCGGTAGGCTTTTAAATAGCTCCATAGACGAGCTAGACTAGATTGTTGTTTCATCCTTTACCTCCTATTCTTCTGTCAGAGACGCATTTTTTAACTGCGACTCAGCAATTTCTCGATAGATGTCATTGGTTTCCATCAATTCTTCATGACGGCCACGACCAACGATTTCGCCCTTATCAAGGACGATAATCTGGTCCGCATCCATAATGGTTCCAACACGTTGCGCAACAATCAATACCGTAGCATCTTGAGTCACTTCCTTGAGACGACGGCGCAAGATAGCATCTGTACGGTAGTCCAAGGCTGAGAAGGAATCATCAAAGATATAGATATCTGGACCCTTGATGACTGCGCGGGCAATCGACAAGCGTTGCTTTTGACCACCTGATAGATTGCTTCCCCCTTCAGCCAGATGAGTTGCAAAACCTTCTTCTCGACTTTCGATAAAGTCTTTGGCTTGGGCTACATCAGCTGCTTGGTGCAAGTCCTCATGACTGGCGTCCTCTTTTCCGTAACGGAGATTATCTGCGATAGTCCCTGTAAAGAGCAAGGCTTTTTGTGGAATAAAACCAATTTTCTGGCGGAGTGATTTGAGACGGTAATCCCGGACATCAACACCATCGACCTTAATTTTCCCCAGTGTAACATCGTAGAAACGTGGAATTAACTGAACTAGAGTAGACTTACCTGACCCAGTCGAACCAATAAAAGCAATGGTTTCTCCCGGTTTAGCAGTAAAGGAAATATTATGCAAAACAGGGCTTTCCGTTTCGCCAGGATAGGCAAAGGTTACATTATCAAATTCTAGATAACCATGGGTTTCTGTTTCTTGAACTCCGTCCTCATTTGGATCAATGGAAATCGGCATATCCATGATTTCCTTCAAGCGTTCACTGGATACAGCCGTTCTAGGGTACATGGTAAAGAGGTTTGACAAGAAAAGGAAGGACAAGAGAGCGTGGAAACTATACTCGATAAAGGCCACCAAATCCCCAATCTGCAAACTTCCCTGTTTGAGAGGATCTAGAGCAAACCAAACGATAGCTACAATCATAGCGATAATGATTTGCACAAAAAGAGGTTCGGTCAAACCCGTCAATTTAAATAAGCGGTTCGAATTGTCAGCATAGATTGCATTTTGTTTTTCGAAACGTTGCTCTTGAAATTCCTCACGAGCAAAAGCGCGAATGACACGAAGCCCCATCAAATTTTCACGGACATATTGATTTATCTTGTCCAGTGTTTTCTGTTGTTTTTCAGATAAGGGGCGCGTTTTCACTGCCACATAAAGGACTACTACAGCTAGGAAAGGAACAGAAAAAGCGACAATCCAGGCTAGTGAGGGACTAGTCAAGAAAATCATGAGAATACTCGATAGCATCATCATGGGTGTGATAACTCCCAACTTAAGCGTTTGTTCTGCAAACTGCATGAGAACAAAGGCATCACTGGTAATACGAGTCACCAATGAAGAAACACCAATTTGTTCATATTCGTGATGAGAATACTCTTGTAATTTAGCATAAACATCATTTCGCATGTCCTTAACCATATTGGTGGTCAGTTTACTAGCAGCATAGGATAGAACAACCCGGCCAAATGTTCCCAAGACGATAATAACCAACATTACGATAGCCCAAAAATAGAGCTTTTCTTCATTACCTTGATTAATCCCCTGGTCAATCATGCGAGCAAGAACAGTCGGTAGCCCAAGATTGACAATGACAAAGAAAATCGCCCCGAGAAAGTCTAATAGTAGCCACTTGGGATAACGTTTGAGATAAGACCAAATATAAAGCATAATTCTCCTTTCTTTTTCATTCAAAATGCAGAAAAGAGCGTGCTTACGCACGCCTTTTTACTAAAAAGAAGACAGGCAGTCTTAACCTCGAGGGAGGGAACTGTCTGTCTCAGATATTTGAAGCTTATTTTACAAACTCAAGCAATGCCAAGAAGCTTTCTGGATCAAGTGATGCACCACCAACAAGAGCTCCGTCAACGTCTGGACAAGCCATGTATTCTGCAACGTTTTCAGGTTTAACTGAACCACCGTATTGAACACGTACTTTATCAGCTACTTCTTGACCAAAGTCAGCTGCTACAACGTCACGAACAACTTTACACATTTTTTGTGCGTCATCTTGTGAAGCAGATTTACCAGTACCGATAGCCCAGATTGGCTCGTAAGCGATAACTGATGAAGCTACTTGCTCAGCTGTCAATCCAGCAAGAGCAGCAGATACTTGAGCACCTACGAATTCTGCTGCTTTACCAGCTTCGTAAGTTTCAAGTGACTCACCACAACAGATGATTGGAAGCATACCGTTAGCAAAGATTGCTTTTGCTTTTTTGTTGATGTCTTCATCTGTTTCGTGGAAGTAGTCACGGCGTTCTGAGTGACCGATCACAACGTAGTCAGTACCGATTTCTTTCAAAACTTGTGGGCTAGTTTCACCTGTGAAAGCACCTGCGTTTTCAAAGTAGCAGTTTTGAGCAGCAACTTTAAGGTTAGTTCCTTTAGCTGCAGCAAGTACAGTTGTCAAGTCAAGTGCAGGAACTGCGATACCAGCTTCAACAAGATCAGCTGAAGGAAGTTTTGATGCTACTGCTTCAACAAATGCTTTTGCTTCTTCTGGGTTTTTGTTCATTTTCCAGTTACCAGCGATAAATGGTTTACGTGACATTTCACATACCTCTTTTTTCATTTTATTTTCTATTATTTTATCATATTTATAGATAGCTTGCAAATCTTACTCTGTAACTAGAAGCCTTATTTTCAAAAACTTTCCAGTTGCCGTTTTTATCTAGAAGCTGGCTTTTTCCTGGTTAATTTGACCACTGCTTCTGTCCTAGCCGTGTGCGGGAACATATCAACCGACTGGATATAATGCAGGTCATAGACTTCAACCAAGCGGACTAAATCACGCGCCAGGGTAGATACATTGCAGGAAATGTAGACCATCTTTTCAGGAGCATATTTGACAATGGTATCCAAGAGCTTGTCATCTAAACCGGTACGAGGCGGGTCTACAATCAAGGCATCGGCACGGTATCCTTCCTTGTACCAACGAGGAATAATTTCTTCTGCAGTTCCTGCTTCATAGTGAGTATTGGTATAACCCATGCGCTTGGCATTTTCTTTGGCATCCTCAATAGCTTCTGGAATAATATCCATTCCTCTCAAACTTTTAACTTTTTTAGCAAAGGCAAAACCAATGGTACCAACACCACAATAGGCATCAATCAGATGGTCATTCTCATTTATGTCCAAGGCCTTAACGGCTTCACTATAGAGAATTTCTGTCTGTTCAGGATTGAGCTGGTAAAAAGCTCGAGGTGAAAGAGAAAATTCATAATCAAGAACACCCTCGCTTATACTATCCTGCCCCCAAATAATCTCTGTCTTATCCCCATAAATCTCACTGGTTTTTGCAGTATTGGTATTGACTGCGACAGTCACTACTTCAGGATAATCCTTGACTAGGTCTTTCACAAATTGAGTCAGATTTAATTGACGATTGGTCACAATGATAATCTGAACTTGCCCAGTTTTCCGTGCGCGACGAACCATGAAGGTCCGAACTCCAAGGATTTTCCGTTCATCCGTAATCGGAATTTGATGATAGGTCAAGAGTTCAGCAATGCGATTGGCAATAGCTTGCGTTTCCTTGTCTTGAACCAGACAGTCTTTTAGTTCAACCAAGTAGTGAGAATTCTGAGCATACAAACCTGCCTTGACTTGACCCTTAAACTTTCGAGTTTGGAATTGTAGTTTAGCTCGATAATACTTGGGTTCCTGCATACCAATAGTTGGTCTGATCTCATAGTTTTCGTAGCCTGCAGGCGCAAATTTTTTCAGAGCTTGATGGAGAAGGTCCGTCTTAAACTCCAGCTGCTTGTCGTAATGCAGGTGCATGATTTGACAGCCTCCACACTCATTATAAATAGTACAGTCTGGAACCACTCGAAACTTAGATTTTTTATTGACCTCAAGGAGTTTAGCCTCAACAAAGTTACGCTTAACCGAAGTCACCTGACAATAGATATCTTCTCCCTTGAGGGCACCTGGAACAAAAACGAGGGTTTTCTGGAAAAATCCGATACCTTCCCCGTTAATCCCCATGCGCTTGATTTTTAATGGAATTTTTTGTTTGACTTTTAGATTCATAAGTCTATTATACCACGTAGTTTCTCAATGGTTAAGAATATGTTACAATAAAATCATGAATACAAAGATATCTTTTTCCTCATTGGATTTTCCTGAGCAATTACGAACTTATATAGAGGGGACAAGCCTTTCTGACAGCTCTTCTCATTCAGGCGCAAGGGTCCTTTATCTTGACTCGGGTTACTATTTAAAAATAGATCAAAAGGGAAGATTAGAGCGAGAAGCTAGCATTGCAAGGTGGTTTCAAACCAAAGGACTGGGAACTCCAGTCATCCACTATCTATCTAAATATAAAGACTACCTCCTGACTAAAGAGGCTATTGCCCATGATGCTCTCGCTTTTTTAGATCAGCCAGAAAAAATCTGCCGAACAATGGCAGAGGCTCTTAAAAAACTTCACAGCTTAAACCCACAAAATTTTCCATCAGAAAATCATTTACAGACCTATAAAGACAGAGCCTTTAAAAACTATGAAAAAGGGGAGTTCTATGCCAAGGCGCTCCTACGCCAATTCCAGATTAGCAGTCGCGAAGAGGCCTTCCAACTCATCCAAGAACAAGGACACCTTTTAAGTACAGATGCCTTCATTCACGGAGACGCCTGTCTACCAAACTTTATTCTCAAAGATGCTGACCACTTCTCTTGCTTTATTGACCTTGGCCTAGCTGATTTCAGTGATCGACATATCGATCTCTTTTGGGCGATTTGGTCCCTCAACTATAACCTACATGACCCTAAATACGCTGAACTATTTCTTGACTATTATGGGAGAGAACAGGTCGATGTAAATAAACTTCGACTCGTTGCTGCCTTTGAAGCATTTGGGTAAGAGGAAAATATGAAAATCACAAAACTTGAAAAGAAAAAAAGACTCTATCTGCTCGAACTTGATAGCGACCAAACCTGCTACATTACCGAGGATACCATTGTTCGCTTCATGCTAACAAAAGGAAAGGATATTTCAGTTGACGAACTAAATGAGATTAAATCCTTTGCACAATTCTCCTACGGAAAGAATCTAGCCCTCTACTACTTATCCTTCAAGGCTCGCACTGAAAAAGAAGTCAGAGACTATTTAGTTAAACACGAGATTGATGAGAGAATCATTCAGCAAGTCATTCAGTCTCTAAAGAATGACAACTGGATTAACGACCGTCAGTATGCCTATGCTATTATCAACTCCAATCAGCTTTCAGGAGATAAGGGAAGCTATATGCTGATGCAGAAGATTTCTCAAAAAGGGGTTGCTAAGTCTATCATCCAAGAAGTCTTACAAGAATTTGATATGACGGAAGTCGCAGAGCGTACAGCTGAAAAACTACTGAAAAAATATCAGGGAAAATTGTCAGCCCGCGCCTTGCAGGACAAGATTATCCAAAATCTGACCAACAAAGGGTTTTCCTACTCAGAAGCCAAGGCTGCCTTTGATCAACTAGATAACCAGGTCGATGAAGAAACTGTCCAAGAGCTGATTTTTAAAGAGCTCGATAAACAATACCAAAAATACTCACGAAAGTATGAAGGATACGAACTGAAACAACGTTTGACCCAAGTTTTAGCTAGAAAAGGTTACGATTTTTCGGATATAGCCAGCGCTCTCAGAGAATATCTTTAATTTTTTCATAAAAAAACTAAGAACTTTAAACAAAAATGTGATACAATAGTAAACGATAAACTTATAAATTGTAGAAAGTTGGTTAGTTATGAAACTTCCAAAAGAAGGCGACTTTATTACAATTCAAAGTTATAAGCATGATGGGAGTCTTCACCGCACTTGGCGAGACACCATGGTACTAAAAACAACAGAGAACGCTATTATCGGCGTCAACGACCACACACTTGTTACCGAAAGTGACGGTCGTCGTTGGGTGACTCGAGAACCGGCTATTGTTTACTTTCACAAGAAATATTGGTTTAATATTATCGCTATGATTCGTGATAATGGTATTTCCTACTACTGCAATATGGCAAGTCCTTACTATCTAGACGAAGAAGCTTTAAAGTACATTGACTATGATTTGGATGTTAAAGTTTTTACAGATGGTGAGAAACGCCTCTTGGACGTTGAGGAGTATGAACGACACAAGCGAAAAATGAAGTATTCTTCTGACTTAGACTATATTTTGAAAGAGCATGTCAAGATTCTTGTTGATTGGATTAACAATGAACGTGGCCCCTTCTCAGAAGCCTATGTCAATATTTGGTACAAACGCTACGTAGAACTAAAGAATCGGTAAAGTTGTCAAAGGTCAGGATTTTGTTCCTGACCTTGTTTTTTTGGTTGTGTAAAATATGTTGTGTAAACACAAAAAAAGAATAAAAACGCTATAGTAGAGTTGCAATACATTACTAGAAAGAGATTTATGCAGAATTCACGTGATATACAAAACAAATAGATATACTGATATTTTTTAATTTCTTTGTTCCTTGTAAGTTAAGAACAATCTTCTATCGTTTAATACAAAAAATACGAAGATAATCGGTATAAAAAATACAGGTCACCTTCCTATCAAAATATTTAGTATTGTCTTTCTACATAGCATCAATCCTTTAGAACAATCTTTGGAAAAAATGACTTAACAGAGAAAATGCTATTTAATCTACTAGCTCATTTAATCGTTTTTGAAAATATAAAGCAATATTTTTAGACTCAATAAACTCAAAATATTTAATGACATTTTGCATTTGCTTAATTCCAGATTCTTTAGATTCTGTCAGGTATATTTTATATCCTTCTACAAATTTGAATGTAGATTTTTCAAAAACTTTTGTGTCATCTTTTAATAATTTTTTTAATTTCATTTCAAAGTAGTCTGCATATATTAGATGTGAATTTTCAAGGCAACAGAACCAAAAATTTAAACAAGCTGACACAACTAAATGTCTATTCTTGCCGATTTTTTCGTAATAATGTGTACGCTCTAGTATTTCTTTTCCGACCCTGTAAATATAATCTATCTCAAAAAGATGATATAAATTGCCAATTAGCGTTATCTCATAGGACTCCCATCGTTCCTTCTGGAATAAATAGTCATATACTAAATTTAGATCATCTCTACTAACTATATGATTACAATCTATCTGATTTAATAATCCCTGAACCATAATTGTATTTATTTTATGAGTTTTTTCCCCACTCTTCTCAAAAAGTTGTTGTTGCTCATTTTTTATTTCCTTCAATCCTTTAGTATTCAAACTATAAAAATTTGGAGATAAATTAACCAAAAAATTATCAAGCTCTGATCTTTTATAATCTTCTAGATAATTACAAAAATTCTCTATCGAAACATTGATATTTGATAATAATTCAAAAAACGTTGAAAGAGAAATTTCATTTTCTCCCCTTTCAAATCTAGAAAGTTGAGATTTTGATATAGAATCAGCTGCAGCATACTCTAAAGAATATCCGTTTAATTTTCTAAAATATCGAAAAGCTTCTCCGTAATTTTTCACACTTTCGTTCCCTTAACTTTCTTTTCGAGCGATAAACATACCATATTCTTTAGGAATGATCAACATACCATTATTAAACTCACTTTCCAATCTTTTACGTATTATTTCCTCTTCTAGTGAACCTATTTCGGAAATTCCTTTAAACGATTGGATGTATTTAACTAGGTCATCTATTCTAGTTACCTGTAACTCATCATCATAGAGTAATGTATCGACAGAGTTAAAATACCTACTCAGGTACCTTTTACCATTTTGTAAAGTAAACGTTTTATTTTCTAAATCTTGATCAACTTCATCTTTAAATAAACTTGCCAAATAATCTACAACCCCATTTTCACCAAATGTAGCACAGTAAAAAATGCCTCCTGTTTTTAAGACTCTATTCACCTCAGAGAGAGCTATAGGAATATCATTCACATGATGTAGAAGCATATTAGCAATAACAATATCAAAAGTTTCATTCTCAAAAGAAATCTTTTGAATATCCATTATTTCATAGTTGATATTGTCTCTATTTCCAATCACTGATTTCGTTGTTTTTACCATATCTTTAGAAAAATCTGTAACAACCAACTGCTTCATTTTATCTATAGAATCACTATTACTTTTCCACAGTTCTCCTGTACCACATCCTAATTCTAGAACCTTTACTTCATCAGTGATTTGGTAGTTAGAAAATATCCAATTATTAAATCCCAGTTTATTTTTTGAATACTTCTTATGCAATTCTACTCGAATATCAAGATTATCATGATTTTTATATTGTTCAATTACCTTATCAATCATTCTGAATGACCTCCACTCTATAATTTGACATTATATCACAAGAATAAAGGTAGTGTAAAATAAGTTGTATAAATGCAAAAAAGAATAATTTTACCACAGTATTGAACTATTTTGGGGTCTTCTAAATTCCCAAAAGCTCCTTTGAGCAAAACTTCATTTTTCATCCACAAGTTTTAAGTCTCAACTGATTCATTGAAATCTCTCGAGTCATGGACTAGGAATTCATAGATCGGTCCATCGACTTCTCTCCATCACCTTTTCCTAGCAAAAAACCTGCCTTAAGGCAGGTTTCCCTTTAAATATCTAATTTCGTAACGGTAAATTTGATATGGGAATAATCTTTCTCGATATCCTTATCTACCATAAAGGCTGTTGCATCCTTCTTGACCTGTACCAAGTCGATATTCTGGGCTTGAGCTGCATAGACACAGCCACAGTAACATTGGCGATAGATGTCATATTCTTCACACATCTCTACAGAACGCTTGTAGCCTTGATTCTTCTTGAAATCACTCGGAAGATAATGCGTGGTGTAGATTTTCTGCACATCGATCCCGATACTATTGATGGTTTGTGAATTTTTGTGGGGACTGATGGTTAGGGCTGAGCCAAAGTAATCAAAGCCCAAATCCATAGCCACCTGCGCTGTCTTGTCCAAACGATAGTCAAAACAAACCTTGCAACGATCGCCACCTTCAGGTTCTTCTTCCAAACCTCGAACCAGTTTACGGTATTCATTGGGTTCATAAGGTGCTTCTAGGTATTGGACGTTGTTGCCAGTTCGCTCATTAAAATCACTGACAAACTTTTGGGTCACATAAGCACGCTTATGATATTCTGCCTTGGGATGGATATTGGAATTAGCAAAATAAATGGTCACATCGGCATACTTAGTCAAGTACTCTAAAGTGTAGGTACTGCAGGGAGCACAACAGACGTGCATGAGAATAGTTGGTCTTTCTTCATTTTTTTCCCAAACTTGGACCATCTTTTGCATGACACGGTCATAGTTGATCTTTTGATTGGGATTCATCTTACTTAGAATTTCTTCAACATCAATCATGCTCTACTCCTTTTCTTCTTGTTATTGTACCACAGGATACTACTTTGAGCAAATAGGGTTTCGTGCTTTATTCAGTTTTCAAGTCCTGATTTAATAGCTTGCCCATCCTTGTCAGACCGATTATTAATATAGGATAACTTAAAAGTAAGATAAAACCTAGAACTAAAAAGACAGCTACAAGACCCCAACGATCAATCAACCAACCTGTCAATGGGAAAATGACAATCATAGAAAGACTAAAGAGCATGGAATTGATACTAAGCATAGTTGCTCTTACACTGGAAGGTAAATAACCTTGTAAGTCATTGAAATAGATAGGCTGATAAACTGCATAAAGTGTATTGGTTAAAAGATATACAAGAAGAAAAGCAAAGGGGGTTCCTGAAAACACCAACAACAAGGCCAAGCCCGTTAGTGCAACAAGAGTCGGAAAAACTCGATTGCTATCCCATTTCTTCCCAACTTGACTAGCTACATAAACTGCTATAAGATTTAAGCCACTACCAATCAGCATGACCAGCGATACCTGCCATCCTACTAAGTCACTTATTTTCTGCTGATAGTAAAAGTAAAACATGCACATGAGTGTCCCGACTAGTTGATAAGTCATCATCCAGTAAAAGAGTACTGGTTTTTCCTGCCATTCTTTTCGAACTTGCAGGACAATCGTTTTAAAGGTTAAGACTTCATTTCTTCCTCTCTTAGCCATTGGTTCTTTCATAAAATAAATCAAGATTATAGAAAGAAAAGATAATCCAATAGCAATTAGATAGGTCCAAGCCAATGCTCCGTGAATAAAGAAGCCTGCGACAACTGTACCTAGGGTTCGGGTGACTTCTGCCACACCAGACAAAAAGCTAGAAATCTGAAGATATCGGTCCTTTTGACCCGCTTCTACCGCAGAATCATATAAGAAAGCGGTGCTGGTTCCCGAGTCAAAATTATAGGACCAAGCACTGACCATCATGGCAAGAGCATAGATCCAAAAATTCCCCTGACCAAACAAAATCAAGATAGAGGATACAATACTAGCCAAGCGAGCCAAATAGAGATTGGTCTTGTAGCTAAATCGATCAGCCAACATACCAGAAGGGATCTCACACAAGAGACTTGTCCCATGAAAGATACTTTCTAAGAGACCGATTTGAAGCAAGGAAAGACCATTCTGAATGAAAAATAGAATCCAAAAACTGGTAATTCCAAAATAAGATGTAAATTCCAGACCTGCTAGGAGTGGAATATTGCGTTTGTAAGTTCTTTTAAACATTGTTTTCTCTCTTTCAATATGTAATATAATTGTTTCTAAAAGACTTACTTAGATTTGCCTACATTTTCTCCACCTCTTTCATTTAAAGTAATACTCAATGAAAATCAAAGAGCAAACTAGG
>NZ_KV817803.1:93658-150220 GCF_001814775.1 Streptococcus sp. HMSC067H01
TAGGAAGCTAGCCGCAGGCTGTACTTGAGTACGGAAAGGTGAAGCTGACGTAGTTTGAATTTGATTTTCGAAGAGTATAAAAACGCCAGACGTCGTTTTTATGGCTATTAAGGTTTGATACGGTGCAACATACGTGGGAATGGAATGGCTTCACGGATGTGTTTAGTTCCAGCTGCGAAGGTTACCATACGCTCGATACCAATACCAAATCCACCGTGTGGTACTGTACCATATTTACGAAGGTCAAGGTAGAATTCGTACTCTGTAAGATCCATTCCAAGTGATTCCATCTTAGCGACAAGGGCATCGTAGTCTTCCTCACGCATGGAACCACCGATGATTTCTCCGTAACCTTCTGGCGCAAGCAAGTCTGCACAAAGCACGCGATCTGGGTTCCCAGGAACTGGTTTCATGTAGAAAGCTTTGATGTCTGATGGATAGTTGATCACAAAGGTTGGTACACCAAAGTGGTTTGAAATCCAAGTTTCGTGTGGTGAACCGAAATCATCTCCATGCTCAAGATGTTCGTAGTCAGCATCTTCGTCGTTCTCATGCTCTTGCAAAAGATCAATGGCTTCATCGTAAGTAATACGTTTGAATGGCTCTGCAATATAACGTTTCAAGAGCTCTGTATCACGTTCCAATGTTTCCAAGGCTTGAGGAGCACGATCTAGAACACCTTGAAGTAACGCTTTAACATAAGCTTCTTGCAAGTCAAGTGATTCATCGTGTGTTAAGTATGAATACTCAGCATCCATCATCCAGAACTCAGTCAAGTGACGGCGAGTTTTTGATTTCTCCGCACGGAATACTGGTCCAAAGTCAAAGACGCGACCAAGGGCCATAGCACCTGCTTCAAGATAAAGCTGTCCTGATTGGCTCAAATAAGCTGGTGTTCCAAAGTAGTCTGTTTCAAAAAGTTCTGTAGAATCTTCTGCAGCATTTCCTGAAAGGATTGGGCTATCAAATTTCATGAAGCCATTCTTATCAAAGAACTCATAAGTTGCATAGATAATAGCGTTACGGATTTGCATCACTGCTACTTGTTTGCGTGAACGCAACCACAAGTGGCGGTTATCCATCAAGAAGTCTGTTCCGTGTTCTTTTGGAGTAATTGGGTAGTCTTGAGATTCACCGATGACTTCGATGTCTGTAATATCCAACTCATAACCAAATTTTGAGCGCTCGTCTTCTTTAACAATCCCTGTTACAAAGACTGAAGTTTCTTGGCTTAGGCGTTTGATGGTGTCAAATTTTTCAAGACCTACTTCTTCTCCAAATTTTTCGATAAAGTTTGGTTTGAAAGCCACGCCTTGGAAGAAGGCAGTTCCGTCACGCAATTGCAAGAAGGCAATTTTTCCTTTTCCTGACTTGTTAGCAACCCAAGCACCGATAGTGACTTCTTGACCAACGTAGTCTTTTACTTCGATAATTGTTACACGTTTTGTCATGTTTTATCTTCCTTTTTTTGTTTAACTTGTCTAGAGACATTATTACCCACTATTGTACCACAAATAATGCCTGATAGCTAGATTCTATCAGAGAAAAATCTCAGGTTTTATCCAAAAAAATCTCCGTCAAGACGACGAAGATCTTAGTTTTATTTTTCCATAAATAGGTGCAAGCGACGAATAGCTTCTTTGAGTGTATCTAGGTCTGTCGCATAGCTGAGACGGACATTCTCTGGTGCTCCAAATCCTGCTCCTGTAATCAGGGCCAGACCAACTTCCTCAAGAATAGCCGTTGTAAATTCTGTTACATCTGTATAGCCTTTCATCTCCATAGCTTTTTTAACATTTGGGAAGAGGTAGAAAGCTCCTTGCGGTTTGACTACTTCAAAGCCAGGGACTTGGCACAAGAGAGGATAAATGGTATTGAGACGTTCCTCAAAAGCCTGACGCATGGTTTCTACAGAGTCTTGTGGACCAGTTAAGGCCTCGATTGTTGCGTATTGTGAAACAGCGGTTAGGTTAGAAGTTGTTTGACCAGTCAATTTGCTCATAGCAGCAATAATTTCTGGATCACCTACTGCATAACCAACACGCCATCCTGTCATAGCGTAGGCCTTAGACACTCCATTGATGACAATAGTTTGTTTGCGAATAGCTTCTGAAAGACTGGAGATTGGAACAAACTCATTCCCGTTATAGACCAAACGACCATAAATATCATCTGCTAGGATAAGAATATCATGCTCAACTGCCCAATTTCCAATGGCTAACAATTCCTCCCGAGAGTAGATCATACCGGTAGGATTAGATGGTGAGTTAAGAACTAAGACTTTAGTCTTATCTGTTCGAGCTGCTTCTAATTGCTCCACAGTTACTTTAAAGTGATTGTCTTCCTTGGCTTGGACAAATACTGGTACACCTTCAGCCATCTTAACCTGATCCCCATAGCTGACCCAGTAAGGAGTAGGAATGATTACCTCATCTCCAGGGTTGATAACAGCCATAAAGAAAGTATAAAGGGAAAACTTGGCACCTGTAGCAAATGTGACCTCATTAGCCGCTACAGAATAACCATAATAACGTTCAAAATAGGTATTGACCGCTGCTTTTAATTCAGGCAAACCTGAAGCTACCGTATAGAAAGAAGCACGTCCATCTCGAATAGCCTCAACAGCAGCATCTTGAATATTTTTAGGAGTATGGAAATCTGGCTGACCCAAGGTTAAAAAAAGGACATCCTTTCCTTCTGCTTTTAACTTCTTAGCTTTTGCATCGCTAGCCAGAGTGACGCTTTCTTCCATTTCTAAAACACGTTTGGATAATTTCATAGCTTCTCCTTTTCGAGTATGACACCTGTTTCAAAATCAACCAGATAGTAGTCTCCACCAGACTTGATTTCCCAGACGGGCTTATCAGCATACCGTCCAAAGGTAATCTTGTCGATTTCAGTTGCTCCTTTTTCTCTGACAACTGCTTCTGCTTTTTCTTGTGAAGTGCCACTTTCTAGTTGATACACATAGATTTTTTGACTATTTTTCTCAATTAAAACAGCTATTGGATTTTGATTTTTATCTTGGCCGATAACACTATAGTAGCTCTCTAAACCATTAAAAAAGTCAATCTGGCTAACCGTTTCCAGCTCAGCATACTGCTTGGCCAGTCTCTCCCCTTCTGTCTTTGCAGTTCGATAAGGCTTCATACCAAGCCACACCAAATAAAGAAAGGAAGAGGTCACAACTAGAGCCAGCATGGTTAAGCCAATACTGTACTGAAATAATAGGGAATTTTTTTCTTTTTTCTGTCTCATTTTCACTCGTCTATTTTACCATCTATCCTTCTTTATTACAAGTGAATAGAGGGACTGTTCTTGGATTTTTATAGGACTTGATTGGCTAGCTGGAGAAGGTCCAAACTAGCCATACATGGACTTTCCCTTAACCCTCCGTGAATAGAATTTTGCCTTTAGGTTATACTTTTAACAAAATTTTTTTGATTGCTGAGCAAATTCCTTGAAAATCATTTTGTTTTGTTGTAACATTGTATGTAACAACAGAGGAAACTCTGATTAAAATCTAAAGGAGACTTCCTATGTCTAAAAAAGTATTATTTATCGTTGGTTCACTTCGTGAAGGTTCTTTCAACCACCAAATGGCATTAGAAGCTGAAAAAGCACTTGCTGAAACTGTTGAAGTCAGCTACCTTGATTACTCAGCTATTCCACTATTTAGTCAAGATCTTGAAGTTCCAACTCTTCCAGCTGTAACAGCAGCTCGTGAAGCAGTTCTTGCTGCTGATGCTATCTGGATCTTCTCTCCAGTCTACAACTTCTCCATTCCTGGTACAGTGAAAAACTTGCTTGACTGGCTTTCACGCGCCATTGACTTATCTGATACACGCGGAGCATCTGCACTTCAAGATAAGATTGTTACAGTATCATCTGTAGCAAATGCTGGACACGCTCAACTCTTTGCGATTTACAAAGACCTCTTGCCATTTATCCGTACACAAGTTGTCGGTGATTTTACTGTAGCTCGTGTCAATGATTCTGCTTGGGCAGATGGTCAATTAGTTCTCGAAGATAGTGTTGCAGCATCGCTAAAAATTCAAGCTCAAGACCTGCTTAAAGCCATTCAATAAAAGTCCTAAACTGTCTTAACTAACAACCAAAAAAGCTATAGGAGAGAAAAAAATTACTCCTATAGCTTTTTGTTGTTAATCGACTAATTCTTCTACTAAGGCACTGTGTTTGAGAGGTAAACTACACATGACCAAGAGGAAGATGAAAGATGACTGAATCCAAAATAGAGCCAAGTCAAAAATTCCATGTACTGCTACTACAGTTAGGAATGAAAGATAAAGACCAACTATTGGACGTTTACTAGGTACCTGACTCATATCAATCAGCATACGGATTGGAGTCGCTGAAGCAATCCCTAAAAGTACTGTTCCCACCACACCGTAGCTTAAAATCGTGTCAATGTATATACTATGAGCATGTTCATGGTAGGGGGCACCGATACGTGGGAAAGAGTGCATATAGGTCAGAGGACCTTCACCCCAGAAGGGATTTTGCTTAAACAAAGCCATCCCGGCATTCCAGATCGATATTCGTTCTTCCATAGATGAATCCAAGGTCCCCATCCGAACTCCCAAATCACTTGAGAATAAAAATGCTAAGCCAACGCCAAAAACTCCTATACTAAGCCAGAAGGCACGCCAGTTTTTAATGGTTGTAAAGAGATAAATAACGGCTCCAAAGATGATGGCTGGAAAAGCTGTTCGATTCTGCGTAAAGTTCAAACCAAAGAGATTAGCAAAGATGGCAATCATAGAAAAAATTCGTAACCATCTTAATCGAGTCGTACTAATCAGGTAAAAACCAATCATGATACAGAAACAGCAGATAATCCCGTAATAATTAGGATTAAAGAAAGCAACCTCAGCTCGGTTTTGATGCCATACCTGCATCCGTGGTGATAGGAAGGTATAATCAAATTTCTTTACAATTTGGAAATGTTCCAAGGCTGCAAAGGCCGCTGCCAGAACACTAAAAGCTAAAACACCCTGTAAGGTCAAGCGGAAAAACTTAGGAGTTAACTGGGCTTGATAATAGTAAAAGAAAATGGCAAAAAGTAACATGCTCACCGAGGCCACTACTCCCATCACATTTTGTGCTAAGAGAGAAATAGCGGTACTATAGGCAATAAAAAAGAGCAAGACAGGGTGCTGAGACAAACGTTTCAAAATTCCCTTCATCTCCCCAGTATAAACTAACCAAAGTAAGTAGGAGAAAAAAATAATAACGAAAAGATAAAAAGGGAGAAAAATGCTAAGAATCACTCCAAGGAGAATTCTTTCTTGTTTCGATAAGCCCTTTAACTTTTCAATGATACCTATTGATTTCACAACAGATCCTTTCCTTCTGAATACTAAATTCAGATAAATAAGCTATTAAAACATTTTACCACTTTTCAAAGGATTTGAAAACAACTTTGCACATACCATGGATACTAAAACTCGGTAAAATTTTATAGCTTAAGAAGATTAGCCTAAAAAGCACTCACCCTTTTTTGAAAATATGGTACAATAACATTAATTGCTAGAGAAAGGTCTTACCATGAAATCCTACCAAGAAGTTTATAAAATTTTAGCTACTGAAAAAGACTATGTAAGTGGAGAAAAAATCGCTGAAAGATTAAGTCTATCCCGAACCTCTGTATGGAAGGCTATCCAGCGTCTCCAACAAGAAGGTCTTGAGATTAATAGCATTAAAAATCGTGGCTATAAACTCCTCCAAGGTGACCTTATCTTGCCCCAAGAGATTGAAGACCAGAGTCCCGTCACTGTCCGATTTAAACCCCAGACCAAATCAACCCAAACCGATGCCAAAGAAGCTCTGGAGGCTGGCTCTAACGGAGACACTCTCTATCTCTCAACTAGCCAAACTTCTGGACGTGGACGTTTTCAACGTCCCTACTTTTCTCCTCCTCAAGGAGGGATTTATATGTCTCTTCATCTCAAACCCAACCTTCCTTATCAAGACCTCCCTGCCTATACCCTCTTAACTGCTGGAGCTATCTACAAGGCTATCAAGAACCTTAGTCTGATTGATGTGGATATCAAGTGGGTTAATGATATTTATCTGAATCAGAAAAAAATTGCTGGCATCCTGACCGAAGCAATTACTTCTGTTGAAACTGGACTGGTAACAGATGTTATCATTGGGGTCGGGATCAACTTTTCTATTACTGATTTTCCCAAAAACCTACAAACAAAAGCTGGAAGCTTATTCCAGCAAAAAGCCCCTATCACTCGGAATGAACTCATCGCTGAGATTTGGAAATGCTTTTATGAAACAGAAGTCGATGAACTCCTCTATCTCTATAAAAAGCGCTCCATCGTTTTAGGAAAAGAGATTTCTTTTAAGCAAGATTCAGAGATTATTTCTGGTAGAGCATGTGAAATTTCTGACCATGGACAACTGCAGATAGAATTACCGACGGGTGAAAAAATATGGCTCCATAGCGGTGAAGTTTCCCTAACCAAATGGTAAGCACTCGTTAACAACATAAAAATCGACCTTCTTTAAAGAGAGGTCGATTTTCTTATCTTTTATTTTTTCAAACGTTCAACGTCACGAGCAATGACAAGCTCTTCATCAGTTGGGATGACAAGTACACGAATTTTTGCTGCTTCTGTTGAGATATCTCCAGTCACACCAAAGACATTTTTCTCTGGGTCTACATCACAACCGAACCAAGAAATACCAGTGATGACTTTCTCACGTACAAGAGCAGCATTTTCACCAACTCCTGCGGTGAAGATAATAGCATCTGCTCCGTTTAGGACAGCCAAGTATTGTCCGATGTGTTTCTGGATACGGTCAACGTACATTTCAAGAGCCAATGTTGCATCAGGATCACCTGCTTCCATTGCCGCTTGAACATCACGCATATCACTAGACTTACCTGAAACACCCATCAATCCTGACTCGCGATTGAGGATACGACTGATATCTTCAGGCTTGTTAAAGTCCTCTGTATATTGCATCAAATAAGGAATGATAGCCGGGTCAATATCCCCTGTACGAGTTCCCATCATAACACCACCAAGTGGAGTGAATCCCATGGATGTATCAACAGATTGACCACCCTTAACAGCTGTAATAGAAGCACCATTACCAATGTGACAGGTAATCAATTTCAACTCTTCAAGTGGACGTCCCAAGAGTTTTGCTGCTTCTTGAGCTACGTACTGGTGGCTTGTACCGTGAGCTCCATATTTACGAACCTTGTTTTCTGTATAGTACTTAGTTGGTAATGGATAGCGGTAGGCTTTTTCTGGCATTGTTGTATGGAATGATGTATCAAAGACTGCTACACTTGTAATCTCTGGCAACAATTCTTTGAAGGCACGAATACCAGCTGCGTTGGCAGGGTTGTGCAATGGAGCTAGAAGACCTAGTTCTTCGATTTTTTCTAGAACATCCCCTTCAACAACTGTAGATTCTTTAAAGTATTCTCCACCTGCAACGACGCGGTGTCCAACACCAGTAATTTCATCATAAGCTTTAATAATTTCAAAACGAATCAAGTCATCAAGCAAGATTTTTACAGCCAAAGTATGGTTTTCAATATCAAGAACTTGCTTCTCTGAACGACCATCAAACTTAACTGTGGAAACTGAATCATTCAATCCAATCCGCTCAATCAAACCTTTTGCAAGTACCTTTTCTTCTGGCATTTGGTACAGTTGCCATTTTAAGCTAGAGCTCCCAGCGTTAATTGCAATGGTTTTTGTCATAATTTATTCCCCTTTTTAAGCGTTTACAGCTATTATATCAAAATTTATACTAGATTTCATGTTCTTGAACCCAATTTTGAAAATTTTCCTTAAATTCCAACAAAATTTCAGGATCACGAAGACTAGCAAGTGGATAAACGAAGGTCTCAAAGCCTTCTATCACTTTCTTTTGTACAACAAAAATGGTCTTAGACTGGGCTCCTTGAGCGAAGAGATCCTCTGGTAAAGCTACGATAGCTACTAGTTGAGCCTGATCAGTCAGCCAGGATTTCAAGAGGTCACTCTGGGAACTCGTTAAAAGATCTGTTGGAGCAAGGAAAATAGCATAGCCTCCCATCTTAAGATACTTGAGAGATTGCTCCATCATCAAATGGTGAGCGTAAGTGTGTTCATCCTTAGCTGCCACTTGGTAACGTGAAGCTATTTGATTATCTGGATAGTAGCCAATCGGTAGGTCACTCACAATGACATCACTTTCTTTGAGGACCTGCGGCCTCACAGCATCACCCTGTACAAAGGCTGCTTGAAGATCCATGACTTCTGCCATACTTGCCGCCAGATCAATCAAGAGATCATCAATCTCAATCCCCAGGTAATCTACTTTTTTGTTCATAGATGTCAAGAAATTAGCACCCAGAATTCCCATCCCAGAACCCAATTCTAACAGACTCAAGGCTTCAGTTGGCCAAAGCTGCTCGATGATAAAAATCATCAAGCGACCAATCGCGTCAGGTGTAAACTGGTGATTAGCCTGAAGAGGTTCCGTTTGCGAAGCTTTCATCAATAGGAATTGGTAGGTCCGTAGCCACTCCTCTTTTCGAAGTGCCAAGCGTTTTAGGGCCTGGTTATTTTTTTTGACTTGCTCCAAATTGGTTTGGCCATCTAGGTAAATCCCATTTTGTTCAATCAAGGCATCGTAAAAATTTGTCGCCAAATCGTTTTGAATGATTTGAACGTTTTCTAGTAAATAAGTATATGCTTGTTCAATTTTTTCAAAATCCATAACTCTATCTTATCAAAAATAGTGTCCTTTTTCCAGATTTTCATAATTATGAAAATGAAAAAAAGAAAATCTACCTTCTCAGTAGACTTTCTCTGTTTCATGATTATTTCCAAGCACCGCTGCCATCTACATAGTAGCCGTCTGGTGTGTATGTATTGCGAAGCATTTTACCAGATGAAGCCAGATAGTACCACTTACCATTGTCCTTGACCCAGCCTGTTGCCATTGAACCTGAATCTTTTAGGTAATACCATTCCCCCTGATCCTTGACCCAGCCTGTCGCCATTGAACCTGACTTGTTTAGGTAATACCAAGTGCCACCATCTTTAAGCCAGCCTGTTGCCATAGAACCTGAATCTTTCAGGTAATACCAAGACCCATTATCATATAACCAATCAGCTGAAATCATGGCTCCTGATGACTTAAAGGCATACCAACTGTCACCTTGATAGAGCCATGTTTGATTAAACATAACTCCTTCATCATCCATAAAGTACCAAGTTCCATTATCCTTAACCCAAGCATTTTGAACTAATTGACCTTGTTTTTGATAATACCAGTTCTGATGTGATTTTAACCAGCTTTCTGCTTTTACAATTGGATAAAGTTCTCTGAATGCTCCTCCCCCCTTATAGTAATGACTGATAGATTCTGGTTTTGTAAGTTTTAACTCACCATTGTCATAGTCTTCCCAAGCATAGACTTTTTGACCATTGACAGTTTCTGGTAAGGTAGCTGTGTAGGTCTTGGTTTGATAGTCCCATTTAGTATCAAGGTAGGTGTATTGATCATTTGATTCTTTAATATGGTAGTAGCCACTCTTTCCGCCATTATATACGTCATCTACCACTTTAGTGGACCAGGTCTTTACTTCATTTCCGCTCTTAGCTTCTACTACAATATCTCCACGGTATCCATAAGGTACATAGAAATTCAGGTAACGCCCCTCTGAACCTACCATAGACTTGTCCTTTTCTTGACCTAGGAAATTGACTGTCTGATCCTGACCATTTAAAGTAACTTTCCACTCGATTTTCTCGTTTTTTGGCAAATCCAAGACTTTAATATCTACTTCATGGCCATTATTAAATCGGAGAATTTTGCCATCTTGATACCAAACGCCACCCTTGATAACCCATTCTTCTTCCAATTCGAAGGCCTTTCCTGAATGAGGGAAAGCTAATAAAGCTAGACCTGCTAAAGACAAACTAAATAGTGTGATTTTTTTCATGGGATTTCCTCCTGTTTTTTATGTTAATTATATCACTATGTTGTTTTTTTGACAAAAGATATCTAAATTTATATAGGAAAAACCTCTGAGATTGTTCTCAAAGGTTCTGATTTTGCTAATTGCTGTTCTCAACCGCTGCAGTCACAAAAGCAGTGTAGAGTTCTTCTGGGCGGTTTGGACGGCTTGATAGCTCTGGATGGTACTGACAAGCCACAAAGAATTTATTTTCTGGAATTTCCACAATTTCTACCAAACGATTATCTGGTGACACTCCTGAAAAGACAAAACCTGCTCCTTCAAACTGTTCACGAAAAGCATTGTTAAACTCATAACGGTGACGGTGACGGCGTTGCACCACCTCTTTGTTATGATAAGCTGCCGCTGCCTTAGAACCACGTTTTAACTTAGAAGGATAAAGTCCCAAACGAAGGGTACCACCCATGTCCTCAACATCAATCTGATCACGCATGATATCGATGATAGGGTATTTGGTATCAGGATTTAGCTCTGCTGAATTAGCTCCTTCAAGACCCAAGACATTACGGGCAAACTCGATACAGGTCAACTGCATTCCCAAGCAGACTCCCAACATTGGTACATCATTTTCACGCGCATAGCGAATCGCTTGAATCTTACCTTCTGTCCCACGTTGACCAAAACCACCTGGAACGATAATTCCATCAGCGTCATCTAATAGTTCCGCCACATTGTCAGCTGTCACATCGTTAGCATTGACCCAATCAATCTTCACTTCTGCATCATTGGCATAACCAGAGTGTTTCAAAGCCTCTACGACAGAAATGTAGGCATCTTGCAACTCGACATACTTACCAACAAGGGCAATCTTGACTTGTTTTTTGAGATTCATGACCTTGTCAACCATAGCTGACCACTCTGTCATATCTGCTGCCGGTGCATCAATCTTCAAATGGTCACAGACGATTTTATCCATGCCTTGTGCTTGCAGATTAAGTGGGATTTGGTAAAGATGATCCACATCCAAGGACTCAATAACTGCTTCTGGCGCCACATCACAGAACTGGGCTAGTTTATTTTTAATCCCTTGTCCTGCTGGTTTTTCTGTACGAATGACCAACATATTTGGCTGGATTCCCAAACCACGCAATTCTTTGACAGAGTGTTGAGTCGGCTTGGTCTTCATTTCTCCAGCCGCCTTGAGGTAAGGAAGCAAGGTTGTATGGATATACATGACATTTTCTGCTCCGACATCAGACTTCATCTGACGAAGCGCCTCTAAGAATGGAAGGGACTCAATATCGCCGACTGTTCCCCCAACCTCTGTAATAATAACATCAGAGTCAGTCGTTAGGGCAGCACGCTTGATTTTTTCTTTCAAGGCATCTGTAATATGAGGAATGACTTGGACAGTTGCACCGAGGTACTCTCCACGACGTTCCTTACGAAGAACTTCACTGTAGATTTTACCAGTTGTCACGTTTGAGTATTTGTTGAGGTTGATATCGATAAAACGTTCATAGTGACCCAAGTCCAAATCTGTCTCAGCCCCATCATCAGTTACAAAGACTTCCCCGTGCTGGTAAGGACTCATGGTTCCTGGGTCGATATTGATATAAGGGTCAAATTTTTGAATGGTCACCTTCAAACCACGATTTTTCAAGAGCCGTCCTAGGCTCGCCGCAACGATCCCTTTCCCAATAGACGACACCACACCACCAGTGACAAAAATATATTTCGTAGACATAGATTCCTCTTTCTAAAATTCACAAGGTCTTGTTCACTAACAGGGGATTGAGAAAACAAGACCTTCATCGACAACTACAATCCAGTATGATAATTTTCCTGGAAAAACAAAAATAGCTCCCTAAAAACTAGGAAGCTCCGACCTCAAAAAGAGGTGCCCGAACAATATCTTACCTCAAAATGAACCATTTGTCAAATAGAACAAATCGTTGACTTGGCGCATTCCAGCTTACAAAACTAATTCAGACTAATACAAAAAAGCTGGACTAGGAAATCGAGACTTGATAGACCGATTCCAGCTCCAACTCCTTTTTATTTTTATTCTTCCTCTTCTTCAGAGTCTTCGTCGTCTTCTTCATTAAGATCGACTTCTTCATCTAGATCATCTGGTGCGATTTCGTTGATTTCAGCATCATAGGCTTCAACCTCATTCTTCTCATCATCTGGATTTTCATCGTCATAAGAAAGGGCTGGATCTTCTTCATAAGCATCCTCATCTTCAGGATCATCTGCATCATAATCAATGGCATCTGCATCTCCGTCCATGAAGGCATTAACACGTTTTTTCTTAGGTTTAGGTGCGACCTCTTCATCGTCACTTTCTTCAAGAGCAATGATTTCCTCATCGATTTCGTCCACTCCATACCATGAACGAAGACCCCATTTATTATCTCCAAGAGAGATAAAGCTTCCGTCAAAGTTCAACTCTGTATAGAACAAAGGCAAAGCTTCACGAATATCGCTGTTAGAGGTACCGAGATAGTTTTGGATTTCATTCACTAAATCACTAAAATGCATCTCATTATCACGACCACGAAGTTCTAAGATGGCACGAGCCACCTCAATCATAGATAGTTCACTTTTTTCTTGCCCAGCAAATACTTCTAATTCCAAAGCGTTTCTCCTCAATTATTACTACTATTGCCAGAGTGAATAAACTCTGATCTCATTTTATCATGTACTCTTTATTGTACGATAATTTTGCCTAATAGTCAAAGGTTTAGAAGAAATAAATGTGAAATATTTCAGCTAATTGAAAGACCTGAGAGATACACTCACAGGTCCAATAATTTATTTGTAACTTAAAGCTCGTTTAAAGGTTTTCCAGATACCTAAATCATCTGTTTGAAGGACCAGACTAGCATACATCCGTCCGATAAAGATGGTTGCAGTCACCGCAAAAGCAATCGTAATCATAAGTGAAATCCAAGCTTCCAAACCATTTGCATAGCCATTGATAGCTCTAAAAGGCATAAAGAAGGTCGAAATGAAAGGAATATAAGAACCGATTTTCAAAATCAAATTGTCTCCTGCAGCGCCTAGGGCAGTAACGCCTACAAAACCAGCTATTATCAAAATCATCAACGGAGATAAGGCCTTTCCTGCATCTTCAGGACGGGAAACCATAGAACCTAAGAAGGCAGCCAAGACCACATACATAAAGAGACTGACTAAGACAAATAACAAGGTATTGATCGAAAAGGCTTCTCCCAAGTGATTCAGAATACCTGAATTAGCCAAGATAGGCATATCCTTAAAGAATAAGATAGCTCCGAGTCCACCTACAACATAAATCCCAATATGACTTAAAATGACTAGGAGCAGGGCAATCATGCGGGCGTAGAAGTAATGGCTGGCACGAATACTGGAGAAGACCACTTCCATGATTTTGGTCCCTTTCTCGCTGGCTACTTCCTGAGCAGTAACACTAGCATAAGTGATTAAGATCATATAAAGGAAGAATCCCAGTCCTGCAGCCGCAAAGGTTTGGACCATCTTTTTATTTTCCTTGGCTTCATCAATTTTCTCTGTAAATTGAACCGTTTGAGCCAAGCGTTTTTCCTGTTCCTGAGACAAATTTGCTTCTGAACGGTTGAGTTGGGACTGGAGTTCATTCAACTTAGCGGTCACTGCTAATTTAATTCCACTCTCTAGTGAAGTTTCACCATGATAGACTGCCTTAAGGACACTATCTTCTTGGTCAATCATCAGATAGCCCTTGATTTTCTCATCCTTGATAGCAGCTTGGGCACTGGCTTCGTCCTGATAATCAAAATTAAGACCATTGGCTGTTTTAAGACCTTCTGTAACAGTTGGAACCGAGCTAATCACTGCAACTTTATCATTTTGTGCCAAAGACGTTCCTTGAAGATAACCAATTCCTCCAGACAGACCTAAAAAGAGGAAAGGTGAAATCACCATAAAGAAGAAACTCCACGACTTAACATGTCGTAAATAAGTTTCTTTGATTACAACCCACATATTTCTCATACTTCCACCCCTGATTCTAGTTTAAAGATTTCATCGATTGTCGGCGCTTGTTGGTCAAAGGTTGCGATATATTTCCCCTGAGTCAAGATTGGGAAGAGTTCCCTACCAGCACTTTCATCATCCAAGATCAACTTCCAACTACCTTGCTTGGTCAAGCTAACCTGTTTGACATGAGGAAGACTCTCCAGTTCTTCCTTGCTTCGTTCACTTGAAACAAAAAGTCGTGTTTTCCCGTATTGATTGCGGACTTCTTGGACAGGTCCATGCAAGACCACACGCCCATCACGAATCATGAGGATATCATCACAGAGTTCCTCGACATTGGTCATGACGTGATCAGAAAAGATAATGGTCGCGCCACGTTCTTTTTCTTTTAGGATAACCTGCTTAAGGAGTTCGGTATTGACTGGATCCAAGCCACTAAAAGGCTCATCTAGGATAATCAAGTCGGGTTCATGAATCAGAGTAATAATCAATTGAATCTTCTGTTGATTTCCTTTTGAGAGACTCTTGATCTTATCCGTCAGTTTTCCCTTGACTTCCAGTTTTTCCATCCATTGAGGGAGTTTTTCTTTGATTTCCTTGGTGTCCATGCCTTTTAGGGTCGCCAAGTAACGAACTTGTTCAAGGACTGTCAATTTAGGCATAAGACTACGTTCTTCAGGGAGATAACCAATGCGAGCATAGGTCTCCTGACGAATATCTTGACCATCAAGCTCAATCTCCCCTTGATAGTCTAAAAATTTCAAAATACTGTGAAAAATAGTGGTTTTCCCAGCTCCATTTTTCCCAACCAGCCCCAAAATACGCCCTGGTCGTGCTTGAAAGTCAACACCAAACAAAACTTGCTTAGGCCCAAAACTTTTCTCTAGATTCCTTACTTCGAGCATCATCCACCTCCGAAATTTATTGCACTCATTATACTCCTTTTTGATAACTTTTACAATGATTTATGTACATTTTTAAATCTTTGTTTTTAAAAGGATATTTACTGAATTGGTATTTTATTGGCTCTTCGCCAAGTATTTTATCCCCAGATTTTAAGTGATAAATTTATTATACTCATTTCTTGATAAATCCGTTGGCTATGTCCTCAAATGTTCATTTTCAGTCCTGAATTGTGACTAGCAATCTTCATCATCCTGCCTAGCTTATCGTGCTATTTTATGGTATATTTTTGATAGACTATAGATTATCATAGGCAAGGAATCTGATATGAAAAAAAGACTTAAACTCGAACCAAACAACAATAACTTAATCATTTGGGAAGCTGAACAGCCAAAAGCCGTTCTTCAGCTTGTACATGGAATGGTAGAGTACGTGGAACGATATGAAGAATTTGCTCTAGCCATGAATAAAGAAGGCTTTACGGTTATCGGCCATGATCAGCTTGGCCATGGTCATACTGCTCAAAATCCAAGTCAACTCGGAGTCTTTCCTGAATCTCCCGAGGAACTCATCGATGATATTGAAAGAGTGACCTCCTTCATTCAAGAAAGCTATCCAGAACTTCCAATCGTCCTTCTAGGGCATTCTATGGGTTCTCTTATGTGTCGCTATTATGTAGCTAAACGAAAACCACCTATCAATGCCTTGATTATCATGGCGACTGGTCAACAACCTCAGTTTCTAACTCGATTTGCTCTCATCCTAACAGAATGCATCCGACTTATAAAAGGGAATAAACACCGTAGTAAACTCCTGACCTATCTATCAACTGATAGTTTTAACCGTAGTATTAAGAATCCTAAAACATCTGTCGATTGGCTCTCAAAAAATGAGGAATCCAATCAAGCTTATCTGAAGGATCCATTCTGTCAATTCATACCTACGATTCCTATGTACAGATCTATTTTTTACTTTTCTAACCAAGTAGCTAGTAAACAAGTGATTGATGAGATCCCAGCTCAACTTCCTATTCTCGTTATTTCGGGACAAGAAGACCCTCTAGGTGAAAATGGTAAAGGTATCGAAAGATTTGTAAAACTCCTAAAGGCTTCACATTCGAAAGTAAGCCTCCGATTAGTTGAAGAGGTTCGTCACGAAATTCTAAACGAGAATAATCGAAACGATACCTATCACTTCATAGCTGATTGGATGACAAAAAATACCGATGTCTGATCATCTTGTAACAGTATTAAAAAGGAGTTGTTTCCCCGTCAATTTAATTCAATCATCAGGCTAAAGCTTGATGATTTTTTCTACTAAAAAATCCATCCCTAGGGATGGATTGAAAATTTTTAACGCACTTCTGCATTCACTTTTTCTTCGAGTGATGCTTGGATTTTTTCCATGTAGCGTGCGACTTCTTCGTCGGTCAAGCTATCTTCTGGATTTTGGAAGGTCAAGCTATAGGCCATTGACTTCATACCAAGTCCTAGTTTTTCACCTGAGAAGACGTCAAAGAGTTTGATGTCTGTCAAACGTTTCACGCCAGCAGCTTGGATGGCATCAACTACATTTTGGTGAGTGATTTCTGCTTTCAAGAGGAGAGCAATATCACGGCTGACTGCTGGGAATTTAGTAATTTCCTCAAATGGAGCGGCTGGTTGAAGAGCTGTCTCAATAGCTGAAAGGTTGAGCTCTGCTACATAAGTTTCTGGAATATCATAAGCCTTAGCCGTAACAGGGTGTACTTGACCGAGGAAACCAAGGACTTGGTCACCAAGTGAAATCAAGGCTGTACGTCCTGGGTGGAGACTAGCGATTTCAGAGGTTGCTGTATAAGTCACTTCAAGACCCAAGCGGGCAAAGAGAGCTTCCAAAATTCCTTTGGCGTAGAAGAAATCAACTGAAACTGCTGCTGTTTGGAAGTCTTTTTCAGCGACTAAACCTGTCAAGGCAAAGGCAAAGCTGTTGATTTCATTTGGCAATTCTTCTTTTGGATTACCAGTTTGCTCGAAGACTTTTCCTATCTCATAAAGAGCCAAGTTTTTATTCTTACGTGCTACGTTGTAGGCAACTGTATCCAAAATACCTGAAACCATATTTTGACGGAGAACTGAACGATCCACAGTCATTGGCCACATCAATTCTGTCAAATGACTTGGCTGAATCGTAAACTCGACCGCTTTTTCAGGAGTTGTAAGAGCGTAGGTGATGATTTCAGTTAATCCTGCTCCTTCAGCGATAGTACGAACTTGACGACGGAGTTTTTGTGTCGCAGTCAATTCACCAGCGGTACCATCATCTTTTGGAAGACTGGTTGGCAAGCGATCATATCCATAGATACGAGCGATTTCTTCAAAGAGGTCAGCCTCGATAGTGATATCCCAACGACGACGTGGTACGCTTACTGTGAAGCTATCTGCATTTCCAGAAAGACCGAAGCCAAGGCGACGGAAGACATCTTCAACATCAGCAAATGAAAGCTCTGTACCGAGGACACGGTTGACATCAGCAAGAGTTGAAGAAACTTCCACATCAGAAGTGTCAAGCTCACCTGCTGAAACAATGCCCTTACGCACTGTTGCACCTGCAAGCTCTGCAATCATGCTGGCTGCCGCATCAAGGGCTTCATTGACTGTTGCTACATTAATGCCTTTTTCAAAACGAGAAGAAGATTCAGAACGAAGGTTGAGACGACCGCTGGTCTTACGGATAGATTTGCCATTGAAGACAGCAGCTTCAAGGACAACACGATTAGATTTTTCAGAGATTTCTGTAGCCTGACCACCCATAACACCTGCAAGAGCAACTGGCTTGTCAGCCACAGTAATCACTAAGTCATTTATTTCCAACTCACGTTCTTCACCGTCCAAGGTTACCAATTTTTCACCAGCACGCGCTTCACGCACACGGATCTCGCTTCCTTCAAAGGTATCCAAGTCAAAGGCATGCATGGGTTGACCAAAGTAAAGCAGGATGTAGTTGGTCACGTCAACGACATTGTTAATCGGACGGATGCCTTCATTCATGAGAAGGTTTTGCAACCATTGTGGACTTGGTGCGATGGTCACATTGTCCAAGATACGAGCGGCATAATAAGGCGCCTTGTCTGTGTCAATGCTGACAGAAAGAGCATCGGCTGCAGCTTGGTCTGTTTCTGTTAAACTGAATTTCTTAAAGTTGACTGCCTTGCCACAGATAGCTGCTACTTCGTGCGCTACCCCACGCATAGAAAGAGCGTCTGCACGGTTAGGGGTGATGGAAAGTTCGATAATTTCATCATCCAAGTCTAGGTAAGAGAAGACTTCGTCTCCAGGAACGGCATCTTGAGGCAAGATTTGGATGCCATCTGCGAATTCCTTAGGTACAACGGAGTCAGAAATGCCCAATTCACCAAGTGAACAAATCATCCCGAGTGACTCTAAGCCACGGATTTTCCCTTTTTTGATCTTGTAGTTGTCCGCGATGCGAGCACCTGGAAGAGCTACCATAACCTTGATGCCTGCACGCACATTTGGTGCTCCACAGACGATTTGACGGGCTTCTTCTTCACCCACATTGACTTGGCAGACATGCAAGTGTGTTTCTGGCACATCTTCGCAAGACAAGACTTCTCCGACGACAATTTTTGAGAGACCAGCAGCTGGTGTTTCAACACCTTCTACCTCGATCCCTGTAGTTGACATTTTTTCAGCCAACTCTTGTGAGGACACATCAATGTCCACCAATTCTTTTAACCATTTGTATGATACTAACATAATTCTAATTGTAAGGTCCCAGCAAGCGAGACCTTTTCAATTCCTTTCTTTTTCTTCGAGTCAATCGTTTCAATTTCTAGACTATGTGAAAACGAGAACAACTGTTTAGGATTGTGTTTCAGGTTTCAATCTTATTTAAACTGTTCTGAGAAGCGGACATCTCCTTGGTAGAATCCACGGATATCGTTGATTCCGTAACGGAGCATAGCGACACGCTCTTGTCCAAGACCAAAGGCAAAACCAGAGTAAACAGTTGCATCGATGCCACTCATCTCAAGGACACGTGGGTGAACCATACCGGCACCCATAATCTCGATCCAACCTGTTTTCTTACATACGTTACAGCCGGCTCCTCCACACTTGAAGCATGAAACATCCACTTCAACAGATGGCTCAGTGAATGGGAAGTAAGATGGACGCAAACGAATTTGACGCTCTTCACCAAACATTTTTTGGACAATTAACTGGAGAGTTCCTTGAAGGTCAGCCATAGAGATGTTTTTCCCAACAACCAAACCTTCGATCTGGTGGAACTGGTGACTGTGGGTTGCATCATCCGTATCACGACGGAATACACGTCCTGGTGAGATCATCTTCAAAGGCCCTTTTGAAAAATCATGGGCATCCATAGCACGAGCCTGAACTGGAGACGTGTGAGTACGAAGCAAGATTTCTTCTGTGATATAGAAAGTGTCCTGCATATCACGAGCTGGGTGATCCTTTGGAAGGTTCATACGTTCAAAGTTATAGTAGTCTTGTTCTACTTCAAAACCATCCACTACTTGGTAACCCATCCCGATGAAGATGTCTTCAATTTCCTCACTAGTTTGTGTGAGGATGTGACGGTGACCAGTCGCAACTGGGCGACCTGGAAGCGTAACATCGATGCTCTCACTTGCTAGTTGAGCTTCAACTTTCTTTTCTTCCAAGAGCTTAGCTGATTCTTCAAATGCAGCTGTCAAAACATCACGAGCTTCATTGACGTGTTTTCCGATAATTGGACGCATTTCTGCAGAAACATCCTTCATCCCTTTAAGGATTTCAGTCAATGAACCTTTTTTACCAAGGACAGAGACGCGCAATTCTTGCAGCTCTTTTTCATTTTCAGCAGAAATCTGCTTTAAGCTAGCTAGCGTTTCTTCACGAAGCGCTTTTAATTGTTCTTCAATAGTTGACATATTTCCTCCATCAGTCTCTCATAAGATAAAAAGAAAACCACATGCCAAAAACTCCACTCGGAGCGTTGACACGCGGTACCATCCGTTTTCATCTGACAAGTCAGACCTTTATTTCTGAATCCATAGGCAAGTGAATTCACCCAGCTTTCATATAGAGAGCTTTCAGTCACGGCTCTCCTCCCTGATATACTTCCCCTGAGATACTAGTCTTGCAGATTCCTATTTAATTACTATTCATTTTATCAAATTTCAAGCATTCTTGCAAGATATTTTGCGACTAATCAACATAGTCTCCACCTTCAAAGCCATAGTACTCTTCTAAACTGAGACCACTAGCTGCGATTTCTTTAGCTTCTTTCCCGACGTAGCGAAGGTGCCATTCCTCAGCCATATAACCCGTTTCCTTTTCCTTACCTTTTAGATAACGAACGACAAAACCATAGTCTGCAGCATGATCTAAAAGCCATTGGGCAGCTTTTTCTTCTGTCACTAAATCTCCATCTGTGCCGATAAGGTCGAAAGCAAGACCAGTTTGGTGTTCACTATATCCAGGTCGTGCAGAATAGCGGTCAGCCTCTGCCTTTCCGTCTTGGTTGACATAGTCCTGATAAAGTTGAGTTTGAGTTTCATAACTTCTGAAACCACTATAGTGGTCGCTGATTGGGAAACCTGCTTCCTGCATGGCAGCAATAAGCTTCAACAACTCCGCCTTTGCTGTAGGATTTTCTCCAGGATTATAGTCTTTAGACAAGGGATAATGCTTATTAGCGATAACAATCTCATCGTACTTCCCTTGAACGCTATAGTAATCTCCCTTATTAACTACTTCTGCCTTTTTCTGGCTTGCTTCCTGAGATTTACTACCGACGGTCCCTTCTTGGACGGTTTTTTCTTCAGTTGAAGTCTGCGTTTCTGAAGTCGCTGGCTTTTCTTGCGAACAAGCTGCCAATGTCAAGGCTAGCAATCCTGATAATACAAGGTATCTTTTTTTCATTGTTTATCCTTTCATTTCTATCATTTGGTCCAAAGTTTCAGATAAGGTTTTAACCAAACCTTCTAATTTGCTTCCCTTAACCTGATATTCTTCAGCGGCCATTTCTTCCCAAGGAACCCACCAAACTGGGCCACGACCGTTAAGACCGTGTCCTTTCATATCGCCCTCTCGTCTAGGGAAAATATGCAAGTGAGCATGTGCATCTCCATTTCCCAATAACTCTACATTCATCTTTTGAGCTGAAAAAGCTTGGGAAACAGCTTCTTGGACCAAGCTCATTTCCTCTAAAAAGCGAAGTTTGACTGGAGCTTCCATATGATGCAATTCTGTCACATGTTCTTTTGCCAGGAATAGAGTATAGCCTTCAAAATACTGGTGATCTCCGATCACAACATAGCCTGTTTCCAGTTCTTTCACAAAGTAAGGATTTTCCCCTGACTTAATCCATTCAATTCGTTGGCAAATCAAGCACATCTTAGTCTACCAATCCACTCTTGAGGTAAGCGTCCACCATACGCTCAGTAGCAACTACAGAATCAATATGAGTCCGCTCGTATGAGTGACTAGACTCAATACCAGCTCCGAGAAGAGCGTGTTTGACTTCTGCTCCAGCTGACATAGCTGCAGAAGCATCCGAACCGTAAAATGGATAAATATCGAGTTTAAATGGAATATCCTGCTCTTTTGCCAAGGCAACCAGATGTTGACGAAATTCGTAGTGATAAGGACCTGAAGCATCTTTGACACAGATAGACACTGTGTACTCATCCGTCTGCTGATCATCTCCCATTGCTCCCATATCTACCGCTAGATATTCGACAACTTGACTTGGGATACTTGAGTTAGCACCATGCCCCACTTCTTCAAAGACTGAAAAAGCAAAATGCGTAGTAACAGGGAGTTCAACTCCTTCTTCTTTGTAGACTTTGAGGAGATTGAGGAGAATAGCTGCACTGACCTTATCATCCAAATGACGCGATTTGATAAAGCCTGTCTCAGTTACGACAGTTCGTGGGTCAAAGCTGATAAAGTCACCAACCTCAATACCAAGTGCGCGTGTTTCTTTTTCATTGGTCACTTTTTCATCCAAACGCACTTCCATATTGTCCTGCGTGCGTTCAGCAGTTCCAGCGTCCTTGTATACATGACAAGAAGTCTGGTGGATCAAAATGGTACCTGAAATAGTCTTACCTGTACTAGCCACATGAACTGTACAGTTTTCGCCTTCAATCATATTCCAAGGGTAGCCACCAATGCGGTCCATTTTAAGACGACCATCTGGTTTAACAGCGCGAACGATAGCTCCCAAGGTATCCACATGGGCAGTCACATAGCGTTGTTGCTCGTCATTTTTACCTTTGACAGTAACGTTGATACCACCTTTAGCAGTACGGATTGGTTGATAACCTAGTTTTTCAAGAGTCTCAACCAAATAATTCGTAATTTCACGTGTAAAACCTGTTGGCGATGCGATAGCAGTTAGTTCTTTGATATATTCTACAGTTTGATTCATTTCTTCACCTCTTCCTAATATTATATCACTTCTCCCATCTGAATATGTGTAAAAACAAGCGACACCTAATACTTTGATTCCCAAAAATGCCTGTGCTATAATGATATTAGATTTATGATGAAAGGAAAAAAGACATGAAGAAATATTTCAAAGCTAGCCTCTGTCTAGTTCTATCTTTGCTTGTCTTGTTGGGATGTTCTAAACAATCAACAACTACTTCCTCTAGCCCTAGCAAGGAGGAAAAAACCACGCTTGAAAACTCAGAGACAAAAGCTGAGGTAAAAACTGCTACCTTTGTCAATGATACTCGTCCTGGCTTTACTTCTACCCTGACTTATAGTGTTGAAGGAGACAAAGTATTGAAACAATTAGGTCATAATATCTATGATCCAGAATCTTACAACAAAACAGCAGAAGAACTTAAAACCTTGGTTGAAGAAACCTACAAAGGCTATAATGGCATCCAGGGTGTTCGCCAGACTATTGAAATTCAAGATGGGAAAGTCGTTCAAGATGCAGAATTTGATTTTACAGTCGCTAATATTGATGAACTCAGAAAAGCCTTCCCTGAAGAATATTCTGGGGTTGGAAAAACGATCAGTTTTGCTGCTTCTAAAAAATTGCTAACTGAACTTGGATTTACTGAAAAAACCGACTAAGATTTATAGAATATAAAAGAGGCTGGGACAAAAGTCCTAGCCTCTCAATTGTCTTTGGATTGCCGAGCAAGACGCAGTGGTTGAGTGGGCTCTTCTACGCTGATTTCATCAGCTTTTACAGCCCTACTCAACTGTGCGGAGGTGGGACGACGAAATCGAATTCTAACGAATTACCGATTTCTGTCCCACTCTCATTTTTTATTCCATTTCAAAAGTTTCGCTTTCTTGTTTGTTAGGAAGAACAAGAGAAAGCAAAATCCCAATAACTGCTGGTACTAACCATGGCAATGAAGCCTTAGCAAATGGTAGAGCATTCACAATATTGGCAAGGAAGGTCACTTCAAATGAACTTCCCAAGACACTAGCTACGGCAATAGCTGTTACCAGTCCCATCGTCAATTGCATGCCTGGTTTTGAAAGTGGCACAAACTTGTTCACAATCACAATCATAACAATCACAATGGTAATTGGATACAAGATAACTAGGACAGGGATAGAATATTTGATAATTGCATCAAGACCAAGGTTGGCAATTGCAAAACCAATCAAGGTAAAGACAGTCGCATAAACCTTATAGCTGATTTGTGGGAAACGTCCGTTAAAGAATTCCGCAGTTGAAACAATCAACCCTACAGTCGTTGTGAAGCAGGTTACTGTTACCATGGCTGCTAGGAATAATTGAGCTGTTGAACCAAAGATTTCTTGGGTCGCTTGTGACAAGATATAAACCCCTGGAGTTCCACCCTTCATCGCTTCTTCTGTCATTGGGAAGTGATTTCCAAGGAAACCTAGGCCAATGTATAGAGCACTAAAGCCAAGTGCTACGACAATTCCGACTACCCAAATGGTTGAGATATATTCTTTTTTACTTGAAAATCCAAGTTGTTTCAAGGTTTGAACCGCGATTACACTGAAGGCAACAGAGGCAAGAGCATCTAGAGTATTATATCCTTCAAGGAATCCTGCTCCAAATGCTGATGCCTGATAAGCCTCGGTAGCTGCTTGTGGAGCATTTCCACCATATTTAAAGGCTCCAAGGATTACCAAGATGATAATTAAGAGGGCAAAAACTGGAGTCAAAACACGGCCGATACGATCCAAAATCTTTGAAGGATTAAGCGCGATTAAGTATGCTGCAACAAAGTAGATAAGGGTAAAGACAATCAAGCCTAGACCTTTGTCAGCATCTGCCAAGAGGGGACTAATCCCTACTGCATAAGAAGTTGTTGCAGTACGTGGAATGGCAAAGAATGGACCAATCGACAAGTACAAAACTGCTAGATAAATCGTTGCAAACCAAGGGGAAATCTTTGTAGAAATCTCATAGATATATCCCTTAGGATTTAAGGTCCCGATGATCAAGGTCAAGACGGCAAGTCCGACACCTGAAAATACAAATCCTGCAATGGCAGGGAGAAAGTGTTCCCCAGATTGAGCACCTAGGGTAGGGGGGAAAATCAAATTACCCGCACCAAAAAATATTCCAAACAGGAGTAATCCTGTTAAAGCACCTTTTTTAGCCATAAACTCTCCTTATAAAAAATAAAATACTTACATAGTATACCATGATTAAAAGCATGAAAAGGCTGTCACAAAATAATTCTAAAATGTTTTCAATTTTCTGAATGTTTTTCTCTAAAAATTCCTAGGAGAAAACTATCTTCCCCTAGGAATTTAAGTATTATTCAAAAGCATCCATACCTGCAGGGACATTGATGACATCATAGCCCTTTTCTGTTAAAAATTGACAGGCATGGGCTGAACGGATACCAGACTTACAAATCACATAGTAAGGCTGGGTTTTATCTAGTTGTTCATAAGTATCTGCCAGTTGACTAAGAGGGAAATTACGAGCACCTTCTAAATGAAGAGCCTCAAATTCCTCTACTTCTCTCACATCCAATACAGAAAGCGACTCTTTCTGATAAAGCTGGTAAAAATTGTTAAAAGTAATTTCTTTCATCATTTCTCCTTTATAATGGCATTAAGGCAAGGTTACTACCTCATAGGTAAATCCAATTGACTCTAAAAATCGAAACAAGTCTTGGGTTTTAATAAAAATCGTTTTTTCATTGGTATTAGGGTGGAAGGTCATGACATCCTCTGAAACAATGTCCTTATCAAAATAAACATGAATGTCTTTCTCTTCATTATTTAACAAACCAAAAGGTGATACCGTTCCTGCTGGTAGGGTCATTTTCTCAGCCAAGGAATCTAACGAGGCCATTCGAATCCGACCGGCTCCCACTTGAACTTTAAAGTCATCCATATCCAATCGTTTCTTGTCATCCATTATGAGCAGATAGTACTGAGTTTTCTTCCTATTGGTCAAAAACATGGACTTAGTCCGGACTCCTTTCAATCCTTTTATATAGCTATCTGCCTGCTCTGTCGTGAATGCAGGTGGATGAGCCACCACATCATATATGATCCGCAACTCTTGCAACTTATTAGAGACTTGTTGATAAGCATCCATCCTTTTTCTCCTTTATTGATGAATAATCTTTTGTACCAATGCTTGTAATTCTGGAACCACTTCAGACTCAAACCAAGGATTTTTAGCTATCCAAATTTGATTACGAGGAGAAGGGTGAACTAGTGGGAAATAGGTTGGTAAGTAGTTCTGGTAATGTTTTACCCTTTCTGTTACCTTGCCACTGACTTTCTCATTTAGATAGTAGGCTTGGGCATACTGCCCTATCAAGAGGGTTAATTGAATATCTGGTAATTCATGTAATAACTGTGGGTGCCACTTTTCTGCAAAACCTGTACGAGGTGGCAAGTCACCAGATTTCCCATGTCCTGGAAAATAGAAATCCATGGGCATGACTGCAAAATAACCTGAGTTGTAAAAAGTATCTTCATCCACACCCAACCACTCCCGCAAGCGATCTCCGCTTTTATCCTTCCAGTAAAGCCCAGCTTCTTGGGTTTTGAGACCAGGCGCTTGACCAATGATATTGATACGAGCCGTTTTTGGTGCTGCAAAGAGAGGCTCGATACCTTGCTCAGTATAATGTTGATTTTGTGGATCTTCCATGATAGCTTGTTTGATTTTTTGAATTTCTGACATGGATTCTTCTCTTTCTCTAGCAATTTCAAAAAGAAGTCTAAGCATAAAATCTCAGACTTCTATAGCATTATTTGATCAATTCATAGATAGCTTCAGCGTAGATGGCTGCTGCACGGAAGAGATCATCCAAGGCGATAAATTCATTGGCTTGGTGCATAGTATCGATAGAGTCTGGGAACATAGCACCGTAGGCTACACCACGCTCTAAGAGACGTCCGAAAGTTCCACCACCAATAACTTGTTCATGCCCTTGAAGTCCAGTTTGTTTTTCATAAACATTTAACAAGGTTTGGACAAGCGGATCTTCCATTGGTACATAGTGAGGTGTGTGACCATGTTCAGAAAGGCTAACTGAAGCAACTGGCAAGGTTTCAAGAACTGACTTGATTTGCTCTGGACTTGTTCCCTTTGGATAACGGAAGTTAAGGGCAATGGTATTGTCAGCACTTGTTTCATCAAAGCGGAAGACACCAGCATTCATAGAAAGGGCACCCATCTTTTCATCCACATGAGCCACTTTCAAGTTTTTCCCTTCGTGGTCATTCAAAAGAATCTTACCAGCAATGTCAAGGAAGTCTTTTGCAGGTCCTTCAAAAGCAAACTGGCTGAGGAAGAGGGCAAGATAAGTCGCACCATTGACACCTGAAGCAGGCATAGCACCGTGAGCAGATTTACCGATAATCGTAACCTTGTACTTGCCGTTCTCTTCTTGAATGTCTCCTCTAAGCTTGTGCTCTGCAACAAAGGCATCTAGTTTCGCTTGCAAATCAGCCAAATCCCCTGAAACAACTGCCGTTGCTGATTCTGGCACCATGTTTTCACGCAAACCACCTGTGAAGCTGTGAAGACGAGCTTCACCCTTGTTTTCACCAGCAAAGTGAAGATATTCTGTGATATTTCCTTTTTCACCATTAATAATAGGGAATTCAGCATCTGGAGAGAATCCAAAGTCTGGCTTCGCAAGTCCTACATGCTCAAAATAGTAGTCCATATCTGCCCAACCTGATTCTTCATCAGTTCCGACAATAAAGCGAACTTTTTTAGAAGTTGGAAGACCAAGCTCTTTGATGATTTTCAAACCATAGTAACAAGCCGTTGTAGGGCCCTTGTCATCTGAAGCACCACGCGCATAGAGACGACCATCCTTGATGGTTGGAGTATAAGGATCAGTGTCCCATCCACTACCTGCTGGCACTACGTCCATGTGGGCAAAGATTCCGAGAACTTCTTCCCCTTGACCAAACTCGAAATGACCTGCATAGTTATCAACATTTTTTGTTGGGTAACCATCACGGTCTGCGATTTCAAGGAATTTCTCCAAAGCTTTTACTGGACCAGGTCCAAAAGGATGTTGCGCATCTGCCTTACTGTCATCGCGTTCTGAGTTGATTTCCAAAAGGCTAAACAAGTCAGCCAAGAGGTCTTCTTTACGTTTTTCTACTTCTGCTGTAAAATCAATAACTGTCATTTTTTCTTCCTATCTTTTTTCGATAATTTCATCTACTGGCAAGCGGTAACTTGGTTCCAACTTCTCGTCTGTGTATCCTACTGTAATCAAGAGCTCTGGACGGAAGCGTTCTTCGATTTCCAAGACTTCATTGGTTTTTGATTTATCAAAACCAAGGATAATGTTTGAACCGATTCCCTGGTCAGTCAATGCAAGGACTAAGTTCATCGCAACCAACCCTGCATTAAGGGCTAGGTAGTCACTGATTTGTTGTTCATTGTAACGCGCAAACTCTGCTGGAAGATTTTTCATAAAGTACTGAAGTTGTTCTTCTGAGAAGTTCTTTGCTCCACCAACACGGGCAATCTTGCGAGCACGTTTAGCTAGGTCAGTATCTGTAAACAAGGCAATGGTTACAGGGGCAGATGCTACTTGCTCAAAGTTTGAACCGTAAGCTAATTTTGCTAATTCAGCATTTCTCTCACGAACCACAACAAACTTCCAAGGTTGACTGTTGTGAGCACTCGGTGCCAAGGTTGCGATTTCAATAGCTGTTCGAACATCCTTGGGATCAACTGGTTTATCAATAAAATGCTTAGTCGCATGACGTTTTTTATTTAACTCAAGAAATTTCATAATTGATTTCCTTTTCTATTTCTACTGCTTCCATTTTACCATATTTTGAAAGAGCTTGCAGAGTTTTTTCATAATGTAGAGATCTTTATCCCAACTCTTAATCAGGAATTACATACTTTTCGATTTAGTTGCTATCTATAGTAAAAATTTTTTGCACAAGAAAAAGAGGCTGGGACAAAAGTCCTATCCTCTCAATTGTCTTTGGATTGTCGAGCAAGACGCAGTGGTTGAGTGGGCTCTTCTACGCTGATTTCATCAGCTTTTACAGCCCTACTCAACTGTGCGGAGGTGGGACGACGAAATCGAATTCTAACGAATTACCGATTTCTGTCCCACTCTCTTTACTCATATTATTGCCCTGATACAACTTTACTTGCAGCCTCAATCGCTTGTGTCATAGCATCACGTGCAGTCTTCAACTGTTGGAGAAAGACAGTACGTGATTCTTCTGGCATTTCTGTATCGTCAGAACCTGCGCTTGACAAGCCATCATTAAATGCTTTTCTTGAAGTCTCTAGTGAGTTAAGAGCAGGCTCTACTTGTTGTTTATAAACATCTTTTTCAGCCTCAGGAACTTTGTCACCGATTTCTTCAACATATTTCTTATAGTTGTCAATCAACTTACCAAAAAGAGTTTTCATATCTCCAATTGTTTTAGCCTTGTCGATTTCTTCATCTGTTAGAAGAGTAACTTCAGATGTGTTTGTCTTTGAGTTATCTGTTTTTGACGAAGCTGATGTTTGTTCAGTCGAGCTTGAAGCTTTACTTGCAGAATCAGAAGATTTATTTCCACAAGCTGCTAAAGTTGCAACTGATAAGAGCACAAGGCCCGCAGTAAGAAGTTTTTTCATGACTATCTCCTTTAAATAGTTTTATGATACCTATATTTTAAAATAAAATAATTTTATTGTCAAATTTTTACCGAATTATTGAAGCTAAAAAGCTCATTGAGTTCACTATTTATAAAATCTTTAATAAATTTATCGAATATTTTCAAAAAATTATCAAAGACCGTGGTTTAGACTTGAATGCGGTTGACTTAGAAAGCAATGATAATCCAAACAACTACATTATCTTTGTAAGCGACCAAAAAGAATTTAAAGAGCAATTTGACAATGTTCTCAAAGAACTCTACCAAGATGGAACCCTTGAAAAAGTCAGCAAAACCTATCTCGGTGGTTCTTACTTACCAGATCAATCTCAATTACAATAAGAAATATTAAAAGAGAGTGGGACAGAAATCGGTAATTCGTTAGAATTCGATTTCGTCGTCCCACCTCCGCACAGTTGAGTAGGGCTGTAAAAGCTTATGAAATCAGCGTAGTAGAGCCCACTCAACCACTGCGTCTTGCTCGACAATCCAAAATCAAAAAGAGGCTAGGACTTTTGTCCCAGACTCTTTATTTATTGTTAGTTAAAGCAACTCTTACAAATAATCAAAATAATTTTTCACATCCTCTACATAGCCATGCTTGTCAATTAAACTAGCTAACAAATCTCTATTATGGCCTTGATAGTTGTCCTCACGTCGCAACTCTTCATACATTTCGATAAAAGGAAGGCCTTTTTCCTTGGCTGATTCTAACTCTGCTTCATAATCA
The DNA here is from genome assembly GCF_001814775.1 of Streptococcus sp. HMSC067H01. Classification (GTDB taxonomy): domain Bacteria; phylum Bacillota; class Bacilli; order Lactobacillales; family Streptococcaceae; genus Streptococcus. The sequence goes on from NZ_KV817803.1 coordinate 123,387, forward strand.
TAGGCAACCTTACGAAATTGGATATTGACCAATTCACCATTTTCAACTTCGAGTAAGGCATACTGGGCTCGGTGATTTTTCAGCTCTTTCCAGTTAAAATAAGGCATACCAATCGAACCTGGATTGATGATTTGTTGGCCTTGGCTACCATAACGTAGGAGCTGTTTATGGACATGCCCATAGACGGCTACATCCGTAGTTTCATCAAGTAACTGGTCAAATTTTTCGGTATTATTTTCAACCAGCAAATCACCACCATAATTTTTCTCAGGTAAATTATGAGAAAGAGAAAAACGCAAGCCTTCAACTTCTTTCTTGGCTACCATAGGTAGCTTTCTCAACCAATCAATATGCTCTGGCTTTAGGTCCTCCATCAGATATTGGGTCATCCTGAGAAGCTGAATTTCTTCTGGATCCTCTAAACCATATTGCCCATCTAAAGCCTCTAACACACAATCATCCCAGTTTCCTCGAACGGATGCTGTAATGGGAAGGTCTTTCAAAAGAGCCACCAAGTCATTTGCTCCCGGCCCAGGAAGAAAAATATCTCCCAAAAGCCAATATTCAGTCGCTCCCAAATTTTTTGCGTCCTCAAGCACTCCAGCCAAGGCCGTCGTGTTACCATGAATGTCTGATAAAATTGCAATCTTATGGTTCATTTTCTGCTCCTTCTTTAGTGGATAGCTTTCAGTCTATCCAATTCACTCTTATAATTCTGTACTTTTCTCCATTATAGCATAAAATTGCTAGAAGATTTTATAACGGAAATATTCTCATCAACTTTCTCTTAAAAATATGTCAAAAATAGTTGACATTTTATTTTTAAAAGAATATACTATAGTCAAATATATGTGACATAAATAAAAAGGAGGAAGCATGAATCGTGTGAAAGAATTCCGCAAGGAATTGGGCATATCCCAGCTCGAACTTGCCAAGGATATCGGTGTCTCGAGACAAACCATCAACATGATTGAAAACGACAAGTACAACCCCACCCTGGAACTTTGTCTCAATCTCGCCCGCAGCCTCCAAACTGACCTCAACAGTCTCTTTTGGGAGGACGATTTTTAAAAAGGAGAAGAAAAATGAAAAAAGAACCCCTCAATGAAAAACTGATCAAACGTATCTATGGCATTTCAGGTCCCCTTGATGAACACAAACGGCGCGAGGCTGAGCACATCGGAAATAAAATCTTTATGATTCTATTTTACCTCATGACTTTAGGCAATCTTATTCCCTTTGTCCTTGCTTTTAGATATCCCCAAGTAGTCGCTTTTGGATATCCAATCATTATCTTTCTAATTTCCATGGTTTGTGCTATCTATGTCACTAGTCAAACTACAAAAACTGGTATTGCTTCTATTGATCCTGACGTGTTGAACCAGAAGGAAAAGAAACAGTTACGTAATCCTGGCCTTAAAGCTGGACTTTTCTATGGAGTCTTTATGTTCTTTGGCATACCACTTCTCCATATCCTAATGGATGATAGTAAAAGCTATCTTACCGCTCTTTTGAATACAAGAAGTATTTTGTCAACCATCGTTGCAGCCTTCTTTTTCGGATTAACAGTGCATATTGTCGTCACTCTTCGCATTCAAAAAGCCAAGGAAGATCAGGACGACGATTAGGAGGAAACTTATGAAATTACTAGTAACTTTACTTACCTATCATCTTTTGTTTGCTTCACTGCTCATCTTCATCATCGTTTCAGGGAACTTGCCAATCTACGATATAGTCCTCCTTCCAGTCTTTGTTCCAGCACTCAACAAAGGATTGACTTATCTAAAGATAGATTCCCAAAAAACGCGCATACTCAACTTAGCACTATGCTTTATGATTCTATCCTTGCCACAACTGACGGTCATCTCAAGCAACTGGAAATATTATTTACTATTCACTATCGCTATCCTTTCTTCTATCACTTATCTTTATTATCTCTATCAATTCGTAAAAGAAACAAAATAACATCGTTCATTTAGGAGAAATCACCCATGAAAAAAGAAGACTTAACAACTCGCTTACTTCGAAATTTCTTTCATATACAAGGGCCTTTTGACGAATGCCGTCAAGAGGTTATCTACAAGGCTTGCGCCCGTTCCATGGTCCAAATCTTTTACTCTTCCTTCTTTCTCTTCCTATTCTATATTTTGTTCGGACGCTTTATAGAAATTGTTCGATCGCTTATGCCCTACCTCTATTTTGGACTCATTCTGTTCATGAGTATAAAAGCTCAAAGAGCCGTACAAGAGCTTCATCTTGAAAAGGATGACAAATCAGAAATCATCTACAAAACCTACAGCAAACGCCAAATAAAAGTTCGTAGTTGGTTGGTATTTATAATTATTGAGATTGGCTTATTTGCCCTGCTGCTCTTTCATAAACTCTTCGTTCAACAGATGTCCCTTTCAACTTTCTTGGAAAAAATCATCCAAACAGAGATAATGATCCCCTTACTGGTCTTTGGTCTTAGTATTGGAGCAATCTTTGGAACTATGGTCTACAGCTTTCTATCGTTGCACAAGGAAAAGTAAGAAACTGCTTGGATTGTTGGTTATAAGCAAATGGGCAAAAACTCACTTTATTGAAAAATCCCAGTAAATATTTTCAAGATAAAACGCATAATATCAATTTTTTTGGATTCCTGATATTATGCGTTTTTATGATTTTAAAGACAGTTTGCCCCATTCCTTTTACAAAACGAAAAAGCCATCTTTACAGATGACTTTCTAACAACCGAATCGGTGCTCACTTTTTCAAGTTTGTATACGGACAAAGCCTTATTTTAACTTGCTGTGTTGACGAAAAATGGGGTAGTTGTTGGATTTTGGAACTATTCGAAACAACACACCTCTAAAACTAAGCGTGCAACTAGTCGAGCATTAAAGGCAACTGTAAACGAGATTCTGGAAGAATTTAAAGGCGCTTTAGAAGTCTTTAAAGATACAGGAGAAACTATTGAAAGTGCGACTGCTGATGGGGAACCGGTTTACTATGGTTTTTACAAAGAGCAGCTTTCTATGGATACTATTGATTTTGAAACGATTAAGGATGAGGCTAATGAGTTAGCTACTACTAATGTGAACTTTGTTGCGACAGCTAGTTCAGATGCTGCAACTAATGGTTAATATGGTGCAATTGTGTATGGATCGGATGCTGAAAAGTTGAAGAAATTGAAGATTCAATTAAACATGACCGCAGCAGGGTAGGAAGAAGGCGCAAGCTCTCCTTTTATCTTTTTTCTAGAAAGGAAAGTATATGGCTAATGTTAAATTTTTAATTAAAAACGAAAAGAGTCAGGACATTCAAAAGACCAATAAGGGAATTACTACTAAGGACTATCGTGACTACCTGATTCTCAATGAAGCACTATCTTCCGAATTGTCTGAAGTTGAAAAACTGGACAAGCAATTGGAATTCACCGCCTCATTGTTTGAAGATTTGGAAGTGGAAGAACTTTTGAAATACACTGATATGGCGGATATTTTTGCAGTATTTGCGGACATCTACGCTCATCTGGTCGGTGATGTCGACCCAAAGGAGAAAAATAAAGCCAAGTGAAGTGCTGAAACGGTTTTATGGATTTGTCAAGCAAGCTACTGAGGGACCTTATGAAATGATTATCCGTGATGTGATGGATACGAGTTGGGAGGATCTGATGGAGATCTTGGGAATGATGGAAACGAGTGAAAGAGAAGAAGTTATAGACCTAGCTGATTTGTTGGGAACTATATAGCTATTAACTTGCAAATGTAGCTACACAGGAGTACAATAATGTTGAAAAGATGGTGGCTACATGAATTAGCAATTTGTTAAACGAGCGAGAGTTGATGAGAAAATTGTAAAAAAACTAAATTTTGTATCAACAAAGCTACAGCAAGGACGATCAGAAACGATCCGTCAAGGGATAGAGAAGCTCTATAGAGATGGGAGGACAATATGAGTAGAAAAGGATTGTTTAGGGCACGTATTTGGTTAGGTGTGGCTATTTCTGCTTTGGCTTTCTATACCTATACGATTATTTATATCTTTAATCATGATATGGATGAAATCTTTGCGCCTTTCACCATGTTGTTAATTTATGCACCGTTGATTCCTTTGTTTTTGATAGCAGTTGGTGGAATGTCTTTATTAGCTTGTGTAGAATTTGCTTATCGTAATCTGCAACGATATAAATAAATGAAAAGAGTCCGTAAGGGCTTTTTTTATTTGCTCTTAGGAGTTAGGAAGGAGAACAAGATGGTAAGTGGTACGCCATTAGGTCAGATGTATATTGAGCTAGGGCTGGACGTGTCGAAGTTCAATCCCACTCTAAACGGTGCGAAAAATGCTGTAAAGTGTTTTAGAACCATTCGAAACAACACAGCTTTAAAACCTCGTGCTTGAAATCTTTGATTCTCTGCTAGTTTCGAATGGTTCCAAAACATATTTCACAAGCTAAATATATAACAAAAGTAGCCCCTAACACTTCTCAGTGCTAGGGGTTTTTTTAGCTCCTTAAATACCTCATATATTCTACTAATACATAGACAAGAATTGTTAAACAAATGATAGTTTCCAGCCAAACGAGGAGGTTAAGGATTGGAATCTGCAAAACTCCTTGGGCCATTTTCAATGAAGTTGCAGTGATGATAGTCGGGAAGGTTAGGGCTGAAAAAGCTGGTTGAAATCCCTGTTTTAAAATCCTTGGCAAACGACTGAGGACAAAGAAAAAGAAAGTCTGTGAGGCAAGGATCATGACTAGCAAAATCCAGCCATGAAGAGCTGATCCTCCGATTCGAACGAGTGCTGCTAACAGTAGAGAAAAGGGAGCACAATAGATTCCTTCTTGCCCCAGTAAAGCCCGTGGCAATGGATTACTTTTCAAATCTTGATAAATCAGAGGATAAAGGAAAAGGGTTAAGGTAAAGCCAAAAATCCAAGCGCCATAGGCAATTTCGACTATACCCACCACTGGGTAGGTCAAACTTGCTACTGCTATCCCCACATAAAGAACTGTCCAACTTGGCGTTGCGTTCGTTCTTGGTTTAGTCTGCACATAATTTTTAGTGAAGTAGATGATTAACCCTACATCCAGTAGAAAGGCAAACCACCACAGAGCTTGCGCTATGATACCCATACTCGTAGGTAAGATTCGCAGTAAGTAGGTTGATAAAATCATCCCTGCCATGGGAAAGGTCGCCATTCCCGATAATAGAGGAGCTTTCTTAAGTTCTTGCTGGCTCTCTTGCCAATCACTAAGATGACTGTATAAAAAATAAAACCATAAAATCAAGCCTGACAAACTAAAGACGTGCGATAATAGTGGAAAAATATCCAGGATGAGATTGCCTGCTCCAGCCAATCCCAATAAGCACCCTGAAAAGGCCAAGGGGAGTTTTTTCATGTGAACCTCCAATAGTCATGTTATTATCAGTATAGCATAAAAGCGCTTAAATGAAGGATTAAAAAACGAAGTTTAAAAAGATAAACCTCGTTTTTATTTTCTTTATTTTTAGTTTGTCGCTAGAATATGTCGCAATTGCACTGCACTAGGAGAAACAATTGGTAAAAAGGCACCTTCATTCCAACGACGTATGAAACCGGATGTCGATTTACTAAAGTATCCTCTACCGCCACCAGCTTGTAGTTCTAACAAGAGACTTTGAGCAACAACATCAACAATATCAATTCGTAACTGGAATAGCTCACGCGGATTTCTAACGAAATAGGACTCTTCAGATAGTCCTTGATAGAGAGAATGTCGAATATCATCTAACTGTTCGACCTGATGCTGCCATTCTTCCTTCAAGACACCTCGTTTCCCCAATTCTTTTTCGACTTCTGAGAGTGAACGTTCAGCCAAACCAAAGGCTAGGCCAAATTGGTATCCTAAAAAGGCTGGACGATTTTGCGCTAAAAATTGATGGGCATCCCTCGATAGAATCCACTCTTCCTTTAAAGATACCTTGTTAAAAGTCAGAGCTGCTGTATTTCCTCCTTGGAGAGAAACAAATTCCAAATCTTCGGAACGACTAAAGTTTTCTGCGTCCGATGGTACAGCTACTACGTAACTTTGACTCGGATCATCTGCAAATCCTGCTACAAAAATAGTAAGAAAGCGATCCCTACGTGCATTGGTTACCCAAGGAAGTCGTCCTTTTAGATAATAATTCCCATTTTCTTCAAGGATTCGAACATTTAGTTCTTCTAAGTCAGATAGATACTTGACTGCATTAGATAAGGCCGTAGCACCTGCATATTCTCCTGATAAGAGTTTTTCCAAGTAAACTTCTTTGAAATAAGCATTATCAGTATGAAGAATATTGTCTATTAAAGTTCGTTGCCCCCATGAGATAAAGGAGGCTGTTAAGGAATATTGAGCAAGTTCAGCAAGGATATTGATAACATCTTGATCATTTCCACCTAGCCCTCCAAGAACTTTGGGAACCCCTACACGAAAGGCTCCTTCTGCAGCAATTTTCTCAATCAGTTCTTCTCCAGCTTGACATGATTTTTTGTCAATTTCATCAGCGTGCTGGTCTAACCAGCTTAAAAATTCTTCTGAAAAAAATCCCATACTTTGTCCTCCTCTTATGCATAGGGTTGCAACTCTGGATTAATTGGTGTATTTGCCAGATTATTAGCATAGTTACAAAGACTTGCTAAACTGACACCGAGAACAACATCCAAGGCATTTTCTTGCGTATAGCCAGCTTCAAGGAATTCACTAAGAGCCTCATCTCCTACGCGCCCTTTGGTATTGATGACTGCTAGAGTAAACTTAGCTAGGGTATCCAGCTTAGGATCGCTTTCGATTGGAGTGCGATTGCGAAGGGCTTGGAGTAGGTCATCATTCATCTGGATTTGCTTGATAGAAAAAGCTGTGTGACCAGCGACGCAAAAGGCACAACCATTGGTTACAGCTGCCGTGATTTGCACCACTTCGCGCTCTACAGGTGTTAGACTATTGCGACGATTAATAGCTCCAACAGTTCGGTAAGCTTCTAGGGCTGTTGGGGCATTGGCCAAAAGACCGATAAGATTTGGGATATAGCCATTGTTGTCCTTTTGTACCGTTTCAAGAACTTCTTTAACTTCTGCTGGAGCTGATTCTACTGTGTGGATCGTAAATGTTGTCATAGGGGACCTCTTTTCCTTTTATTGACACTTAGTCTATCACAGAATCTATACCTTGCATAATATATATTTTAAATTGCACTGATAAAAAATTTTTATGAAAATAAAAAAATCACACCAAATGTGTGATCATAACTGTTAATCTATCTGATGCCTCTTGCTTAAAACTAAGATGGCCTCTACCAGCAAACATACTATAGCCAAGACAAAACTAGTAAATACTCCAAAATATTCTGTGATGGAACTCATTAGAAAAACAGAGGCAGAGAAAAACAATGTAGAGAGAACTTCAATAACGGAGTAAACATTTACAAGTTCCTTCTCATCAACCGATTCCTGTAATAATACACTCTCAGGGACTTCCTTGATTTGAGATAGAAAACCAATTACTAGAGATAGGAGTAAGAAAATAGGTGGATTTGGAAATAGCAATATCAAGAGTGTTACTAGTGCTGTCGCTAACAAAGAAAAGATCATAGTCTGATATTTATGGGTAACAACTTTCTCAGCTAGACGGAAGATAATAGCTCCTCCCAAGATAATCCCCAAGGAATAAGCTGTATTGACATAACCCCAATAGCTTTCTGACTGATGTAAAATTTCAGTCACAAAAACAAGTAAAACAGAAGATACCCAAATAGCATTGGCTTGGATTTCTAAGAGATTAGTCTGGACAATAAAGCGTAATCTTGATTCTTTAACCACCAGCCGCCAACCTTTTGTGAGCGTCTCAAAACTCGTTTCAGAGGACAGCACTTCTTTTTCGACAAGTGGTAAACCGAACATCAAAATCGTAGAAATTGTAAACAAGGCTAACACAATGAGCAGGCTAGGCTTCATTCCCAGACTCGCAAATAAGAAGCCTCCTAAACCCCAACCAACGAGTTGCACACTTTCTCCACTCATAGAAATGGCTGCATTCGCTTTAGCTAAATCTCTTGCGTAGCGTGGAACAATCGCATAGGAAACAGGTGCTGCAAAACCATCCAAAATGGAGATTAAAGTGACAATAGCGTATAAAAGAGGGATAGAGATATTTCCAGTGTACTTGAGTAGAAAAACCAAAATCGCTAGCAGAATTGTCTTACCAAATTGAGTCAAGAAAAGAACACGATTTAAAGCTAGTCTCTTCGTTACTAATGGAACAAGGAAACTGGCTAAAAAGGAGGATAGACCAATCAGAATTGGCACTAGGGAGGTTGAAATAACCGAACCAGATAAAATAAACACATTTGCAATCACAACAACTCTAAAAAAGACATCTGCTAGATTCGCAATCCCCTGTGAAACCATTAGTTTTCGAATATCTTTTGACATAAACACCTCCAGTTTATTTCTCTTTCGCATATAGATGAAACAAGATATACCAGAACAAAAACAGATTTATGCTGACTATTATACAATAAATAAAAGTGCAAATAAATGACATCATTAAAAATGTACTATTGAATTACATTCATCTTATGACATAAAACAAAAGACTAGCCCTAGAAGTGAAAAAAAGCCAGCATCTCACAAACAGATGCTAGCATTTCCTTTAAATGGAAAGATCAATCTTACATTATTTATCAAAATATTTCTTAGTCTCAGCAATAACAACTGGCGACAAGGCTAAGAGTGCAATCAAGTTTGGTAGAGCCATAAGTGCATTGACAATATCCGCAATGACCCAGACCATATCCAACTCAATGAAGCCACCCAGTAAGACCATGGCAACAAAGACCACACGATAGAGCCAGATAAAGCGAACACCAAAGAGAAACTCAAAGCAACGCTCTCCGTAATAGTTCCATCCCAAAATCGTGGTAAAGGCAAAAAGCACCAAGAACACTGTTAAAAGAGCTGGACCAAAGAAAGAAAATACCGTAGAAAAAGCTGACTGAGTCAAAGCAACACCATTCAAATCACCACTCCAAACACCTGTTACCAAGATGGTCAAACCAGTCAATGTACAGATAATCAAGGTATCAATAAAGGTACCTGTCATGGAAATCAAACCTTGCTCCACCGGCTCATTTGTCTTGGCTGCCGCTGCCGCAATGGGAGCTGAACCCAAGCCAGATTCATTTGAGAAGACACCACGCGCTACACCATTTTGGATAGCAGTTCGAATACTGGCTCCAGCGAACCCTCCGACTGCAGCTACTGGACTAAAAGCTGATGTGAGAATTAGGGAAAGAGTTGCTGGTATTTTGTCAATATTAACAAAAATGACTGTCAAGGTTCCCAAGATATAGACAATAGCCATAAAGGGAACTACTGTGGTAGAAACTTTCGAAATAGATTTGAGTCCACCAAAGACCGCAATCCCAACAAATATTGAAAGGATCAAAGCAGTAATGGTCGGTGTCAAGCTGGTTGTATTTTGTATAGACTCTGTGATGGAGTTGACCTGAGTAAAGGTACCAATACCTAAGAGAGCTACCAAAACACCTGCCAAGGCAAAGAGCATCGCCAAGGGGCGCCACCTTTCTCCCATACCTAGAAGGATATAGTGCATAGGTCCTCCTGCGATAGCGCCATTTTCATCCTTACTCCGATATTTGATAGCAAGTAAGCCCTCTGCATACTTGGTTGCCATTCCAAAGAAAGCAGCCACCCACATCCAGAAGAGGGCACCAGGACCTCCCACCTTGATAGCTGTTGCCACCCCGATAATATTTCCCGTACCAACAGTTGCCGCTAGGGCTGTACACAAGGCAGCAAAGCTCGAAACATCACCATGTCCCTTGTCTTTGGTAAAAATAAGCTGGAAGGCCTTAGGGAGACGCAAAATTTGTAAAAGTCCTAAACGAAGAGTCAAGTAAATCCCTGTACCAACCAATAAGAGCAAAAGGGGTGGTCCCCATACTAGAGCATCCAGCTCTTTTAGCAAATTTAACATACCATTCTCCTATCTATTCAACCCCAAAAGAAAGAGCACATGCTAGAAACATGTACTCTGGAATGCATCGATAAATGCCAAAAAGCGCTCTATCATTGCTCTGTCCTTTTACCTGAGAGTTTGAGCAGTTGCCTGCCTTGCCCCTTCGGTGCCTTTACGGTCTCTCCAGAGTTCCGTCCATTTACAGTCATGAAAAATCAAACGATTTTCCACTTCTATTAAACTTCATTCGGTGTTGTATGTAATTTTTACTTATTTTACAAGAAAAAGAAATACTTGTCAATTGTTTTCAGAAAATTTTATTCAAATTCTCATTATTTTCGCTTTATCCCTTAAAGGTTACGATCGTTGCGCCAGATCCACCTGCATTTTGTGGTGCATAGCCAAAGCTCTTGACTTGTTTGTTTCTTTGCAAGTATTTGGTTACTCCTTCACGGATGACTCCTGTACCAATACCGTGGATAATGTCAACTTGAGCCATGTTGTTGAGTAGGGCTTGGTCGATAAAGGCATCCAAGGCTTCCATAGCTTCCTCGTAGCGTTTGCCACGAAGGTCTAGTCTAGCCTGCGGTGCTTTACCAGCAGCACGTTTGACCACATTGACTTGTTTTTTCTTGACTGGTGCTTCTTGCTGTACCTGAACTAAATCAAACTCTTTTTCCTCAAGCGTCATCTTGATTAAGCCAACTTGAGCTTCCCAACGACCATCCTTGAGTTGATTGGTCAAGGTACCACGTTGACCATAGCTTAGAACGATGATATCATCCCCAACTTTTGGAGCTCGTTTTTTCTTGGCCTTTTGGAGGACCTTATTTTTAGAAAGGTCAACTTTTTCAGGGGCTAATTTTTTGAGCTTAGCCTTGGCTTCGATAATCTCGTGTGGTTTTAGTTGAGATTTACTGTGAAGTTTTTTTAAAATATCGTCACTTTCAGCCAGAGCCAAGTCAACAATCTCCGCAGCTTGCTCACGCGCCTTATTGAGTTCTGTTTCCTTCTCACGATTGAGCTCGTTGTAGAGTTTTTTAAGCGCACGGTTCATCTTGAGGTTTTCTTGCTCGACTTGGCGAATATTCTCAAGACGTTTACGGCTTTCAAGCGTCTGCTCTTCCAATTGCTCAATAATGCGATTGACATCGTTGTCTTGGTCAATTTGCTTACTAGCGTCACCTACAATGACATCTGACAAACCTAGACGTTTAGCAATCTCAAAAGCATTACTTCGACCAGGTACACCCTGCATAAAGCGATAAGTTGGACGCAGGCTAGCTATATCAAACTCCATGCTAGCATTTTGAACATAAGCCGTTTCAATCCCGTAGGCCTTGAGTTCAGGATAGTGAGTGGTTGCCATAGTCCTGACCTGACGCAAACGCAAGTCTTCTAGGATAGACATGGCTAGGGCAGCTCCTTCCTGAGGATCTGTACCTGCTCCAAGCTCATCAAGTAGCAAGAGCGAGTTTTGATTGACCTTACCAAGAATATCTACGATATTGGTCATATGACTAGAGAAGGTTGAGAGACTTTGTTCGATGGACTGTTCGTCTCCGATATCTGCGAAAATCTCCTCGAAAATCCCTACACGACTGCCCTTATCGGCTAGAATTGGCAGTCCAGACTGGGCCATCAATTGCGTCAAACCTAAGGTCTTTAGCATGATAGTCTTACCACCCGTATTTGGACCAGTGATGACGATAGCTGTTAATTCTTTGCCGAAGTGCACATCATTTGCGATGGCATTCTTCACCAAGGGATGACGAACGTGAAGGAGTTGAATCTCCTGTCCCTCAGATACTTGAGGTACTACTGCCTCCGTCTCTTGGATAAAGCGGACCTTAGCCCGAATCAAGTCTAAATGTCCAATAATCCAGGCATCATTTGCTATTTCTGCCGCGTGCGGTCTTACACGCTCAGAGAGTTCTTGGAGGATACGTATCATCTCATAGCGTTCATCTGCACGTAGACTTGCAATCTCCTCACTCAGCTTGACTACTTCACGCGGTTCGATATAGACAGTGTTCCCGCTGGCAGAAATATCATGAACCACACCGGCAATCTTATTACGATAGGTATTTTTAACTGGAAGAACCTGGCGACCATTTCTACTTGCGATGATACCTTCCGTCAACATCTGGACCTTTTGTTTTAGAAGATCTTGCAAGACATCACGGACTTGGCTCTCACTGTCATGGATTTTACGGCGGATTCGAGCCAAATCTTCGCTAGCAAAGTTTTCGATAAATCCAGCTTCATTGATGGCTTGGAGATTACCCTGCAGATGCGAGAAATCATGAAGTTTCTCAAACCAGTTAGCTAGATGCTCTAAACGTACATTTTCAAGATTGTCATAGAAATTCTTTAATTCACGACTAGCAAAAATGACGCGTTTGAGAAGGAGAAATTCCTCGATGTTGAGATCTGCTCCCATTTCTAAACGTTTGCAGGTTGCAGCAATGTCTTTTGTTGCCGAGATACTGAAGTGAGGATGCTCAACAAAGAGCTCTTGCATTTCTTCCATCTCTGCAAAAGCTTGCTTAATCTTATCCCCTTTATCTGTCGGGACTAGCTCTTTTAACTGCTCTAATCCCTGCTCGGTCAAAATATGGGGCTCAAATAAAGCCTTGACCTTATTAAATTCTAATGTTTCTAGTATTTTCTTATTCATTTTCTTTTCCTTAGTTATAAGCCTAGGAACCCTGTATTCAAGCTCTCAAGCTTTCTTAAAAGTCTCCTTAACTTTTGGAATTGTAAACAAAAGGCTAGGAATAATTCCCGCCCTTTTTATCCGATTAGTTTGGTTACCCAGAGTTGTTTAATCAAGTCAGTAGTCACTGGAATACTTTGAATCATATGTTTGGCTACTAGACTATTTTCAAGTGAATTTTGAACGATTGCTAGGGGCACAGTCGCAAGGATGGTCAGCATCATCTGAAGGACAAATAAGGTCACTCCAACTGATAAGACTCCTGCACCGATGCGAAAATATTTGCCACCTAACTTTTTGGTTGGTACTAGGTTAAAAAAGAGTCCAATCAAACGACCGATGCAGTAAAATACGGCAAAGGCTAAAAGATAGCCAATACCTGCGTAAAAGACCTTGTCCAATTGGAAGAGCTGGTCAGATGGGAAGAAAAAGGTACCCTGCCCTTCCTGGGGATTGGCATACGGAATCAACAAATGAAATTTTTCTCCCAATGACTGATAAAAATTCCCCGCAAAATAAGCTGAGACGATTGTAGCTAGGAGATAATAGACTTGTAGGACCAAGCCTCTGCGATAGCCGATATAAAAACTCCAAGCCAGAACCAATAAAAGAAAGATGGAAATCATAGTGAGTCCTCAATCTTGCTATGCTCTTGTTTAGTCGCTACAACTTGATGACGAAGGGCGTCTAATTCTTGCTCCTTATCATCAAATTCAATCTCACGACTGAGTTGAGTTGACAAGCTATTGACTGCTAATAAAATAGCGATTGTCTCATCATCCGCTCCAGGCATTTGCTCTTTAATTGCTTCATATTTTTCTGTTGCGACCTTGGCAATTTCCTCCATAAAGAGGTTGTCATGCTCAGTTGTTAGGGTCAATGTTTTTTTTCCGAATGTAAACTTGTATCGATTTAAATTTGCCATAAAATTCACCTCACGATATTATACCAAATTTCACTTAGTTTGTCAGTTTTTACCAATTCTACGGCTTTTATGGTACAATAAGAGTTATGGCAAGTATTACATTAACTCCGAGCGAAAAGGAAATCCAAGCCTTTGTTCAGAAATATGAACAAGCACTGACTCCTAGTAAAAATCCTTATATTCGCTATTTTTTGAAGCTTCCGCAGGCAAGTGTTTCCATCTACACATCTGGAAAAGTCCTCTTACAAGGAGAAGCTACTGAACGTTACGCCAGCTTTTTTGGTTATCAGGTCAGCCCAGTAGCTAGTGGACAAAACTTTCCGATGATTGGAACTGACGAAGTGGGAAATGGTTCCTACTTTGGTGGTCTAGCTGTAGTAGCATCCTTTGTTACGCCTGACCAGCATGACTTTCTGCGAAAACTAGGTGTTGGGGACTCTAAGACTCTGACAGACCAAAAGATTCGTCAACTTGCTCCTCTGCTTAAGGAAAAAATTCAGCACCAAGCTCTACTGCTTTCTCCAAGCAAGTATAATGAAGTCATCGGTGAGCGCTACAATGCCGTTTCTGTCAAGGTAGCCCTGCACAATCAAGCCATTTTTCTCCTTCTCCAAAATGGAGTTCATCCTGAAAAGATTGTTATCGATGCTTTTACTAGTGCTCAAAACTATGAAAAGTACTTGAAAAATGAAGCCAATCATTTTTCCAATCCAGTTAGTCTGGAGGAAAAAGCAGAAGGCAAATACTTAGCAGTCGCAGTAAGCTCTATCATTGCGCGTGATCTCTTTCTGGAAAATTTAGAAAATCTGGGTAGAGAACTTGGTTATCAACTTCCAAGTGGGGCCGGAACGGCTTCTGATAAGGTAGCTAGCCAAATCCTTCGTGCTTATGGTATACAGGGGCTCAACTTCTGCGCCAAGCTACACTTTAAAAATACTGAAAAAGCCAAAAAACTGCTAGAAAGGTAAATTATGAATTATTTTAAATCGTTTTTAAAAGAGTGGGGGAGTTTTATCCTCATTATCACTCTTGTCGCCCTTAGTCGTCTCTTTCTCTGGAGGAATGTCAGTGTAGAAGGACATTCGATGGATCCTACCCTGGCAGATGGAGAAGTCCTCTTTGTGGTTAAACATCTTCCTATTGATCGTTTTGATATTGTGGTTGCTCATGAAGACGATGGGAACAAGGATATCGTTAAACGGGTCATTGGTATGCCAGGAGATACTATCCGTTACGAAAGCGACAAGCTCTATATCAATGGTCAAGAAACTGATGAGCCCTATTTAGCAGAATACCTTAAGCGTTTCAAGGAAGATAAACTCCAAAGCACTTATACTGGAACTGGTTGGGATGGTAAAAAGGGAGAATACTTTAGAACTTTAGCTCAAAAGGCTCAGGCCTTTACCCTAGATGTTAATTACAACACTAGCTTTACCTTCACTGTTCCAGAAGGAGAATACCTCCTCCTAGGTGATGACCGTCTGGTATCTAGCGACAGTCGACATGTTGGTACCTTTAAGGCAAAAGATATCACTGGTGAAGCCAAATTCCGCTTCTGGCCACTCAAACGTATCGGAACATTTTAAAAACTAGGAAGAGGCCGAGAATTTTCCATCTCAGCCTCTTCTCATTCTATTTTGATTAAGTCTGGGATAAATTTTCTCAGACACTATTGTAAGGAATTTTATGGAAGTTTATTTTTCAGGCACCATTGAGCGCATTATCTTTGAAAATGTCAGCAATTTTTTCCGTATTTTACTTCTAGATATTGAGGATACCAATGCTGAAGACTTTGATGATTATGAAATCATTGTCACAGGTACCATGGCTGATATCATTGAAGGAGAGGAATACACTTTTTGGGGACAAATCGTCCAACACTCCAAATATGGTGAACAACTACAAATGACTCGCTATGAGAGAGCCAAGCCGACTAGTAAGGGCTTGGTCAAGTATTTCTCCAGCAGTCATTTCAAGGGAATTGGACTCAAAACAGCCCAGAAAATTGTGGATATTTACGGTGAAAACACTATTGACAAAATCTTAGAAAATCCAGACAAACTCCAGTCTATCTCTGGCCTCTCTGCTAAAAATCGTGAAGCCTTTGTCTCAACCCTTCGTCTTAATTACGGAACAGAGATGGTCTTAGCCAAACTAGCTAATTACGGCATCCCAAATAAACTAGCCTTTCAGATCCAAGACTTTTACAAGGAAGAAACGCTAGATATTGTCGAGAACTATCCCTATCAACTGGTCGAGGATATCAAGGGCTTAGGATTTACCATCGCTGACCAATTGGCCCAAGAACTGGGGATTGAGAGTCAGGCTCCCGAGCGTTTCCGTGCGGGTCTTGTCCATAGTCTCTTTCAAGGTTGCATGGAGACGGGAGATACCTATATGGAAGCTAGAGACTTGTTGGAGCAAACCCTCAACCTTCTGGAATCCTCCCGTCCAGTCGAACTAGATCCCAGCCAAGTCGCCCAAGAACTTGCTTATCTGATTGAAGAAGATAAGGTCCAGCAGATTGATACCAAAATCTTTGATAATAGCCTCTTTTTTGCAGAAGAAGGGATTCGCAGTCATCTCATCAGAATCCTCGAAAAAGATCAAAGTAAAAAACATGATCTAGAGACTATTCAAGACCATATCACAACTGTTGAGGAAGAACTTGGGATTGAGTATGATAGTATTCAAAAACAGGCCATCTGCGATGCTATCCAAAACAAGGTCTTTATACTTACAGGTGGACCTGGTACTGGTAAGACAACTGTTATCAATGGCATTATCGCTGTCTATGCTCTTTTGGAAGGACTGGACCTCAAGAAAAAGAGCAATTTACCCATTCTCCTAGCTGCTCCAACTGGTCGCGCAGCCCGTCGCATGAACGAATTAACAGGTCTACCAAGCGCTACCATTCACCGCCACCTGGGCATGACTGGAGATGACGACACTAGCCATCTGGAAGATTATCTGGATGCTGACTTTATCATTGTTGACGAGTTTTCTATGGTGGACACTTGGCTAGCTAACCAACTCTTCTCCAACATCTCTTCAAACAGTAAAATTCTCATCGTGGGTGATAGCGACCAGCTGCCTTCTGTCAGTCCTGGTCAAGTCCTAGCAGATTTACTCCAGATACCAAGTATCCCTCAAACACGTTTGGAAAGAATCTACCGTCAGAGCGAAGAATCAACCATCGTCACTCTTGCAAGTCAGATTCGCCAGGGAATATTACCTGCAGATTTTACCCAGAAAAAAGCAGACCGCTCCTACTTTGAAATCGCTAGTAACCATATCCCTGCTAGCATTGAAAAAATCCTAGGTGCTGCTATCAGAAGTGGCATTCCTGCTCGCGACATTCAGGTTCTTGCCCCTATGTACCGTGGAACTGCAGGTATTGATGCCATCAACCAGCTCATGCAAGACCTCCTTAATCCTCCACAAAAAGACCTGCTTAGCTTTGAAGCTCCTCAGTGTCACTATCGAACAGGAGATAAGGTTATCCACCTAGTTAACGATGCAGAGGTCAATGTCTTTAACGGAGACTTAGGCTATATCACAGACTTGATTCCAGGAAAATACACCGAGTCCAAGCAAGATGAAATTGTCATCGACTTTGATGGGAACGAGGTTTCCTATCCTCGAAATGAATGGTACAAGATTCGCTTAGCCTATGCCATGAGTATCCATAAGTCTCAGGGTAGCGAGTTTCCCGTCGTTATTCTACCTATCACCAGTGCAAGCAAGCGCATGTTAGAGCGTAATCTCATCTACACTGCTATCACTCGGGCCAAAAGTAAACTGATTTTATTAGGTGAATTACAGGCCTTTGACTATGCAACTCAACATATCGGAACAGCTCGTAAGACCTATCTAATTGAACGTTTCGCTGACATAATGGAGAATGCCGAGAAAACAAAGCCACTCGCTACCGATATTACAACTTCAACAGATTCTAAACAATCCTACATTCTAACCGAAGATAACTGGTCTAATATTCCAGCCATGATTGGGATTAGCCAAGAAGACCTGCAGGAGTTTTTCGGAAAATAAAGCATAAGAAAACCCACCGAATTCGGTGGGCTTTTATCTTGTAAAGATTATTTTACTGTTGCAGTGCTTGTGATCAATTCAACAGCTTTTTTGATTGTGATGTCGTGTTTCAACATATCAGCAGAAAGCAAGCTTTGCACTTGTGCAACTTCCATGTTGTAGTCTGCAGCCAATTGCTCAATTTCTTTTTGGATTTCTTCGTCAGTAGCGTCAAATCCTTCAGCTTTAGCAACTGCTTCGATAACAAGGTTAGTCTTGGTACGTGACTCAGCTTCTGCTTCGTATTGTTTGTGAAGGTCTTCTTGAGTAGTTCCAGTGATTTGGAAGTACATGTCAGGGTTGATACCTTGACGTTGCAAGTTTCCAAGGAATTCATTTACTGAACGGTGAACTTCTTCGTGGATCATTTCTTCTGGAAGTTCTACGATTTCAGCATTTTCAACTGCTTTATCGATTGCTGCACCTTCAACTGCATCTTTGTATGCTTCTTCTTTAGCAGCAGCCAATTCGTTGCGGTATTTTTCTTTCAATTCAGCAAGTGTTTCAACTTCTTCGTCGATGTCTTTTGCAAGTTCATCGTCTAGAGCTGGAACTTCTTTAGCTTTTACTTCGTGGATAGTTGTCACGAATTTAGCTTCTTTACCGGCAAGGTCTTCTGCTTGATAGTCTTCTGGGAATGTTACGATAACATCAACAGTTTCACCAGCTGAGTGACCTACCAATTGATCTTCGAAACCAGGGATGAATTGACCTGAACCAAGTCCAAGTGAGAAGTTTTCACCTTTTCCACCGTCAAATTCAACACCGTCAATAGAACCAACAAAGTCGATAACAACAGTGTCGCCGTTTTCAGCAGCAGCTTCTTTGATCACCAATTCAGCCAAGTTGTTGCGTTCGCGTTCGATACGCTCTTCAACGTCAGCATCTGTTACTTCTTTTTCTAGATCAACTGATACTTCAAGATTTTTGTAGTCACCCAATTTAACTTCAGGTTTTGTAACAACTTCAGCAGTGATAACCCAGTCTTGACCTTTTTCCATTGAAGTTACGTCAATTTTTGGTTGAGCAACCACTTCAAGACCAGCTTCTTTTACAGCTGCTTCATAAGCGTTTGGCAAAAGAGCGTTCATAACGTCTTGGTAAAGTGATTCTTCACCAAATTTCTTGTCAAAGATAGGACGTGGAAGGTGACCTTTACGGAAACCTGGAACATTAAGAGATTTCTTTACTGAGTTAAATACACGGTCCAATTCTGGTTTGATTTGGTCTTGAGAGATAGTGAAAGTCAAGACACCACGGTTTGTTTCTTTGTTTTCAAATGATACAGACATTCTGTCATTTCTCCTTAAAATTTTTTAATACAGTCCATTATACCATATAGTAACGACTTTTTTCAAGTCAGAAATGAGTTTTCAGGACTTCATGAGACACTTGTTTGTTCTAGATTTTTTCATGCTCTTAATTTACTAAAAATCCTCGATTGACTAAGGAAAAACTTGAAAATTCTTCTCCCTAAGAAAAAATCTTGCTTTGGAAAAAGTAAACCTTGCTTTCACATCTAGAAGTCCTCATGTCCTACTAAGTGGTGTTGAAAGGCATAAACTGCTGCCTGGGTACGATCGCTAACCTGAAGCTTTGCTAAAATATTAGATACGTGGGTCTTGACTGTCTTGAGAGAGATAAAAAGCTCATCAGCAATGCGCTGATTTTCATAGCCCTTGGCAATCAGTTGAAGGACATCGCGTTCACGCGCAGTTAATTCTTCGTGAAGTTCCATATGATTGCGGTGGTATTCTACTTTCTTACTCACCTCTTGTTCGATAGCTAGCTCTCCAGCTGCCACCTTTTGAACAGCGTGGAACAATTCATCTGCACTGGACGTCTTGAGCATATAGCCTTTAGCCCCAGCATTTAAGACTGGCATGATTTTTTCATTGTCTAGATAAGATGTTACAATCAAGATTTTAGCCTCCGGCCATTCTTTGAGAATAGCTAGAGTTGCGTCAATCCCGTTAACTTCTGGCATGACAATATCCATGACAATCACATCGGGACGAAGAGCCAAAGCCATGGAAATCCCTTCGGCACCATTGATTGCTTCTCCTACAACCTCTACATCATCTTGTAATTCAAAATAACTTTTTAAACCCAGACGCACCATTTGGTGGTCATCTACTAATAATAGTTTCATTTTATTTCCTTTTGTTAGTCAATCAAGCAAGGGGATCCGAATATCCACTGCCAAACCCTGCTTGGGTGCTGTTAATAGTTGTATGCTACCAGCCATATCTTCCACTCGTTCTTTGATATTGCGTAGTCCATAGCTTAGTTCATCAACATCATCTAACTGAAAACCGCGACCGTTGTCTACTACCTTCAACTGCAAGCCTGTTTCCGTTTGATAAAGATAAACATCTAGACAAGAAGCTTGGGCATGACGGAGAGTATTACTAATCAATTCTTGGACGATACGAAAGACATGCTCCTCAATCTTTTTAGGTAATTGGTCTACCTGATATTTAAAACTGACTTTGAGTTCACTTTTTTCTTCCAATTCTTTGAGAAGCAACTGAATCCCCTCAACCAAACTCTTTTGTTCCAGTTCAATAGGGCGCAAATGCAAGAGTAGAATACGCAAATCTCTTTGGGCTGTCTCCAAAATAGCTGTTACACTCTGAAGTTGTGTCTGCATCTTCTCTTTGTCTAATCTGGAAGCTTGTTGACTGAGTCCTGATAAAATCATATGGGCAGCAAAAATTTCTTGGCTAACCGTATCATGCAAGTCACGTGCGATTCGCTTTCGCTCCTTTTCAACTATCTCTTCTTCTTTGACTAAAACCTGATTGTCCGCTTTTTGAATGGCTTCTGTCAATAAACCAAGCTTGCCTGATAAATTTCTAAAACTTGCGTCTAAGTCAGCATCTCCCAGACTTTCAATCTCTTTGCCAGCTAGCAGACGTTTGAGATTTGCTTGGATTCTTCTTTTTGAAATTTCATCAACAATTGTCCAGAATAATACTAATAAAAAGGCCAGGGCAGCACTAAACATTAAAGCCAGAAATAAGACTTTTTCTGTCTTTTCTAGATCTTGAAAGAGAGAAGTCCACTCTAAATCCAGAACCTTAAAAATGCTTCGAAATAGAAAAGCAACAAAGAGAAATGAGGTGAGTCCAATTAAAATATAGGGTTGCTTTTTCATCCTCTCACCACCTCAACATCTCCAACCATAGTTGTCAAAAGAATCTTAACGCTCTTTGGACTCTTGAGATAGTCTCTCGTTTCTTGGTGAAATTGCTCATTACGCAAAGCACGTTTAGGCTGGTCAAAAAAGGTTAAATCTCCGTACAGAGAATTAACACTAAGGCTGACTTCAACATCCACTGGTACGATAATTCTGGTTGTGCCGACTAGTTTTCTCAAGATGATGACATTATCATGATTGCTCAAAATCACGTGCTCCAGATGAATAGTATCCTTCCCCATAAGGCGAAAGAGATTGATATCATCAAAACGACAGGTCTGATAGCTTGAGAAGTGATGAAGACTTCCAAACCAGCGATTTTTCTCCTTCTTTACGGTCACAACTTCTTCAAAGACCAGATTGGTATCTTCTCTTTCCTGGTTCATCATAGGATAAAGCAGGAACAGGCTGTATATCAAGGCCACAAAGATGGCTAAAATGACAAAGGGATTGAGCATGATGATAAAGAAAAATAGGATGCTCACCGCCACTAAAATAAAGTTATTTCCCTGTTTTCCAGTATAATATCGAATCAGAAGTAAAAACAAGAGCAATATCAGTAGAAAACGGGAAAAATGCTCTGATACCATCATAATCAGAGCTCCTGTCAATAAACAAGCTTCAATAAATAGAAAAATTTGAAATTTTCGCATGTATCCGTCCTCTCTATTTAATTGTATCACAAATCCCAAAAGTCACATCCGTCTGAGGAATGATAAAAAGATCGGGACTAAAATCCCGACCTCCTTCTTTACATTTGGTCTTTTGCTTCTTTTAATTTTCCATATAGGAGAAAGTCGACCTCTTGCAAATCCTCAATCTTTGCACAATTAAGGGAACACATGATCAAGCGTAGGTCTTCCTTCCAACCTTCAACAATGGAAATAACGACATCAACAGAGTAATTTTCAACCAGCTCTAACATAGTGCGTGATAGACCAACTGCCTTGGCTCCAAAGACCAAGCATTTGATGATGTCTAGTGGATTGCGAACTCCTCCACTAACCAAAAGTTCCATCTTGTCTTTCCAGTCTTGGGCATTCAGAAGTGCTTGCATAGTTGATTGACCCCAATCATTGAGGTAGTCACGTTGACCACTGCGACGGTTTTCAATGTAGGCAAAGCTGGTTCCCCCACGCCCAGACAAATCAACTGTTCGTATTCCCATCTCATAAGCCTTAGCAATGGTCTTCACATCCATACCAAAGCCGACTTCTTTTAAAACAAGTGGCACAGAGATTTGTTCAGCATAATCTTTCAGATTATGCTGCCATAATTTAAATCGACGTTCACCCTCTGGCATGAGTAATTCTTGCATGACATTAACATGAACTTGTAAGAGAAGGGGATTCATCTCTTTTACTGTTTGTAGACCCAATTCAACTGGCTTGTCTAAGCCAATGTTGGTTCCAAGAAGGAGGTCAGGGTAACTAGTTTTGACTGAAAAAGAGTCATCTGATGGATCCTTAAGTGCCGCACTGTAAGAACCCGTCACAAATAAAATCCCACAAGCATCTGCCACCTGAGCCAATTTTTGATTGATTTCTTTACCCTTTTCACTCCCACCTGTCATAGCATTGATATAAAAGGGAAAGTCCCACTTTCGCCCTGCAAATTCTGTCGAAAGATCAATTTCATCTAAGTCATATAAGGGTAGCGAGGAGTGGATCAACTCCACTTCATCAAAACTATTATAAGTACTGTTTTGTTCAAGGGCATAGCGGATGTGTTCATCCTTCCGATTTATCGTCATGTCCTATCCTTTCTTGGTATAAGAGCTCAATTCCTAGATCAGCCCAGCGTTTTTTCAGTAATGTGGTCGAATCTTGGTCAAAGCTAAGTGCTATCCCACAGTCTCCACCACCAGCACCACTGCTCTTAGCGACAGCTTTTAAGTCTCTACTGGCATCTTTTAATTGTCTGAGCGAAGGTGTGTAAATATCTGAACTCAAGCCTTCTAAGAGTTGGCTAGCTTGTTCTAGTAAGTCAATAACGGTTTCTTCTTGACCTACCTGCAAAGCCTTTACCAAGTTAGCTACAATTTTTTTTGAAGCCTGCAAAAAGCCAGAGTTCATATTATCCTTGATTTGCTTGACCATATGACTAGATACAGCCACTTCCTTGGTCCAACCAACCAGAAAGTCAAATGTCAAAACCGGTTCAACGCTCGCGATTGAAAAACCCCAATCACGATTTAATACAGTCTGCAAGTCTTCTTTTTCTAGCCAATCTGCCACTTTCTCACGGTCAAATGACTGATAGAGGACGAGGTTTTCTGATACGATACAGGCAATGTCCCCCATGGAGCCATTGTCCCCACGTTTAAGAAGTACAGCACTCGCCAATTTAAACAAGAGTTCTCTGTCAGCGGGTCTTTCATAGAACGCAAGCATGGCCTTGATGACCAAAACAACCACACTGCCACTAGAACCCAGGCCAAACTTCTTCCCCTCACGCTCCATTTTCCCACGAATGTCTAAAGAAAAAGGCTGCAGTTCAACTCCTTGGGCAGTTAGATACTCCTCCACCAAGGCAACTGTTTCTTGAATCAAAGCATAAGAAGAATCCGCTCGCAAGTCCACACTATAGGAAAACATATCTGAGTAGAGTCGATAATCATTAGACGCTTTAATCTCAGCCGTCATATAGATGGGAATAGCCTTTATTAGCGCTAACTGTCCTGGTTCTAAAACGGCATACTCCCCAGCCCAATAGAGCTTCCCACAAGTTTTAACAATCGTCATCTTGGCTCAAATCCTTTGTTTTTGAAACGATTAAGCGATAGCGTTGACCTAAAAGTTCTGATAAATGTTCCAAGTCCTCTTCCAAGCAAAGAACCTTGACATTAGGGCCCGCATCCATGGTAAAGTAGCAAGATTCTCCTTGTTCTCTAAGCTGACGAACAAAATCCATAGCCTCATAGCTAGCATCTGTCAGATAAGAGAAGGATGGAGTTGCAGTTTTTGTCGTAGCATGCATAGCAAGAGCGTTCTTTTCTGTCAATTCTCCAACTTTCTGAAAGTCATTTTCCTTAAGGTAGACCAACATATCCTTGTAGTCTTGTTCAGACTGACGAACCCAGTCTTCAAAAGTTGTCGAAGTTTCCACACAGAGCTTCATCCCATCTCGACTGGAAATTGGTTTTTTCTGGTCTTCCAAGACCAACATAATCATAGCTAGTTTCAAGTCCGTTTCAACTGGATAAATTTCTCCACTATCCTTGTCCCAGGCTGCTAAGGGGCCATAAAAACTACGAGATGAAGATCCCGATGCAAACTTAGCTTCCAAGGCCAATTCTCTACGATTCAACCCAAGTTGGAAATATGCGTTACAAGCTTTGATCAAGGCAGACAAACCACTGGAACTTGAAGAAAGGCCTGCTGCTGTTGGCATATTGTTCTTAGTATCGATACGAACAAACCCTGCTCCTTCAGGGCGATAGCGATCAATAATTATACGCATCTTGGCATGCTCTGCTTCATTTTGCAACTGACCATTGATGTAAAAGGCATCTGCGGTTGCATCAGCTGGTAAAGGAGAAAGTGTCGTCTCCGTATACATATTTTCTAAGGTTAGAGAGATACTGCTAGTCGCAGGAACCATCTCTTTTTCTGCTTTCTTACCCCAATATTTGATAATAGCAATATTGGCATAGGAACGTACTGTTACAGGCTTTCGATCCATGTCTGAACAGCTCCTTTCTCTTCTAATCTTTCTGCTAGTTCTTGCGCTTGGCTTACATTAGCAACCAAGGCGATGATGCAGCCTCCTAGACCTCCACCACTCATCTTGGCTCCTAGGGCTCCATGTTGAAGAGCAGTTTCAACCAAGGCATCAGCCTCAGGGCTACTAACTCCAATTTCCTTTAGATTTCCATGAGCTTTGGTTAGAATTTCTCCCAGCTTCACGGCATCTTTTGTTTTTATTGCTTCTTCAGCTTGTTTGGTCAACTCTCCTAGTGCATCTAAGAAAGGTAAGGCTTCCTTGCCCTTGCTCTCAACAACTTGGATAGCTTCACGAGTATGTCCATAGATTCCTGTATCTGCAATGACCAGATAAGCTGACAAATCCATGGCTAATTCTTCAAAACCTACATTCTTGATAAAACGAATAGGCTGGTCACTAAGACAGGTCTTGGCATCCAATCCACTAGGATTCATATGGGCAATCATCTCCGCCCGATTGACTAAAATCTCTAAAACATCTCGCGGAAGTTCTGCTTGGTAATAATCAAATACCGCACGAATGGCCGCAATGCTAATGGCTGCTGAGGACCCCATCCCTCGCTTTTCCGGAATAGCCGAGTCAATTTGACAACGAATGCAAGCTTCTCTGATATTTAGATACTCGAGAGAAGCATAGACTGCCATGGACAAGGTGTCCTCTTCAAACAGACGCCATGGTGTCCCTGCCGGTACAACCCGACAAGTCACCTCTACCTCTAAAAGAGGCAAAGAGATGGCCGGATAGCCATAAACCACTGCATGCTCTCCTATTAAAATAATTTTACTATGTGCCTGACCGACACCAACTTCTTTTGTCATTTAATCCTGCTATCAGACGAAAATCGTCTTTTTCTAGATAAAATTTTAGAACTTTATTCCTTTCTATTTTATTATATTTTAACAAAAAAAGCGATTGTTTCCTTCACAATCGCTTGTTTTCATTACTGTACCCATTCACCATTATAGTTGACGTAGTAGCCATCTACTTTTGTATTCACAGCTAGGGCACCTGAACTATAGGCATAGTACCATTTACCATTAACTTGGAACCAACCTGTCTTCATGTCGCCATTACTTGCATTGAGATAATACCAAGTGGAGCCATCTTGAAGCCAGCCTGTCGCCATAGCTCCTGATGAACGGAGGTAATACCAATAGCCATTGATAGAAGCCCAACCTGTTTTCATATCCCCATTTTCAGCGTCAAGATAATACCAAGTTGAGCCGTCTTGATACCAACCATTTGCCATAGCTCCTGATGAACGGAGATAGTACCACTTGTTACCAAGATATTGCCAACCAGTTTGCATAATACCAGTTGTTGGATCTAGATAATACCATGGAGCAGGTTTGCTTCTATCAATGCCAAAAGTAACATGGAAATCTTGAGTCCAACCCTTAGCAACTTCACCAATTGGTAGTGGATTGTAAGAATCATCGCCAGAAATTCCTAGCTTATTTAAATAATACCAATTGCCGTCTTCATAAGTCCAACCTGTCTTTACAGCATAATTATTATCAAAATAATAAGTTCTCTTTTCAGCAGATAGAGGATATTGTTCACCGTATACTTTTCCTGTATTTTCAGACGTTTTTGCCTCTAGTACTTGTTTATCTGTTTGTTCTAGCAAAGCACCATCTTGTCCAAAATAGTACCACTTGTGTTGAAGACCGATTTCATTAACTGGTTGGTTATCTAATAAATCATCACGATAACCTGTTCCAAGAATTTCTAAGTATTGCCATCCAACTACCATTTCTCCTTTATCACCAAAATAGTAAGTTTTTCCGTCTATTTTATGCCAATAGATTGCTTTATGATCATCTTTTACATAATATTTTCTATTATCCTTATCAACAAATTGACCACCTGTGGTATCCGCAAATACAGTATTTGTAGCTAGCAAACCAAAGAAAAATGCTGTTAGTCCAACTTGCATAGTTTTTTTTAAAAGTTTCATTTATATGTCCTCCAATATTAAATCCACTCACCAGATGAAGCAAAGTTATAAACTTTACCATCGATAGTTTGGCTACCTGTAACCATTGCTCCAGAGGAATTGAGATAATACCAGTTTCCTCCTACTTTTGTCCAACCTGTCTTCATATCTCCATTACTTGCATTTAGGTAGTACCAAGTTGAACCATCTTTCACCCAACCAGTTGCCATGGCTCCTGATGAACGGAGA
>NZ_KV817803.1:150320-167772 GCF_001814775.1 Streptococcus sp. HMSC067H01
GGAGATAGTACCACTTGTTACCAAGATATTGCCAGCCTGTCTTCATATCGCCATTTTGAGCATCTAGATAATACCAAGTTGAGTCTTCCTGATACCAACCAGTTGCCATGGCTCCTGATGAACGGAGATAGTACCACTTATTGCCAATTTGCTTCCAACCAGTTTGCATAATGCCAGTTTCTGGGTCTAGGTAGTACCATGGAGCCGCTTTTATTTCCTCTTCATCATATAGAAGAGAATAATCCTTGGCCCAACCACGCACTGGCTCCCCAATCGTTAAACTGTTGATACGAGCATCAAAGCCACCACTCTTCTGTAAATAATACCAATGGCCTTCGTCATAAATCCAACCTGTCTCTAAAGAATGATTTTGATTAAAGTAATAGTTCGTGTAAAAACTCTTCTCTTCTTTATCTTCCGGATTTGTACGTTTTTCCCCATACTTTCTTCCAACACTGTCTTTAGTTTTAACCTCTAATGCTTTCCAACCAACAAACTCTTGTAGCACTCCATTTTTGTCAAAGTAGTACCATTCTGGCATTGGGGAACCTTCTAATCTGATACCATTTGGGTAAGGACCAATTGTACTACCTTTAGATGGAAACGGAATATATTGCCAGCCGACAACCATCTCTCCAGATAAAGGATCAAAATAATAGTACTTACCATCAATCACTCGCCAGTAGGTTTCTTTGAGTTCCCCCTTCTTGTAGTAGGTTCTACCATTTTCTTGGACAAATTGCCAGCCTTCCGAATCAGCATCATCCGCAAATACTGCACTTGTCGCTAGCAAACCAAAGAAAAAGACTGCTAATGCGATTTGCATTAATTTTTTCAAAAATTTCATTCTTTTATCCTCCAAAATGATTATAGCAAATGTTTTTGTTTTTATCAATATATTAAGTTTAAACCAACAAGAATCTACTCAAAGTTTGCTTTGAACTTGAAGTTAAGACTGACCAATTTGTTTAAAAAATAAACTGATAGACAGCACAGCCAAGCCTCATGAAATTTCCGATGAAGAGGTTCGTTTATTTTAAAGATCAAAAAAAGCAGTTACACAACTGCAACTGCTTTTTATTCCTGCATGGTATAACCAACACCACGCACTGTTTTGATGTAGCTCTTTTGACCTTTTACATCAATCTTGCTCCGTAGATATCGGATATAGACATCTACGATATTGGTCTCTGTAGCACTTTCATACTTCCAGACACTCTCTAGCAATTGTTCACGAGTTAAGACTTTCTTACTCCCCATGAGTGTAGCTAAGAGGTCATATTCACGACGAGTGAGAGCAATCATTTCATCACCACGATAGACCGTGTGATTTTCAACATCAATCCTCAAATTTCGGTAAGCCGTTGGCACCTTCATCTGATTACAATGCTGATCAATGAAATCACGTCCACGGAAAATCGCTGAAATTCTCTCAACCAAATTTTCGATAATGACTGGCTTATAGATGTAAGAAACTGCAAACCGCTGAATGACTTCCAGCTCTTCTTGCAAGTCCTCCCAATGATCCAAGATCATGATGACAGAAGCAGGTTTAGTTCGACTCAGCCTTTCAGCAAAGTCCCGAGCCGTCATATCTCCCAGATTAAAGTTCAATAAAATCAAATCATAATCTGTCTGAAGAGCCAGAGAAAGGGCTTTTTGCCCCTCCTCTACTAGATCAACCCGATAGTGCTCTTTCTGGAGTTCCAAACTTAAAAAATGAGCTAGATTTCTTTCTTTTTCAAGCAATAAAATCCGTTTCTCCATAGCTTGGCCTACTTATTTTTCATCGTACCAAGAATAGTGGAAGGTTCCTTCTTTGTCTTTACGTTGGTAAGTGTGGGCACCAAAGTAGTCACGTTGTGCTTGGATCAAGTTAGCTGGAAGATCAGCTGAACGATAGCTATCAAAGTAAGTGATGGCTGCTGAGAAGGTTGGAACTGGTACACCAGCTTGAACCGCAAGACTTACAATATCACGAACCGCTTGTTGGTATTTAGCAGTGACATCCAAGAAGTACTCATCCAAAAGAAGGTTAGCAAGGTCTGCATCACGGTTGTAGGCATCTGTAATCTTTTGCAAGAAACGAGAACGGATGATGCATCCATCGCGCCAGATAGATGCGATGTCTGCAAATGGCAAGTTCCAGTTATTTTCTTTAGAAGCTACACGCAATTGCGCAAAACCTTGTGCGTATGAAATAATTTTTGAGAAGTAAAGGGCTTGGCGGATTTTTTCAATCAACTCAGCCTTGTCTCCTTCAAATTTGAAGGCAGCTGGTTTTGGAAGTACCTTGCTAGCGTGTACACGTTCTTCTTTATAAGTTGAAATGTAGCGCGCAAATACTGACTCAGTAATCAGTGACAATGGCACACCAAGGTCAAGAGCTGATTGGCTAGTCCATTTACCAGTTCCCTTGTTTCCAGCAGCATCCAAGATGTAGTCTACGATTGGACCATCTTGACCTTCGTCGTCTTTGCGTCCAAGGATATCCGCAGTGATTTCGATCAAGTAGCTGTCTAATTCGCCTTTGTTCCACTCAGTAAAGATTTCAGCCATATCTTCTGCAGAAAGACCAAGCAAGTGTTGCATAAGATCGTAGCTTTCTGCGATCAATTGCATATCACCATACTCAATACCGTTGTGGACCATTTTCACATAGTGACCAGCTCCATCAGGACCGATGTATGTCACACATGGTTTTCCATCTTCTGGTGCTTTAGCTGAGATTTCTTCAAGAACGTCAGCTACCAATTCATAAGCTTCTTTTTGTCCACCAGGCATGATAGAAGGACCTTCAAGGGCACCTTTTTCACCACCAGAGACACCAGTACCAATAAAGTTGATGCCAGAGTTAGCCAACTCTTCATTACGACGGATGGTATCTTTATAGAAAGTATTGCCTCCGTCAATCAAGATATCGCCTTTATCCAAGTGTGGAAGAAGGGCTTGGATCGTAGCATCTGTACCAGGTCCTGCTTGAACCATGAGCATGATACGACGTGGTTTTTCGATTGAATTTACAAAACTTTCAACGTCATAGCTTGGTACAAATTTCTTTTCAGGATGGCAAGCAATTACATCTTCAGTTTTTTCTTTACTACGGTTGTAGATAGCAACTGTGTAACCACGAGATTCAATATTAAGGGCAAGGTTACGACCCATTACGGCCATACCTACGACACCAAAGTTAGCTTTTGTCATGTGACACTCCTCTTATTTAATATGTTTTATTTTATCATGTTTATCTGTGAAAAGAAAGAATTTTGTAACAATTTGACTAGTAGTCTAAGTCATCCGCATGTCCAGATCCATTTCCTACAAAATATCCTGTCTTACAGTTAAGGGTAAAGAGATAGGTACCATCCGGTCTATACAGATTGTAATATCCATTACCATTAACAATATTCACAGGTTCCAAAATGTATTGGTTACCCGTGATGTAGCCACGCGCACGTGAGGTCGCAAGGATTTGCTCCAGAACACCATCCGTAAATTCCCAAGCAGGATTACTGCTATCATTAATAGCTGCTTGGTTATAAGGAACACGGCTAACACCTCTTTGTAGATTGACGCCATCACTTGATAATCCACTATCAAGGATATTGTTAGCCGAAGCAGATTCACCAGTGGAAGTTGATGGGCTAGTGGAGTTGCTAGCATTACTTTCAGTAGTTGAACTTGACTCTGTTTGATTCGATGAGCTTGCTTGACTACTACTTGAACTTGTAGAACTTGAAAGTTGGCTCTTACCAAGGCTAATAGCCTTATCTAGCAGTTTATCAACTTCAGTATTCCCAGTCTTAACTTCGGTAAATTTGGCATCTGCCTTAATCTTAGCATTCGTGTCTAAGACACCATCTGTGATAGCTGGTGTTTCAAACTGAGCATTGACATCTTGAACTGCCTTGATTTGTGTTTCAAGACTATCATATTTTGACTTAACGAGAGTATGCTCTCTCGCTCCTTCAAGTTTATCCAAAAGGGCTTTAAGCTGATTCAATTGGCCAAATTGACTGTTTTTTAAAGCAGTCTTATTTTGGTCAGTATAAAAAGTGTCATATAAACTATTGAATTGATCTAGAATCGCCTGGTTACTTACCAATCCAGCATCAGATGATTGAGACTGAATTTCTTGAGAAGAACGAGTAATTTGACGATAGACATAGTAGCCACTTCCTAAAATAAGAATAATAATTGCTACCACTGCTGATAAGATAAACCATACTTTTTTGTTCTGTGGTTCATCTTCTGCTTGAGAAGAGCGAGACAGGGATTGAAGTTCCTCTTGCGTAGCTTCATCATCCTCAGCCGAAAGGGGTTCTGTTACATCTCCCCCTAGGTTTTTATCCATAACCAAGGTTTCTTCTAGTGGTGGGAGGATAAATTCTGGACTTTCTTTTCCCTCTTCTTCACCAAGGTTCTCTGGTTCAGATACTTCTTCTACTGGTTCTGTCTCTTCTTCAATCGTTTCTTTAGCCTCTTGAAGCAAATCATCTAAACTTTGAAGTTCCTCTTTCTTAGCCTGAATGTTTGCAAATTTGTCAGCCTCGATTTCTTCACGGTGTTGTTTAATGTATTTGTCCAAAATGGTATCATCAGGAGTTACTCCTGCTTCGACTTCTTCATTTTTTCGAATAACCTGTCCAACCGTCAAATCCTTAGCTTCCTCAAAATCAAACTGAGGTTCTTGGGAGGTTTTCTCAGGTTCTACAATTTCTTCTTTTTTATCCTTTGGATCCATGGTAACTCCTTTCTAATCTACGGGGTTTCTTTTAACACGTTGACCAAAATATTGATATAAATCAACTTTCAAAGTACCATTATAGAGTTTTCGTTTTTTATCCGCCTGACTACCATACTTGCTTTCAAAAGCTTCATCACTAGTCAGGATAAACTTACTCCAAGTCTTGAGAGGTTCAAAAACCTCACCCATTTCAGCATAGAGTTTAGTCACTCCTGCATCATCTGACAAACGTTCTCCATAAGGTGGGTTAGAGATAATAACTCCATTAATCTTGTCTGAACGCAAATCCTGCACACGCATCTGCTTAAAGAGAATATCACCAGATACTCCTGCAGCCTGGGCATTTGCTTTAGCAATTTCCACCATACGTCCATCGATATCACAGCCCATGATGTCCAGTTCAATCTCTCGATCTATTTGCTTACTAGCTTCCGTTCTGACTTCTTGAATCAAGCGGTCACTGACCCAGTTCCATTCTTCAAAGGCAAAGGAACGGCGCAAACCTGGAGCCATCTTACGTGCAATCATAGCAGCTTCAATACAAAAAGTTCCAGAACCACAGGTTGGATCAATCAAAGGCTTATCTGGATACCAGTTTGACAGTTGCAAAATCGCTGCTGCCATATTCTCCTTGATCGGAGCCCCACCCTTTTCAGTGCGGTAACCACGCTTAAAGAGACTTGAGCCAGTAGTATCAATCATGACAGTTGCTATGTCTTTAAGAATAGAAACTTCAATCTTGAACTCTGGTCCATTTTCCATGAGAGGGACACCCTCTGGCCGTGCATAATGTTTTTGCAATTTCTTAACAACTGCCTTCTTGGAAATTGCCTGAACACTTGGTTCATTGTGTAATTTCGACTTAACACACTTGGCCTTGGAAATTGGGAAACGGGCCCCAAGCGGGAGATAGTTCTCCCAATCTAAGGCAAAAACACCTTGAAAAAGCTCTTCAAATGTTTTTGCTGGAAATGTTCCCACAACGATTTTGATCCTATCCGCAGCTCTTAGCCACAGGTTAGTTTGGATGATTGCTTTCACATCACCTTGAAAACGAACTCGTCCGTTCTCAACTTGACAATCATAACTAAGATCGCGTACCTCACGCCCAACTACAGCTTCCAAACCCGCCGCAGCAGTTGCAATTAAATTAAATGTTTGTTTCATTTCAGTCTTTTGTAGACCTTTCTTTGTTCACTTTAAAAAATGAGGTTGAGAAAAATGTCTCAGCCCCAACCTATATGCAATTTTCTATAAGCCATGTTTTGTTCCAGAAGTGACTAGGACCACTTCCTTCGATAATCATCTGTCTACCACTAGCAGCTCTAGCTGATAGCAGTCAGAGTACTACGTTCGTTTCCGCGCACTCCATGCCCCGACCAAAATTTGGGTTGCTAGCTTGAGGGGTTTACCGCGTTCCACTCTCTCCGTTTCCAGAGAGACTCCGTCACTGTGGCACTTTCAAGCCTACTCTGACCTATCAAAAGACTTAGCCATTTCAACTGCCGTAACGATTTCTCGTCCCTAGGCTTATGGTTTCGCCTAGCACAAACACTACAGGCATCACAGCCTGTGCTAGCATGGACTTTCCTCATGAAAAGAAACTCTCTTCACGCGATTATCCAAAAATTGCACAACAAAGTCATTCTTAGAAATCAGAATTATCCAAGATTTGTTTGCCAAATACTTCTTTTTCAAGACGATTCAAACGTTTCAAAATATCAAAGTTTGTCATTGAAGTCGTACTTCCAAGCTCTGCTGATTCAGAAGCTACTGGTGTCACTTGAGGTTTTTTCGACAATTCTTCCTTCAACTCAGCAATTTCCATACGTAGTGACTTCACTAGTGCAGCATAAGTTTCATAATCCTTGATGACATCATCCAAAAATTCGTCTACTTCTGCTTTACTGTATCCACGTACTTCTCTTCCAAATTCCTGTTCAAAAATATCTTTCGCTGTAAAAATAATACTTGCCATGTCTCTCTCCATTCTCAGTTGCTAGTATTATTATATAAAAAAAGGCAAACAAAAAGCAAGGTCAAAGGCTCAATTTTCGGAAAAATTTTGGGCTACTTCATTCAATTCTTCAAATGTTAATCTTTTTGTAACAAAGTTGTCTTTCTTTTTCATCAGTTCGTAAAAATATCTCAGTTTTGTTTCATTTTCCTCTTCATAAAAAAGATAGGCCCCATCTGTATTTTCAAGCAAGAAAAGCTGATAATCTCTTAATTGTCCCTTATGTTCATATTTGGGATAAGCATACTTGACAAAATCAACCTGCTTAAATTCACTAAGTTTGACTTGATTCCCCTCATTCCAATTATTTCCATGAGTTTCAAAATCAAAAATAGTTGCTAGTTGGAAACCAAAGTCAGCTTTCATTTCTTTGGCTACTTCTAAAACCCAGTATTCAAAGCCCAATGTCCCTGTAAATACTAGCCATTTGAGACCATCTTCTGCTAGTTTTTCTAAATCACTACGAATTGCTTTTTTGATAATTTTTAGACGAATATCCTTGTCATTAAATAATCCTAGATCAAAGGAAGAATAGCCTAAAATCAAGGCTGTATGCATTTTTTCACCCTTTCTGTCTACGTTTATGGTATAATAGAGTGATGTTATTGTACCAATAAGGAGAACTATGGTCAACTATCCGCATAAGATTTCATCGAAAAAAAGGCAGCTCCCCACTTCACAAACTAAAAATTTCGCAAATCGTGGGATGTCCTTTGAAAAGATGATTAACGCTACAAACGACTATTATCTGACACACGGTTTGGCTGTCATCCATAAAAAGCCAACTCCTGTGCAGATTGTCCGTGTAGATTATCCGCAACGTAGTCGTGCTAAAATTGTCGAAGCTTATTTTAGACAAGCATCTACAACCGACTATTCAGGAGTTTATGAAGGATTTTACATCGATTTCGAAGCTAAGGAAACCAAGCAAAAACATGCTATTCCGATGAAGAACTTCCATCCTCATCAGATTCAACATATGGAACAAGTCCTTGAACAAAAAGGGATTTGCTTTGTCCTTCTTCACTTTTCTTCTTATCAAGAAACGTATTTATTGCCGGCATTTGACCTCATCCGTTTTTATCATCAGGATATGGGGAAAAAGTCTATGCCGCTTGACTATATCAGAGAATTCGGTTTTGTGATTGAGCATTCCGCTTTCCCACAAATTCCTTATCTCGATACAGTCAAACAACATTTACTAGGTGGTAAAACAATATGAACAAACAAACTATCTTGCGCATCGTTAAATACCTTAGCATTGGCTTGCTAAGTCTATTTATCGCAGCTTTCCTGCTTGGTGGTGGTGTCTTTCTATACTATGCAAACAAGGCTCCTGAACTTTCGGAGAGCAAGCTTGTTGCAACTACTTCAAGTAAGATTTATGACAGCAAAAATGAGCTAATCGCTGATTTAGGCGCTGAGCGTCGTGTCAACGCTCAAAGTAGTGACATTCCTACTGATCTTGTCAATGCGATTGTCTCTATCGAGGATCACCGTTTCTTTAACCATAGAGGAATTGATAGCATTCGTATAGCAGGAGCTTTCCTTCGTAACCTTCGAAGCAATAGTGGTCTTCAAGGTGGATCTACCCTGACCCAGCAGTTGATTAAGTTGACTTACTTTTCAACATCAACAGCGGATCAAACTCTATCCCGTAAAGTTCAAGAAGCATGGTTAGCCATTCAATTAGAACGGACAGCAACCAAACAGGAAATCTTGACCTATTACATTAACAAAGTCTACATGTCAAATGGTAACTATGGTATGCAGACTGCTGCAGAGAACTATTATGGCAAGGATCTAAAAGATCTTTCTATTCCGCAACTAGCACTCTTAGCAGGTATGCCACAGGCTCCAAACCAATACGATCCTTATTCACATCCTGAAGAAGCTCTTGAAAGACGTAATCTCGTCTTGTCAGAGATGCAAAAACATGGTTACCTCACTGCTGAACAATATGAAACAGCCATCAATACACCAATCACTGATGGACTTCAAAGTCTAAGATCTGTTAATAGTTATCCTCAGTATATGGATAACTACCTTAAAGAGGTTATTGACCAAGTAGAACAAGAAACAGGTTATAACTTATTAACAACGGGAATGGAAGTCTATACAAACGTTGACCAAGAGGTACAAAAACGCCTTTGGGACGTCTACAATACTGACGAATACGTTGACTATCCAGATGATGACCTTCAAGCGGCTTCTACTATCGTGGATGTCACAAATGGTAAAGTCATTGCCCAACTCGGTTCTCGTCATCAATCAAGCAATGTATCCTTTGGTATTAACCAAGCGGTGGAAACCAACCGTGACTGGGGTTCAACCATGAAACCAATCACAGACTATGCTCCCGCACTTGAGTATGGCATCTATGACTCAACAGCATACATGCTTAAAGATGCTCCTTACAACTATCCAGGTACAAATATTCCTGTTTACAACTGGGATAAATCATATTTCGGAAACATTACCCTTCAATATGCCATCCAACAATCCCGTAACGTTACAGCAGTTGAAACGCTTGAAAGGGTCGGATTAGACCAGGCTAAAACTTTCTTAAATGGGCTAGGAATTGATTACCCAACTATGGTCTATGCTAACGCTATTTCAAGTAATACAACTGAATCAAATAAAAAATATGGTGCTAGCAGTGAAAAAATGGCCGCTGCCTATGCTGCTTTTGCCAATGGTGGTATCTACCACAAACCAATGTATATCAATAAAGTTATCTTTAGTGATGGTAGTTCAAAAGAATTTTCTGACGCTGGAACTCGCGCTATGAAGGAAACAACTGCCTACATGATGACAGAAATAATGAAAACTGTACTTACCTACGGAACAGGACGTGGTGCCTACATGTCCTGGTTACCTCAAGCAGGTAAGACGGGTACATCTAACTACACAGATGATGAAATTGAAAATTACATTAAGAGATACGATTATGTCGCACCTGATGAATTGTTTGTAGGATATACCCGCAAATATTCAATGGCGGTTTGGACAGGTTATTCAAATCGTCTCACTCCAATCGAAGGAGATGGATTTAGAGTAGCGGCCAACATCTATCGCTCAATGATGCAGTACCTTTCCGAGGATGATTCCCCTGGTGACTGGACGATGCCAGAAGGAGTTTATAGAAGTGGAGAATTCGTCTTCAAAAACGGAGCACGAAGTAACTGGATTCCACAGTCAACTCAAGCAAGTACAACAACTGAGAGTTCAAGTTCAAGTTCCACAACGGAAGCCCAAGCTCCTTCTGCCGAAAACACGAACGGCACTACCAATCCAAATGCCTCAGTACCAAATACAACTACAAATACTCAACAACAAAATCCAGCCCCACAAAATACACAAGGGCAACAATAAAACATGATTAAAGACCTGAGAAATATAGCTCAGGTCTTTTCTTGTCCACTACTATAGAAGGAATCCAAAATGTTAACAATTGAATGCAAAAAGTGAGAGTGGGATAGAAATCGGTAATTCGTTAGAATTCGATTTCGTCGTCCCACCTCCGCACAGTTGAGTAGGGCTGTAAAAGCTGATGAAATCAGCGTAGTAGAGACCACTCAACCACTGCGTCTTGCTCGACAATCCAAAGACAATTGAGAGGCTAGGAATTTTGTCCCAGCCTCACCAACTATTATTTCACATGGTTTGCAAGATCTTCTTGCGTTTTTTTATTAGATTCTTCTTTTTCTTTCTTCCATTTATCTTGAGCTTTTTGATATTCATCAGCAGTTACTGGTTTATCTTGAAGTTCAAGGTACTTGTACAAGAGGGCTTCACTCATACCCTTGTTACCTGAGTATGCAAATGGAAAGGTGAATGGTACCATCTTAGACAACATTGGACGTCCAGTTTGAGAAGTTGTTGGGATAATCAAAGCGCTATCTGTCAACCAAGCTTGGGCAGCAGCATATTTATCATAACGTTTTGAAACATCTGTGTCTTCATTGCCAGCTTCAACAACCATCTTTTCGTAATCTTCCAAACCAACTTGTTTGGCAGCAGCGTTGTTTGTACCAGCATCAAATCCTAGATAAGTCTTAGTATTTTCACCAACAGATGGTTTGATGATATCAAGGTAAGTAGATGGGTCAATGTAGTCTGGAGACCATCCAACGTTATCTGAGAGATCCCAATCTTCTCCAGCAGCTGTTTCAGCAAAGTAGGTAACATTTAAGACTTCATCTTTTTGAAGTTGTTGAATATCAACAACGACATTGTCAGTTCCTAAAGTAGCTTCAAGTGACTGTTTCAATGATTGAACACGCTGAACTTTAGTAGTATTAGTTTGATCAACTGGCATATCCAAATGAATTGGGAATTGAACACCTTCTGCTTGGAGAGCTGTCTTAGCTTTAGCAAATTCTGCTTTCGCTTTTTCAGGATTGTATAGACCATCTTGAGCGTCGTCTAGATTCACATCTTTCCACTCGTCACCATAGGTTACCAATTTTTCTTTAACTAAGTCACCAAAGTTTTTACCATCAGCTTGAACAAATGTTGGTGGTACGAATAAGTTACGAAGTAGTTTTGTCGCTCCACTTTCTCCATTGACTTGAGAAGCATAAGCTGTTCTATCAAAACCAAAGGCGATGGCTTGACGGAAGTCTTTGTTTAGGAGAGCTTTTTTAGTTGAAGTTTTTTGCTCATCTGTAGTCTTAGAGGTGTACTTGTAAGACTGACGATCAATATTTGTCCCAACTAAGAAAGTTGCAGAATCTTGTGGTGTATAAACGATGTTATCCTTAAACTCTTTTTCAAGTTCAGGATATCCTGCGCTTGTTGGGAAGAGACGAGCCATTGAGAAGCCGCCATCCTTAAAGGTGTCTGCAAGTTTTCCTGTATCTTGACCATCCCAGAATGATAGTTTTACTTTATCAATATGAACATTGTCCTTATCCCAGTAGTTTGGATTCTTTTCAAATTCTACTGAAGATTTTGCAACCAATGATTTCAACAAGAAAGGACCGTTGTAAAGAATACTGCTTGGATCTGTCGCTTTTGCAAAATCTGCTCCCTTAGAATTCAAGAACTCTTCATTGACTGGTGCAAGAATCCCCATGGTTGTCTTAGAGTTCCAGAAGCTTTCTGGTTTATTCAAAGTGTATTGAACAGTTTGATCATCAATTGCCTTGATTCCAACTTCTGAGAAGTCTTTTACTTCACCTTTTACATAAGCATCGAGACCTTTAATGGATTCTTGAACAAGATAAAGGGCTTCTGACTTATTATCAGCTGCATATTTAAGACCTGTTACAAAGTCTTGAGCTTTCACAGGTGCATACTCTTCACCTTCAGAAGTGTACCACTTAGCATCTTTACGGATTGTATAAGTGTAAGTCAAACCGTCTTGAGATACTGACCAGTCTTCTGCCATAGATGGCACGAAGTTCCCGTAACGGTCATTCTCCATCAAACCGTCAACAACATTACTTGTGATATTAGCAACCGCAGCCTTACCTGTTGTCAGATAGTTGAGGCTATCTGGATCTGTTTCATAAACGTAAGAAAAAGTTTTCTCACCTTTTGCACTAGAGCCTGAACCTGAACAAGCTGCCAAAACACCTGACGCTAACAGAGTCACTCCTGCTAGGGCCATTACTTTTGAAAATTTCATAATAAACTCCTTTTTGACTTTTTATACATTATAGACTCTTTTAAGCTTGCTGTCAATACAATTTTCAGAATTTTTCAAATTGATTTGAAAATATTTTCTTCCTCTATTTCTAATATGAAAATCTTTTTAGGAAAATTTCAATCATTGACATTTATCAACTATAGCTTTATGATATAATGAAAGAAGAAAGTTGAAAGGAAATACCATGTCAAAAGAAGTTATTGTTGAAAGTTTTGAACTAGATCATACGATTGTAAAAGCTCCTTATGTCCGCTTGATTGGAGAAGAGACTGGACCTAAAGGAGATATCATTTCTAACTTTGATATTCGCTTGGTTCAACCAAATGAGGACTCTATCCCTACTGCTGGACTTCATACTATTGAGCACCTCTTGGCTAAGCTAATCCGTACTCGCATCGACGGTATGATCGATTGTTCACCATTTGGTTGTCGTACAGGTTTCCACATGATTATGTGGGGGCGTCATTCTAGCGCTGAAATCGCAGCTGTCATCAAGGATTCACTGAAGGAAATCGCTGAGACAACAACATGGGAAGATGTCCCAGGAACAACTATTGAATCTTGCGGAAACTACAAGGATCACAGCCTCTTTTCTGCTAAGGAATGGGCAAAATTGATTCTCCAACAAGGAATCTCAGACGATGCCTTTGAACGTCATGTCATCTAATAATAAAAAAAGAAACCAGCTTTTAAACTGGTTCCTTTTTTTATTTTAAAATCTTGATTTAGGCTTTTTCACGAATGACCAAAACACCATCTTCCATGTCAGCTTCTAGGTGTTTAGCATCAAGATTATCCAAGTGGAAATCTGTCACTTTATCTCGGATTTGTTGTTCAACCACACGACGGAGTGGACGAACACCCATAACTTCATCATATCCTTCTTCAGTCATGTATTCTTTGGCAGCATCGCTCACTGTCAAGTCAATGTCTTTCTTAGCAAGAGTTTTGTTCACTTCTACTAACATCAAGTCAACAATCTTAGAAAGGTCTTCCTTGCTCAAGTGTGAGAACTCAATCACTGCGTTAAAGCGATTCAAGAATTCTGGACGGAAGTAAGGTTTCAAACGATCCATAAGTTCTGGTTTATCAGCATCTTCTGTCAAGTTAGCTTCGTAACCAAAGCCTGCGTTTGAAGTTGCGATAATCACCGTATTCTTGAAGTTTACAGTGTTCCCTTGACCGTCTGTCAAACGACCATCATCCAAGACTTGGAGGAGAAGGGTGATGACTTGAGGGTCAGCCTTTTCAATTTCGTCGAGAAGGACGATTGAGTATGGATTACGGCGAACACGTTCTGTCAAGGTATTGTTGTTGTCATCGTAACCAACATAACCAGCTGTTGTACCAATCAATTTAGAAACGGCTGTACGGTCGCTATATTCTGACATATCTAAACGAATGATAGCATCTTTAGTTCCGAACATATCAAGCGCTAATTGTTTGGCCAACTCAGTCTTACCAACACCAGTAGGACCTACAAAGAGGAAGCTACCGATTGGACGGTTACCTTCATCAAAACCAGCACGGTTACGACGGATAGCTTTTGCTACTGCTTCAACAGCCTTGTCTTGACCAATAACTTTCGTTTGCAAACGGTGACCCATATCTTTTAAACGTTCGATATCGGTTGCACCCATTTGTGATACTGGGATTCCAGTCATCCGTTCGACAGACTCAGCTACATCATTTACAGTAGCTGTAACCTTGTGATCTTCTGTATGATTAGCAATTTGCTTTTCAAGCTCTTCGATACGGACTTTTGCATTTAGAGCTGCTTCGTAATCTTCTTTAGCCGCAGCTTCTTCTTGTTTAGTTTTTTCCGCTTGAATTTCGTGCTCGACTGCATGTACATCTGTCACTGGGTGTTGTGCTGCCAAGTGAGCAGCTGTCACATCCACAAGGTCAATAGCCTTATCCGGCAAGCTACGTTGTGGAATATATTGAACAGAGTAATCAACGGCAGCTTTCAAGACTTCATCTGGCAAAATAACATTGTGGTGTTGTTGATAAAGATCTCGAATGCCTTGAAGAATCTTGAAGGTATCTTCAGCAGAAGGAGCATTAACCTTCACTTCATTAAAACGACGAGCAAGGGCTGCGTTTTTCAAGATGGTATTACGATATTCATCTTGAGTAGTTGCTCCAATCACTGTCAATTCACCACGGGAAAGAGCTGGTTTCAAGATATCAGCAAGACCTTTAGACCCTTGACCATCACCTGTGCTACCAGCACCAAGGATTTGGTGAATTTCGTCGAAGAAAAGGATAATATTTCCAGCTTCTTTGACTTCGTTTACCAAGTTTTGAATGTTTTCTTCAAAGCTACCACGGTATTGAGTACCAGCTTCAAGTCCAGAAATATCAATCGAGATGATCTCTTTATTCTTGATAGCTGCAGGAACGTCACCGTTCACGATAGCTTGGGCCAATCCTTCTACTACTGCAGTTTTACCAACACCAGCATCACCGACGAGAACTGGATTATTCTTTGTGCGACGAGAAAGAATTTCAGAAGTTTCTTGGATTTCTTTATTACGTCCAATAACCGGATCTAGCTTACCGTCACGTGCTTCTGCTGTTAAGTTACGTCCAAGTTTTGCAAGAATCCCATCTTGTTTCATAGCTTTTCCTTGAACATACTGTGCTTGGTCACTTCCTTCACTTGGAAGTTGACCTGTTTGACGGTAAATCGCGAACTCTTCCGGAGTTACTTCACGGCCGTTAATCAAGTAACGACGATTTTCAGAACTATATCCACGCATACCACCCATTAATTGGTTAAATAAATCATCCATGTTGTTAAAGTTATTAAAGTTGTTATTCATATTTCATACCTCGTTTGTTTTTAAATTTACTTAGTCAAAACAATTTGACTTTCTCTGACCTTTGTTTTAAAAAATTTAGACTAGCTATTTGCTACTCTACGTATAATTTCAGGCTTTTCTTTATCCAATACAGGTTTTTCGATTGGACTTCTAAAAATACTAATGTTAACCATAGGTTGTACCTCTTTTCTAGGTTTTACCCATACTTTG
Organism: Streptococcus sp. HMSC067H01; assembly: GCF_001814775.1. Classification (GTDB taxonomy): domain Bacteria; phylum Bacillota; class Bacilli; order Lactobacillales; family Streptococcaceae; genus Streptococcus. Next base: position 165,779 of record NZ_KV817803.1, read on the forward strand.
ATCTTAAGATAGTATATACAATCACCTTAAAATCAAGGTTTTCTAAGGATTTTCTTATCCTTATGTTCTTAGTATACCACTTTGGTCAGTAAAGGTCAAGTATTTTGACCTAAATTGACTATTATTTTTTTAAAAAATTTATGGTACTGAAGATATTAAATATGAAAATACCTTTTACTTATCTTTTTTCGAGTAAGAGCTGGTTTTCAAGCTTCACTGATGATAAACAGCAATGATTGCCTAACAATGTTGACCTTAGGAAGTGGATTCCTATGTCTAGAAAATAAATTTCCAACTGTAAATTTATAACAATATCTATCAAATCAAAAAAGCCAGTCATCAGACTGGCTCAGTTTTTAGTATTGCTGAATCTTATAGCAATGCATCATCCATTGAAAGAACTTCGTGGAAGACACGTTGTGTTAATTCAGTTTTTTGTTCTGGAGTGAGGTATTTAGTGTTTACACAGTATCCAGAGATACGTACGATTACGTCTTCACCTGACATGATCTTTTCGTAAACATCGTTCAAGTCCATAACGTTCAAGTTAACGTGTTGTCCACCGTTTTCGAAGTAACCATCAAGGATTGTTACCAAGTTATCAACTTGTTCGTCACGAGTTTTACCAAGAGCGCGAGGTGATACTTGAGTTGTCAATGAGATACCATCAGCTGCATAACCAAAGTCAAGGCTAGCAAGTGAGTTCAAGTTTTGCAACCATCCACCTTTAGCTTTGTTAGATGGGTTAGCACCTGGTGAGAAGAATTCAAGTTTAGACAAGTTCACAGAACCATCTTCGTTGAGGTATACACCTTTGTGGACTGGTGAGTTACCAGTTTGTTTAGAGTAAGCAACGTTAGATGTGATTGTCAAAAGTGATACAGTAGCTTCTGCGTCTTTGTAAAGTTTGTGGCTACGTAGACGAGTTGTGTAAGCTTCGATCAACCATTCTGCCAATTCGTTTGAACGTGGGTCATCTTCACCCCAACGTGGGTATTCACCGATTGTTTCGTAATCGTAGATGTAGCCATTTTCGTCACGGATTGGTTTAACTGTAGCGTACTTGATAGCTGACAATGTATCAACAGTGTTAGCAAATCCACAGATACCGAATCCCATGTTAGCACGTTGTTTAGTTGGCAAGAAGGCCATTTGAACAGCTTCGTAGTTGTACTTATCAGTCATGTAGTGGATGATGTTCAAAGCATCTACGTAAGTGTCAGTCAACCAGTCAAGAGATTTTTCAAAGTTTGCTTTAACTGATTCGAATTCAAGAACTTCGTCGCGGATTGGTTCGATGTCAAATACTTTGTAGTCTTTATGAACATCGTCGTAACCACCGTTCAAACCAGTAAGAAGAGCTTTAAGAACGTTAACGCGAGCACCGAAGTACTGGATGTTGTGACGTTGTTCTTCGTTTTCTGGGTCAAGTGGAGACACACAACATGAGATACAGCTCATTTCACCATATCCATCTTTAGCCATTGTTGTAACACCTTCGTATTGGATTGAAGAGTGTTTGTGACTCATGTGCATACAGTAGCGACGGAAGTTGTATGGCAATTTGTCAGTCCAAAGAACTGTCAAGTTTGGTTCTGGAGAGTTACCGATGTTATCAAGAGTGTTCAAGAAACGGTAATCCATTTTAGTAACACGGTGACGACCGTCGTTACCCATCCCAGCCATAGAAGTTGTGATGAAGGTTGGGTCACCTGAGTACAATTGGTCATAAGCTTTTGTACGAGCAAATTTAACTGTACGAAGTTTCATAACGAAATCATCAACAAATTCTTGGATTTCTGATTCAGTAAATGTACCACGAGCAAGGTCACGTTCTGCGTAGATATCCAATACGATTGGCACACGTCCTAGAGATGTAGCCGCACCGTTGATAACACGGCAGACAGCCATGAAGGCAATGTTTACCCATTGGATAGCTTCTTTAACGTTCATCGCTGGTTTGCGAACGTCAACTCCGTAAAGATCACCCAAGC
>NZ_KV817803.1:167872-284550 GCF_001814775.1 Streptococcus sp. HMSC067H01
TACAACTTGTTGCAATGCTTGATATTGAAGGTTGATTTCTTCACGAAGACGGATTGTTTCTTCATCGATTTCCTCGATTGAGTTCCAATCGTTAACTTTTTCTTGCATCAAGTAGTCTGCACCGTAAAGAGCAAGACGTGCATAAACACCGATGATACGTCCACGTGAGTATGCATCTGGAAGACCAGTTACAGTGTGAGCGTGGCGAGCACGACGGATGTTTGAAGTGTAAGCACGGAAGATACCGTCGTTAACAGTTGTTACATATTTTGTGAAAATTTCGTGAACAGCTGGATCTGGTTCGTATCCATTTTCTTTCAAAGTAGTTTCAGCCATACGGATACCACCTTTTGGCATGAAGTTCAATTTGAAGAGTTCGTCATTTTGGATACCAAAGATAACTTCGTTTTCTTTGTCGATGAATCCTGCAGGGATATCAGCGATAGATGTTGGACGAGTGTCCATTGGGAAACGAGTTTCTTCGTAATGTGCTTTAGTTTCTTCTACGATTTTTTTGATGTGAAGTGAACGTTCTGTTGGGCCTGCAAGGAAGCTTTCATCTCCATCGTAAGGTGTGTAGTTTGCTTGAACGAAACGAGATACACTTGCTTTTTCTTTCCAGTCAACACCCTTAAAGCCTTCCCAGGCTTTGTCAAAAATGTCTTGTGCTTCAACAACTGTCTTAACAACCATGTTAATGTCCTCTTTTTTCTTTCTAGTAACAGTCATCTGTTACATTCATGTACTCAGTATAACATACAGTAAACGATTTCAACAAGTAGAAAATCTCTTTTTTAGCACTTTCTTTTCTAATACAGTTTCAAAAATAAATAAAACTGTATTATAGTTTTGAAAAAACTACTTAGTTTTCATTTTTTCAGAAAAAGAGTATAATGGAAAAGAAGAACACCCTAGCAAAGGAGATAGCATGCTGATTTTTCCTTTAATGAACGACACATCAAGAAAGATCATCCATATTGACATGGATGCCTTTTTTGCTGCGGTAGAAATCAGAGATAATCCAAATCTCCGAGGGGAGCCAGTCATTATTGGAAATGACCCTCGAAAAACAGGGGGCCGAGGTGTTGTTTCAACCTGTAGCTACGAGGCAAGAGCTTTTGGAATCCACTCTGCCATGAGCTCTAAAGAAGCTTACGAACGTTGTCCTCAAGCTGTCTTTATTTCTGGGAATTACGACAAGTATCTGGCAGTTGGCCAGCAAATCCGCTCTATCTTCAGACGCTATACAGACATCATTGAACCCATGAGTATTGATGAAGCCTATCTGGATGTCACTGAAAACAAACTGGGGATCAAGTCTGCAGTCAAAATAGCTCGCTTGATTCAAAATGATATCTGGCAAGAACTTCATCTAACTGCTTCTGCTGGTGTTTCCTACAATAAGTTCCTAGCTAAAATGGCTAGCGATTATCAAAAACCTCATGGTTTGACAGTTATTCTCCCTGATGAGGCAGAAGATTTTCTCAAGGAGATGGATATTGCCAAATTTCATGGTGTTGGTAAAAAGACAGTAGAAAAACTCCACCAGATGGGTGTTTTTACAGGGAGAGACCTACTTGAAATTCCAGAAATCACTCTCATTGATCGTTTCGGCCGACTAGGCTTTGACCTTTATCGAAAGGCTCGTGGTATTCATAATTCTCCTGTCAAGCCCAGTCGCATTCGCAAGTCGATTGGGAAAGAAAAAACCTATCGGAAAAGTCTCCAGTCAGAAGAAGATATTAAAAAAGAGCTGACCATCCTCTCTGGAAAAGTCGCCCTCAGCCTCCAAAAACACGAAAAGTCCGGTAAAATAGTTATTCTAAAAATCCGCTATAATGACTTTTCTACCCTTACCAAACGGAAAAGCTTGTCGGAAAGCACGCAGAATGAGGAAATCATTGCTCAAACCGCTATCCAGCTTTATGAATCTCTAGCCGATAAAGATAAGGGAACCCGCTTATTGGGAGTCACTGTGACTGGATTTTAAAATAGCTTGGACAAAAACTCAATTTCAGGAGTAAATGAAGTAAATCTTTCCACAATAAAACGCATAGTATCAAGGTTTTTCAACATCTGATATTATACGTTTTTTGATTTTAAAGACTTTTTGCCCAGCCTCTTTTTTCTTATACAAATAATCGAACGAAGCTATAAAGTAGTAATACACTACCTAGGACAATACGGTATTTACCAAACATCGTAAAGTCGTGTTTTTTCACATAGCTGGTCAAGAAACGAATGGCAACCATGCTGACTGCAAAAGCCACTACCATTGCTACCAAGAGCAAGAAGAATTGACCAAAACTCAAGACTTCTCCCGCTTTGATAAATTTAAAAATCTTCAAAGCGCTGGCTCCAAACATAACTGGAATTCCTAGATAGAAGGTAAATTCTGTTACCACTGAACGACTAGTCCCATTCAACAAACCACCTACGATAGTTGCTCCGGAACGGCTAGTCCCTGGTAGAAGGGCCAAGACTTGGAAAAGACCGATATAAAGGGCTGTTTTATAAGGTAATTTGTCTAACTCAGTAACTGTTGGCTCAATCGCTTGCGCTTTGTTGCGTTTTTCAAGATAGATAAAGGCAACCCCATAAACAATCAACATAATAGCCACTGACACCATATTATGGAAATGAGTATCAAACCAGTCATCAAACTTAAAGACAAGGAGAAGAGGTAGGGTCGCTACAAAAACCTTGGACCATAACTGCCAAGTTTTACGGACTTGCACCTTATCCTTACCAGCTTTGAAGGGATTAAGCTTGTTAAAGTAGATAACCATAACCGCTAAAATAGCTCCGAGTTGAATAACTACGTTAAACATAGACATGAAGGCTTCACTCTGGTCTTTATACTGGACAAACTCTTCTGCTAGGATCAAGTGACCTGTACTTGAAATCGGCAACCATTCCGTAATTCCTTCAACAATACCAAAAAAGATAGATTTTAAAATTTCAATAAGATACATAGATAACTCCTTTTTCTATCCTCCATTATATCATACTTTTATAAACTGTGTTTAGTTTTCTTTAAAAGGCACCGATGCTACCGCCACCGCCACCGCCTGAGAAGCCGCCTCCAGAACTTCCATTACTAGAAGATACTGAGTAAGTACTTGCCGTATTTGCGACACTGGCATAATGGCTCATTTGCGCTGTTGAATGGTAAAACATGCTATGCCAGCCATAGGCTACATAGAGATTGATATCTGGATTTTCAACTTGGATCTGGTGAACCTTCATCAAATGGCTAACCTTGTCAGCATATCCAAACAAAGTTGCATACACTAATAGACGATTCCAAACAACAATACTTTCCAATTCAGCCTGATCCAGTCGTGCAATCTCACGTAACATATTTTCAAAACTCGTCCAAAGATAATAGACCTCAGCTCCTACTTCATTTAGAACACCATCACGATTATCTAGTCGAATCTTCCAATAATAGAAAGCAGCCAAAACTAAACCTATTAAGCCAAGTATTGGCAAGGGCAGGTAAAGATAGCCATGAACGTCCAAACTATACAAGAACAAACCAAATCCGATGATTAGTGGGAAAATAGTAGAAACACCCATGCTCACTTGCAAGACCTTTTCCCCGCTAGTCAAGGGGCGATAATATTTTGGCAGCCCCAAGAAAGCGACTCGGTCCTTGACCCCTTCTTGCATCTCTTTCAATGCTCTTTCAAAAGAATATTTGAGCTTACGACCTTTTGTTTGAATCCGTCTTTCATCAGCAGCTTTTGCTCCACGGTAAAGACTCTCAGAGACCTTATAATCTGCAAACAAATCAGAAACAGCAACTTCTTTTTTACCTGAAAAGGCCAGATTTAAACAGGTCCTCTCAAAGCTTGCCAAGCCATCTTCTTTTACCAACCTTAAAGTAACTGCATCTCCTTCTGAAATAATAGAGACATTACCACGGTCGATTACATCTAGTAAGGTAGCCTGAATAAGTTGGTTGAAGGTAAATTTGCCTGCTCCTTTAATTAGAGGACTCACTTCCTCCAAGGAAGTAGAGTAAACAGCTTCAGATAAAATCATAGGCTCTAATTCCATCGGCGGTTCATAGAGACGATGATTTTTGGCATATTTGACTGAAGGACTTGTCTTTCTTTTATAAATAAAATAGAAGCAGATACTTAATAACAAGGAAAGTGAAGAAATCAAAGGAACCACCAAAGTAACTAGATATTTACTCTGCTCTTTTTCTCTTACAATCGAGTCTTCTATCTTGTTAAACTCTTCTAAACGATTTCCTTTTAAGCCCTGGTCCATAGCGCTAGCAAAATCGGTTCGAGGCCAGTAGGCATGCAATTCAACTCCACGCTTAGACGGAAGATTATCTAAACGAATAGTATAGTCATGACCACTCTGTTCAATCCTTCCCTCTCTAAAGAGTTGCCCTGTGTGGAAAAAGAGTTTTTCAGCCCCCTTATCTCCCCTTACATGAAACTCAAACTTTTCAATAGATTCTGAACTATCTGTTAAGGGTTGCCAATTTAATTCAGCGATATCATCATATAAGAAAAGAAGATTTTTCAATCGCCAGGTAAGTTCCACTTCGACCCTGTCCCCTTCCTGACCTGGATTATAAACTTTAACAGTATAACCATTCGTTTCTTCTGTCACTTCGCTAGTAAAATTTTCGATTTTATGACCATTTTTAAAGGCCTCAACCTTTGGATCAGGATCAATTTCAAATCCGCTAGGCATCTTGCCTGCACGACCAAGACCCACGATTTGCCCATTAAAATCATCCTCAAACTGGTAAACTATCTTCTGCCTAAATTCAGCGGTATTATCTGCATGAATATACAGTTCTCCTTTATAGGATGGAATGCTAAACTCCACTGCAAAAACCAGTTTGGGAACAATTATCAGACAAGTAAATATAAGTACTATTAACCATCTTTTTTTCATAATATAGCCTCTTTTGACCTTTTTCTCATTATATCATTTTTTTCCAAGTAAGGGTTTACTAGGATTGAAAAACTTGCTAATTTTCGATACAATAGAGAGAAGTCATTTTGAGACTAGAAATAGGAGAACACATGAAGAAATTATTCTTATCTATATTTACAGGTCTAGCATTAACCCTAGGCCTGATGAATCCTGTCCAAGCTGATGAATATTTACGCATCGGGATGGAAGCAGCATACGCTCCCTTCAACTGGACACAAGACGACGATAGCAACGGTGCTGTCAAGATTGACGGAACCAACCAGTACGCCAATGGTTATGACGTTCAGATTGCCAAGAAAATTGCTAAGGATTTAGGAAAAGAACCCCTCATTGTTAAGACAAAATGGGAAGGTCTGGTTCCAGCCCTTACTTCTGGAAAGATCGACATGATCATCGCTGGTATGAGTCCCACTGCTGAGCGTAAGCAAGAAATTGCTTTTTCAAGTAGCTACTACACTAGTGAACCCGTTCTTTTAGTTAAGAAAGACTCTATCTACGCCAACGCTACAACCTTAAACGATTTTGATGGTGCTAAAATCACCTCTCAGCAAGGGGTTTACCTTTATGATTTGATTTCACAAATCCCAGGTGCTAAGAAAGAAACAGCCATGGGTGATTTTGCTCAGATGCGTCAAGCTCTTGAAGCTGGTGTTATTGATGCCTATGTTTCTGAACGACCAGAGGCCCTAACTGCCGAGTCAGCGAACGCTAAGTTCAAAATGATTCAGCCTGAACCTGGTTTTAAAACTGGAGAAGAAGATACTTCTATCGCTATCGGTCTTCGAAAGGATGACGAACGTATCAGTCAAATCAATGCAAGCATCGAAACCATCACTAAAGATGAGCAAGTTGCCCTAATGGATCGTATGATTAAGGAGCAACCTGTTGAAGCTACCAGTAGCGAAGAACAAAGCAGTTTCTTTGCTCAAGTGGCAAAAATTCTTGCAGAAAACTGGCAACAACTCTTGCGAGGAGCTGGTATCACACTTTTGATTTCCATCATCGGTACTATCACAGGTTTGGTTATTGGTCTAGCAATCGGTGTCTTCCGTACTGCCCCACTCTCTGAAAACAACTTTGTAGCAGTCTTGCAAAAAGCACTTGGCTGGTTACTCAGTGTCTATATTGAAATCTTCCGTGGTACACCGATGATCGTACAATCTATGGTTATCTACTATGGAACTGCCCAAGCTTTCGGAATCAATCTTGACCGTACACTTGCTGCAATCTTTATCGTTTCTATCAACACTGGTGCCTACATGACGGAAATCGTCCGTGGTGGTATTCTAGCCGTTGACAAGGGACAATTCGAAGCAGCGACTGCACTTGGTATGACCCACAATCAAACCATGCGTAAGGTTGTCCTACCACAGGTCGTTCGCAACATCCTACCTGCAACTGGTAATGAATTTGTCATCAACATCAAGGATACTTCTGTACTGAATGTTATCTCTGTTGTAGAGCTTTACTTCTCAGGAAATACGGTAGCAACCCAAACCTACCAATACTTCCAAACATTTACCATTATCGCTGTTATCTACTTTGTCCTCACCTTTACCGTAACCCGTATCTTACGCTTTATCGAACGTCGTATGGATATGGATACCTATACGACAGGTGCTAACCAAATGCAAACGGAGGATTTGAAATAATGAGTCAACCAATCCTTGAAATCAAAAACCTCAAAAAATCCTACGGACAAAATGAGGTCCTAAAAGATATCTCTCTCACTGTTCACAAGGGAGAAGTTATTTCTATCATCGGAAGTTCGGGTAGTGGTAAATCAACTTTCCTACGTTCTATCAACCTACTAGAAACACCAACCGAGGGAGAAATCCTCTATCACGGTGATAACGTCCTAGAAAAAGGCTACGACCTCACTCACTACCGTGAAAAACTAGGGATGGTTTTCCAATCCTTTAATCTCTTTGAAAACCTCAACGTTCTTGAAAATACCATTGTCGCTCAGACAACTGTCCTCAAGCGTGAACGTGCAGAAGCTGAAAAAATTGCTAAAGAAAATCTCGATAAAGTTGGTATGGGAGAACGCTACTGGCAGGCTAAACCTAAACAGCTTTCCGGCGGTCAAAAACAACGTGTTGCCATTGCCCGCGCTCTTTCTATGAATCCAGATGCCATTCTCTTTGATGAACCTACATCCGCTCTTGACCCTGAGATGGTTGGTGAAGTTCTTAAAATCATGCAAGATTTGGCTCAAGAAGGCTTGACCATGATTGTCGTAACCCACGAGATGGAATTTGCTCGCGATGTTTCTAACCGCGTCATCTTTATGGACAAGGGTGTCATCGCAGAAGAAGGAAAACCTGAAGTCCTCTTTACCAATCCAAAAGAAGAACGAACACGAGAGTTTTTACAACGTTATTTAGGATAAAAAAGGCGATGGGATTGAAATCCGTAGACAAGGTCTCGATTTCCTAGTCCCAGCCCTCTAGGCTATAACTATCCACTGGATTCTTGAAAGTTGTGGATGAAGATTTGTAAAAAGACTCTTGAAAGTCTCATTGACAAAAAAATCAAAAACTTATTACTCACAAAAATTGAGAGTGGGACAGAAATCGGTAATTCGTTAGAATTCGATTTCGTCGTCCCACCTCCGCACAGTTGAGTAGGGCTGTAAAAGCTGATGAAATCAGCGTAGTAGAGACCACTCAACCACTGCGTCTTGCTCGACAATCCAAAGACAATTGAGAGGCTAGGACTTTTGTCCCAGCCTCTTTTATGTATTTGAAAACTCACTCCTGTGCTCGCTAGCCTCTGTCTCCTGCTTCCTAATCACGAAATGACACTAGTTATATTCCTGATCTTTTCTTAGATTTTTATAACTAAAATCACTCAGTTCCCTATCAAGCTAGTTCATTCTAACAAATAGACTCGTTGAGCAGATCATAGTAAGGCTATTTTATAGTCTCGTAAATAAAAAGCAGACCCTAAAGTAGAGTCTGCTGGTATCCAAAGATTAATCTTCAAATTTTTCATGATTTTTTTCATAGAAATCAATTAATCCAAGGGCTGTTTCAAAGGAAATATTTTTAACTTTTGCACGTCCTTGAGCCAGAGCAATGATAGACATTTCACGTGCATTCGTTTCTTTAGAAATACGATAACCAGTGATCTTCTTATCACGAACCCAGCTAACAACTGATTCTACTTTTTCAAAGTTAGACTTAGCCATGTTTTTCTCCTATTTTATTCTTTACGATATTTAATTGTATATGTTTTTAAGGGATTTGTCAATAAAAAAACATATAGTCAATCAAATAAAACGTTAAGATTATATTTACTTAGCTTTCAAAGCCGATAATATATGGGTTCGTATATCTTCAACTCCATTAGGATTTGCTGGCAAGAAAATTGTATTATTACCTTCTTTTTCTGCAAAATTATTCAATGTATCTAAATACTGGTTGGTTAATAGGATTGACATAATTTGCTCTTCAGTTAATTCAACATTGGCTCCTTTTAATTCGATAATAGAATCAGCAAGTCCATCAACAATTGCTTTACGTTGCTCTGCGATCCCCACACCATGTAGGCGATCTTTTTCTGCCTCTGCTTCGGCCGCTGTTACGATCTTAATTTTATCTGCTTCAGCCAATTCTTGTGCTGCCACTCTTTTACGTTGAGCAGCATTGATCTCGTTCATAGATTGTTTGACTTCGGCATCCGGCTCTACTTTGGTAATGAGCGTCTTAACGATAATGTACCCATACGTTGACATTTCTTCTGCTACTTGTTTTTGAACCTCTAATGCAATTTCATCCTTTTTCTCAAACAATTCATCCAAAGTTAACTTAGGAACAGATGAACGCAATGCATCTTCAATATAAGATTTGATTTGAGCTTCAGGTCTCATTAGTTTATAGTAAGCATCAGTAACGTTTTGCTCATTTACACGGTATTGTGTCGCAACATTCATAGTAACGAATACGTTATCTTGGGTCTTGGTTTCTACTACGATTTCACTTTGCAAGAGTCGTAATTGTACTCGAGCGGCAATCTTATCAATGCCAAAAGGTGCACGTAGATGAATACCACTGTTGCTCAACTTTTGATACTTACCGAACCGTTCAATAATAGCCACCGACTGTTGTCGAACGACATAGATAGAGCTCACTAAAATAGCTCCAACAATAAGCATTAGAATAAATAGAACAAGTATAACTTGTAAAACCATGGGAATCTCCCCCTTTCTTCACTTACATTATAGCACTCGTAAATAGGTTAGGCAAATAATATGATAAAAATTTCATAGGAAATTAAACAAGCATATTATAAAGAGTTTCATTGCCATTCAAATTAATATAGGCTGGGTCAAAACTTTCCATTCTACGAATAAGGCTAGCATAGTCGTGCTTATCAGATAAAGCAATTCCTATTAAAACTGGTCCTGTTCCCTTACTAGCTCGTTTGATATACTCAAAACGAGTAATATCATCATTTGGTCCTAAGATATCATTTACAAACTCTCGAAGTGCTCCCGGACGTTGTGGGAAATTCACTACAAAGTAATGCTTGATACCATCATAAATCAAGGCACGTTCTTCCATCTCTGGCATACGGTTGATGTCATTATTCCCTCCAGAAATGATACAACAAATGGTTTTACCCTTGATGTAGTCGGACAAAACTTCCAAGGCCGCAATGCTGGCAGCTCCTGCAGGCTCTGCTACAATTCCTTGTTTAGAGTAGAGATCGATTAAGGTTTCAGAAATCAATCCTTCATCTACACCAATAAGCGTTTCAACATGTTTACGTGTCGCTTCATAGGTTAATTCCCCAACCTTCTGAACTGCAATGCCGTCAGCAAATTTGTCAATTTCCTTTAGTTTGACAGGCCCACCCGCTTCAAAGGCCGCCTTCATTGATCGGGCTCCATTGGCTTCTACTCCAATGACATCAATCTCTGGATTTGTTTCCTTTATATAAGTAGAAACTCCAGCGATCAAACCACCTCCACCAACAGGTACTAGAACAGTGTCAAAGGCTATAGATTCTTTGCGTGCTACTTCCAAAATTTCATAAGCAACGGTTCCCTGTCCTGCTTGAACATTGGCATCATCAAATGGATCAATAAAAGTACGATTTTCAGCTAGAGTAAACTCTTGTGCTGCTTTAGCGGAAGCATCAAAGGTATCTCCAACCAATTTAATAGTTACAAAGTCTCCTCCAAAGAAACGGACCTGACCAATTTTTTGTTGCGGTGTTGTAATGGGCATGAAAATTGTTGCAGGAATCTTCATTTCATTACAAGTGTAAGCTACTCCTTGAGCATGATTGCCCGCTGATGCACAAACTACTCCACGTTCACGTTCTTCCTTAGTCAGTTGCGAAATGGCATAATAAGCTCCACGAATCTTAAAAGAACGCACTCGTTGGGCATTTTCTTTTTTAAGATAAATCTTGGCACCATATTTTTCCGACAGATAATGATCATATTCTAGTGGAGTTTCAACCACTACACCATTCAAAACTTTATGGGCTTTCACCACATCTTTTGCACTTATCATATTTTCTCTTTCTTGAAAGGATCAAAATGTGAAAGCGAGCTCGGTCCCCCCAACTCGCCTTCATGTTTACATATTAGTTATAGATCTTAAAGGCATCATCGTCATTTTTGCCGACAAATGGCATTGCTTTACGTAATTCAACACCAACTTTTTCAATCTCAAGGTCAGCTGCTTGTTCACGGTAGGCAGTTAATTTTGGACGACCAGCTTTATAGTCGTTTACGAAGTCGTTTGCAAATTTACCATTTTGGATATCAGCAAGAACAGCCTTCATATTTTCTTTCACTTGGTCAGTGATTACACGTGGACCTGAAACATAGTCCCCATACTCGGCAGTGTTAGAAATTGATTGACGCATTTTCTTGAATCCACCTTCGTAGATCAAGTCAACGATGAGTTTCATTTCGTGAAGAACTTCGAAGTAAGCTAATTCTGGGGCATAACCAGCTTCAGTCAAGACTTCGAATCCTGCTTCCATCAAGGCAGTTAAACCACCACAAAGAACTGCTTGTTCACCAAACAAATCTTCTTCAGTTTCTTCTTTAAAGCTTGTTTCAAGAAGACCAACGCGTGCTGAACCAACACCTTTAGCCCAGTCCATAGCGATATCTTTAGCATTTCCAGTCGCGTCTTGGTAAACTGCATAAAGCGCTGGAACACCAAATCCTTCTTCGAAGGTACGACGTACCAAGTGACCTGGCCCTTTAGGAGCACACATGAATACGTCAACACTTTCTGGTGCTTTGATAAATTCAAAGTGGATGTTAAATCCATGTGCGAAACCAAGTGCATTACCAGCTTCCAAGTTTGGAGCTACTTCTTCCGCATAAAGGTCAGCTTGGATTTCATCTGGTGCCAAGATCATGATAACATCAGCCAATTTAGTAGCTTCAGCTACTGTGTAAGTCTCAAATCCATCTTCTTTTGCTTTGTCAAAAGACTTACCTGGGCGCACACCGATGATCACATCATGGCCTGTATCACGCAAGTTTTGAGCGTGAGCATGACCTTGTGAGCCATATCCGATAACGGCGATTTTTTTACCGTCAAGTGCTGCTACTTTAACATCTTTTTCGTATTCCATTTGAACTGCCATAGTTTTTCTCTCTTTTCTATTATTTATTTCCTTTTAGGCTGGTTTAACAAATTTAAGTTGGATTTTTAATCGCGGGTAAATCCAGTTGCACCCGTACGAGCGATATTGCGAATCCCATATGGTCGAATCACTCGTAATAAAGCTTCGCTCTTTTCTGCATTTCCAGTCATTTGAATGGTAATGGAACTTGGAGCCACATCAACTACCGTTGCACGGAAAGGCTGGATAATAGCCAGAATCTCTGCACGTTTTTCAGCAGGTGCTGAAACCTTTACGAGGATAACTTCACGTTCCAAGTGGGGTTTATCTGTGATATCACGAATGCGAATCACATCAATCTGACGATTGAGTTGTTTGATGATTTGCTCAACTTCATCATGTGAAGCGACATCAATGATCAGGGTAATGCGTGATACATTCGGATCTTCCGTTGCTCCAACAGAGATACTTTCAATGTTGACCTGACGGCGAGAAAGCACACCTGTAAAACGGTTTAGCACTCCTGAGCGATTTTGAAGTTTTGCTGTTAACATTCTACGCATTGAACTTCACCCCCAACATCTCATGATTACTCTTACCAGCTGGTACCATCGGTAAAACATGCTCTTTACGAGAAATATCTACCTCGATAAACATTGGTACATCTTCCAAAATGACTTCTAAATCCTTTGCCAAGGTCTCAGGATTGTCAAACTTATAATTTTGAATCCCATAAGCCTGAGCCATAAGCTGAAAATCAGGTAGTGTTTCAAATACAGACTCCGAAGTTCTTCCTTCATAGAAAGACTCCTGCCACTGGCGAACCATCCCAAGCGAATGGTTATTGAGCATAATGACCTTGATTGGAATCTTGTAAACATTCAAGATTGCCAGTTCCTGATTGGTCATCTGGAAACCACCATCTCCAACAAAGAGAACAACTTCCTTATCCGGATTTGCAATCTTGGCTCCGATGGCTGCAGGAACGCCAAATCCCATGGTTCCTAGACCACCTGACGTTACCAGTTGACGCTCATTTTGGTAAGGATAGTATTGGGCTGTCCACATTTGATGTTGCCCAACGTCTGTTACGACAATGGCATCGCCTTTGGTCAGTTCACCCACACGTTCTATAACTGCTTGTGGTTGCACGACACGTTCCTTCTTATCGTAAGAACGAACACGGTTCTTATCTTGAGTGACTTTCTCAATCCATTTCTCTGTGTTATTATGAACAGTTGGTTCAGAGAGCAAGAGCTCTAAGGCCTTCTTGGCATCTCCAACAACAGGGATATCAACAGCTATAATCTTCCCAATCTCAGCTGGGTCAATGTCAATGTGAGCAACTTTAGCATTCTTAGCAAAGGTCTTAGGATTTCCAGTCAAGCGATCATCAAAGCGACAACCAATAGAAATCATAAAGTCAGCTTCAGTCATAGCAATATTTGCTGCAAAGGAACCATGCATTCCGCCCATTCCCAAAAATAGTGGATGACTAGTTGCTATCGTTCCCTGTCCCAAAAGACTGGTAACAACAGGAATTTGATAACGTTCTGCAAATTCATTTAACTCTGTTGCAGCCTCTGCATAGCTAATTCCACCACCAGCTAACAAAACTGGTTTCTTAGCCTTAGACAACTGTTTCAAGATTTTCTTGATTTGCATCTCATTAGGCTCTAGAGTTGGTTGATAACTTGGTAAATCTATCTCCGATGAATAGACGAAATCCGTCTCAAGGGCAGAAACATCTTTTGGTAAGTCAATGACGACCGGCCCAGGACGACCTGTAGTTGCAATATGGACAGCTTCCGTAATAATCCGTGGAATATCCGCTGTTTCGCGCACCTGATAGTTATACTTGGTGATTGGCATGGTGATACCAACGATATCCGCTTCTTGGAAAGCATCCTTACCGATTCCCGCTCTTGCGACTTGCCCTGTGAAGACCAAAAGGGGAACACTATCGCTCATGGCATCTGCAATACCTGTAATGGCATTCGTTGCTCCCGGTCCACTTGTGACGACTGCGACACCAAGTTTTCCTGTTGACTTAGCATAACCTTCAGCTTCATGAAGACAACCTTGTTCATGGCGACCTAGAATATGGCGAATACCTTTAAAATTATAAATAGCATCATACAAAGGCAATACAGCTCCGCCTGGATAACCAAAAATCGTATCGATTCCTAAGTCACGAAGTGTTTCCAAAACGAGTTCTGAACCTGACTTTGGTGAGTCTAAAATGATTTTCTCCATTCTACCCCTTTCTCTTCTCTTAAAAATAGCTTGTTACTATGATACCATTTTTTCAAAAATTTTCAATACAAAAGAGCAAATTTTCTGAATTTTCTATCTAGATGTTTTTTCACATACTTTTGCTTGCTTATCTATACGCTAGATTTCTTTATTTTGAGAAAAATCAAAAGGTTGAGACAAAATGTCCCAACCTTTTGATTATTTACTTATTAAAGTGAGTTAACGTCAACCTTGATACCCACACCTTGAGTAGTTGTGATTGTCAAGCTTGTTACGTAAGTACCTTTAGCAGTAGCTGGTTTAGCTTTTTGGATTGTTTCGTTGAATGCTTTGAAGTTTTCAACCAACTTGTCAGCTTCAAATGAAACTTTACCGATGATCGCTTGTACGATACCTGCACGGTCTGCACGGTAAGTGATTTTACCACCTTTAGACTCTTCAACTGCTTTAGCAACATCCATTGTTACAGTACCAGTTTTAGGGTTTGGCATCAAGTTACGTGGTCCAAGGACACGTCCAAGACGTCCAACAAGAGCCATCATGTCAGGTGTAGCGATAACTACGTCGAAGTCCAACCAACCGTCGTTGATTTTAGCAACAAGGTCGTCTTCACCAACGAAGTCTGCACCAGCAGCTTTAGCTTCTTCAGCTTTTGCACCACGTGCAAATACAAGAACGCGAGCTGTTTTACCAGTACCGTTTGGCAATACCATTGCTCCACGGATTTGTTGGTCAGCTTTTTTCACGTCAATGTTCAAGTTGTAAGCAACTTCTACAGTTGCGTCAAATTTTGCAAAGTTAGTTTCTTTTGCAAGAGCTACAGCTTCTTCTACGCTGTATGCTTTTGTGCTGTCGATTTTCTCAAGAGCAGCACGAAGTTGTTTGCTTTTTTTAGCCATTTTCTATTCTCCTTGTAAGTGGTTCAATCGATTTTCATCTCCCACGTCACTTCTCGAAATGATGAAGTCTTGCGGGTTATCTTGGGATGTTATTGATTAGTCAACAACGTTGAATCCCATAGAACGAGCAGTACCTTCGATCATACGCATTGCAGACTCAAGGTTTGCAGCGTTCAAATCTGGCATCTTAGTTTCAGCAATTTCTTGTACTTGCGCACGAGTAACTGAAGCAACTTTAGTTTTGTTAGGTGTACCTGATCCTTTTTCAACACCTGCAGCTTTTTTCAAAAGAACAGCAGCTGGTGGTGTTTTAGTGATGAAAGTAAATGATTTATCTTCGTAAACTGAGATAACAACTGGAATGATCATACCAGCTTGATCAGCTGTACGAGCGTTGAACTCTTTTGTGAATCCCATGATGTTGATACCAGCTTGACCAAGAGCAGGTCCAACCGGTGGAGCTGGTGTAGCTTTACCAGCAGGGATTTGCAATTTTACAAGTTTTTCGACTTTTTTAGCCATTTTTAAATCCTCCTTTGTGGTTTTGGCGGTAATGTAAGATTTTTACCTCCCACAAGTATGCTTTTCGCATACCTTTCTATTATACACTATTCTATTCCAAATGCAAGAGAAAAATTTTATTTTTAGAGAAATTTTATTACTGGCTTTGACTATCATTTCTTTCGTGAAAGAGTCCTGAACTACAAACAAAAAACCGCTCTGTTTTGAGCGATTAATAAAAAATAATAAAGTTTAGTAGGAGCCCAGCTTTAAGAGCAGGCTTGTCCCTTTTTCAGTACTTCCGCTCTCCACAAATCCAAGGGACTCAAAACATCGTCTGGAGGCATAATTGAAATCATAGATTTCTTGAACTTTCAATTGTTTCCAACCCTTTTTCCGAGCTAGATCAATCAAAGTCTTCAATACCTTGCGTCCAATTCCTTGATGTTGATAAGTCTTGCCAATCACAATAGGAAGATTCTCCTGAGATAAGGTTACATCCCCAATTGGAAGCCACTCTCCCTTTTCTCTAAACTCAATCCAAAACAAATCCCCGTATTTTTCTAAATAGGAATACATATCATTCAATTTTTCTACATTATAGGGGATTCTGACTCCATCTACAAGTTCAACCAAGTCCACATCCTGATACCAAGTCAAAGCTACATCACGATGATCCGCTAAAAAATAAGGAACCAAGCGTAAAGAACTATCTATTTGAATGATTTGTTTCACTTTAACTTCCTTTTCAACAAGAGAGTCGTTGCTTGATTAAAACCATCACACCAGTTATACCATTTTGCTTCATACTCATCTTGGGATAAGATATGATTTTTTAAATCAAGAACAGAGTATATCTTTCTTTCCTCGCAAACTTGCGCATAAAGGGCATATATCTCATCACCACCATCTTTATCCCACTCAGCAGAAATCGTATCTTGACCTAGCAACATAGCCTGATAAGCCCTGTGATGCCCATCTGTAATCAGCAAACGATCTCCAAATGAAAGAACACTGATTGGATCCATATTAAAAGTTTCCGCTGACTGATAAAGATTCTGGATAGCTTTTAACTTCTTCTCTGATAAGTAAAGTTGTGTTGGCTGGAGATTTTTTATGTTGACTTTCATTTTAACCTCCTCAAAAAAGTTTGATTCTCACTTTTGCTTGCCTGTAAAGCGCCATTGAAAGCGAAGTTTGTCATAAAAAGGAAATTCAATGAAGAGAATTCCAAGACCCAGACAGAGACTGGCAAGAACATCAGACGGATAGTGGACGCCCAAATATACTCTGGAAATGATCACACTTACTAGGTAGATTCCCAGTAAAATCTGGAGGATGAGTCTTACAGTCCTATCTTTCACTCTTTGACCCACTATGATAATTAGAGAGCCGATTAAGAGGGTTACTGCCAGTGAGTGTCCACTTGGGAAAGAAAAACCCTTCTCCTCTACTAAATGTAAAATATCTGGTCGCGGACGTTGATAGAGGTGTTTTAGAGACACAATTAAAATTCCAGCCAAGCTAAGATTACCAGCTACCAAGAGGCTTTCGCTCTTCCACTTTTTCAGATAAAAGATTGCAGTCAATAGAATTGCCCAAGAAATAACGATTGGTAAGTCAATCAGACGAGTAATCACACGAAAGACAGTTGTCAATGTAGCAGGTAAATCTCCACGGATAGCTGTCTGAATAGACGTATCAAATGGTATCAATTGTTCTGGATAAAATTTAACGACATAACCCAGAATTACAAAAAGCAAAAGGGCAAAAGAGCCCTTTGTTAAATATGTTTGTTTATCTTTCATAATGTTTTAAAGTTGGTTTCAAGAGGACATAAATCAACCAAAATGCAAGAGCAAAGATAATGCCTTCGATTAGATTAAAAGGCAAAACCATAGTCAGCAGATAGTTGCTCAGTCCTAAAATTTTCTCAATATCAAAGTTGGCAAACTTAGCGTATAAAGGGACAGCATAGACGTAGTTCAGAACTAACATGGCCAAAGTTAGACCAAGTGTGCCAGCTACTGAAGCTAGGACAAAACGCATGGTTGTACGCTCTTTTTTCCAAATCAAACCAAAAGCAATCACAAATACTCCTAAAGCAACAATATTCATCGGTAGGCCGATATAAGTGCTGACTCCTTGATTGTTCAACAGTAATTTCAACAAAGAACGAAGGAAGATGACTCCTAAAGCTGCAGGCAAATCCATCACCACCAAGCCCACAAGAACTGGTAAGATACTGAACTCAATCCTTAAGAAGGACGCCGCAGGTAGAAGCGGAAAGTCAAAGTACATCAACACAAATGAAAGTGCTGATAAAATTGCAATGGTCGAAAGTCGACGTGTGTTTGTCATAACAGGTTCCTCCAATTTTCTATAAAATCAGAAGAAGTTGGAAAGTTTCTCTCTATCTACTCTCTTACCCTATCTCAAAAAACAACCCAATCCTATTAAACAGGTGGTTCTAATTTACTATAAAATGAAGTAGAATAGACAAAGCTATCCTTTCGTCTTCTCCCATCCAGACTATACTGTCGGTTGTGGAATCTCACCACATCAGCTTGCGCTCGCGGACTTCTTTTAGAATATGGAAATGAAGATTTTTCTTTTAGACTAGGCAACAAGCTATAGGCATAACTTTTGGTTAGCAAAGCTTGGCAACAAAGTATAAAAGGAAAAGAACATTTTCGAGTAAAAGTCACCGCCGGTCGGGAATCTCACCCAGCCCTGAAGACCCCTTTATGATAACAAAAAAAGCTTGCAAGCGCAAGCATTTTATCTAAGTGTTTATTTCAATTTATCTGTTTCATAAGTGTGAACCAGTTCGAGGCCCACAAAGTTTTGTTGTCGGAGAGCCTCATAGACAATCATACATACTGTATTGGAAACATTTAGACTACGAACATGCTCATCATTCATGGGAATGCGGAGAGCCTTTTCTGGATGCTCACGCATAAATTCTTCAGGCAAGCCCTTATCTTCCCTCCCAAAGAGAAAATAGTGATCCCCTTTTGTCGTAAAGTCTGCATCTGAATAGACCTTTTCTGCAAACTTAGAAATCAAGTAGACCTGGCCATCCATTTTTTCCATAAATTCATCTAAACTATCATAGAAATAAATTTCAAGTTTGTCCCAATAATCCAAACCAGCTCTCTTCATCTTACGGTCATCAATCGGAAAGCCCATTGGTTTGATAATATGAAGGGGCGCATTTGTTGCTGCGCAGGTACGCGCAATATTGCCTGTGTTTTGTGGTATCTGGGGTTCAAATAATACAATGTGATTTGCCATGCCTTGTTTCCTCTCACTAATGCAAAAAAATAGCCACACTGCCCGGAGTCAAGCTCAGCAAACAGTGTGGTTAAGGCATCGTTAACTTACCTCACAACAGGTTTGAAGTAAATCAGCGAAACTACTTTTTTAGTATATCACTTTCAGCTTGATTGTCAATAGAAATGACTTGATTTTTTTCATTTTTTTTACAAGCATATTTACAAAAGGTAGAAATGCATCAGTCAGACTAAAAATCACAGAAAAACAGTATGAAAATTGTATAATTTTAGACATCCATTCAGTTGCGGGCAAGAAGTTTTTATCAAGTAAAACAAAGAAAACGACAAACTTTGCCTTTTAGTAGGGAAATTGGTCGGTTGCCGAGTGCATTTTTTTCTAAAAAAGAGTATGATAGAGACATCTTGAAAAAGTAGGTTATTTAAAAATGAAGATTATTCTTGTCGGAGGGGGAAAAGTTGGATCTGCCCTCTGTCGTTCGCTTGTCGCTGACAATCATGATGTTGTCCTCATTGAACAAAATGAAACTGTTCTTAACTACATGACAAGCCGTTTTGATATTATGGGAATTGCAGGTAATGGAGCTGATTTTGCTATACTAGAAGTAGCTAATGTCCAAGACTGTGATATTTTTATTGCTATGACTCAGTATGATGAAGTCAACATGGTTTCAGCTCTTCTGGCTAAAAAAATGGGGGCTAAAGAAACTATTGTTCGTGTCCGCAATCCTGAATATTCCAACCCCTATTTCAAAGAAAAAAATATTCTAGGTTTCTCTCTTATTGTCAATCCTGAACTCCTTGCAGCTCGTGCTATCGCTAATATTATCGATTTCCCAAATGCTCTATCTGTTGAGCGTTTTGCAGGTGGTTTGGTTAGTCTAATGGAATTTGTTGTCCGTAAGGATAGCAATATCTGTCAAATGTCTATCGCAGACTTCCGGAAAAAGTTTGGCAATGTTATCGTCTGTGCTATCGAGCGAGACCATAAGCTCATGATTCCAAGTGGAGATATGGTCCTCCAAGATAAGGATCGGATCTTTGTTACAGGTAACCGTGTAGACATGATGCTTTTTCATAACTATGTCAAATCTCGTGTCGTTAAAAGTTTACTCATTATTGGAGCTGGAAAAATCGCTTACTATCTCGTTGGCATTTTGAAGGATAGCCGTATTGATACCAAGGTCATTGAACTCAATCCAGATCGTGCAGCATTTTTCAGCCAAAAATATCCCAAACTCTATATTGTCCAAGGTGACGGAACGGCAAAAGATATTCTCCTAGAAGAAAGTGCCCAACATTACGATGCTGTCGCAACTCTTACTGGCGTTGACGAAGAAAATATCATTACTTCTATGTTCTTAGATAGTGTAGGTGTTCAGAAAAATATCACTAAAGTCAACCGAACCAGCCTTCTAGAGATTATCCATGCTCCAGAGTTTTCTAGTATCATCACACCAAAAACAATCGCTGTCGATACCATTATGCACTTTATCCATGGTCGTGCTAATGCTCAATATTCAGACCTTCAGGCTATGCACCACCTTGCAAATGGACAGCTTGAGACACTCCAATTCCTCATTAAGGAAGCCAATAAAATGACTGGCAAACCTTTGTCTCAACTTAAATTCAAAAAAGATTTATTGATCGCTGCTATTATTCGTAATGGGAAAACCATCTTCCCAACTGGTGAAGATAGCCTTCAAGTCGGTGATAAGCTAGTCGTTATCACGCTACTGTCAAATATCACCAAGATTTACGATTTGCTAGAGAGGTAAGCCATGAACAGAAGTATGATTCGCTTTCTTCTCGCAAAATTACTCTTGATAGAAGCTGTACTACTCTTAGTTCCTGTTAGTGTTGCTCTCTATTATCGAGAATCTAGCCAAGTTTTCACAGCTCTTTTTTCTACTATTGGTATACTTGTAGTTCTAGGAGTTCTCGGTATCATTAGCAAGCCTAAAAAACAACGTATCTATGCAAAAGAAGGGGTCTTGATTGTTGCTCTATGTTGGATCCTCTGGTCTTTCTTTGGAGCTCTTCCTTTTGTCTTTTCTAGACAAATCCCCAATCTCATAGATGCCTTCTTTGAGATTAGTTCTGGCTTTACAACGACAGGAGCAACTATCCTCAACGATGTTTCTGTCTTAAGCCGTTCTCTTCTATTCTGGCGTAGCTTTACCCATCTCATCGGAGGAATGGGGGTGCTGGTGTTTGCTTTAGCGATTATGGACAACGCTAAAAATAGCCACTTAGAAGTTATGAAGGCAGAGGTTCCTGGCCCAGTATTTGGTAAAGTGGTATCTAGGCTTAAAAACACAGCTCAGATCCTCTACATACTCTACCTGGCTATGTTCGCCCTCTTTGTGGTTATTTATTACCTTGCTGGGATGCCACTCTACGATAGTTTTGTTATTGCTATGGGAACCGCTGGAACTGGAGGTTTCACTGTCTATAACGACGGTATTGCCCACTACCAAAGCTCTCTCATCACCTATTTGACAAGTATCGGTGTTTTGATGTTCGGGATCAATTTCAACCTTTACTACTATCTTATGCTCCGTCGTGTCAAGGAATTCTTTTTCGATGAAGAGCTTCGAGCTTATCTCCTAATCGTAGTAACTTCAACAGCCTTAATCACCCTCAATACACTGCATCTCTATAACGGAATGGCTGAAAGTTTTGAGATGGCTTTCTTTCAGGTATCCAACATCATTACCACCACTGGTTTTGGTTATGGCACTATCACTAGCTGGCCTTTATTCTCCCAGTTTATCCTACTCTTGCTCATGGCAATCGGAGGTTCAGCTGGATCAACTGCTGGTGGTCTCAAGATCATTCGTGGGCTCATTTTAGCTAAAATTGCTAAAAATCAGGTCTTATCTACCTTGTCTCCCCATCGTGTCTTGACCCTTCATGTCAACCAAACAGTTATCGACAAGGATACCCAACATAAGATTCTCAAATACTTCGTTATCTACATCATGATACTACTCAGCCTAATCTTCATCATTAGTCTAGATAACAATAATCTGATGATCGTTACCAGTGCTGTTTTTAGTTGTTTTAATAACATCGGGCCTATTTTGGGTACTACAGCTAGCTTCTCTATCTTTAGTCCTTTTTCAAAAATTCTGCTATCATTTGCCATGATTGCGGGACGACTTGAAATTTACCCAATCATCTTGCTCTTTATGAAACGCACTTGGTCTAAACGATAAAACGATTAACTTAAGATTTAATCTCCCTTCAAAAAATGGCTTGAAGGGGGATTTTTTCGTTTTAAAAGACAAGTCAGCCTTAAAATCTGACAATTGGGGAAATGTATCACATTGCCTTCTATCTTTGAGCTATAATGAGAAAAAATATAGGGGATACTTTATGGAAAAAGTCACAAAATCAATTCGACTACTCTTATTCTTTGCCTTAATCCAACTTGGACTTTGTAGTTGCATCTTTTGGTCTGAAACTTCTCTGGCCCTCAAACAATCCTGCTTTTATTTTTTACTGACCTTATTTGCCTTATCAGGAACTTGTGCCTTTATACATTATTTATCTAGTCACAACCAAGAAACAAATAGCATTCTTGATCGCAATCGCTTTATCTTTTTATTGTATAGCATAATGGTTATTATCAATCTCTGTGGAGTTGGACTTGTTCTGTCAGAGAGTATCGTCACTGTCAACTTACTTCAAAAAGAAGCCGTAGACCTCATCCTGCCTTCCTTCTTTTTTCTATTTGGAGTAGACCTTGTTACCTTTCTCCCTTTGAAAAAATGGAGAAGATTACAAAGGAATTCCAGCAGCAAGGAAGTACGTTTTTCCATTCTAGTTATTTCCATTTTAATCTTCCTACGTAATCCAATCACCATTTTGTCCATCGCTTTTTACATCGGTCTTGGGGCTCTCTTTCTCAGTTTTTTATTTCCCAAGAATCTGAGACAGGATGTATCATTTTACGGCCATTTGATTCGGGATATTCTATTTGTCATTTGCATCCTTCTGTTATGGTAGCAGATAGAATCCATCCAGCAATTATGTTATAATTAGATAAAATTTTTTAGGAGACACATCAATGAACTTTTTTAAGGATTTTCGTAAACGACTCGCTTGGTTTGGGATCTTGTTAGTAGCTATCTTTCTCTCTCAAATCCCTATGCAAACTCTAGCTCTACTAGCACTAAGTCAGATCGATCCTATCTGGTCAACACTTATCGTAGCTCTTATTTCGATTCTTGTCATCACCATCTTTTTGTACGGTGCCCATAAGAGCAAGTTGTTGGTATTTAAACCTAAACTCTTAACGATTACTGATGTTCCTCGTATTGTTTTGAGTTATTTGACTATCTTTGTCGGTAATCTTGTCGGGGGTATCTGGTTACAACTCATTAATCAAACTACCACTTCCAACCAACAAATTATTAACAACCTTGTTTCTGAAAGCACTCTGATTGGTAGTTTCTTCATCATTGTTTTAATCGCACCTATCTGTGAGGAAATCATCTGTCGCGGAATTATTCCGACCAAACTCTTCCAAGGCTATGAAAAACTGGGCTATGTTATTGGTTGGTTCCTATTTCTTCTTGCTCACATGCCTTCAAATCTTCCCTCTTTCTTGATTTATGGTTGGATGTCTGCCGTCCTCACTTGGACTGCTTATCGTACACGACGTCTAGAGTTATCCATCTTAGTTCATATGGTACTCAATAGCATCAGTTTCATCTTGCTTGCTCTTGTAACCATTCTTCTCAAAAATGTTGGTATCTAAACAGATCTAATATCCAATTCCCTTTGATTTTTTGCATAATAATCAAAGGGAATTTTTGTTTCTATTTTCCTAGAGCTTATAAAATTTGCCTCTATCTAGCTTCTCTAAAAAATTTTTTAAAAAAATTTAAAAATATTTTTATGCATTAAATTTATAGAATATAAAAATAAGTTAAATTAACATACATGTCTATGAATAATCTTATAAAAAAATGTAAGAAATCCCTTAAAATAGGCTTTTCTAGGACTTTTAGGCTTTATCATTTCCCTTGAAAAGCATATTAAATTGTGTTAATATTAAAATGTAAGCGATACCAAAACAGTTTGGTACACACAAGAAAAAAGGAGGATCCACATGTCTTCACATCCAATTCATGTTTTCTCAGAAATTGGAAAACTGAAAAAAGTTATGTTGCACCGTCCAGGCAGGGAGTTGGAAAACTTGTTGCCGGACTATCTTGAAAGGCTTCTTTTTGATGATATTCCTTTCTTGGAAGATGCTCAAAGAGAACATGATGCATTTGCCCAAGCTCTTCGTGATGAAGGAATCGAAGTTCTCTACCTAGAGCAGCTGGCTGCTGAATCATTGACTTCCCCAGAAATCCGCGATCAATTTATCGAGGAATATTTAAACGAAGCCAACATCCGTGGCCGTCAAACCAAGGCTGCTATTCGTGAGTTGCTTCAAGGCATTACAGACAACCAAGAATTGGTTGAAAAAACGATGGCTGGTGTTCAAAAAGCTGAATTGCCAGAAATTCCTGAAGAAGCAAAAGGTTTAACTGACTTGGTTGAGTCAGACTATCCATTTGCTATTGATCCAATGCCAAACCTCTACTTCACTCGAGACCCATTTGCTACAATCGGTAATGCCGTATCCCTCAACCACATGTATGCAGATACTCGTAACCGTGAAACTCTTTATGGTAAATACATTTTCAAACACCATCCAATCTATGGTGGAAAAGTTGAATTGGTTTACAACCGTGAAGAAGATACACGTATCGAAGGTGGAGATGAGTTAGTTCTTTCTAAAGACGTTCTTGCAGTAGGTATTTCTCAACGTACAGATGCAGCTTCTATTGAAAAACTCTTGGTTAACATCTTCAAGAAAAATGTTGGCTTCAAGAAAGTTATAGCATTCGAATTTGCTAACAACCGTAAATTCATGCACTTGGATACTGTATTCACCATGGTAGACTATGACAAGTTCACTATTCACCCTGAAATCGAAGGTGACCTTCATGTTTACTCTGTTACTTATGAAGATGAAAAACTCAAGATTGTTGAAGAAAAAGGTGATTTGGCTGAACTTCTTGCTCAAAACCTTGGCATAGAAAAAGTTCATTTGATCCGTTGCGGTGGCGGCAATATCGTAGCAGCTGCTCGTGAACAATGGAATGACGGTTCCAACACTTTGACCATCGCACCTGGTGTGGTAGTTGTTTATGCCCGCAATACCGTGACCAATAAGATTTTGGAAGAATACGGACTTCGCTTGATTAAGATTCGCGGAAGTGAATTGGTTCGGGGCCGTGGTGGACCTCGTTGTATGTCTATGCCATTTGAACGCGAAGACATTTAAGCCCTCCCTCTCTCTGTTTAGCGCCTGCTAACAGAATTAAAGCTTGTTAGAAAAGGATTTATAGAATGACACATTCAGTATTTCAAGGAAGAAGTTTTCTAGCTGAAAAAGATTTTACCCGTGCAGAGCTCGAATATTTGATTGGCCTTTCTGCTCATTTGAAAGACCTCAAAAAACGCAACATTGAGCACCACTACCTAGCAGGTAAAAATATTGCTCTTTTATTTGAAAAAACTTCTACCCGTACACGCGCAGCCTTCACAACTGCTGCAATCGATCTTGGAGCACATCCAGAATATTTAGGTGCCAATGATATCCAACTAGGTAAGAAAGAATCTACTGAAGATACAGCAAAAGTTTTGGGACGTATGTTCGATGGTATCGAGTTCCGTGGCTTCAGCCAACGTATGGTTGAAGAATTAGCTGAATTCTCAGGTGTTCCAGTATGGAATGGTCTAACTGACGAATGGCACCCAACTCAAATGCTCGCTGACTATTTGACAGTACAAGAAAACTTCGGACGCCTTGAAGGTTTGACCTTGGTTTACTGTGGTGATGGACGTAACAACGTTGCCAACAGTCTTCTTGTAACAGGAGCTATCCTTGGTGTCAATGTCCACATCTTCTCACCAAAAGAACTCTTCCCAGAAAAAGAAATCGTTGAATTGGCTGAAGGATTTGCTAAAGAAAGTGGCGCTCATGTTCTGATCACTGAAGATGCTGATGAAGCAGTTAAGGGGGCAGATGTTCTTTACACCGACGTTTGGGTATCTATGGGTGAAGAAGATAAATTCGCAGAACGCGTAGCTATGCTTAAACCTTACCAAGTCAATATGGACCTCGTTAAGAAAGCAAATAATGAAAACTTGATTTTCCTACACTGCTTGCCAGCATTCCACGATACTCACACTGTTTATGGTAAAGATGTTGCTGAAAAATTCGGCGTAGAAGAAATGGAAGTAACAGACGAAGTCTTCCGCAGCAAGTACGCTCGTCACTTCGACCAAGCAGAAAACCGTATGCACACTATCAAAGCCGTTATGGCTGCTACACTAGGAAATCTCTATATTCCTAAAGTGTAATACTAACTTTATACTCAATGAAAATCAAAGAGCAAACTAGGAAGCTAGCCGCAGGTTGTTCAAAACACAGTTTTGAGGTTGTGGATAGAACTGACGAAGTCAGTAACAAATATACGGCAAGGCGAAGCTGACGTGGTTTGAATTTGATTTTCGAAGAGTATTAACAAACAGCTTAGGGGCTGAGACTAGTGTTTTAGTCCAGTCCCTTTTTGTAGTAGAAACGAGAATTGAGTTGGAATTTGAAAACAGTCACATTCAAGCTACTAGCTTAACATTCAACCCAAACCTCATAACAAAAAATTAACTGCCTCCCCAGTTATTTACATGTCTAGAATTCCAACTCTGCTCGTTTGTAGAAAGCCTTCTTTCTCAACTACCAAATCCAATCTTTTAACCAAATCTTGGTTTTAGCCCATCTAAAGAAAGGAGCGCTTATGTCACATCGTAAAATCGTTGTCGCTCTTGGAGGGAATGCTATTCTCTCTACCGATCCATCTGCTCAAGCCCAAGAAGCAGCTCTAGCTGAAACAGCTCGCCATCTGGTAAAACTAATCCAAAATGGTGATGAACTCATCATCACACACGGAAATGGACCGCAAGTCGGTAACTTGCTTCTCCAACATCTAGCAGCCGATTCCGAAAAAAATCCAGCCTTCCCTCTAGACTCACTCGTAGCCATGACTGAAGGTAGTATCGGTTTTTGGCTCCAAAATGCTTTAGATAATGCTTTGCTTGATTTGAAATTGGAAAAACCTGTTGCGTCTGTTGTAACGCAAGTAGTCGTGGACAAAGATGATCCTGCATTTCTTAACCCAAGCAAACCAATCGGTCCTTTCTACTCAGAAGAAGATGCCAAAACAGAAAGTGAACGAACTGGAGCTACCTTTAAAGAGGATTCAGGTCGTGGTTGGCGTAAAGTCGTTGCTTCGCCAAAACCTATTCACATCAAAGAAATCGATAGTATCCGAGCATTGCTAAACGCAGGTCAAGTTGTTATCGCTGCAGGCGGTGGAGGTATTCCTGTAATCGAAAATGAAAACGGTTACCTATCGGGAGTCGAAGCCGTTATTGATAAGGACTTTGCATCTCAACGCTTGGCAGAATTGGTTGAAGCCGATCTCTTCATCGTTTTGACTGGCGTAGATTATGCTTATGTCAACTATAACAAACCAAATCAAGAAAAACTGGAGCAGGTAACTGTTAGCCAACTCCAAGAATACATCCAAGAGGGGCAATTTGCTCCTGGTAGTATGCTACCAAAAATCCAAGCTGCCATTGATTTTGTAACCAATCGTCCAGCAGGAAAAGCCGTCATCACTTCCCTCAGCAATTTGGGAGCCTTGATTGAATCTGATAGCGGAACAATCATCGTTAAAGATTAGCTCTTAGTGATACCTTACAAGAAAGTTTAGTCAGCACTCTTGCCACCATCATTCGTTTTTATACTGTGTGACATAGTTTAGGAGGAAAAACAAATGAGTGAAAATAAAAAAAGGTTTCAAATGCCTTCATCATACACTGTTTTGATCATCATCATTGCCATTATGGCATTTTTGACCTGGGTCATTCCTGCAGGTAAGTATGATACCAATGAAGCAGGTAACCTCATCGCAGGTACCTATCAAACTGTTGACTCTAATCCTCAAGGGATTTACGATGTCTTTATGGCACCAATTCGTGCCATGCTCGGTCACGAACCAACTAGCGCAGCAATCGACGTTGCCTTCTTTATCCTTATGGTCGGAGGTTTCCTTGGTGTCGTAAACGCTACTGGTACACTCGATGTAGGGATTGCCTCCATCGTTAAAAAATACAAGGGCCGTGAAAAAATGTTGATTCTCATCCTCATGCCCCTCTTCGCACTTGGAGGAACTACCTATGGTATGGGTGAAGAAACCATGGCCTTCTATCCCCTTCTTGTCCCTGTAATGATGGCAGTTGGTTTTGACAGTATCACTGCCGTAGCCATCATCTTACTAGGTTCTCAAGTTGGTTGTTTGGCATCTACATTGAATCCATTTGCTACTGTTATCGCCTCTGATACTGCGGGAATCTCTTCTATGGATGGGGTTATTCTCCGTGTTATCTTCTGGTTTGTAATGACAGGTATCAGCACTTACTTTGTCTATCGTTATGCAGAAAAGATTCAAAAAGATCCTACTAAATCACTCGTTTACGCTCAACGCGAAGAAGATATCAAACACTTTAATGTTTCAGAAAACGATGATGCACCATCTACCTTGAGCAAGAAACAAAAACATGTCCTCGCTTTATTTGTATTAACCTTTATCATTATGATTGCAAGTTTCATCCCTTGGGTTGATTTGCATGTTACTGTATTTGAAGACTTCAAGAATTGGTTAATCGGCCTTCCTGTAATTGGAGGAGTTATCGGTTCATCTGCTCTACCATTTGGTAGCTGGTACTTCCCAGAAGGCGCTATGCTCTTTGCCGTTATGGGGATTTTGATCGGTGTTGTCTATGGTCTCAAAGAAAGCAAGATTGTCTCAACCTTCCTAAATGGTGCTGCAGATTTGCTTTCAGTAGCCTTGATTTGTGCGGTTGCTCGTGGTATCCAAGTTATCATGAACGATGGTATGATTACTGCAACCATCCTACACTGGGGTGAAGTTGGCCTTCAAGGTCTTTCTCCTCAAATCTTCATCGTATTGACCTATATCTTCTACCTACCTATGTCCTTCCTCATTCCTTCTTCATCTGGTCTTGCTAGTGCAACTATGGGTATCATGGCTCCTCTTGGAGAGTTCGTTAATGTTAAAGCAAGCCTTATCGTCACTGCCTACCAATCTGCATCTGGTGTCCTTAACCTTGTGACTCCTACTTCAGGTATTGTTATGGGTGCTCTTGCTCTTGGTCGTGTCAGCCTTGGAACTTGGTGGAAATTTGTTGGAAAACTCGTCATCGTCATTGTCGTTGCAAGTATTCTACTTCTTATCTTAGGTACATTTGTGCCATTCTTATAATAAAGAGGGAAATACGGATGAAATCCTATATTACAGAATCAATCAAAGAGGATTTTCTTCAAAGTTTGAAAACAATCATCTCTTATCCTTCTGTTCTCAATGAAGGTGAAAATGGCACTCCCTTTGGTCAAGCAATTCAAGATGTCCTGAAAAAAACGCTGGACTTATGTCAAGAACTTGGTTTTAAAACCTACCTTGATCCTCAAGGATATTATGGGTATGCAGAAGTTGGTGAGGGGGATCTCCTTGCCATCCTCTGCCACCTAGATGTAGTTCCTGCAGGTGATTTGACAGACTGGGAAACTCCTCCATTTGAAGCTAGTATCAGAAATGGGAGGGTTTATGGTCGGGGTTCTCAGGATGATAAAGGACCTTCTCTTGCAGCCCTTTATGCAGTCAAAAGCCTGCTTGACCAAGGAATTCAATTCAAAAAACGGGTTCGGTTCATATTTGGCACTGATGAAGAAACACTTTGGCGTTGTATGGCAAGATATAATGCCATTGAAGAGCAAGCCAGCATGGGATTTGCTCCTGATTCATCGTTCCCATTAACCTATGCAGAAAAAGGGCTCCTTCAGGTCAAACTTCATGGACCTGGATCAGAACAACTCGCCTTAGATGTAGGTGGAGCTTTCAATGTCGTCCCTGATAAGGCAACCTATCAAGGACCACTTATGGATCAGATCCAGGCAGGCCTCATATCTGCTGGCTACGATTATCAACAAAATGACCAGAACCTTACTGTTCTAGGACTATCTAAGCATGCCAAGGATGCTAGCCAAGGGATTAATGCAGTCATTCGATTAGCCACCGTCCTTGATTCCATTCAATCCCATCCTGCACTTACATTTCTTGCCAAAGAAGTTGGTCAAGATGGTCAAGGAAAAGGAATCTTTGGTGATATCAGCGACCAGCCTTCTGGACATTTATCCTTTAATGTAGCTGCCTTAACCATTACTCCCGAAAGTTCTGAGATTCGAATTGATATCCGAATCCCAGTCCTTGCAGACAAGGATGCCCTTGTTCATCAGCTGATAGAGTGCGCAAAAGCTTACCAACTTAGCTACCATGAATTTGACTACCTGGCACCACTTTACGTTGCAAGAGATAGTATGCTCGTCACTACTCTCATGCAAGTTTATGAAGAAAAAACTGGTGACAAGAGTCCCGCTCTATCATCTGGCGGTGCAACCTTTGCACGTACGATGCCAAACTGTGTCGCTTTTGGCGCCCTCTTCCCAGGAAGAGAGCAAACAGAACACCAAGCAAATGAATATGCAATCTTAGATGATCTCTATCATGCTATGGATATCTATGCTGAAGCTGTTTACCGATTAGCGACCTAAAAGACCTCCTAAACTCCGTCCCGATTTGGGACGGAGTTTTAAGAAAATTCTAAATAGCGAGCTACAACAAAAGCCAAGGAAGGGATTTTCTTGGCTTTTTGCAATAGTTTTAAGGTAAGTTACCAACTCAGATACTCTTTTTCACTACGACACGGAGTTTGGCAAATCGATTCTATTTGCCAAACGAAGTTAGTAAGGCAGGTAGCTAGACCGCTTTCTAACTATTACGACGAAAAAGTCCACGAATCGAAACTATTCGTGGACTTTGCCTAGTGAAGCGTTTAGGTGAACTGCCATAACGGTTACCGTTTATTAAATTACGACACGAAGTTTGGCAAATCGATTATATTTGCCAAACGAAGTTAGTAAGACAGTTAGCTAGTTCGCTTCCTTTCTGTTACGACGTAAAGTTTTACGAATCGATAATATTCGTAAAACTTTACTAGTGGAGCGCCTAGCCAAGTTCCATAGAAACTTGGCGTTAGTTACTTAGATTGTTACACAATCAAGTAACTTTGGCGATCTACATTTTTTCCTCCAACTCTACATCTGGATACTTGTCCGCAAACCAGCGAAGAGCAAAGTCATTTTCAAAAAGGAAGACTGGTTGGTCAAAGCGGTCTTTGGCCAAGATGTTTCGACTAGAAGACATACGTTCATCTAAATCTTCAGGTTTAATCCAACGCACTGTCTTTTTACCCATTGGTGTCATGACCACTTCTGCGTTATATTCACCTTCCATACGGTGCTTAAAGACTTCAAACTGGAGTTGTCCAACAGCACCTAGCATGTACTCACCTGTTTGGTAATTCTTATAAAGCTGGATGGCTCCTTCTTGCACCAACTGTTCCATTCCCTTGTGGAAGGATTTCTGTTTCATGACGTTCTTAGGAGAAACCTTCATGAAAATCTCTGGAGTAAAGGTTGGCAGTGGTTCAAACTCAAACTTGTTTTTCCCAACAGTTAGCGTATCTCCAACCTGGTAGGTACCTGTATCATAAACCCCGATAATATCTCCTGCTACGGCATTGGTCACATTTTCACGACTTTCCGCCATAAATTGGGTGACATTAGAAAGTTTAGCTCCCTTACCAGTACGAGGGAGATTGACACTCATACCACGCTCAAATTCACCCGATACAATACGAACAAAGGCGATACGGTCACGGTGACGAGGGTCCATGTTGGCTTGGATTTTAAAGACAAATCCTGAGAAGTCCTTATCATAAGGATCAACAATTTCCCCGTCTATTTTCTTGTGTCCATGAGGTTCTGGAGCAAACTTGAGGAAGGTTTCTAAGAAAGTCTGCACCCCAAAATTAGTCAAGGCTGATCCAAAGAATACTGGAGTCAAATCACCTGCAAGAATGGCTTCCTCCGAGAATTCATTTCCTGCTTCATTCAAAAGTTCGATATCCTCTTTCACTTGTTCGTAGAATGGGTTGCTAGCAAAAAGTTTATCGCCATCTTCTAGGCTGGCAAAACGTTCATCCCCTTTGTAGAGTTCCAAACGTTGGTTATAGAGGTCGTAGAGCCCCTCAAAGGCTTTCCCCATCCCGATTGGCCAGTTCATTGGATAACTTGCAATACCCAAGACTTCTTCCAATTCTTGCAAGAGATCTAGCGGTTCACGACCGTCACGGTCCAGCTTGTTCATAAAGGTAAAGACTGGAATCCCGCGGTGTTTGACAACCTCAAATAACTTTTTGGTTTGGGCCTCGATACCCTTGGCAGAGTCCACTACCATGACCGCAGCATCCACCGCCATCAATGTCCGATAAGTATCTTCAGAGAAGTCCTCGTGCCCTGGTGTATCTAGGATATTCACGCGCTTGCCATCATAGTCAAACTGCATGACAGATGAGGTTACCGAAATCCCACGTTGTTTCTCAATATCCATCCAGTCAGATTTGGCAAAAGTCCCTGTTTTCTTTCCTTTTACAGTACCAGCCTCACGAATCTCTCCTCCAAAGTAGAGCAACTGCTCAGTAATGGTTGTCTTCCCCGCATCCGGGTGAGAGATGATGGCAAAGGTACGGCGTTTCTTAATTTCTTCTTGAATAGTCATAAGTTCTCTTTCTTTCTACTTTTTTATTATTTCAATTTATAAGCATTCTTTTTTACATCGGACTCTAACATTCCTTTCAACACTCCATTATATCGGATTTTAGAGAGTTTTTCAATTGCTTATAAAAGAAAAGCAGGCTAAGATACTAGACCTGCTCATAAGATTCTTTTATTCAATATTTATTTTGTATCGCTAGTTACAATCTCTTCAAAATTTAATTTTTTCTAGAGCAATTTTCTTTTCCCAACGTTTTTTAAACAAAATATCAAAGAGCACCAAGACTGAGGAAAGAATGATTGAAACCAGAAGATACTTGATCCATATAGGGGCATCTGGAATAAATGGCGTGGTATTCAAAAGCCCGTAATTCCCACCTGTTACTTGATTGACTCCAACTAGGAAAAGGTTGAGAACAAAAGTGTAGGCGATAATGCGATACTTTTTAAGTAGGTTTTTATCGTAGTGATTCATGAGATAGACCAAGGAATTGACCAAGAGAGCATAATGCCCAATCAGGAATGAAAAACTGGTAATATGCGGGAAATCATATGGATCAAAAACCGGATAGCCCAAAGCAAATACTGCTCCACTAGCTCCCATAAGGGCAAAATACTGCTTGGTTTTCCATTTATCTGGCAAGAAAACTACTGCAAACATGGCCAAACGGCAATGGTAAAGAGGCAGACTATTTGAAAATGGAATGCTAAAACCAATATACCAAGTGTAAAGAGCTAGCAGTTGCGCTATTTGAATCCACTTAAATAATCGAACAAATTTGGGATTTTTGTAGTAAGTAAGAGAAGCATAAATAGACAGGGCAAGAAGGCCTATCATGACACCGTACCAAAAAATCGGAATAGGCGGTGGTGTGGTTTGGGTTCTTGTAATAAAATGATGCATAAAATCTCCTTAAAATAATTAATTCATTTGTTCGCTAACTATTCTTATGTTTCCATTTAACAAGTTGATTAATGAAGACGAGAATCCCTGTCATCAAACTGGTTACGATGAGATAGTTAAGCAAGCTACCATGATCACCAATCACAGGTGGCTTGCTCATAAAGCCATAATTCCCTCCTGTCAAGAGGTTGGCTAGAAAAATGATAGCATTGACTCCAAGAGTCATCTGGCAAATCTTCCAAATATCCCTATTTTGAACTTGATAGTATTTGACAAGATAAATCAAGCAGTTTGCTAAGAGGGCCCAGTGGCCGAAAACATTGTTAACCGAGGAAACATGAGGAAAAGGAAAAGGATAAAAGACTGGATAAACCAAGGCCATGATCGAACCAAAGACTCCGACCAAGGCAAAATATTGTTTAAAAAAAGTCTTATTAGGGGCCAAAAGAATCATCCACATAGCCATACGACTATGGTAAAAAGGGAGGGCCTCAGACAAGGGTAGATGCGCTGAAATATACCAAGCGTTGATAATCAGCAATTGAATCAATTGACCCCAATACCAAAAATCTCGATAAGGTTTAGAGTTTGCATAGCGAATTGATAAAACTGTTATAACTAGCAGAGAAATCGGCAACAAAATGTACCATGGCCCCAAATGAGGAGGGACTGTTTTTTTACTGGTAAAAAGTAATTCCCAAATTGTCATATTTCACCCCTAAAGTGTTTTAATTTGGTCAATCATCAATCTTACTTGCCAACTTAAAACGACTGTTAGTCTTTCCTATAATTTCAACCATTATATCGAATAAAAAACCTTTTTTCAATTTCTATTTCTTTTCAGCTTAGCTCACCTTATTTATAGGAAAATATGGTAAAATAGAACAGATAAATAATCATCATTTCACGAAAGGATACCAGATGAAAATTACGCAAGAAGAGGTAACTCACGTTGCCAATCTTTCAAAATTAAAATTCTCAGAAGAAGAAACTGCTGAGTTTGCGACAACCTTGTCTAAGATTGTTGATATGGTCGAATTGCTCGGTGAAGTCGACACTACTGGTGTTGAACCAACGACTACCATGGCAGATCGTAAGACCGTTCTTCGCCCAGACGTAGCCGAAGAAGGAACTGACCGTGATCGCTTATTTAAAAATGTACCTGAAAAAGATAACTACTATATCAAGGTACCAGCTATCCTGGATGATGGAGGAGATGCCTAATGACTTTTAACAATAAAACGATTGAAGAGTTGCACAACCTCCTTGTATCTAAGGAAATTTCTGCAACCGAACTAACGCAAGCGACGATTGAAGATATCAAGGCGCGTGAAGAGGCTATCAATGCCTTTGTCACTATCGCTGAGGACCAAGCTCTTGCTCAAGCCAAGGCTATTGATGAGACTGGAATTGACGCTGACAATATCCTTTCAGGAATTCCGCTAGCTGTTAAGGATAATATCTCTACAGACGGCATCCTAACAACTGCAGCCTCAAAAATGCTTTATAACTACGAGCCAATCTTTGATGCGACAGCTGTTGCCAATGCAAAAGCTAAGGGCATGATTGTTGTTGGGAAAACTAACATGGACGAGTTTGCCATGGGTGGATCAGGTGAGACTTCTTACTACGGTGCCACTAAAAATGCTTGGGACCAGACCAAGGTTCCTGGTGGATCATCAAGTGGTTCTGCTGCAGCTGTAGCCTCAGGACAAGTCCGCTTGTCACTTGGTTCTGATACTGGTGGTTCTATCCGCCAACCAGCTGCCTTCAACGGGATCGTTGGTCTCAAACCAACCTACGGAACAGTTTCTCGTTTCGGTCTCATTGCCTTTGGTAGCTCATTAGACCAGATTGGACCTTTTGCTCCTACTGTTAAGGAAAATGCCCTCTTGCTCAATGCGATTGCCAGCGAAGATGCCAAAGACTCTACTTCTGCTCCTGTCCGAATTGCCGACTTTACTTCAAAAATCGGTCTAGACATCAAGGGCATGAAAATCGCTTTGCCTAAAGAATATCTTGGCGAAGGGATTGACCCAGAAGTTAAGGAAACCATTCTGAACGCTGCTAAACACTTTGAAAAACTTGGTGCTATCGTTGAAGAAGTGAGCCTTCCTCACTCTAAATACGGTGTGGCAGTCTACTACATCATCGCTTCATCAGAAGCTTCATCAAACTTACAACGTTTTGACGGTATTCGTTACGGCTACCGTGCAGAAGATGCAACTAATCTTGATGAAATCTATGTAAACAGCCGTAGCCAAGGTTTCGGTGAAGAGGTGAAACGCCGTATCATGCTTGGTACTTTCAGTCTTTCATCAGGTTACTATGATGCCTACTACAAGAAAGCTGGACAGGTCCGTACCCTCATCATCCAAGATTTCGAAAAAGTCTTTGCTGATTATGACCTCATCCTTGGTCCATCTGCTCCAAGCGTTGCCTATGACTTAGATTCGCTTAACCATGATCCAGTTGCCATGTACTTGGCTGACCTTTTGACCATCCCTGTCAACTTGGCTGGTCTTCCTGGGATTTCAATTCCTGCAGGATTTGTTCAAGGTCTACCAGTAGGACTCCAATTGATTGGTCCTAAGTATTCAGAAGAAACTATCTACCAAGCTGCTGCTGCTTTTGAAGCAACAACAGACTACCACAGACAACAACCCGTGATTTTTGGAGGTGATAATTAATGAACTTTGAAACAGTCATTGGACTTGAAGTCCACGTAGAGCTCAACACCAATTCAAAAATCTTCTCACCTACTTCTGCTCACTTTGGAAATGACCAAAATGCCAACACTAACGTGATTGACTGGTCTTTCCCAGGCGTACTACCAGTTCTCAATAAAGGTGTTGTCGATGCTGGTATCAAGGCTGCACTCGCTCTTAACATGGACATCCATAAGAAGATGCACTTTGATCGCAAAAACTACTTCTATCCTGATAATCCTAAAGCCTATCAAATTTCTCAATTTGATGAGCCAATTGGTTACAATGGATGGATTGAAGTGGAACTAGAAGACGGAACAACTAAGAAAATCGGTATCGAGCGTGCTCACCTAGAGGAGGACGCTGGTAAGAACACACACGGTACAGATGGTTACTCTTATGTTGACCTCAACCGCCAAGGGGTGCCTTTGATTGAAATCGTATCTGAAGCCGACATGCGTTCACCAGAAGAAGCTTATGCTTATCTAACAGCCCTCAAGGAGGTTATCCAATACGCTGGCATTTCTGACGTTAAGATGGAAGAAGGTTCTATGCGTGTGGATGCCAACATCTCGCTTCGTCCTTATGGTCAAGAAAAATTCGGTACCAAGACTGAATTGAAGAACCTCAACTCCTTCTCAAACGTTCGCAAGGGTCTTGAATACGAAGTCCAACGCCAAGCTGAAATCCTTCGCTCAGGTGGTCAAATCCGCCAAGAAACACGCCGTTATGATGAAGCGAACAAGGCAACCATCCTCATGCGTGTCAAGGAAGGGGCTGCAGACTACCGCTACTTCCCAGAGCCAGACCTACCACTCTTTGAAATCTCTGATGAGTGGATTGAAGAAATTCGTACGGAGTTGCCAGAGTTTCCAAAAGAACGCCGTGCGCGCTACGTCTCTGACCTCGGCTTGTCAGACTACGATGCTAGCCAGTTGACGGCGAACAAGGTCACTTCTGACTTCTTTGAAAAAGCTGTCGCCCTTGGTGGCGATGCTAAGCAAGTCTCTAACTGGCTCCAAGGAGAAGTTGCTCAATTCTTGAATGCCGAAGGCAAGACACTTGAACAAATCGAGTTGACTCCAGAAAACTTGGTTGAAATGATTGCCATCATCGAAGACGGAACTATCTCATCTAAGATTGCCAAGAAAGTCTTTGTCCATCTAGCCAAAAATGGCGGTGGAGCTCGTGAATTCGTTGAAAAAGCAGGCATGGTTCAAATCTCAGATCCTGATGTCTTGATTCCAATCATCCACCAAGTCTTTGCAGATAACGAAGCTGCAGTTGCCGACTTCAAGTCAGGAAAACGTAATGCAGACAAAGCATTTACTGGATTCCTTATGAAAGCAACCAAAGGCCAAGCCAACCCACAAGTCGCCCTCAAGCTACTTGCCCAAGAATTGGCTAAGTTAAAAGAAGATTAATATGTAAAAGAAACCAGCCCTGAGGTTGGTTTTTCTTGACAAATACAAGGAAAGCGTTTACAATGTTACATGTAAAGTTTCCTAAAAGGAAAACTAAAAATCGCAACAATAAGGAGTTATTCATATGGCTACAATGAAAGCAGCTCGCTGGCATGCAGCAAAAGATGTTCGTATTCAAGAAGTAGAAGTCCCTGAGGTACTTCCGCACCAAGTAAAAGTTGCTGTTAAATTCACAGGAATTTGTGGTACTGACCTCCACGAATTTTTAGATGGCCCTATCTTCATCCCAACAGAAGAACATGTCTATTCTGGTCAAAAAGCACCAGTAACACTGGGACACGAATTTTCTGGTGAAATTGTAGAAGTCGGAAGCGATGTTACTCGTGTTAAAGTTGGTGATCGTGTTGCTGTAGAACCAATTCTAGCTAAGAATAACTTAGTTGGTAATTATAATTTGGATCCAAACCTTAATTTTGTCGGTTTGGCTGCAGACGGTGGATTTGCCAAATATTGTGTTTTAGACGGTGACTTAGTACATGTCATTCCAGATAGCTTAAGCTATGAGCAAGCTGCTCTCACTGAGCCAGCTGCTGTTGCAGTTTATGCAGTTCGTCAATCAGCACTAAAAGCTGGTGATACTGCTGCTGTCTTTGGCTTAGGTCCGATTGGTCTCTTAATTGTAGAAGCCCTTCGTGCAGCGGGTGCTTCTAAGATTTATGCTGTTGAACTATCACCTGAACGTCAAGCAAAAGCTGAAGAGTTAGGAGCTATCGTTGTCCGTCCGGAAGAAGGTGAAACAGCTGTTGAAGCTATTCATCGTTTAACAAACGGTGGTGTAGATGTTTCTTATGAAGTAACGGGTGTGCCAGTAGTTTTAGGACAAGCCTTAGCTGCCGTACATAAAGCAGGTGAGTGCATGGTGGTCTCTATCTGGGAACGAGAAGCAAATATTAATCCGAATGAATTTGCAATCCAAGAAAAGACACTAAAAGGAATCATTGCTTATCGTCATATCTTCCCTAAAGTATTAGAATTGATGGAACAAGGCTACTTCTCTGCTGAAAAATTAGTTACTAAGAAAATTAAATTGGAAAATATCGTCGAAGAAGGCTTTATCGAATTAACTCAAGATAAGTCACAAATTAAAATTTTGGTAGAACCAGAATAAAAATCAATCTTTTTAAGACAATACTAACAGGTCGGAGTAAGCTTACTTCGGCCTTTTGAAATATAATACTCTTCGAAAATCTCTTCAAACCACGTCAGCGTCACATTACCGTATATATGGTTACTAACTTCGTCAGTTCTATCCCCAACCTCAAAACAGTGTTTTGAGCAGCCTGCGGCTTGCTTCCTAGTTTGCTCTTTGATTTCCATTGAGTATAAGAAGAAATATAGTGGATACTCTTTAACATTAACCCCTCCACCTGACTAGGCAATATTCTTTTTCTCCTCTACCATCTCCCAATAACTATTTTGGCTTTATTTCCAGAAGATTTTATGGTAAAATGAAGAGTAATAATATTTATAAAAGAGGTAAAAACATGATTGAAGCAAGTAAACTAAAGGCTGGTATGACTTTTGAAACAGCTGAAGGAAAATTGATCCGCGTTTTGGAAGCTAGCCACCACAAACCAGGTAAAGGAAACACTATCATGCGTATGAAATTGCGTGATGTCCGTACTGGTTCAACTTTTGAAACAAGCTACCGCCCAGAAGAAAAATTTGAGCAAGCGATCATTGAAACAGTTCCAGCTCAATACTTGTACAAAATGGACGACACAGCTTACTTCATGAACACAGAA
Source organism: Streptococcus sp. HMSC067H01 (assembly GCF_001814775.1). GTDB lineage: Bacteria > Bacillota > Bacilli > Lactobacillales > Streptococcaceae > Streptococcus. The sequence goes on from NZ_KV817803.1 coordinate 207,068, forward strand.
ACGTACGACCAATACGAAATTCCTGTTGTGAATGTTGAAAACGAATTGCTTTACATCCTTGAAAACTCAGATGTAAAAATCCAATTCTACGGAACTGAAGTAATCGGTGTGACTGTACCAACTACTGTTGAATTGACAGTTGCTGAAACACAACCATCTATCAAAGGTGCTACTGTTACCGGTTCTGGTAAACCAGCAACAATGGAAACTGGTCTTGTCGTGAACGTTCCAGACTTCATTGAAGCAGGTCAAAAATTGATTATCAACACTGCAGAAGGAACTTACGTTTCTCGCGCCTAATCTCTAGAAACTAGAAAGAGGTCATTCTATGGGAATTGAAGAACAACTTGGCGAAATCGTCATCGCCCCACGTGTACTTGAAAAAATCATTGCTATTGCAACTGCGAAAGTTGAAGGCGTACACTCTTTTTCAAACAAATCAGTATCTGACACCCTTTCAAAACTTTCTCTTGGTCGTGGCGTATATCTAAAAGAAGCAAACGATGAGCTCACAGCTGATATCTATCTCTACCTAGAGTACGGTGTCAAAGTTCCTAAGGTTGCTATGGCTATCCAGAAAGCTGTTAAGGATGCTGTCCGCAATATGGCTGATGTTGAAATCTCTGCTGTCAACATTCACGTTGCAGGTATCGTTCCAGATAAAACACCAAAACCAGAATTGAAAGACTTATTCGACGAGGACTTCCTCAATGACTAGTCCATTATTAGAATCAAGACGTGAGCTACGTAAATGTGCTTTCCAAGCTTTGATGAGTCTTGAATTTGGTTCAGATCTAGAAACTGCTTGTCGCTTCGCCTACACACATGATCGCGAAGATACAGATGTGCAACTTCCTAACTTCCTTGTGGAGCTCGTTTCTGGTGTCCAAGCTAAAAAGGATGATCTGGATAAACAAATCACTCAACATTTGAAAACTGGTTGGACCATCGATCGTCTGACTTTGGTAGAAAAGAATTTACTACGCCTAGGAGTTTTTGAAATTACTTCATTTGACACTCCTCAACTCGTAGCTGTTAACGAAGCCATTGAGCTTGCTAAAAGCTTTTCAGATCAAAAATCAGCCCGTTTTATCAACGGACTCCTCAGTCAATTTGTGACAGAAGAAGATTAAGTATAAAAAAAGTGTTTGATTTGAGTCAAACACTTTTTTATTTTCTTATTACTAGCACTATCTAAAAAACCGATAATAGATAAAATTATAAACAAAAATCCAAATAGGTTTAGCGTGGTTGAAAAAGTTGAACAAACAATGACAAAGAATGGTCAATCGTAGATTAGATGTATAACGATAGACAATAGCGAAAAAGAGACCAATCAGGCTATAATATAATAAACTAATTGGGTCTCGGTGAGTTAGGATCAAATGACTGAGTCCAAAGATAAGAGCTGAGAAGATGACATCCAGATAATACTTGGACTTTGGAAAAAAGGTATTCATAAAATACCCACGATCAAGCGTCTCTTCCAAAATAGGACCAATGATGACTACTAAGATAAAACTAAGAACAGTCGATAAAAAAGTTGGTCGTCCATTAGAAAGCACCATTGTATAAAGGTAATCATGAATATTCTTGTAATCAATCAAATGAGCATAGCGTTCCCAAAAGCGACCTAAAACTTGATTCACCACATAACATGCAAGCAAGTAAAAGATCGTTGACCAGTTCCAACTCTTTTTTTCAAAGACAAAGAGCATTTTTTTCCTTTGTAACCACCAAACTAAAAGAAAAAGACTCAGCACTAACTCCATTGTTAAAATAATAGAATAGCTATCTATACCTAGACCTAAAATGATTGTCATATACAAACCAATCGTTTGTGGTAAATAGGTAGATAGGAAACTAATCAGCAAAAACACTCCAAGTTGTCTTAGTTTGTTCATCATTACTTCTTTCTAATCAACAAAATTACCAAATCTACAGATCTTCTCAATGACTAGTCAACTCTCCAATTTACTACTATACCTCAATAACGCTTTTAAAGTAGTAGAATAGGGCATCTGAAATTTTTTCATTCTTTCTTCCTAGCCTAGTGACTAGTCCATCAGATTATCATTTCTTATTATATAATATACATATTTTTTGACCACACTCATATCTATTTCCTCAACTGCCAATTCTTAATCCCGAAATGTATACCTTACTGTTGAAGCATCTCTTAATCACTTAAAAGAGAGAGCTAACTTTCTTTGGGGAAGAATCAAAAGAGTGCTTGACTTCTGCCAAACACTTTTCTTATTACTACTATCTTAAAAAACGATAATAGATAAAATTATAAACAAAAATCCAGATGGGCTTTGCATAAATAAGAAAGTTGAAAAAACTATGGCATAGGATTGTAATTTTCAGGTTCTTTGTCCAACGGTAGACAAGGGCATAGAAGAGACCGCCTAAACTATAAATGATCAAACTAATAGGATCTCGGTGAGTTAGGATTAAATGACAAAGTCCAAAGATAAGAGCAGATAGGATAACATCCAGATAGTACTTGGACTGGGGGAAAAAGGTATTCATAAAGTACCCTCTATGAATCAGTTCCTCCAATATAGGTCCGACGACTACTGTTAAACTAAAACTGAGAACAGTTGATAGAAAAGTTGCTTGCCCATTGGAGTATAGGACCGAAAGAAGGTCTTGAAAGATATACTTGTTATCAATTAGATGATGAAACTGTAACTGAAAAGCATCGACCAATTGACGATCAAAATAAGTAGCCACTAAACCAACTACAAGGTAAAAGAATCTTGACTTCTTTGAACCCTTATTTTCAAAAATATAGAGCATCTCTTTCTTTTTGAGCCAGTAGATAAATAATAGCAAAAGAGCTGTTACTTCAACTGTTAAAAAGATAGAATAGCCATCTATCCCCCATCCTAAAAACTTAGTCAGATACATAATCCCTAACTCTGGTAGATAAACCGATAGAAATACCAGTAAGACAAAGACTCCCAAATGCCCTAGTTTTTTCATACTCACTCCTTTAACTTATCAATAGCCAACACCAGAACCACGTCTAGTCACATCAGCAAGTATAGTTTTCTGATTTGTTGCTATACTAGGTCAAGTCCAAATTCTTTCATCAAACATCCAAATCATACCACCACCTGAAACTTGCTCTAACTCTTCAAACGAAAGAACTGTAAATATATCTGTCAAGTAGCTTCTTAAATGATATGTTTCTAAGCCTATATGTTCATTATACATATTTTTTTGATTATTTTAGCAGTTATTTCCTCAACTGTCAATTCTTAATCCTGAAATGTCTTTTTTATAGAAACCAAAAAGAGGCTGGGACAAAAGTCCTTGCCTCTCAATTGTCTTTGGATTGTCGAGCAAGACGCAGTGGTTGAGTGGGCTCTTCTACGCTGATTTCATCAGCTTTTACAGCCCTACTCAACTGTGCGGAGGTGGGACGACGAAATCGAATTCTAACGAATTACCGATTTCTGTCCCACTCTCTTTCTTTTTAATATTTTCTAAAGCGTTGGTAACGTTCTTCAATGAGTTGATTTAGCGGAAGTTTACCAAGTACATCGAGTTCTGCTTGGAGTTGTTCCTTCACTTGCTTGATTAAATCTTTGCTTGAAAGACCAACTTCAGAAATGACCTTATCTACAACTTGCATATCCAACAACTCATACGAGGTGATTTTCATCAACTCAGCTGCTTCCATGGCGCGAGTTCCATCTTTCCATAAGATAGAAGCAAATCCTTCAGGACTCAGTACGGCATAGATGGAATTTTCAAGCATCCAAACACGGTCTGCTACAGCAAGGGCAAGGGCACCACCAGATCCACCTTCACCGATAATAATCGCAATGATGGGAACTTTTAAATCACTCATTTCAAAGAGGTTACGGGCAATAGCTTCACCTTGACCCCGTTCTTCTGCTCCTACACCAGGATAGGCTCCCGCAGTGTTGATAAAGGTTACAACTGGTCGGCCAAATTTTTCAGCTTGTTTCATCAAACGAAGTGCCTTGCGATAGCCTTCTGGATGGGGTTGTCCAAAGTTACGGTTAAGATTATCTTGTAAACTTTTACCTTTTTGGATTCCGACAACAGTTACCGCTTGTTCTCCCAACCATCCGATACCACCAATAACAGCACCATCATCTCTGAAAGAGCGATCCCCATGTAGCTCCACAAAGTCATCAAAAATTCCTGTTGCGAAGTCCAAGGAAGTTAAGCGGGTTTGTTCACGTGCTTCTCTGACGATTTTCGCTATATTCATCAACAATCCCCCTTATGCAACCTTACTAATCGAGCAATCATATCTGGCAATTCTCGCCGTTTTACAATTGCATCTACAAAGCCATGCTCTAGAAGAAACTCTGCCTTCTGGAAATCCTCTGGTAAGTCTTCCCTTACCGTATTTTCAATCACACGGCGTCCAGCAAAACCAACCAGACTTTGCGGTTCTGCCAAGATGATATCCCCTTCCATAGCAAAGGAAGCTGTTACACCTCCAGTTGTCGGGTCAGTAAGGATTGTCAGATAAAAGAGACCTGCATTGGAATGGCGTTTGACTGCTGCAGAGATTTTAGCCATCTGCATCAAGCTCATAATTCCTTCTTGCATACGTGCTCCACCAGAAGCCGTAAACAAGACGACTGGCAATTTCTCATCTGTGGCAAATTCGAATAAGCGGGTAATTTTTTCACCAACAACTGTCCCCATGGATGCCATTATAAAGTTAGAATCCATGATACCAAGGGCAACCTTTTCTCCTCTGATGAGGGCAGTTCCTGTAACAACAGCCTCATCAAGACCAGTTTTTTCGCGCATCAAGGCCAACTTTTTACGATAACCTGGAAAATTCAGAGGATCCTGAGTTTCAATCCCTTTAAACATTTCTAAAAAAGTACCCATATCAATGGTCAAGGCTAAACGCTCTTGAGCCGATATACGGAAGGTATAGCCACAGTGAGGGCATATACGCTCACTCCCCAAGTCCTTTTGGTAAATCGTATATTTGCAACCTGGACATTGGGAGAAGAGCTCATCTGGAACCTCTGGCTTGATCTGAGGTTGATTTACAGTCGAACGATTGGGATTAATTCGAATATATTTATCTTTTTTACTAAATAGAGCCATACATCCCCCTTTTCAGTCTTATACTATTTTTATACTCAATGAAAATCAAAGAGCAAACTAGGAAGCTAGCCGCAGGTTGTTCAAAGCACTGCTTTGAGGTTGTAGATAAGACTGACGAAGTCAGTCACATATATAATCCAAGGCGAAGCTGACGCGGTTTGAAGAGATTTTCGAAGAGTATTACATTATTCTTTTTCTTGATAGTGTGGTAAGAAAGTTTCCATCAAGAAGGAAGTATCGTAGTCCCCTGCTATCACACGACGATCTGAAATCAAATCGAGTTGAAAATCAGCATTGGTGACGACCCCTTCAATTTCGAGTTCATAAAGAGCTCTTTGCATTTTCATGAGTGCATCAAAACGATTTTCCCCATGAACAATAATCTTAGCAATCATACTATCATAGTAGGGTGGAATAGTGTAACCTGGATAAACTGCAGAATCTACGCGCAAGCCAACACCACCACTTGGGAGATAAAGATTGGTAATCTTACCAGGACTTGGTGCAAAATTAAAGGCTGGGTTTTCTGCGTTGATACGGCACTCAATAGCATGTCCTTTTAGAACAATATCTTCTTGTTTCAGAGTCAAAGGTTGACCTGCCGCAATACGGATTTGTTCCTTGACAATATCCACACCAGAAACAAATTCGGTTACTGGATGTTCCACTTGGACACGTGTATTCATCTCCATAAAGTAGAATTTACCACTTGCTTCATCTAGTAGGAATTCAATGGTCCCCGCATTTTCATAACCAACAGATTCCGCCGCACGGACTGCCGCTGCACCAATTTCATTACGAAGGGTTTTCCCAATCGCAATGGAAGGACTTTCTTCTAAAACTTTTTGGTTATTCCGCTGAAGCGAACAGTCACGTTCACCTAGGTGAATCACATGTCCCATCTGGTCAGCAAGAATCTGTACCTCAATGTGGCGAGCAGGATAAATCACGCGCTCGAGGTACATAGCCCCGTTACCAAAGTTTGCTTTAGCTTCACTAGAGGCTGTTTCAAAGGCTGATACAAGGTCTTCTGCCTTTTCAACTTTACGAATCCCTTTACCACCACCTCCAGCTGAAGCTTTCAGCATAACTGGATAACCAATTTTTTTGGCAACAACAAGCGCCTCTTCTGCAGTATGAACTTCACCATCTGATCCTGGAATGACAGGCACGTTTGCCTTAATCATTTGAGCACGGGCGTTAATTTTATCCCCCATGACATCCATTACACGAGCTGATGGCCCGATAAATTTGATACCGACTTCTTCACACATAGTTGCAAATTTGGAATTTTCACTTAAAAAACCAAATCCAGGGTGAATAGCTTCAGCTTCAGTCAAGACCGCAGCTGATAGGATGGCATTGATGTTCAGATAAGATTCTGTAGCCTTCCCAGGGCCGATACAGATAGCCTCGTCAGCCAAAAGCGTGTGGAGAGCTTCCTTGTCAGCAGTCGAATAGACAGCGACTGTTGCGATTCCTAACTCTCGTGCCGCACGAATAATACGAACAGCAATTTCACCACGATTGGCAATTAAAATCTTACGAAACATGGAAAACCTCCCTAGTTTCCAATAGCAAAGGTCAGAGTACCACTTGCTGCAAGCTTACCATCTACTTCTGCCTTCGCTTCTACTACGGCGATTGTGCCACGACGTTTGACAAACGTTGCTGTCATGACAAGCTGATCACCAGGAACAACTTGCTTCTTAAATTTAACTTTGTCCATACCAGCATAGAAGACTAACTTCCCTTTGTTTTCAGGTTTAGACAATTCCAAAACACCTGCTGTCTGAGCCAAGGCTTCCATGATTAGTACACCTGGCATCACAGGGTAAGCTGGGAAGTGTCCATTGAAGAAAGGTTCGTTAATCGTTACATTTTTAATGGCAACGATTGTATCTTCACTAACTTCTAAGACACGATCCACTAAGAGCATAGGATAGCGGTGAGGCAAAGCTTCTTTAATTTCTTGAATATCAATCATTTGATACGTACCAAGCCTTTCCCGAACTCAACCATTTCTTCATTTTCAACAAGAATTTCTGTTACGACACCATCTTTAGGTGCTGGAATTTCATTCATGACCTTCATGGCTTCGATGATGACCAAGGTTTGGCCTTTTTTAATAGTATCACCGACTGAAACAAAATTAGATTTGTCTGGTCCGGCAGCCAAGTAAGCAACTCCGACAAGTGGACTTTCTACAAGGTCCCCTTCAGCTTCAGATTCACTAGCACCTGATTCTGAAACTGCTTCTACAACTGGTGTTGTAGTTGGAGTTTGTGGTGCAAGTGTAGATTCACTTACTGAAACCGCTGGTTGAGGTGCTGGACTTGTTTCTGAGATAAATTTTGCTTCATTTTTACTGAAAAGCAACTCATCCGTTCCATTTTTATAAGAAAATTCTCTCAAGCTTGACTGGTCAAATTGCGCCATCAAGTCTTTGATTTCATTTAAATTCATCTTTACTTATTCTCCCAACGTTTGAAAGCAAGGACTGCATTATGCCCACCAAATCCAAAGGTATTTGAGATAGCATAAGGAATTTCACGTTCCACGCCTTGTCCATAAATAACGTTTGCTTCAATATAGTCTGACAATTCAGTAGTTCCAGCTGTCATCGGTACATAGTTGTTACGGATTGCTTCAATTGTTGTAATGGCTTCAACTGCACCAGCTGCACCGAGCAAGTGTCCAGTAAATGACTTGGTTGAAGATACAGGTACTTCCTTACCAAGAACTGCTATGATAGCACCACTCTCTCCTTTTTCATTAGCAGGAGTTGATGTACCATGAGCATTGACATAGGCTACTTGGTCTGGTGTAATCTCAGCTTCGTCCAAGGCAAGTTTGATAGCTTTAATAGCCCCTTGGCCTTCTGGATGTGGTGAAGTCATATGGTAAGCATCACAAGTGTTCCCGTAACCAACAACTTCAGCTAGGATAGTTGCTCCGCGTTTTTCAGCATGTTCTAAGCTCTCAAGAACCAACATCCCTGAACCTTCACCCATGACAAATCCATTACGATCCTTATCAAATGGAATAGAAGCACGAGTTGGGTCCTCTGTTGTTGAAAGAGCTGTTAAGGCTTGGAAACCAGCAATGGCAAATGGAGTGATAGAAGCCTCAGAACCACCAACTAGCATAACATCTTGGTAACCAAACTTGATGGAACGAAAGGCATCCCCAATTGCATCATTTGAAGAAGCACAAGCAGTATTGATAGATTTACAAATACCATTAGCACCAAAGCGCATAGCAACATTTCCTGAGGCCATATTTGGTAAAGCTTTTGGAAGGGTCATCGGTTTCACACGTTTTGGACCTTTTTCATGAAGGCGGATGACTTGATCTTCGATTTCCTTGATTCCACCGATACCTGAAGCAACGATAACACCAAAGCGATCCTTATCCAGAGCTTCTACATCAAGACCTGCATGATTAACGGCTTCTTGTGCTGCATACAAGGCATACAAAGAATAGTCATCAAAACGGTTGGTATCTTTTTTTACAAAATATTTGTCAAAAGGAAAATCTTTGATTTCTGCCGCATTATGCACCGCAAATTCACTATGATCAAACTTAGTAATTTCACCAATTCCAATCTTACCAGTTTTTAAGCTGTTCCAAAATTCTTCTGGTGTGTTTCCGATTGGAGATGTCACTCCATAACCTGTCACTACTACTCGATTCAGTTTCATTCTTCTACCTCTATTTTAACTCTTATTGCATGGTTAGTCCACCATCAATTGCAATTACTTGTCCTGTTAGATAATCTTGACTAGCAAGAAAGGCTGTCACATCAGCCACCTGCTCTGCTTGTCCAAACTGTTTCATCGGAATTTGTGCCAACATGGCATCCTTTACTTTATCTGTCAAGACAGCGGTCATATCCGATTCAATCATCCCTGGCGCAATAGCATTTACTCTCACATTACGATTAGCAACCTCACGCGCTACTGATTTGGTAAATCCAATTAGACCAGCCTTAGAAGCGGCGTAGTTTGCTTGACCGATATTACCCATCAAACCAACGACACTGGACATATTGATAACGGCCCCTTCGCGAGCTTTTAGCATCTGCTTCAATACTGCTTGCGTCATGTTGAAGGCACCCGTTAGATTGACTTTTAAGACCTTCTCAAAGTCTACTTCTGTCATCTTGAGCAGGAGAGTGTCTTGGGTAATCCCAGCATTGTTGACTAAAACATCAACTGAACCCAGCTCTTCAATGGCTTGGTCCACCATACGCTTTGCGTCCGCAAAATCAGAAACGTCACCAGAAATAGCAAGAACCTTCACTCCGTATGGTTTAAATCCGGCTAGAAGCTCCTCGGAGATTTCACCACGACTATTCAAGACAACATTGGCTCCCAAGCTGGCAAATTTATGAGCAATGGCAAGACCAATTCCTCGACTTGAGCCTGTAATAAAGACATTTTTCTGTTCTAGTTTCATTTTTCTCCTTTCAGAACTTCTACCAGTTTGGTCTAATTTTCTAAGAGTGCTAGTAAACTTGCTTGATCTTCCACATTAGCAAGTTGAGCTGTTTTATCAATCTTTTTGACGAATCCTGACAAGACTTTTCCAGGACCAATCTCGATAAAACGAGTGACTCCCGCTTCTTGCATGATTGCAATACTTTCATAAAAACGGACAGGCTCCTTAACTTGACGAGTCAAGAGTTCTGTAATTCGTTCTTTTTCCATGACCTTTGCTTCTGTATTGCCAACAAGTGGACAAGCAAAGTCACTAAACTCAACATCTTCTAGGACTTGAGCTAATTTTTGACTAGCAGATTCCAATAAAGCTGTATGGAAAGGTCCCGAAACATTGAGCGGAATTAAACGTTTTGCTCCTGCTTCTTGCAAGAGTTGAACCGCACGATCTACCGCCACTACCTCACCACCAATAACAATTTGACTCGGCGTATTGTAGTTAGCTGGAGTAACAACACCAAGTTGAGAAGCTTCTTGACAAGCTTTTTCAATTACTTCAACCGGTGTATTAAGCACAGCTACCATTTTCCCTGATCCTGCTGGTGCCACTTCTTCCATATAAGCTCCACGTTTAGCAACTAGAGCCACTGCATCTTCGAAATCCAAGGCACCACTAGCTACAAGGGCAGAATATTCTCCAAGAGACAGACCTGCCACCATATCAGGTTGGTAACCTTTTTCCTTTAAAAGGCGATAGATAGCAACGGATGTAGCTAGAATAGCTGGTTGCGTGTAACGAGTCTGATTTAGCTTTGTTTCATCGTTGTCAATCAAGTCCCGAAGGTCATAACCTAAGACTTGACTCGCTTTGTCGATTGTTTCCTTGACGATAGCATATTGGTCGTATAGCTCACGTCCCATTCCTAGGTACTGGGCTCCTTGACCTGCAAATAGAAAGGCTGTTTTAGTCATTTCTTGTAACTCCTGCCCAACGAGCAGCTTCTGCTTGAATCTTTTCAGCTGCACCGTAGTAAATATCTTTTAAGATTTCTTCAACAGTTTCTTCTTTCGAAACTAGACCTGCAATCTGACCAGCCATCACTGAACCGCCATCTACATCACCATGGACAACAGCCTTAGCTAAGGCTCCAGCGCCCATTTGTTCAAAGATTTCTAAGTCTGGATTTTCTTGTTTAAAGGCATCTTTTTCAGCTTGTTCAAAATCACGAGTCAATTTGTTTTTAATGGCACGAACTGCGTGTCCAAAATGTTGTGCTGAGATCGTTGTGTCGATATCACGAGCTTTTAAAATCTTAGCCTTATAGTTTGAATGAGCATTCGATTCTTTAGCAACTACAAAACGAGTTCCTACTTGCACAGCTTCTGCACCAAGCATAAAGCCAGCAGCTGCACCCTCACCGTCTGCAATACCACCAGCAGCGATAACAGGAATTGAAACAGCAGCTACAACTTGACGAACCAAGGTCATAGTTGTTAACTTGCCAATGTGTCCCCCAGCTTCCATACCTTCAGCAATGACGGCATCCGCACCAATTTTTTCCATGCGTTTTGCCAAAGCCACACTTGGGACAACTGGAATAACAGTAATCCCTGCCTCATGGAATCGTTCCATGTATTTACTTGGATTCCCTGCGCCAGTTGTAACAACCTTAACCCCTTCTTCAATCACAAGATCAACGATATCTTCAACAAATGGAGACAAAAGCATAATGTTGACACCAAATGGCTTGTCTGTTAATGATTTAATCTTATCGATATTGGCCTTAACCACTTCCTTGGGAGCATTTCCTCCACCGATGATACCCAGACCACCTGCCTTTGAAACAGCACCCGCTAGGTCACCATCAGCAACCCAGGCCATTCCTCCCTGAAAGATAGGATATTTAATATTCAATAATTCTGTAATACGTGTTTTCATAGCACCTCCATGAGTCTTGCTTAGGTAATAGTTCGACCATATTATACTTTGACTGTCAAACTATTACCTGAACAAGAGGGAGCGGGTTTCCCTACTCCTTCTCCGTTTATTTAATACTCAATGAAAATCAAAGAGCAAACTAGGAAGCTAGCCGCAGGTTGTACTTGAGTACGGCAAGGCGAAGCTGACGTGGTTTGAATTTGATTTTTGAAGAGTATAAATTATTTTGTTTGCTCTTCAACATAAGCAACCAAGTCACCAACTGTTTTCAAGTTGTCTTCTGCTTCGATTTGGATATCAAAAGCATCTTCGATTTCAGAGATTACTTGGAACAAGTCCAATGAATCTGCTTCCAAATCATCAAAAGTAGATTCAAGTGTTACTTCTGATGCGTCTTTTCCAAGTTCTTCAACGATAATTTCTTGTACTTTTTCAAATACTGCCATGATAGACTCCTTTAAAATAAATAGTTTTTATAACAATGTGTTCACCACATGATTACCTAAATTGTAACAACAAGCGTGCCCCATGTCAAACCTCCACCGAAGCCTGACAAGAGTATTTTTTGGCTACCATCCAAATGGATGAGCCCTTCTTCTACACACTCTGAAAGTAAAATCGGAATACTTGCCGCACTAGTATTGCCATACTTGGTCATATTTGCGGGAAGCTTATCTCGATCTACACCGATTTTTCTAGCCATCTTATCCAAGATACGGTTATTGGCCTGATGAAGCAGGAGATAGTCTAGCTCTTCTGCAGATACAGGACTCATTTCTATGGTCTCCTTGATAGACTTAGCAACATCTCGAATTGCAAAATCAAAAACTGCTCGTCCATCCATTTTCAAGAAAGCATCTGGCTTTTCTTGAACTGAAAATGGGGAAGTCAAGCCTGTCTGCCCATAGGTCAAGCACTCACTACGTGAACCATCGCTATTGAGACTCTCCGCTAGGAAATGTTGCTTATCGCTTGCTTCTAACAAGACGCCACCAGCTCCATCTCCAAATAGGACAGCTGTTGAACGATCTGTCCAGTCTAAGGCTTTGGACATAGTTTCACTACCGATGACCAAGCCCTTTCTAAATCGTCCAGATGATATGAATTTCTCAGCAGTTGAAAGGGCAAAGGTGAAACCACTACAAGCGGCGGTTAGATCAAATGCAAAGGCCTTACGAGCACCAATACGAGCCTGTACACGTGCTGCAGTAGAAGGCATCATTGAGTCAGGTGTCATCGTAGCTAGGATGATAAAATCCAACTCTTCAGCAGAAATCCCTGACTTCTCTAGAAGTTGTTTTGCAACTGCCGTTGCCAAATCTCCTGTTGATTCTGTCTTAGAAATGCGGCGTTCTTTGATTCCAGTTCGACTTGAAATCCATTCATCACTCGTATCCATAACCTGAGCTAAATCCTCATTTGTGACAATCTGCTCTGGAACATAATGAGCAACCTGGCTTATTTTCGCAAAAGCCATTATTTCAAATCCTCCAAAAATTGATAAAGATTGGTCAAACCTTTACTCATGACGTCCATTTCCTCTGGGCTCATGCCTTCGATAATTCTTTCGACCATGGCCTTATGGAAACGTTTATGGAGACGATGTACGAGTCGACCTTTCTTGGTCAAATGCAGATGTACTACACGACGATCCTGATCTGAACGTAAGCGTTCGATGTAACCTTTTCGTTCCAAGTTGTTTAAGCTAGTTGTCACGGTTCCTAGAGTTACCATCAACTCTTTGGACACTTGACTTGGAGTCACATCTGGAAACTTGCCAATCACATCAATCGTGTGCATTTCCTTGATGGAGATATCCTTGAAACGACTACCTCTCAAACTCACTTCCTCAATCACCAGGACGTTATTAAAAATAGATGTTAAATAGTCATTGATCCGTTGGTAGTCCAATTTTCTTCCCTCCCTCATCAAAAAGTTTAACTATCAAAACATTTGACAAAAAAAGTATATCAAACTTCAAAGAATTGCGCAAGTATTTTATTATTTCCCCAAAAATTTTGGACGTCTTCTTTCAGAATGTGCACGAACACCTTCCTTGAAATCTTCGGTATAAGATAGAGTTTCCTGTAGCTCCAGTTCCAATTTGGCATATTCATGCCACTGCTTAAACTCGCTCTCCCAGACCAATTTCTTAATGGCTGCGTAAGAGTTAGTAGAACCTCTTCTCAACTTCTTCAATAGTTGCTCTCTTGTCTTTTCCAGTTGATCACTAGCACACAGACGATAGACAGCTCCTGCTTCTAAAGCCTTCTCAGCTGTAAAAGCTTCACCGGTCATAGCCAGCTGCGTTGCCCGAGTCGCTCCTAGAGATCGTGTCAGCAAGAATATACCACCCGCATCTGGAGCCAAGCCTACGCCTACAAAGGCTTGAATAAATTTAGCCTTGTCCGATGCAATACAGAAATCAACAGCCAAGGCCATATTAGCAGCTGCACCAGCAACTGCTCCATCTACTTCCATGATGACAGGCTTAGGAATTTGCTTTATTTTATAAGAAATGGCATTGACTAATTCTGCAATCTGAGTCAAGGAGGCAATATCATCCTCATCGACAGCTCGTTTCATCTCTACCAAGTCTCCTCCGACAGAAAAAACCTTGCCTGCTGCATTGATGAGAATATAGGAAACAGCACTATCTTTTTCAGCCAATTCCAAGGCTTCTAAAATTTCCTGACACATAGGAATATGAAAACCATTTGCTACCTCAGGACGATTCAGAGTAAGCATCGCTAGATCGTCCTGAATTTGATAGATAATATGATTCATAGCCACTCCTTTCAAATTACAACGATGTTTAAATTATTTTATTTTCAAATTATATCTTTTTCCGGCTTTTTAGACAAGAGAAAAATCGACCGAAAGTGTCTCGGCCGATTTTAAAACCTTAGTTTGGTCTCTAAAAATACAGGAAAACCAGTACTTGTATCATCCATGAAATCATAAATCACTTCAAGCATCCGCCCTCCTTCTCTCTGATAGAGCTGTGCTTGGTTGGATCCTTTATAGTAGAATTCTCCTGAAACCATGTAAAAAATACGATTTGGATCTTCAAGGTAGGCAAAAAGATTGCCTGTAAAAGGAGCTTCCTTGTCTCCGTCCTTGTTGACCAGACTTGTCGCTAAGAGTTTCGTGATTCCTCTAAATTGTCCACTTTCATCTGTTCGACAATAAAACTTGACTCTAGCTTCATAGTTAGGATTGACGATAAGTTTTTCAGAGAGAATTCGATAGGTCCTTGCCTTACTATCTGACAAGCCGATAGATAAGATAATTTTTGCCCTCTCAACTGAAATCTGACGCTCCTGCGCATACTCCATCGCTAATTCTTCTCCGGTCAAACGACCACTGGGAAGAGCTTGAGACCTTGCTCCGATATTTGTAGGAATCATCACGAAGGTAAGGACTAGTATGATTAAACAAACTACTCTTTTAATCATCTTCCCCCAACTCCTTTCATTAGAAGAGTCTTTCCTCCTACACCTTTATTATAAGCTTTTCTGATGAGACTTTCAAACAATTGTATAGGATATTTTTCAGTTTGAAAAAAGCCCCTCTTTCTGCTATAATCGTATAAAATACTTACTTTAGGAGTTCTTATGAAGGTTGTTAAATTTGGTGGAAGCTCGCTTGCCTCTGCTAGTCAGTTAGAAAAAGTTTTAAACATTGTAAAAAGTGACCCTGAACGTCGTTTCGTAGTTGTATCTGCTCCAGGCAAACGTGACGCCGAGGATACTAAGGTGACAGATGCCTTAATTAAATACTACCGCGACTATGTAGCTGGTAACGATATCAGTAAACGTCAAAACTGGATTATTGATCGTTATGCTGCCATGGTTAGTGAGCTAAAACTCAAACCCACAGTTCTAGAAAAAATCTCAAAAAGCATCCGTGCTCTCGCAACTCTTCCAATTGAAGACAATGAATTTCTCTACGATACCTTCTTAGCAGCAGGAGAAAATAACAATGCCAAGTTGATTGCAGCCTACTTCAACCAAAATGGCTTGGAAGCACGTTATGTTCATCCTAGAGAAGCTGGTATCGTCGTTACGAGCGAACCTGGAAATGCGCGAATCATCCCATCAAGTTATGATAAAATCGAGGAATTGACAAATTCAACTGAAGTTCTTGTTATCCCTGGTTTCTTCGGTGTTACGAAAGAAGATCAAATTTGTACCTTCTCACGTGGAGGATCAGATATTACTGGTTCTATCATTGCTGCTGGTGTCAAAGCTGACCTCTATGAAAACTTTACTGATGTAGATGGAATCTTTGCAGCTCACCCTGGTATTATCCATAAGCCACACTCTATCCCTGAATTGACCTACCGTGAAATGCGTGAATTGGCCTATGCAGGATTCTCTGTACTACACGATGAAGCCCTTCTTCCTGCCTACCGTGGTAAAATTCCTCTCGTTATCAAAAATACTAACAATCCTGACCATCCAGGTACCCGCATTGTTCTCAAACATAGCAGTGATAAATTCCCTGTGGTAGGTATTGCCAGTGATGCTGGTTTTGTCAGCATCAATATGTCTAAATACCTCATGAACCGTGAAGTTGGTTTTGGTCGTAAAGCCCTTCAAATCTTGGAAGACCTTAATATCGGCTGGGAACACATGCCTACAGGTATCGATGATCTCTCTATCATCCTTCGTGAACGTGAGCTGACTCCTATCAAAGAGGAAGAAATTCTCCGCCAACTTGTCCAAAAGGCTGAAGTCGACCATGCTGAAATTGAACACGGCCTCTCTATCATCATGATTGTAGGGGAAAAAATGAAGAGCCACATCGGGGTAACTGCTACAGCCACTCGTGCCCTATCTGAAAACAACATTAACATCCAAATGATGTCACAAGGTTCTAGTGAGGTTTCTATCATGTTCGTTGTCCAAAAAGACCAAGAAAAAGCTGCTATCAAGGCGCTCTACCAGGCCTTTTTCGGAGAAAGTAAGGAAGACTAAGTATGGCACAATCTCTCAACAAGGTCATTGACCTACAAACTACTGGAACTTCTTACCTTTCTATACAAGGTAAAGTTGGAAAATTTCTGGTAGGAGACCAAGCCTTAGAGTTTTACTCGGATCGCAATATTGAGGATTATATCCAAATTCCTTGGACCAGTGTCAATCAAATTGGAGCCAATGTTTCAGGTCGCAAGGTTAGTCGGCATTTTGAAGTCTTTACAGATCAAGGAAAATTTCTCTTCGCCTCAAAAGACTCTGGAAAAATCCTTAAGATTGCTCGAGAAAAAATCGGAAACAACAAGGTTGTCAAACTTCCCACCTTACTCCAAATCATTGGCAAAAAAATAAAAAATCTATTTGCAAAAAAATAGAAAGTTTAGTATAATCATAGCAACGGATAAGTAGGTTATCCTCTTCTTTCAGAAAGTCTGCGGATGCTGCGAGCAGATAGGAGAGATAGGTGAAATTCTACCGTTGTTTTAAATCAAATACAGAATCAAGTGCACACCTGTGAAGTTGGATGGAACCGTGGCTCTGCCACTCCAACGCTTTGTCAGATGTGCTTTTTTCATAAAGGAGTTTATATGCTAGATATCAAACGTATTCGTACAGACTTTGATGCTGTCGCAGAAAAATTGGCTACACGTGGTGTAGATGCTGCTATCTTGAACGAGATGAAAGAAATCGATGCTAAACGTCGTGACATCTTGGTTAAGGTTGAAACCCTCAAGGCAGAGCGTAACACGGTTTCTGCTGAAATTGCTCAAGCTAAGCGCAACAAGGAAAATGCCGATGATAAGATTGCTGCCATGCAAACCCTATCTGCCGAAGTCAAAGCACTCGATGCAGAATTAGCTGAAATCGATGCTAAATTGACAGAATTTACCACTACTCTTCCAAACATCCCAGCTGACAGTGTTCCAATTGGTGCTGATGAAGATGATAATGTAGAAGTTCGCCGTTGGGGAACTCCTCGCGAGTTTGACTTCGAACCAAAAGCCCACTGGGATCTCGGAGAAGACCTTGGTATTCTTGACTGGGAACGTGGTGGAAAAGTCACTGGAGCTCGTTTCCTCTTCTATAAAGGCCTTGGAGCTCGCTTAGAACGCGCTATTTACAACTTTATGTTGGATGAACATGGTAAGGAAGGTTATACTGAAGTCATTACCCCTTACATGGTTAACCACGATTCTATGTTTGGTACTGGTCAATATCCAAAATTCAAGGAAGATACGTTTGAATTGAAAGATACGAACTACGTCCTCATTCCTACCGCTGAAGTACCTTTAACTAACTACTACCGTGATGAAATCATCGATGGCAAAGATCTACCAATCTACTTTACTGCTATGAGCCCATCTTTCCGTTCAGAAGCTGGTTCTGCTGGTCGCGATACTCGCGGCTTGATCCGTTTACATCAATTCCACAAAGTTGAAATGGTGAAATTTGCCAAACCTGAGGAATCATACGAAGAATTGGAGAAAATGACAGCCAACGCTGAAAACATTCTTCAAAAACTAAACTTGCCATACCGTGTAGTTGCTCTTTCTACAGGAGATATGGGCTTCTCAGCTGCTAAGACTTACGACTTGGAAGTTTGGATTCCTGCACAAAATACCTACCGAGAAATCTCAAGCTGTTCAAATACAGAAGATTTCCAAGCACGTCGTGCCCAAATCCGTTACCGTGATGAAGCAGATGGTAAAGTTAAACTTCTTCACACCTTGAACGGTTCTGGACTTGCTGTTGGACGTACCGTCGCTGCTATCCTTGAAAACTATCAAAATGAAGATGGTTCTGTAACTATTCCTGAAGTTCTTCGTCCATACATGGGTGGAGCTGAAGTTATCAAACCATAAAATAAACAAGAGGAAGCATAACTTCCTCTTTTGCATTTCATGTAAGAAAACAGGTAGAAAATCTTTCATTCTACCTGTTATTTTTATATTCTCTAGTAACCACCCATCATTGAAGGATCCATAGCTGGAGCTGGTGCTACCGGTTCTGGCTTGTTAGCCACAACGGCTTCTGTTGTCAAGATAAGACTTGCAACTGAAGCTGCGTTTTGAAGGGCTGAACGGCTAACCTTAACAGGATCGATAATACCTGCTTCAATCATGTTCACCCATTCACCTGTTGCAGCGTTAAAGCCTGTACCAGCTTCTGCATTTTTCAAACGATCGATAACGATTGAACCTTCATAGCCTGCATTGTAGGCAATTTGGCGAACTGGTTCTTCCAAGGCACGAAGAACAATGCTACGTCCTGTTGCTTCATCACCTGTCAATTCTAAAGCTTCAACAGCTGGAATGACATTCACTAAGGCAGTACCACCACCTGCAACAATACCTTCTTCCACTGCTGCACGGGTAGCATTAAGGGCATCTTCGATGCGGAGTTTCATTTCTTTCAATTCAGTTTCAGTTGCAGCACCGACCTTGATAACTGCTACTCCACCTGATAATTTAGCCAAGCGTTCTTGGAGTTTTTCTCGGTCGAATTCTGAAGTTGTTGTTTCGATTTGAGACTTGATGACAGCTACACGGTTAGCAATCGCTTCAGGATTTCCTGCACCTTCAACAATGACTGTGCTATCTTTATCTACAGACACTTTAGCTGCTTGACCTAAAGCTTCGATGGTAGCATCTTTCAACTCAAGTCCAAGGTCTTCAGTAATAACGGTACCACCTGTCAAGATTGCGATATCTTCAAGCATAGCTTTACGACGGTCACCGAAACCAGGAGCCTTAACAGCAACTACGTTGAAAGTGCCACGAATTTTGTTCAAGACAAGGGTTGGTAGTGCTTCACCATCAACATCATCTGCAATAATCAAGAGCGGACGACTGCTTTGAAGAATACTTTCTAGAAGTGGCAAGATTTCTTGGATATTTGAAATCTTCTTGTCTGTGATTAAAATGTATGGATTTCCAAGGTCTGCAACCATTTTTTCATTATCAGTAACCATGTATTGTGATAGATACCCACGGTCAAATTGCATTCCTTCTACGACTTCAAGCTCTGTTTCCATACCACGTGATTCTTCAATAGTGATAACACCATCTTTACCAACTTTTTCCATGGCTTCAGAGATGTACTCACCTACTTTTTCAGAACGAGAGGATACAGCAGCAACCTGCGCGATAGCTTCTTTGTTGGCAACTGGGATAGCGTTATTCTTCAAGGCTTCTACGGCTGCAGTAACTGCCGATTCAATCCCACGACGAATCCCAATTGGATTTGCACCGGCAGTAACGTTTTTGATTCCTTCACGAACGATCGCCTGTGTCAAGACTGTTGCAGTAGTTGTACCGTCACCAGCGATATCATTGGTTTTAGAAGCTACTTCTGATACCAATTTGGCACCCATATTTTCAAAATGGTCTTCCAATTCGATTTCTTTAGCGATTGTTACACCATCATTGGTAATCAATGGAGAACCAAATGATTTTTCAAGAACAACGTTACGACCTTTAGGTCCCAAGGTTACTTTAACAGTGTCTGCTAGGATATCCACACCGCGAACCATAGCAGAACGAGCGTCTGATGAAAATTTAATGTCTTTTGCCATACTTATTTTCTCCTTCTATTCTTCAACGATTGCTAAAATACTAGCCTCACCTACGATGAGGTATTTTTCATCACCATCTTTGACATCAATGCCTGCATGAGCTTCAACTAAAACCTGATCTCCAACTTTTACACTTGGAGCAACTAGTTCACCACTCAAGGTACGAACACCTTGGCCAGTAGCCACTACTGTAGCTGTTTTTGTTTCTTCTTGGGCTGATTTTGCGAGGACAAAGCCTCCAACAGTTTGTTCTTTTTCTTCAACTTTCAAGACCACACGGTCTCCTAATGGTTTCAACATCTGTTTTCCTCCATAATTCAATCATATTATTAGCACTCTTTGCATATGAGTGCTAAACCATAGTTCTATTGTATCACTTAGTCAGAAATAGTCAAGAAAAAAACACCTCAAAATGAATGAGATGTTCCTTAAAGATCACTTTAGAATTATTAACTTTCGATTAAAATCATCGACGACTTTTTGGAGATTGATCCGTCCTCGATAGATACCATATCCAAAAACCACCATTCCCAATATTCCAACCAAGGCAAGTAAAATTCCAAAAATTAAAATTGGGAGGAAGCTTTTATGAAAGAGATAAATCAAGACCATACCTATACTGGCAATGATAAAGAGTAAGCTAAACCAACGGCCAAGATTTTCAATCATATGACGTTGATACTTAATTTCTGTTTCATATCCATTAATAAGTTCTTGTTTTGTAACCATGAGGATCCTCCTGACAAAAATTGAGAATGAAGGGTAAGAGAAGGAGGTTAGTCTACTTCATTCTCAAAATTTTCTACTAGTAAATATGTGCTTTTCTTGAGCTTAGTAATTAAGATGTGGGTCAAAGATACCTAAAGCAACACCGACCAAAGCGACAACAACTAGAAGCAACATAACTTTGTTTGGTGAAACTTTTTTCTTAGACATTAACCACCAGCAAATAGTGATGAAAGTTGCTGTCAAGAGACCTGGATAAACACCATCAATCTTTTCTTGGATATTTAAGAATACTTTCCCTTCAGAATTCTCGAATTGAAGAGCTGTTGTAACAGATACCCAAGTTGCTGCTACCGCACCGATAACCATACCGCCGACAACGCTGATTGCTTTACGAAGTGCTTGTCCTTTTGGTCCTACTAGGAATTCAACGGCTTTATCTCCTAATTGATACCCTTTAAAGAAGGCAAAGCGCATGCCAAAGTATACCAAGAGGTTCCACACGATGATATAGAAGATAGCCCCTGCAACGTTACCACCTTTAGAAAGACCGAGGGCAATCCCCAAAAGAACTGGAATCAAGGTCCCAACGACCAAAGAGTCACCAATACCAGCGATTGGTCCCATCAAACCGGCACGCATACCATTGATGGTTTCACCATCCACTGCATCTCCGTTTGCTCGCGCTTCTTCCAAACCAGCTGTAATCCCTACAACAAGAGATCCAAGTTGTGGTTCAGTATTGAAGAAAGCAGTATAAGTTTGCATGGCATCTTTTTGTTCCTCTTTTGTGTCATACATTTCTTCTACGATTGGAAGCATAGAAGTTAAGTACCCGAAGGTTTGCATGTGTTCTTGAGAGAAACAAGTCAAATGGCCATAATACCAATGATGAAATGCTTTTGCTAATGTTTTCTTTGAAATTTTCTTTCTATCAGCCATCTTAAATATCCTCCTCATCATCGTCTACGTACACCACTCCAGCTGGAGCTGCTTTCATAGATTTAATCACTTCAAGTTCATAGTAGATTACTGCAAAGATTAATGAAACAACAGCACTAGCTACCAAGTTCAATCCAAGAGATTTAGCCAAGGTAAATCCAACAAAGAATGGAATGAAATCAGTTGCTTTTGTAACAATTTGTTTCAACAAGATAGCAATACCGACACATGGGAGAAGGGCTCCAACTGTAAAGAGGGCTTTCATCCAGAAACCATCCATAGGAAGGTAAAGTTTCATCAAATCAACCATGTTTTCACCATATTTGGTGATAATCATAGTTGGAAGGAAAGAGAAGAGGAAGTGAGAAATCCAAGGATAAACCCAGTCAACTGCGTAGAGTTTTTTGAAGTTTCCTTCTGCAACAGCTTTCCAACCAATGTGTTGCCAAAGCAAGTTCATTGTAGCTGTACCGTAGAAAAGAACAGTACCGATTGTCCCAACGGCCGCACCGATTGGGGCTGCAGCTGCGGCAATTCCAGCTTCGTCTGTGATGTTATTGGCATGCACAAACAAGATAGCAAGAGGAACACCGATATAAGAGATGGCACGAACATCGGCAGATACGGTACCACCAGGTGTTACCAAGGCGATATAAACGACTTGAAGGGCAACCCCGACCATAATACCAGTTGTCACATCTCCAAGAATTAAACCTGAAATCAACCCACCGATCAAGGGACGACCGAGTGTATAGTTCCCGATACTGGTACCTCCCATACCAGGCATTGAAGACAAGCTGGCGAAAATACCAAGCAAGATTGCTTGAATCCATGAAATTGTCATAACAAACGCTCCTTTTGTTTGTAAATTTATTTACCTAACAGATAAGACTGTTAGTTTTAAAAACCAAATTTAGATTTGAAATCATCCCAGTAACCAATTGAAACATCCGGCAACAATTGGAATTTAACCTTGTAACCTGCTGCCTGAATAGCCTGAAAGGCTTCTGCTTCTTCCTGTGTGATGGATTGGTTATTGCCCAATTTCACTGCACCAGGTCGATCATTTGCAGGGCCAACGATGATTTCTTTAACATCTCCTGGGACAAAACCTTGATCCACCAAAATTTCCTTCATATCGATTGGATTTTTGGTAATCAAGAAGTACCGACTGTCAGATTCCGTTACTTTTGCTGACTTTTCTTTAAAGGCTTCTTTTGTCCATACAAAGGTTTTCTTGTCTGATGCTCCTTTGTAAGCTTGGATCAAAACCTTGTTTGATGCTGCTGCATCGTTTACGGCAATCAAACCATCACATGGTTTTTCTTTTGCCCAGCGTGTGACTGTTTGACCGTGAATCATGCGGTCATCAATCCGTACAAATGTTACTACCATAAGGTACCTCCCTATTAAATATCGTCATCATCTTCTTCAGCACTAGTGGCTGAAACTTCAAAAGGTTGTAGTGCAGATTTTGCTTCTGATAAGATAGTTGCTGACAAATCGTCTCCATCCAACACATCCTTCATCACAACTGCTGTCAGAGCCATGGTCAGGTTCATCCCACCAAGGATCAAAGCTCCATCTAGCTTTCCAGCTTCTTCTAGGACAGTGGCTGCCGTAGTTAATGGACTACCACCTACAATATCTGCTAAGACCAGCACAGAATCATCTGCTGTCAATTCTGAAATGCTCTCTCTAAAATCAACTGCAAAGTCATCGACCGATTTTCCTTCTTTAAGTCCAACTGCGATGACCTGATTCATCTTGTCACCAGCAAACATAGCTAGCGATGTTTTTAGTCCTTCTGCCAATCCACCATGACTGACAAAAATGAGATATTTCATTTTGCTACGCCTCCTTTATTTGACTCTATTGTAGAATATTTGGAAGCGCTTTTACATTGTCAAATGTCACATGATAAACATGACATTTAGCAACAAAAAAATGACATCTGTCACTTGACACAATGTCATCTTATTTTTTTTAAACTCCTACCTGAAGACTACTTTCAATTTCCCTCTGAATTTGAGGCAAGCGGTTCTCGACATCTTGATCGCGCAAAGCATTGCCAATCAAGTAGTCCAGCTTTTCCAACATTTCTTTAGAGACATTCTTGGGACTACTTTCAACAGCTTGTTCCATGATACGATTCAAGGTCTGATTGGTCAAGGAATCCGTGCCAAAATCATCTACCTGTAGAAGATCTTTACTAGATTGACTTTGTACCACCTGTGGCATAACGGAAATCCCTTGAGATTGAGCAAAGAGGAGTTGTTGAATTTCTGGATCTTCTGTCAACAATTGCATCAATTCCCAAACTAACTTGGAATGAGGAGTCCGAGCAGACATGGCAAAAGAAGTCGTCGTAACCAAAGTCGCATTGGTAGTTTTTGACTTAGCAGGCATAGGGATACAGGTCCAGGTAAAGTTTGAATATTTAGAAACGTGGTAAGGATAAGGTTTATAGGTTCTATATTGAGCCAAAGTCATGGGATAAAAAGCGACTTTCCCTTGGTCAAAATCTTTGTAACTCACCTTGTAGTTCTTATTCAGGTCTTCCAATTTTTGCAGAAAAGTCAATGATTCTTTGACTTCTGGAGCCGTAAGTTTAAGCATCCCACCTTGAAAGAGACTTCCCCCATTTGCTGCCAAAGCTTCTTTCCAGGTATATTCTGTACTCCCAAACTGATCCAATTGCCCATCTCCATTGGTATCTTTTGTTAGTTTTTTACAAATTGTATAGAACTCTTCCAAGCTCCAACCTTCCTTGGGAACATCAATGCCTTCTTTGTCCAGCAAATCTTTATTGACACACATCAAAATAGGATTACTTTCATAAGGTAAGGCATAGGATTGCCCCTGATAGACACCTGATTCAAATGCAATAGGATAAAAAGCAGCTTGGTCTTCTTGATTCATATAGCCATTTAACTTTTCTAGAACGCCACGCGCCGCCAATAAGGATAGATCTTGCTCAGAGACCATGAACACATCCGGCGTCTTTCCTGAAACAATCTTTTCTGAGAGCCAGTCTGAATAATCTGACTGTGGAATCCCATTTTCATATTCCACATGGACATTAGGATGGGACTCTTCAAATTTTTGAATCGCAAGGTCCAAAGCATGGGAGCGTTGACTGGTTGGTACATCCCAACTAGACCCTGCATAAACGCCTATATGGAGCACGATCGGTTGTTGTTTCCACCAATAAAAACCAGTACTCACAGAGACCACAAAAAGGAGAACAATTCTCAAACAAAGATGCTTTCGGTTTAATTTCATTCCGTATTTCCTTTTGAAAAATCGCGTCTAGTCACTCCTGTTTGAACTGACCAAATTGCTAATTGCGTTCGATCTCTTAGGTTTAATTTCGCCAAAATCGTTGATAGGTAATTGCGCACAGTTCCTTCTGATAAGAAGAGTTTTGCAGAAATTTCTTTGTTTGACTCGCCATAACCGACTTCCTGAATAATTCGCCATTCTGTCGTGCTCAAATCCTTGACATTGTCCTCATCCACAGCAATAGAGAAATTCGATTTGGCCATTTGAGAGAATATCTGAAAGACCTTGCTTGCGATATTGGGGTTGATCATAGCTCCACCCTGATGCACCACCTTAATAGCCTCATAGAGCTCTTCTGTCGAGGCTCCTTTTAATAGATATCCTGAAGCACCATACTTGAGTGCACTATAGATAAATTCATCATCGTCAAAAGTTGTTAAAATAATAATTTTGATATCCGGATAGTGTTCTTTTACTTCTTTTGTCGCCAAAACCCCATCCATGCCTGGCATCCGAATATCCATCAGGATCAGATCAGGATGCGTCTGTGGAATGCTGGACAAGACATGATTCCCATCTTCCACTGTAGCTACCACTTCGATGTCGGAGTGAGCCGACAAAATAATTTTCAAAGATTCTCGAATCAAGGCTTGGTCATCTGCCACCATTACTTTTATCACCATATCTTATCTCCCTTCTTTATATTTTGGTAAACTGACACGTGTGAAAAATCCATCACGACTTTCAAATTGAAGCTGTCCTCCTAGTATGGAAATACGCTCCATCATCTGTTTGAGTCCATACCCATAAGTTAAGTTTTCAAACCCAACCCCATTATCTTGCAAAGCGATCAAATAATTCTCTTTATCCTCAAAAAAATGGAGTCTTAGTTGGCTGGCGTGACCGTGGCGAACCGCATTAGTCATAGACTCTTGTATGACACGAAAGATCGTATCTTCAATCATGACATCCATATCGACATCTACCCATTCATAGTTTAGATCAACTTGTAGGTTGGAAAGAATTTGATACTCGCGGATGGTCTTTTCTAAAGCATCTTTGAGAGTTCGTCCCTCAAGGGCTCCCGGACGAAGACGATTAAGAGAACCTCTCACATCTTGGATTCCTTCACGGACCACTTCTGATACGTTTTTCACCTGCTCTTTTGCCCGATTTGGATCGATATCAATCAAGACCCCAACAGCATCTAAACCTGCTGAGATGCCTGTTAGTGCGTGCCCCAGAGTATCATGAATCTCACGAGCAATCCGCTTACGCTCCCGATCCTCTGCAATCTTCTCAGACAAGGCCATATAATTGTTCAACTCCGTATTAACCTTGGACACCATGGCCAATTCTTCCTCTACTTCGTGGTTCTCCGCAAGAACGTTCATAATATAAAACAAAAGTGAAATAATGAAGAGTACCATATTCGAGGCATAAAGGGAATTCTTTAAGAAAAAGGCCAGAATGCGGATAGATTCAGGATAAAAATGAATATAGACATCTAAGGACGGAATCGGGAAGAAAAGCGAAAAGACATCTGAATTTGTCACAAGGAGCATCAAGAAGCTCACTAGGATAAAGGCAAACCAATACTTCCGGTCTCTCTTGGTATTCAACTCTTTGGAACCATAGAAGATATCCGCAAAAACCAAGAGAATGAGCCCGTTATAAGCTACATTTTGAACCCACATTAGAAGCAGCATCAGGAGAATCTCCAGAATATTCCTCCTATCAAAAATAGACCATCGACTCGTTTGAGGCCGATATCGACTCATCGATATCAAAGCAATCCCAGCAAACAAAACTGCAGACAACCAAAAAGTCGTAGATGGAGCAAAGGGAATGCGCTCTAGGCGCTCTAATAATAGAGAGGCTTGACGTTGAGCTATGATATAGTTAGTTGCTTGAAGATAGATGATACTGTTTAGCATAACAGCGATAAAATTGACGACCATAAGAATGGCCAAACTGTATCGAACACCTCTAAACTTTCTCATTACTGCCACCCATTCACATCAAATTGATCAATGTTTTCCTTTGTCATCATTTCAACTGGAATGCTCACCTCTTTGGTATAGCTCTTCCCTTCAGCAATATCTTGAATGACCTCCATCACACGGTCTCCCATCTTCAAAGGAGACTGTGCAACAGTTCCCACAACATCATCCGTCGAGTGCAACAAAGATTTCATATCTGGTGAACCATCGATTCCATAAATCGCAATGGGGTAAGTTATTCCTTGCTCCTTAATTGCAGCCAGAGCTCCTATAGCTGAGCGGTCATTTAAGGCAACCAAAGTATTGATTTCAACCCCTAACTGTAAGAAGTTTTGGACAGCCGGCATAGCAATCTCCGTCTGCCCCTTGGTTTCCAGTTCCGAGACAATCTGATAAGAACTGTGCCCCTCTATAGTGTCTTTAAAGCCCTGAATCCTCGTATCTGCTGAAACAGTCCCCTTATGTTCCAAAAGTAGGACTCGAGCACTAAAAGAACGTTTCATCAACTCTTTAGCAATCAATACTCCCGCTTGGTAGTTATCGGATACAATACTTGCATCTGGCTTAAAATTCTTCAGTTGGGTATCGACCACAATGATTTTAATTCCTTGTTTTCTAGCTTTTTCAAGTGCAGTTAAAATTGACTGGCTATCCCCCTTGACCGGATTGATCACTATCATATCAACTTTTTGAGCACAAAAATCATCAATCTGTTGGCTCTGTCTTTCTTCGTCCAATTCTGGATCTCGGACGTAAACAAGATCTCCTCTTTCATCGGCAATTCGACTAATTTCCGAATGAATACTTTTATAGAATCCATTGTTCATGGTCATATAGGTGACACCAATTTTAGTCTGATTCTTGATGCCACTTGTTTGACAACGGCCGAAAACCCATAAGAGAACACAGACCACTGGAATCAGCAGTAATAGACGCTTTCTCAGCCATTTCAACAATTCTATTTTCTCTTTATTTTTCTTCAAATTTCATTCCTTTTCCGAAAATTTTGAATATATTTTACTTTATTTTACTATTTTTTCAAAAAAAGTGCTTGATTTTATTGTACAAATTTATTCAACTATTTTATTTCTAAGAAGTATCTTCCGAATTATTTGACTATTATAAAGTAAAAAGCCGGTCTATTGACGAACCAGCTTTCTTTATTATTACTAGAAGGGAAGTTCCTCCTCTTCCAAAACAAGATCTGCTAAGTCTTGGCCTGCATTATTTTCACGCATAGCACGCTGGGCACGGCTTTCTAAGAGTTGAAAACCTGTACAGAGAACTTCTGTTACATAGTTGGTCTGGCCATTCTTCTCAAACTTACGGGTACGAAGTTCCCCATCCACAGAAATGAGACTACCCTTGCTTCCATAACTAGCCAAGGTTTCAGCCAATTTGCCCCAGACCACAATATTGATGAAGTCTGCTTCACGTTCCCCATTTTGATCTTTATAACGGCGATTCACTGCGATAGTTGCTCGTGCAACGGACTTGTCATTGTTGGTTTTGTGCAATTCTGGTGTAGACGTTAAACGTCCAATCATAATAACTTTATTATACATTTTTCATCCTCCTACTTAATAATTCGGAAGAATACAAAAAAAGTTACAAAATTTGTAACTTTTTAAAAATAATATTAATCTCTATGAATCATAAATCCAGTTGCCTGTTGATTAGCCATGATGGTCATATCTGTGATTTGTACACGTCGTGGTTGACCGGTTACATAGATAACAGCATCTGCAATATCTTGCGCCTGCAAGGCTTCAAGTCCCTGATAGACCGTCACCGCCCGTGCCTCATCTCCATGGAAACGGACCTTAGAAAAGTCAGTCTCTACAATACCAGGCTGAATAGTTGTCACCTTGATATCTGTAGCTATGGTGTCAATCCGAATCCCATCTGAAAAAGTCTTAACTGCAGCCTTGGTTGCTGAATAGACCGCTGCACCAGCATAGGCATAAATACCTGCAGTAGATCCCATATTGATGATATGCCCTTGATTAGCTGCTACCATGGAAGGCAAAAGACAGCGCGTAACTGCCATCAAACCCTTGACATTGGTATCTAGCATGGTCAACATATCCAACTCTTCATAGTCCTGATAAGGAGCTAAGCCTAAAGCAAGTCCAGCATTATTGACCAAGATATCAATCTGACCTACAGTCTCTAATATTTCTGAACAAACAGTCTTTACCATGCTCATATCTGTAACATCTAACGGAAAGGTCCAGACTTTTTGATTTGGAAATGCTTCTGAAAACTCGTTTTTTAGGACCTCGAGTCTTTCTGTTCGACGCCCTGTGAGTACAACATTCTCACCTTTCTCTAGATATGCACGCGCAATGGCTTCACCGATACCTGATGTTGCACCTGTAATGACTACATTTTTTGCCATCCTATTTTCCTCAAGCAAAGATTATAAATCACTTTTAGTGATTAAGCAGTCCAGTGTGTAGCTGGGTCAAAGGGTGTTCCAACTACCTGGTCGTCTGATAATTCAATGACACCACGTTTTTGGGGAGCATTTGGCAAGGCAAGCTCACGAGGACTACACATCATACCAAAACTCTTTTCCCCACGAAGTTCCCCTGGGAAAATGAGATTGCCTTTTGGCATCATGGCTCCAGGAAGAGCAACAATGGTTTTCAAACCAACACGTGCATTGGGAGCACCAGCAACGATTTGCACTGTCTTATCACTCGCAACTGCCACTTGGCAGATATTGAGGTGATCACTATCTGGATGTGCCACCATCTCTACGATTTCACCAACGACAAATTTCGGTTCCTTGTCATTGATAATCTTTTCGGTAAAATCTTGAACTTGCAATTCTTGGTTCAAACGAGCTACTTGGTCGTCTGTCAAAAATATTTGGCCACGTTCCTCAATTTCGAATAAGCTAGAAACTTCAAAAATATTCCAAGCAACAGTTTCACCAGTTTCCTTTAGAAAAACTCGTGCCACATTGCCTTTACGCTCAACATCTAGTTTGGCATCTCCACTATTTTTTACGATGACCATAAGGACATCGCCTACATGTTCTTTATTATATGTAAAAATCATTCTTTCTTTTCTCCTATTTTAATCCTGCTAAAAATTCGTTAATTTGGTCCTTGGTTTTACGGTCACGATTGACAAAGCGTCCAATCTCCTTGCCCTTATCTAAGACAACAAGACTTGGAATCCCGTAAACATCCCACAGCTTGGCCAAGTCCATGTACTCATCACGGTCTACTCGTATAAAGATAAACTCTGGATTTGCCTCTTCAATCTCCGGCAATGCAGGATAGATATAGCGACAATCGCCACACCAGTCCGCAACAAAAAGGAAGACATTCTTCCCATCCTGTTCTACTAGATTTGCTAATTCTTCTAAACTGTTAGGTGAAATCATAAGACTTCCTCCTCATAGATGAGATTTTCATCTTCATAGACAAAGGTATAATGTCGCCCATCTTCAAACATGACACCTCCGACCAAGCGATTCATATCACTTTCGTAAAGCTGTACGTAAAGAGTTGCAATAACTCCCATTTTTGAGAATTCCTCTCGGACTTTACTAGTTAATTCTTCTTGACTTACCATTAGTTTATGGTCATCGGCTACTTTCTTAACTCCAAAAGCAAGAGCTCCGAGACCGATTATGGCAAGACCTGCCTTAAAAATATTTTTCGTTTTCATGCTAACATTGTAACACAAAAAGGCTCAAGGAACAATGAAAAAGGGAGTTTCCCTCCCCTTTCTAATTTCTAAAAATTAATAATTTCTCTCGCCAAACAAACCTTCTGGTAAATCATGGAATCCCTTGCCTGCCTTGAAGTTTTCAAATTTACCCAGTAAGAACTGGTAGGCATCCAAGCGACTCTCGTAGCGAATCATGGCATCTTTAGCGCGCTCATCTTGATCTTCTTCATAGACCTTTTGACTTTCCTTGTGTGCCATATCGTTAATCATGATTTGGGTATTAACCCAGGCTTCAAATTCCTTCATAAATTCTTGCTCGTAACTCATTTTTTCTCCTTATTCTAATCCACGGAAAAAGTCTGTATCAATCTCACGGTAGGGTTGGATGTCCTGGACATATTCCAAGACTCCTTGAAACTCTCCATTTTCATCGTGTACAGCAGCATAAGTGATATGGACAAACTTGCCCCGTGACTCGGACTTGAACCACATCTCGTACTTGTCTTTTTTCCCTTCACGAAGACCTTGCATAATGGTTTTTACCTTATCCAAATACTTGGGTGGATGACATAGCTCGACATTTCGTCCAACTTGAGACGGTGTCCGCTTGAAAATCATTTCATCCGCTGGAGTATTGTCATTATAATACTGGAAAATATCGTCTTTATTGACAAAGGTAATCTCCATCGGCAAATGATTAAGGATAAGATTCGCCTGTTCAACTGATAGATAGCCATTGCCAAAAGCTTGTTGGCTATGACGGTCATGGACTGCTTCCTTTTCCTTTGGTGTAAAGGTGATAGTAAACTGACCCTCTGGCGTATCGATAACTTGTTGAACTTGACCCTCTGCCGTGTCTAACTGAACGGCCTCCTCTGCACTCTTTTCATCAACAAAACTCTGTCTTTCTGACACCCATTTTTCAGACGGACGGATGATGGCATAGCCATAGGCGTCACTTTCCTCAGCAATCTGAATCCAGTCATCTTGGGTAAAAGATTCGAGCAAGATCATTAGGAGGATAGACTCTTCCTTGAAAATCATACTTTCAAACTCTGTCGCAAAAGCCTCAAAATCTGCCTTTACAATACTAATGGATGCTTCTGGTAGTGACCTAACTGTCCCCAATGCTTTTTGATAGAGTTCCCTAATCTGGTCATCGACTCCCCACATGACTTTTGGAGGCGAATCATGGCCATAACGTTCCATGATAGGAAAGAAGAGCTCTTCCTTGCGCTGGTAGTGACGGTCGAACTGACCTACAAGCCCCATCTGACGAACCAACCCCTTACGCATCTCCGCCAGCATTTCCTCGTCTTCCATAGACTCATATGTGTCTAACAATCTTCGAACACGAATCAAGGCAGCACGGAGGGCTAGATTTTCATCCTTAAAAACACGCACAGGATGACCTGGATGCTCTGTATCTTCAACTTCAACACCCTTAACAGCATTCTTAAAGAGATTGGCATGGACATCACAGAGCTCCATGACGTCTTCAAAGGTCACGCCTGAGTCAGAGTTCATCAACTCATGCTCCATGAGGGAAATCTCGATGGCCGATACACCTGTAAAGGTCGCATCAAAACGCTCCTGAACAGACTCAGGTGAGGCACCATTATGCAATTCTAATAAAATATCCCGTAGGATATGAATACGTTCATCTGCCATTAGTCTATCCCAATCACTTCGTAACCATTTGCTTCAAGTGTGCGCACAATCTTATCCATAGGAGTTCCCTCCAGCTTAGACCCCTGTTTGAGCGATACTTTTCGTCCGACTGTATTTCGCATCAAAGGATTTGCAAGAGGTTTAAAACCGAGTTCTACTAGGATATCTAAAACTTCTGGATGCTTGTCCACAACTTCCGCAACAGGAATAGATACATCAATGATATTGTCCATCATAACCTCCATCATATTCTCTAACAGTTTTTTCTTTTTTATTATACCACAAGGGCAAAGATTAAAAAACTAGCAGTAGAAGACTTGCTAGTTTATTTCGTATAATTTCATTATTTCCAATTATATAGACTTTTCCTAGTAAAACCTCAAAGTCTTATCCTTACCATGATCATCAGAGAAGTTTGAAAAACCAATCTATGATCTTGAAAAGAATCCTATAGAACAGTAATTGGACAGCGAAAGAGATGAGGAACCAGAGTATTTTTATCAGACCAACAATTGGTGTTATAAAAATAAGAGTGAAGAGTCTCAAAAGAAATTTCATTCTTTATCCTCCGGCTTCATTAACCAAGTAGCTGTATCCATAAGCTTATCTACGAGAAATAATTTTCCCAAACTAACGACTATGTTTTCATCTTTTTTTATGGTTTCTGCAACTTTTAAAGCTTGGGTTGTAAGAAGATAATTACCATAGGTTTTGGCCAACACTTTTATGAATTCCATATTACTCACCTTCGATGATTTCTGCTTCTTTTCGAATAGTTTCTATATCTTCTTGATATTGCTCTTCATTATAGTTAACTAATTTAGATAACTCCTGTTGCAAGCTTTCTCCCATTGGTTTCATGGTCGCAAATGTTAAGCCACCTGAAATAATACCACCTAGGATAGGAATAAATTTCCCCATTCCTTTGGCTAGGCCTCCCTTTGTCAGATTAACCCCAAAAATCTTCAAAACTTTTTTCAAAATTGGATACCAGAGCGTCTTTGTCAAGGCTTTCTGAGGAACAGTTTTCATCACTTGCTTAGCAACAGCAACACCTCCTGCTCGAAGCAAGGCAGCTGTACCATTTACCCCAAGCATGACACCAAGATATAGCAAGAGGGTATTTTGAGCATCCTCACTTAATTCATCACGAGAAGCCCAAAGGTCATCGTAACCGTAAATATATCCCAATTCTTGAGCTAATTTTAATGAAAAAGCATAAAATTGAGCTACATCTGCTGGTATGGTAATTGCCATGGCAAGACCGCCAGGTAAACCAGCCAAAACAGATGTCCCACTTGCTAGCAAAACATTATCTTTAATACAGGCATTGGCCACTCGATCTAAGGTTTCCTGAGGTAATAAAGCTGTCGGCCCTTCTTCCAATAATCTAGTAATATCCTTTGAAGCCACTTCCTTAGAGAATTTGTCCATTAAAAATTTTGACCGGTTCACTTTGACGACAGGAAGTTTTACTACCTGTTGCAACACTTGCATCGCCACATCTTCTTTAGCCATCTCTATCTCCATTTTTCATTCATATCAAGCTTTATCTTATCATATTTATGGAATAAATGATATTTTCAAGATTTATTTTATTTTCTGAATTTCTATTTATATAATCTGACTAGACAATGACCGACTTATAGCCACAAAAAAGAGGGTTGCCCCTCTTTCTACTTAGTTTTTATCCAGATTGCGTAGCATCTCGTCAATCTTGTTTCCATATTCGATGGATTCGTCTTTGACGAAAGTTAAGTCTGGAATTTTGTACAATTTCAAATTGCGACCAAGTTCACGTTTGATAGTACCAGTTGCTTTTTCAAGTCCGACTTGAGCTTTTTGATTATCTGAAGCCAGGTTACTCAAAATAGTGTAGTAGACCTTAGCAACAGACAAGTCACCTAGCATCTGAACATCAGTGATGGTCACACCTTGGACACGCGGGTCACGGACTTTCTTTTGCAAAATCTCATTGACTTCGCGCTTGATCTCCATGCCCACACGATCCGTACGGAAATGATTTGCCATATTTCTTCCTTTCTCTCAATTGAACCAAAAGCTAGGCCAGCAGACCTAGCTTTGTCTAGTAGATAGAGGAACTAGAGCCATTTGAATCTAGGAAACAAGCCTTAGATAGAACTAAGGGTTCATCAAGGCGCTGTTGACGACGAGTCAAATCAGCTATCGTTTCTCTATTATCGTTTGATTTCTTCCATGATATAGGCTTCAATCACATCATCCATCTTAAGATCATTGTAGCCGTCAATCATGAGACCACCTTCACGGCCGTTTGTAACTTCTTTAACGTCATCTTTATAGTGTTTCAAGCTAGCTAGAGCACCATCGTAAATAACAACACCATCACGGATAACACGGACTTTAGAGTCACGGGTAACTTTACCGCTGGTAACCATGAATCCTCCGATTGTTCCCACTTTAGATACCTTGAAGGTTTCGCGGATGATCGCTTCACCAATAACTTTTTCTTTAAATTCTGGGTCAAGCATCCCTTTCATGGCTTCTTCCATCTCTTCGATCACCTTGTAGATGATGCTGTGGAGACGGATTTCTACATCGTCAGCTTCTGCTTGTTGACGAGCTTGTGGTGTAGGACGTACGTTGAAACCAACGATAAAGGCATTTGAAGCCTCGGCAAGAGTCACGTCAGATTCGTTGATGGCACCGACAGCTGCATGGACGATAGTAACTTTCACGCCCTCAACATCAATTTTTTGAAGTGAGGCAGAAAGTGCTTCAACAGAACCTTGTACGTCTGCTTTGATAATGACGTTAACTGACTTGAGTTCGCCAGCTTTAAGGGTATCAAAGAGATTTTCAAGGCTGACACGTTGTGTAGCTTGACGTTGCTTCATAAGAGCACGTTTAGCACGTTCTTCACCAGCTGCACGAGCTGATTTTTCATCTTCGTAAACGGCAAAGTGGTCACCCGCCATTGGCGCTTCGTTCAAACCAGTGATCGATACTGGTGTTGATGGTCCTGCAACCTTCACACGACGTCCAAGGTCGTTGGTCATGGCACGGACACGTCCGAAGGTATTTCCGACAACGATTGGATCTTGAACGTTCAAAGTACCTTGTTGAACAAGGAGGGTTGCAACCGCACCTTTACCTTTATCCAAACGGGCTTCGATAACAGTACCGATGGCGCGAACTGTTGGGTCTGCTTTGAGTTCTTGGATTTCAGCCACAAGAAGTACAGTTTCCAAGAGTTCATCGATATTTTGGTTGAACTTGGCTGAGATTTCTACAAACTCAGAATCTCCACCCCAGGCAGTTGACATAACACCATGTTCAGCCAATTCACCGATCACACGTTCTGGGTTGGCACCTGGTTTATCAATCTTGTTGATGGCTACGATGATTGGAACATTAGCCGCTTTTGAGTGGTTGATGGCTTCGATAGTCTGAGGCATAACTCCGTCATCTGCCGCTACGACCAAGATAGTAATATCGGTAACAGAAGCTCCACGCGCACGCATTGAGGTAAAGGCCGCGTGTCCTGGTGTATCAAGGAAGGTAATCTTCTTGCCATTTTCCACGATTTGGTAGGCACCGATATGCTGAGTGATACCACCGGCTTCACCTGTCGCAACACGAGAGTTACGAAGGGTATCCAAGAGGGTTGTCTTACCATGGTCAACGTGTCCCATGATGGTAACAACTGGTGGACGCTCTACAAGTTCATCTTCATTGAGATAACCATCTTCAGCGAAGAAACGTTCGATATCAGCATTGTCCACTTCAACCTTTTGTTTAGCATCAATACCGTAATCGACCATGAGGAGTTCGATTGTTTCACCGTCTAAGGACTGGTTTTGTGTCGCCATCACGCCCATCATGAAGAGTTTCTTAACAATCTCAGCTGGTTCGCGCTTGATACGTTTTGCAATTTCCGCGACGGTCATACCATCTGTATATTCAAATTCTGTTGGCAATTCATGGAACTTACGCTCTGTAACAGGTTTTGGTGCCTGACTACGGTTGTTTTTGTTATTGCCTTTTTTATTCTTTTTGTTATTGTTCCAGTTACTATTTCTTTGATTTCTCACTTGATTTTGACTACTTCGATTCTTTTGTTGTTTTCTAGGACCATCTTCTTCGTGATCGAAATCATCACGTTCTTTGTCTGGTCGAGCTTGTTTTTTACGACGTGTATCCACTGGTGCTTCTTTTTTCTCAGGGACGACTTCAACCACTGCTTGAACTTGTTGCGCTTGTTCAGCTAACTTAGCCACTTCTTCAAAGATTTCCTCTGGCTCCTTGCGTTTGTTAGCTTGGGCCAAGGCTTCTTTGGCAGCCTGAGTCTGCTTGAAACGTTCCTCACTTGAACGTGCATATTCTGCATTTTGCTCTGCTTTTAGGGCTGCTGCACGGGCTTTAAAGTCAATACGTGGAGCCGCTTGATTTGAACGTTTGTCCTCTTGTTGACGACGATCGTTTCCACGATTTTGCTGACCTTGCTGTTTCTTAGCTTGGTCATTAAAGCGACGATTGTCGCGGTTTCCCTGACCTTGTTTTCCACCATTACGGCCGTCGTTTTTCTGACGGTTCCCGTTTTGTTGTTGGTCACGGCTATTGCCTTTATTTTGCTTGCGTCGCTCTGCCTGCTCTTTAGCACGGGCTTCACGCTCAGCCTTAAAGTTTCGACTCTGCGGTTTTGCTGGTGCCACTTTTTCTTCTTTAGGGACAACAGCTGTTGCTGGTTTTGCCTCTTCCTTAGCTACAGCTGGTTTAGCTGGCTCAGATTTTTCGGCTTTCTTTTCTGTACTTGCTTTTGGTGCCGCAGGTTTTGCTTCTACTTTCGGAGCAGCAGACTTAAAGCTGGCAGCGATTTTTGCAGCGACAGCTTCTTCCACACTTGATGAGTGGCTTTTCACATCCAAGCCCAACTCTTTTGCACGCGCTACAACTTCCTTACTTTCTTTTCCAAGTTCTTTTGCGATTTCGTACAATCTTTTCTTAGACAAATCATGTCCTCCTCTTCTATTCCATAAGAGACCTCATTTTCTTTGTAAATCCAGCATCTGTCACAGCCAAAACCTTTCTTGATTTCCCGACTGCTATGCTTAATTCCAGTGTTGAAAACACGGTAATAACTTCTACTTGATAATAATGACTTTTATCCTGAATCTTCTTGGTCAAGTTGGGAGCGGCATCATGAGCTAGAAATACTAGCTTTACTTTCTGGTCTTGGATAGCCTTGACGACCATTTCTTCACCCGAGATGATTTTCCCTGCTCGTTGAGCAAGACCCAAGAGATTGGTAATTTTTTGCTTATTCAAGTCCTAACTCTCTTCTTTTCACTTTGTGATCGACATAGGCAATCAACTCGTCATAAAAGCTTTCTTCAACTTCCATACTAAAGCTACGGTTAAAGACTTTTTTCTTTTTGGCCTCAAGGGCTTCTGCATTGTCTAGCTTGATATAAGCGCCACGACCATTAGCCTTGCCTGTCGGGTCGATAAAGACCTGTCCATCTTTGTTCTTG
Organism: Streptococcus sp. HMSC067H01; assembly: GCF_001814775.1. Taxonomy (GTDB): domain Bacteria; phylum Bacillota; class Bacilli; order Lactobacillales; family Streptococcaceae; genus Streptococcus. The sequence continues at coordinate 244,953 of NZ_KV817803.1, forward strand.
ACAATACGGAGTAAATCACGCTTATCAATCACTTCGTTGGAAACAACAGACTTGCGCAAAGGGATTTTTCTAGTTTTCATCCTTCCCTCCTCTGATCAGCTCTTATTCTTCTACCAATTCGTCTGCTTCTACCTGGTCAGCTTGTTCTGCTGCTTCCATGGCTTCAAACTCACTTGCAGACTTGATATCGATACGATAGCCTGTCAAATGAGCTGCCAAACGAACGTTTTGACCACGACGACCGATGGCAAGAGAAAGCTTGTTATCTGGCACAACGACCAAGGCACGCTTGCTGTCGTTTTCATCAAAGATAACTTGGTCAACTTCAGCAGGAGCGATAGCGTTGTAGATAAATTCAGCTGGATCGGCTACCCATTCGATAACGTCGATGTTTTCTTCGATTGGAACCATACGATCGCTCTTAGCATCGTAGCGAGCTGGGTGGAATTTGCTAGTAATTTTCTTGATGTTAGCACCACCACGTCCGACGATTGTCCCGATAGCATCCACGTTTGGATTGTGGCTACGAACAGCAACCTTGGTACGGTCACCTGCTTCACGAGCAACACTCATGATTTCAACAGTTCCGTCATAGACCTCAGGAATTTCTTGTTCCATCAAACGTTTAATCATTTCTGGATGGCTACGGCTTACAAAGACGTTCACTCCGCGAGGATTGTCCTCAACCTTGTAGACATAAACTTCAATACGATCGTGAGAAGCAAAGACTTCTCCAGGGATTTGGTCTTGTTTTGACAATTGGGCTTCGATGCTGCCAAGGTTGACATAGATGAAGCGGTTGTCAAAACGCTCTACTGTACCTGACATGATCTCTTGCTCATGCTCTTTGTAGGTGTTGTAGGTGATGGCACGTGTTTGCTTGCGCATTTTTTCCATGATGGTTTGTTTGGCAGATTGGGCTGCTACACGACCAAACTCACCTGGTGCTTCTTCAAATTTAATCTTGTCCCCAAGCTCGTAAGCTGAGTTAATGGCAAGAGCATCTTTTAAGCTGATTTCCAAACGGCTATCAAATACTTCATCAACTACTTCACGAACAGTATAAACTGTAAAGTCACCTGTCTTTTCGTTGAAATCAATGGCTACACTGTCTGATTGACCATAGCGTCTGCGATAGGCTGAACGAAGTGATTCCACCACTGCATCAATGATGTCTTCTTTTTTGATTCCCTTGTCTTCTTCCAAAATGCGGAAGGCCTCTAGCATTTCTTTACTCATCTTCTATTCACTTTTGAATCTTCAAAAGCTTCCTTTCTTTTACTATAATTTTACTGCTAAACGTGCTTTTGACACCAAACTGTATGGGATTTGGACCGTTTTCTTACGTGTCTTGTCCATATACTCCATAGTCAACTCATCCTCTTCAAAGGCTAGCAAGGTTCCTTCAAATACCTTTTGCTTATCGATGGCTTGGTAAAGTCCAACATGGATGTATTTCCCAACCGCTCCAGCGACTGCTTCCTTGGTTTTCAAAGGACGCTCCAAGCCTGGACTGGTGATTTCTAGGAAATATTGTTCTGGGAAGGGATCTGGCTTGATAGTATCTAGGACAGGACTGATAATCTCTGTCAAGTCCGCTGTGTCGTTCAAGGTAATTCCCTCTGGTTTATCTACAAAAATACTAAGAATCATGTCACTGCCAATCTTTCCGTACTCGATATCAACGAGTTCAAAAGGAGCTTCAATGACAGGTTCTACGACTTCTCTGACTAATTCTACGATAGTTGCGATTGCGTCCACCTCCTCATAAGCAAGAGGCGAAGATATTTCCCCGCCTCACTTTCTCATATTCTTACTTATAGTATAGCACTTTTGACTACTTATGTAAAGTATAAGCACTCAAAAGGCTTGATTTTAAGCTTTTTCTTAAAATTCTGCACGATTTTATAGAAAGAGAGCCATTTTGGAAAGATAACAGTTTTTTCACCAAGCAATCTGAGTTCCTTACAAATCAACTGTTCCTTATCCAATCAACAGGTCCTTTTCTAGCCATCTCCCCTCTTTACTGCGAAGTCCCTAATATCCCCAAGTCATATTTCCAAGATAAAATACGTCTCACAGACTCATCAATACGCTCTTCTGTCAGCTCTCCTGAGGAGACTTTCTTTAATAAATAAGGAATTTGAGTTTGGTACGAAGATCCTAAAATTAAGTCATTTCCGGCTAAAATCACTTGGAAAGCAGCTTCATCCTGATTAACAAAATCAGCTAATCCTGCCATATCTAGATCATCCGTCATAATGACACCTTTAAAATTCAGTTCCTTGCGAAGAATTTCATTGATTTTGGGTGAGATAGAAGACGGAACTGTATCGATTTTAGTCAGGATGTTGTGAGATACTAAAACACTATCTGCACCAGCATCTATGCCAGCTTGAAAGGGGAGAAAATCTGCTTGTCTTAATTCATATAGAGAACGGTTGTCTTGGATAATAGCAGTATGACTATCTCCATTATCACCATATCCAGGAAAATGCTTCAAGGTTGACCCAACCTTGTTTTTTTGAAGTTCTGTTACAACCTGCCCAACATAACTTGCAGTCGTTTGGGCATCTTGTCCAATGGTTCGATCATAGATGAAGGCTGATGGATTGCTGGCAATATCTGCAACTGGAAAGAGTCCAGCATTGATACCAACAGATTTTAGTAGCTCCGCCTTCTGCCTAGTATCAGAACGGATTGCCTCCATCCCACCCTTTTGATAAAGTTCCAAAGGAGATTGGAAAGGAGTCTCTAAAATCGAACTGATACGAGTCACGGTTCCGCCTTCTTCATCTGAACCAATCAATAAAGGAATCTTTGAAGCAGCTTGGTAGCGATCTGTCAAAGCCTTCATATCCTCTAGGGTTTGTTCTTGAAAATCTCTCCCAAACAAGAGATAACCTCCAAAATGATAGGACTGAAGGTCTTCTAGCTGATGACTAGAAGGAACCCTAGCCCAGAACAACTGGCCTACTTTTTCTTCCAAAGTCATCGAGACTATTCTTTCTTCAACAACCTTATTCTTCTCTGTTTCACTAGTTTGAGTAGTTTTCTCAGTTTTTTCTGCTTGCGACACCACTTGTCTATGATGTTGATGGTCGGAAAAAATCAAACCACCTATCACAAGGAAAAAGAAAAGATAGACGACAATCGGTTTTATTCTTCTTCTCATAACACCTTCATTATACCACTTATCCGGTTGCAAGTATACACTTACCAAAATCTCCAATGAACTAACATCAAACTAAAAAGGCTTAGCTCTATGTACAGAACTAAACCCTTGATAAAATTATATATCTAACTTTTTGGTTATGATAGAGTTTTTGATTGATATATTTTTTACATTAAAACTGAGCCTCAACTCGATAGATAACCTGACCCTTACTTGAGAATTTTTCTTCATATTCAGTCATGACATTACCTTCAAAGTCGCTGGCATGCAAGTCCAACCAAACTCCATTGAGCTTCATGCCGTATTGAGAAAAACTCACTAGGCTATATTCAAACAAGCCACGGTTATCTGTCTTGAAATGAATCTCACCGTGTTCAGGCAAGATACGCTTGAAGGTATCCAAGAAACTCTTATAAGTTAGACGACGCTTTTCATGACGCTTTTTAGGCCACGGATCTGAAAAGTTTAGGTACAAGCGATCAATCTCACCATCTTCAAAGTAGTCGGTCAAATCAGAACCATCAACCCACAACAACTTAATATTGGGTACAGCGACTTCCAAAACCTTGTCCAAGGCATAACTCAAAACAGACTTTTGAATATCAATCCCGATATAGTTGATATTAGGGTTTTGCTTGGCCATACCTGACACAAAGGCTCCCTTACCACTACCAACCTCAACATGGATAGGATTGTCATTTCCAAAGAGGTCTCGCCATTTTCCTTTGGCTTCTAAAGGATTTAAGACAACATACTGAGGATTAGCCTCTAGTAATTCTGTTGCCCCTTTACGATTTCTAACTCTCATCTCTTCTTTCCATACTTGTCGCGGAAGATACGCAAGGCATAAATCTCCCGATTGACATTTTCTAGATCTTCATTTGTATAATATTTGGCAATCTGGCTCAAGAAGGATAACTGAGCATACCAAAATAGTTTGTTGATGACTGTCTGGTTGTATTTATAACCGTAATAAGTCAACCACTCTTTCCACTGATAGTCTGGAATATAGTGACATAGCATATGCGCTACATCAAACATGCGATCCGTTAAACGAACGGAATCCCAATCCACTAAATAAACAAGACCGCTCTCTGTCTCAATCCAATTACTATGTCGTACATCTCCATGAACGATCGTTGCATAATCTTCCCTAAAGTTTGGCAAGCTTCCTCGCAAATCCTCTACTACCATTCTTAGATATTGATTGTTCTTCAAGGATTCTGGAGCATCTTTTAACCAAGCCTGAAGCAAGTCAAAAGGTGTTTCTAAAGAATAGCCCAAACGAGTCAATTGCGTCATCAAAGGACGCGAACGATGCAAGCGACTCAGAATATTGATAATCTGCTTGCGATTCATATCATAAGGGGTCAAAATTTTACCATTCAACCATTCTTGGGCACACATATCACGCCCATCCGATAAACGGCGAGTCCATAATAATTGAGGAGCGATTTGTTCCTTGGCTAAACCAGGTAGGATTGGAGAGGTGTTCATTTTAATAAAGACGCGCTTCCCATCAGGGTAGCTTCCCATATAAGCTTTTCCGCTTTTCCCAGGTATAGGGGTCAGCGTTAGCTCAATATCACCCAAGTCCATTTCTTTCCTCCGTATAAAGTTTCCTTACTATTCTACTAGTTTTTAGCCTATTCGTCAACCAGTCTTTTAAGTTGGTAAGGTAAATAAAGAAATTGCAAAACGACACTAACTCCAATAAGTGCTAAAAGGGGCATTTTTTCTTTAAAGATAAGCAAACCCAGTAGGCTTTCAAGTAGTAGTACTAAAAGTCCAATAGCAGTTACTATTTCTTTCAACCCTTTCTCCTTCTCACCCTTGTCTAGCGGGAAAAGTTGGGTCAAATATTGGTAGTCAAAGGCATGATAGAGGGCCAATAACTGAAAGAGCAAGAGATAGTTAAATAAAACTACTACTGCTGTCGCTATCCAAGCTTGCTCGATAAAAATCAACGCCAGCAAAGAGAGGAAGAGGAGGCGAAGACTGAGGGCAAAAAGGTCTCCGTTTCGCAGATAAGAACGAAGATAGAGGTTCTGCCAAATCTTGCCCGGCACCTTCTGAACTGCTTTTAGGATAACATCTAGATAAGCTCGTCGCTTGACGCTGTTTGAAATTCCCTTGACTTGGGTAAAGAGGGCAAAGAAGCGAAGCAAGAACTGCTTGCGTTTACTTTCTTGGGCAATCACATAGTCCCAGTCCAGATGATTTGCACTAAAAAACTTGCCAGCCTTTTTCTGAAACAGGAAATATTTCCCGACTCCCAACAGAAGAACATAGACCCCAAAAACTCCTAAGCCTAAGCCCATGGCTAAAAATAGAGGGGTAAAAAGGAGCAAAAAGAGAGTCTGTACACTAACCCAAAAGATGAAGGAAGCTAAACTTTGCTTCTGAATGTGTTCTCTCACTTCTTCTTCAGCTACTAAGAGAAAGAGCTTATCAGGCGCTTCCACATAAGTCGCTATTCCTCCCCAAAGTAAGAGTAAAACAGAGACAATCCCAATTAAACATATGATTGGTAAGTGATTCTCAGGAAAATGCTGGAGCAGTTGACTATACTGATAGGCTAGAAAACCTACCAAGACCAGTAAAAACAAGACAAAGTGGTCATTGAGAACATAGCGCAGATAACCGACACACTCTTTACGAAAAGCCTGCTTTCGCTTTAGAAACAAGTCTTTCATCGGTCCTCCTCTTTGGTCAAAGCCAAATAGATATCATTGAGACTTGCTTGAGGCATGGCAAAAGCTTGTCTCAGCTCTTCAAGATCCCCTTTAGCTCTGACTTGACCTTTGTGGAGAATGACAAAAGAATCACACATTTTTTCAGCAGAGTCAAGAACGTGGGTACTCATGAGGATAGACTTGCCTTTTTTCTTTTCAAGATCCAAAAGCTGAATCAAGTCCGAAATCGCCAGGGGATCAAGACCAAGGAAAGGTTCATCGACGATAAAGAGACTCGGATCCACAACAAAGGCACAGATAATCATGACCTTCTGCTTCATCCCTTTCGAAAAATGAACAGGGAACCAATCCAACTTCTGATCCAAACGGAACATTTTTAAAAGAGGTTCTACACGTTCAAAAGCTAGGTTTTGCTCAATACCATAGGCCATGGCAACCGTCTCGATATGTTCTCTGAGAGTCAATTCCTCGTACAAACTAGGAGTTTCAGGAATATAACCAATCTGCTGACGATATTCACGAGGATTAGTACCTAAGGTTAGCCCGTCGATGTTTATTTCTCCACTATAAGGTGTCAAAAGTCCAATAATTTCATTGATGGTCGTTGATTTTCCTGCACCATTGAGACCGATCAAACCGACCAACTGTCCACTCTCGACTGTAAAGGACACATCTTTCAAGACAGGGACATGGACATAGCCACCTGTCAGGTTTTTAATTTCTAACATATTTTCTCCAAATCTGGTATAATGTAGCTATATTATATCAAAATTCAATACAGTAGAGGTGGTTTTTATGTCAGATTGTATTTTTTGTAAAATTATCACAGGAGAAATTCCTGCAGCCAAAGTTTATGAGGATGAACAAGTTCTTGCCTTCCTTGATATTTCCCAAGTAACATCAGGACATACCTTGGTCGTACCAAAAGAACACTACCGTAACCTTTTGGAAATGGATGCAGCAAGCGCCAGCCAACTTTTCGCCCAAGTACCAAAGATTGCTCAAAAAGTCATGAAAGCTACCGAAGCTGAAGGTATGAATATCATCGCCAACTGTGAAGAAGTTGCTGGACAAACGGTTTTCCATACCCATGTCCACCTCCTTCCTCGCTATAGTGCAGATGACGACCTAAAAATTGACTTTATCGCACATGAACCAGACTTCGACAAACTTGCTCAAGTTGCTGAAACAATCAAAAACGCTTAAGGAGTCACTATGAAACTATCAAATTTACTACTCTTTGCAGGCTCTGCAGTCGGTTCATACCTCCTCGTTAAAAATCGCCAAGCTATCACTAAAGAAGTTCTAGATACTACTGATCGTGTTGAAGCCATTAAGGATGACTTGGATATTATCCAAGATAGCCTGCAAATTATTGACCAACAAAAAGAACTCATCAAGGAATATCAAAAAGATTTGACCTATAAGTTTAAAGTCCTGGAAAAAGATGTTCAAACGAGACTTGCTGTACTAAAAGAAATGCAGAAAACTGAAGAGAACTAATGTAAAGAAAATCTCCAACTTTCCTTATTCCCCTTTAAATCCATTTTGGGTCAGCAGATCCTAACAGACCAGGGAGGGCATGAAAATGAAACAGTTTTTTAAAGTTTTGACGCGGATCATCCTGATTATTTGTGGTGGTCTCTGCCTTCTTGCAGCTCTGGCATTCCTAATACTGGCCAATCTTTTCAAGGCCTCACCTGGTGATATTCGAGAAGGAAATGAATCCTTAAAACAAATCTTTATCTCCCTTGACCTGCCTCCTGAGAAAGTAGAATCAAATGGAAGCTATCAATTCGAAGGCGGGGGCTTAGATTTTTATGTGACATTCTCTGATGATGTCGTCAATAGCCACCCAGTCCTAAAAGAAAGCCCAAACCTTACTAAAAACCGACTCAAAGTCTATGTCTTAAACACAGGAGATATTTCCTACCATTCAGTAGAAGACAACTTATTCAATCATGGTTTATTCCAATTTTTAGAGGAGGAAAGCAGGAAATATTTCCAAGAAATCGGAAAGAAATCAAATCCTTCTTACTTTATTCTCTCTTGGCAGGATCCAGAAAGCATGAAAAAGGGAATCGCATTCTATGAAAAAGCTTTGACCTTGGTGGATATTCAGGATAATTCGGCGATTAAGCGCATTGATACCGTCACCGTTAAGCCTGGTAAGGAAGCAGAACTCAAGCAACTCATCCATGACATGGATGAGGCTGGCTTGCTAACTCAAAAATATCAATAGTAGACCAGTTGGAGATTCTTTCTCCCATGCTAAAAGTCTTAAGATTGCACGAAAAAGAGCCCGAAGGCTCTTTTTACTTTATGCTTTATTCTCCTTCAAAGGCATCCTTAATATGGTCAAAGAAGCCTTTTTTCTTTGGACTGACTTTTAGATCACCTGCAGCTGCGAATTCCTTCAAGGCTGCTTTTTGGCGGTCATTCAAACCTGTTGGGGTAACAACATTGACAGTAACGTATTGGTCACCAAGGGCACCACCACGAAGGTTAGGCGCACCTTTCCCACGTAGGCGGAATCGTTTACCAGTCTGAGTTCCTTCTGGAATGACTAATTCTACATCACCATGAACTGTAGGAATGTCTACTGTATCACCAAGTGCTGCTTGAACAAAATTGAGGTTCAAATTGTAGAAGATAGTAGTTCCTTCACGTTCAAACTTATCACTAGCTTCAACTGAAACCACCACGTATAAGTCACCATAAGGACCTCCATTAAAACCAGCTTCACCTTGACCAGCTAGGCGGATTTGTTGACCAGTTTCCACACCAGCAGGGATTTTTACGTGTACGCTATGGGCTTGTTTTTCATGACCAGTTCCATGACAAGTTGTACATGGATCTTTGATTTCTTGACCACGACCATGACAGACATCACAGATTACCTGGCGACGCATCATACCGAGAGGTGTTTGGGTATCAACATTGATCACACCTGAACCATGACAGCGTCCACAAGTAACTGGACTTGTTCCAGGTTTAGCACCAGACCCATTACAAGTACGACAGCTTGCTTCACGATTGTATTTGACTTCCTTTTCTGTACCAAAAATAGCTTCTTCAAAAGTCAAATGAACGCGATACTGGAGGTCGTCACCTTGACGAGGGGCGTTTGGATTACGTGATGCACCGCCACCACCAAAGAAGCTTGAGAAGATATCTTCAAATCCGCCAAAGCCACCTGCTCCATCAAAGCCACCGAAACCGCCAGCACCACCAAAACCACCGTTGGCTCCAGCCGCACCATATTGGTCATAGGCAGCACGTTTCTGTTCATCACTTAAGGTCTCATAAGCTTCTTGAACTTCCTTGTACTTGTCCTCAGCACCAGGATCCTTGTTGATATCTGGGTGATATTTTTTAGATAATTTCCGATAGGCCCTCTTGATCTCATCTTGAGATGCATTCTTTGAAACGCCCAATCGGTCATAAAATTCAGTATTGTTCATAATTCAAGATACAAAGGGCGTCAAACGGACACAGACAAAATAGGAGTTTTGACGACGGACGCTTACGTCCTAGAAAAAACTATCTTTTTGGCACAGTCCGTAGCCCGTGTTCAATTTCCTGAACACACTTGTTCCTTTCTATTGATGTTGTGAATTAAACCACGATGTAGGTCGGGTTCAATTCCTTTCTTTTATATTGAGTAAGAAACTTCAGAGCTCGAGTTCAATTCCCCGAACGCTCTTTGTTCCTTTCTATAATTTTTATGTAAATCTTTAGAGGGTGTTTTCTATACTTCGCTCAACTTGATCAAACTCTTCATCTGATAGAGTAAATATCAAATCCTCTTCAGCATACTCGTTTTTTTCTTTAAAATAGTTATCCGTATTCTCTGCCAACCCTAGACTTAGAATCACTTTCCTTGCAAACTCTTGATGCGCAAAGCCTATAGCCGTAATGATATTTTTATCTCGCACAACCAGTTTGGGTTGGAAATTCTCACGTGGAAGAAATTCAAAATAGTCAAAGAAGTTTTGCCAAATTCCACCTGTAAATTTCGTGTCCTTCAACAAGCCTGCTTTGGCTAATAAAAGGGGGGCTGAAGAAATGGCTGCAATTAAGACATCTTGCTCACCAAGACCCCTCAAAAACGAAATCAATTCCTCATCCTGTAGGGCAGGACCTATATTTACCATTCCTGGCAAAATCACACAAGAATAATCTTCTATACGGATTTGATCCAATGTTTTGGTCGGTTGACAGGGTAAGCCATCCTCAGATATAACTATCGAATGTTCTGAAGCCACATAATCAATTGTTACGTCAAAAGACAGGGCTAAAGTACTTGTTAAAGTGGTTATCTCATAAAGAGAAAAATTAGGATAAATGATACAAAGTACTTTTTTCATACGCAACATCCTCTATTTTACCGAAAAACAGAGGCTGGTTTGCAACCTCTGGATTTCTTCTTATCATTATTAACATTTAAGCAAAGCACTGTAGAAGGACAATCACTTTAATGATTTGACATTCTTAACGAGTTAGGCTTAACTGAGTTTCGGCTAAAAATTTCGGAAAAAAGACAAGCCATCTTTTGTGCATCGCACAAGACGATGGCTTCCTATTTTTCTTTCGTTTTCTTAACGCCTCAACATCTTACCGAACTGAGCACGCCCTAACCTCTTGGTGAAAAAGACAAATCTTTCTAGAAACTAAAGTTTCTGCGTCAGATTTCCTATTTTCACTGTGAGGTTTTAACGGGCTTTGCATCTTACTTTTCAGTAAACTCTCCGTCTACGACGTCATCGCCTGCGTTTCCTGTTGCTTGTGCGCCTTCTGCTCCTGCTTGAGCTTGTTGCGCTGCTGCGGCTTGTTCGTAGAGTTTAACCGCAAGGCCTTGAGCTTTTTCGTTCAATGCTTCAAGTTTTGCTTTCATGTCGTCCAAGTTGTTGTCTTCTTGTGCTTTCTTAAGATCATCAAGGGCAGCTTGTGCAGCATCACGTTCTGCATCGAAGCCTTTACCTTCAGTTTCCTTGATTGTCTTTTCAGTCGCAAAGATAGCTTGGTCTACTTCGTTACGAAGATCAACTTCTTCTTTACGTTTCTTATCTGCTTCAGCGTTTGCTTCTGCATCTTTCATCATGCGATCGATTTCTTCGTCTGTCAAGCCTGAGTTCGATTGGATCACAATAGTTTGTTCTTTTTGAGTTCCAAGATCTTTTGCTTTAACAGATACGATACCGTTCTTATCGATGTCAAATGTTACTTCGATTTGTGGAATACCACGAGGTGCAGCTGGGATATCTGTCAATTGGAAACGTCCAAGAGTCTTGTTATCTGCTGCCATTGGGCGTTCCCCTTGAAGAACGTGGATATCAACGGCTGGTTGGTTGTCTGCTGCAGTTGAGAAGACTTGTGATTTAGAAGTTGGAATTGTAGTGTTGCGGTCGATGAGTTTTGTGAAGACTCCACCCATTGTTTCGATACCAAGTGACAATGGTGTTACGTCAAGAAGGACAACGTCTTTAACATCACCAGTGATGACACCACCTTGGATCGCAGCTCCCATAGCAACTACTTCATCAGGGTTAACTGATTTGTTTGGTTCTTTACCAGTTTCAGCTTTAACAGCTTCAACAACTGCTGGGATACGAGTTGAACCACCGACAAGGATCACTTCGTCGATTTCTGACAAGCTCAAACCTGCATCTGAAAGGGCTTGGCGAACTGGAACTTTTGTACGTTCTACAAGGTCACGAGTCAAGTCGTCGAATTTAGCACGAGTCAAAGTCATTTCCAAGTGAAGAGGTCCAGCTTCACCAGCAGTGATAAATGGCAAGCTGATTTGAGTTGAAGTCACTCCAGAAAGGTCTTTCTTAGCTTTTTCAGCTGCGTCTTTCAAACGTTGAAGAGCCATCTTGTCGTTTGACAAGTCGATGCCGTTTTCTTTCTTGAATTCTGCTACCAAGTGGTCGATAATTTTTTGGTCAAAGTCGTCACCACCGAGTTTGTTATCCCCTGCAGTTGCCAATACGTCAAAGACACCATCACCCAATTCAAGGATAGATACGTCGAATGTACCACCACCAAGGTCGAATACCAAGATTTTTTCTTCTTTGTCTGTCTTGTCCAAACCGTAAGCAAGAGCTGCTGCAGTTGGTTCGTTGACGATACGTTCTACTTCAAGGCCAGCGATTTTACCAGCGTCTTTAGTTGCTTGACGTTGAGCATCATTGAAGTAAGCTGGAACTGTGATAACTGCTTTCGTTACTTTTTCACCAAGGTATTCTTCAGCGTAGCCTTTCAAGTATTGAAGAATCATAGCTGAGATTTCTTGTGGAGTGTATTCTTTTCCATTAGCAGAAACTTTTTCAGAAGTTCCCATCTTAGATTTGATAGAGATAACTGTATCTGGGTTTGTGACTGCTTGGCGTTTTGCAGCGTCACCAACGATGATTTCACCGTTTTTGAATGACACAACAGATGGAGTTGTGCGATTTCCTTCTGGGTTTGCGATGATTTTGCTTTCTGTTCCTTCAAGAACTGCTACTGCTGAGTTTGTTGTACCTAAGTCAATACCGATAATTTTAGACATATGTTTTTCTCCTTGTTATTTTTCTCTTTTTTCTTTTTGATACTCTTCTTAAGTTGCGGCGCCGTCAGAGTTTGACTTCGTCAATCTCTTTGACTAAACTTTGAGCCTAAAGTCTCAAAGTTTGCGCAAATAGCGCCACGGCGAAGAATATCGCCAATAGTTCGCTTCGCTCACTATTGCAAAGCTGAATAATTTTTTATCTTTCTTCATAGTTTATTGTCATTTCGGACAAAATTTTTAAGCTCTATTGCCTAGTTATAGACTACCACCATGGCTGGGCGTAGAATGCGGTCATGGAGTTTGTAGCCTTTTTGGAAGACTTGTGCGATGGTATCTGCTGGATGTTCGTCATCTGCTGGAACTGTTTGAATAGCCATGTGGTAGTTATGATCAAATTCTCCATCTGCTGGGATTTCTTCGATACCTTCTTCTTTCAGAGCATGTACCAAACTTTCTTGAACCATTGCCAAGCCCTTCTTCACATCATCTGTCAATCCTTCGACGGCAAGGGCACGTTCGAGGTTATCAAGTGATGGCAAGATTGCTTTTGCCAAATCTTGACTGCGATAGCGTTGCAAGAGTTGGCGCTCTTCGTTGGCACGGCGCTGAATGTTTTGCATTTCTGCATGAGCACGAAGGTATTTGTTTTCAAATTCTTCGGCACGTTCATTGGCCAAGTCCAATTCAGACTTTTCAGGAGTTGTTTCTTCAGCTGTTTCCACAACTTCCTCTTCTTTTACTTCTTCATTTTTAATATCTTGGGCCATTTTCGCCTCCTTTAATGATTTCAATCTTAATTCACTTCATAGTGATTGCTGCTGAGATAGCGGTAAAAATCCGTCAACTTCATAGTCAAAACTCGATTAACTACATTGAGTTGATTGACCAATTGTTGATAATCCAGATTAACGGGACCTATAATCGCAAGGATTCCAAATCCACGATAGGGAATCAGGAACTTACTGCTAATCACTGCTAAGTCAGCTAAACAGGATTCTTGGCTATCCGCAACTCGGACACTTTGCATCTGGTCGCCAATCAGATTCTCTCGAATTTCCAAAGCAACCTTTTGTGGTTGATCAAAGAATTGATAGGCAGCTAGATTAGCGAAATTCAAAAGATTGACTTTGCCAGAAACCACGATATTTTCATTGAACATTTCTTTGAAGATATGTTCAACGAGATCCATAACATTATCCGTTGTTGTGAAGTAACGTTGGATAATTTGCGGAATCTCTGTCCGAATCTTGTAGTGAATATCCAAAACAGTCTGATCCAGGAAACGTTCTTGAATCATGGTCTTGAGGCGGTTCAAATCCTCCTGCAAGAAATTTCTCGGAATCAAAAACTGACTGGTAACTGTTCTAGACTCATCAAGCGTAAAAACAGCAAGAGCTGTATGTTGCCCGAGGACAACAATATCAAAAGCTGTCAGCTTCTGCCTACTTGGTTCTACATCCAGCGCTACAACCGTACAACCACTCAAGTCTGACAAAATTTTCGTTGCCTCTTGAAGAATATCCTCTAGCTTGAAGAATTCTTGATCAAAGGCTTTTAGAATCTCATAAACTTGATTCTCGGCTAAACGGTCGAAGGATAAGGAGTGTTTGACATAGTATTGAAAACCAGCCACACTCGGCATCCGACCACTGGAAGTATGTGCCTTTTCAAGCAAACCTTGCTTTTCTAAAGCCGCCATGTCATTTCGAATGGTAGCACTACTAGAGTTGATAGACTCTTGCAAGGCTTTGGATCCAACAGGTTCGTGCGTTTTGGTAAAGATGTCAATAATCAGATTTAAAATACTCTGCTGACGTTCCGTAACCATCTCGTCACTCCTCTCTGATAGATCATTTTAGCACTCGAAACACCCAAGTGCTAACTTATGATTCTATTATACACCCTTAGAAAAGAATGTCAAGAAAAAAACTCAAAAAATTAGCACTCTTTTACCAAGAGTGCTAAAAATCAGTCTGAGGACCTAGAAACTATTGTCAATCAACCAGATATTTCCGTTTAAGTCTATAAAAACTATAGATTAGATAAGTAATCATGAGAGCATATAGGGCAAAAATAAGGAAGAAAGACCGAGAGAGACTTTCGCGAAACAAGCTCATACAAACAACTAGACCACCAGAGATGGTTACTGTCAATGTACGAAGTCCAGATTTCACAACATCCCATCGAAGATGATTGTTCATGAAAGATTGATCATTTAAATCTACATCACAAGTTGCTTTTCGAAACACAGAATAAGAACAATTTTCCACAAATTCCCATTCTCTATCCTTAATACCTTGTAAATCTAGCTCATTTTTTCTAAGATAGCTAGTATTCCACACACGGTAAATTACATCATCAGGTTGGCATTGTTCAAAATAGAAAAATCCAAAACGATTCGATTTAAATTTCCAACCTTTCAAATGCATCTCATGCAAATAATCTTCTACCTTATCCAAATCAAAAATGGTAAACATTCGAAATTGTACTTTGCTATTCATTGTCTAACCTCCAAAATGGTTTTATTTATCAGATAATTCTTTCCACTTTTGAAACAATCTCCAAAAAATATAAGAAATCTGAATCGCAAAAACTATCAATAAAACCCAATCTATTATGACAATGAAAAACATTTCCCAACTGAAATGACTACCTCCACTGGCAAACTTTGAGAAAACCGGTAGTAGAGCTGAAAAGAGAAGCAAAATAGGAAGCATCCGCATTGTTAAAATCTTCTTGACCATTGCTAACTTCCCGGCCGCGTCATTATAAATTTCAAACTCGGCATCCGACTCAACTCCAGAATAAAGTTTTCTAAAGTAGGAAAAACCATTAAAGTCTGTAATATGCTCCCACCCACAATCTTTAAATAGTTGTAAATAGGAAGCTCTCTCTGACTTTTTCATAGGATAAAAGTCCAACTGATAAATCACCTGCTCTGGTTGGCACTTTTCAAAAGTATACTTAACCGCAACTACTAAGTTAGAGTAGCTTACTTCCTTAAGTTTCCAGCCCTGAGCATGCATTTCTCCGAGATAGAGAGCCTCTCTATCATAATCCGCAATGGTAGCAATTCTATAAACAACTTTCTTTTCCATCAAAGCTCCTCCCGACTGTTTCTATAGAGCCGCCCAATACGTTTCAACTCAATCTCTAAAACTTTTCGACCCAAGTCTGTTATCTGATAGATTTTACGTTTTTCCTCTTCTCGGACAAAGGAAACCAAACCATCTTTTTCCATCTTTGACAGGGTTCCATACATAGTTCCAGGACTAATTGATACTTGTGAATCTGTCATCTCTTTGACCTTTTGTGTAATACCATAACCATGGTTCTCCTTTTGCAGACAGAATAGAATATAAAAACCCGTTTCAGTCATGGGAAGGTAGACACGCCTAATCTTATCTGTTAATTCCATTTAACCAGACCTCCTATTTAGTTCGATATATCGCACTTCGTTACAAACAATATATCACACCTCGATATAAATTGCAAGAAAAAAAGATCGTCCTCACGGACAATCTTTCTGATTTATCATTAGTATAAATCTAGGTAGTTATCAATTTCCCATTGTGAAACGAAGGTTGCATAGCTTGCCCATTCAATTCGTTTGGCTTCAAGGAAGCTAGTGTAGATGTGTTCACCTAGAGCTGCTTTAACCACTTCGTCTTCTGTCATAGCCTTCAAAGCGTTATGAAGAGTTGATGGAAGGTCTGTGATGCCAGCCTCTTTACGCTCTTCTGCAGTCATGATATAGATGTTTTCTTCGATTGGCGCTGGTGCTTCGATTTTGTTTTCAATACCGTGCAAACCAACTTCCAAAAGAACAGCCATTGCGATATATGGATTTGCCATTGGGTCTACTGAGCGCAATTCCAAACGTGTTCCCATTCCACGAGTAGCAGGAACGCGCACCAAAGGTGAACGGTTACGACCAGCCCAAGCGATGTAAACCGGCGCTTCGTAGCCTGGAACCAAACGTTTGTATGAGTTAACTGTCGGGTTCATGATAGCTGTGTAATTGTAAGCGTGCTTGATCAAACCACCAAGGAAATGATAGGCTGTTTCTGACAATTGCATTCCTTTTGGATCATTTGGATCAAAGAAGGCGTTGTTCCCTTCAGCATCAAACAAGGACATATTGCAGTGCATCCCTGAACCAGCGATACCAAATTTAGGTTTAGCCATAAAGGTTGCATACAAACCATGTTTACGAGCAATGGTTTTTACAACGAGTTTAAAGATTTGAATCTTGTCACATGCACGAAGAACTTCATCGTACTTAAAGTCAATCTCATGTTGACCTACGGCAACTTCGTGG
Source organism: Streptococcus sp. HMSC067H01 (assembly GCF_001814775.1). Lineage (GTDB taxonomy): Bacteria > Bacillota > Bacilli > Lactobacillales > Streptococcaceae > Streptococcus. The sequence goes on from NZ_KV817803.1 coordinate 261,701, forward strand.
TGACTGGCTTCTACTTCAAATCCCATCTTGGTCAAGACGTTAACGATCTCACGGCGAGTGTTATCGGCAAGGTCTGTAGGCGCCAAATCAAAGTAACCACCCTTGTCATTCACCTCAAGAGTTGGGTCTCCATTTTCATCAAGCTTGAATAGGAAGAATTCTGGTTCCGGACCAAGGTTGAAAGATTTGAAACCAACTTTCTCCATGTGATGAAGAGCTCGTTTAAGATTGCTTCGAGGATCTCCAGCAAATGGCTCTCCTTCTGTTGTATAGACATCACAGATCAATCCTGCGACACTACCGTTCTCATCTCCCCAAGGGAAGACAGTCCATGTGTCCAGGTCAGGGTACAAGTACATATCTGATTCATTGATACGAACAAACCCTTCAATAGAAGATCCATCAAACATAGCCTTGTTTGACAAGACCTTGTCTAGTTGTTCATCTGTAGCAGGAATTTCGACGTTTTTCATTGTTCCCAAAATATCTGAAAACATGAGACGGATAAAGGTTACATTTTTTTCCTTAACTTCACGACGAATATCTGCAGCTGTGATTGGCATGTTTTTTCTCCTTATATTTGACGACTAGCGGTTGCCTAACCGCGACCAAAAGGCGATTGTTGAGAAGCAAAGCGACTTTGTTGAAGAACTTCATTCCGAAGGGCCCGACGCACCTCAGTTTGACTGACTGGTTTCTTGGCTTTCGCCTCACGTTCGGCATATTTTTTCTTGATAGCAGCAATGTTCAGACCTTCAGAGATATAGTCCTTAATCTCAAGCAATCGATCCATGTCATTCAGCGAGTACATACGGCGATTGCCTTCGTTTCGATCAGGCTTAATCAAGTCCTGATCTTCATAATAACGAATTTGGCGAGCCGAAAGATCGGTCAGCTTCATAACACTGCCAATAGGGAAAACTGCCATATTGCGACGAAATTCTTTCTCCTTCATGTGCACTTCCTTCTTTCTGTCTATTATAGTCTAATTTTTTTTAACCGTCAAACGATAATGTCACATTATATGACATTATTTTTCTTTTTTCTCAAAAATGCTACGTAAGCGGTCAATATCATAATTTACGATAATTGCCACAAAAACACCCATAAAAGTTTCAAATACTCGGGCAAATACGTACAAAACAGTCTCCCCGCTCGGAATAGAGAGAGTAATAATTAACATAGCTGAAACACCACCGATAACACCTGCTTTATTATTCATAGCTACATTTGTCATAATGGTTAACATGGTGCAAATTGGAACGATCAGCAAGGTCACCCAAAAGGCTTCTTGAAATAGAGTGTTTAAGAGGAAGAAAACAAGGGCGTAAAAACCACCGATACTATTTCCCAAAATACGCGAAGTTCCAAAATGTACACTCTTGTCAAAATCTTCTCTTAAACTAAAAACAGCGGTCAGAGCTCCAATCTGCAACCCTTTCCAGCCAAAGAACCCAAAAGTCAATAGCACTAGAAAAACTGCAATGCCCGTCTTAAAAGTACGCATGCCTAATTTGAACTTAGCCTTATCAAATCTATATTTTTTAAAATAACTCATAATTTAAACTTTCTATCTCCATTTTATCATAAATTCACCTACTTTTGAGAAAGGTATAGCAATAAACTGTAGGAAAAGACAGAAAAAGAGAGTGGGACAGAAATCGGTAATTCGTTAGAATTCGATTTCGTCGTCCCACCTCCGCACAGTTGAGTAGGGCTGTAAAAGCTGATGAAATCAGCGTAGTAGAGACCACTCAACCACTGCGTCTTGCTCGACAATCCAAAGACAATTGAGAGGCTAGGACTTTTGCCCCAGCCTCAAGCTTTTTATTCTCATTTATTTTTTAAAACAGATACAAGAAAGCCAAGGTTATAAAGCTCGCTAGCAAACCTACTCCCCAGAAGAAGAAGTCGACCTTCCACTCACTCCAGGCTTGTCCTTTTCCAGAAAAACCACCCAGTTCAAAATGGTGATGAACAGGTGTCATCCGGAAGATACGCTTACCTCCACTCAGTTTAAAATAGCTGACTTGCATCATAACAGATGTTGTTTCAAAAACATATACAATCCCAATCAAAAGCAACGTCCATTCTTGGTGAAGAGCCATGGAAATAGCAGCCAACATTCCTCCAAGGGCTAGACTTCCTACGTCCCCCATAAAGACTTTAGCTGGTTTGTGGTTAAAGACAAAGAAGCCAAGCAAACCACCAATCATGGCTAAAATTACTAACAGGATATCTAACTGGTTTTGCACATAAGCAATGACTCCGTAGGCAGATAGACTAATCACCACCGAAATACTTGCCAAACCATCAATTCCATCAGTCAGGTTAACTGCATTTGAGAAACCAACTAACCAAAAGAGGGCAAAGAGAATGTAAAGAACACCTAAATGCAAGGGATAACCAAATACATTTAAGATATCTCCACCTCTTTCATAGAAGAAATAGAAGATAACTCCTCCGACTAGTTGAAGCAAGAGTTTTTGTTTTGGATTAAGCCCTTCATTGATTTTGCGAAAGACCTTGAGGAAATCATCCAAGAAACCAACCAAACCATACAAGACCAGGATAAATAGAATCATCCCTAGATTGTTGGTCAATTGATTGGTCAAAAGTGCAAATACAAAGCTGATCACAACTCCCGTTATGAGAAAGACAAGCCCTCCCATGGTTGGTGTTCCTGCTTTTGCTTGGTGTTGCTTGACATCCTCATGCATCTGTTGACCAGTAATTTGTGCTTTTCGGTAAAAACGGATAAAGGCTGGAATCCCGATAACTGTAAGAATAAAGGCAGATATTCCAGCAAGGATAGAAATAAGCATTCTAATCTCCTAATGTTATTTTTATTTTCTCGATATCTTTCAAAGCTGTATGGGCACGAACGCTTTGTTGTTTGACAGTCTGACCTGTCCCCTCAAATTCAACCTCGATATTCAACCACTTGGCAAGGGTTTCGATATTTTTCTTAGTCCAACCGTATAAGTCAGGCATCTCCTCTACCTTATCAGACAGAAGCAAGATTTGCTCGTTAGCATCCAGATTTGTCCCTTCTGCTACAGAGCTTTCCTTGATTTTTGTCCCTGAACCGATAACAATCGGTTGGACAAGGTTACGACGTAGCTCCTCCGCCAAATCTCCAGGACTATAATCCTTCATTTCTGGCATTGCATAACTAGTTACAGTTGTCACTTGGTCCAAATTCTTAGCTGTAGATTGAAGATTGAGTGATTCTTTCATGGCCGAAGCTCTCTCCAAGATAGGGTTTGCGAATTCTCCTAACGGAATCCCAGAATAATGTTCTGGTTGTTGAACTGTCACATAGAGGATAAAATCTGGATTTTCTGCGGGATGCATAGAGACAACTGAGAAGATATAGTTTGTTTCCCCTCGCAGGTAGCCTCCATTTTTCTCATCTGCAATCTGAGCTGTTCCTGATTTCAGGGCAACATTTTGTCCTGGAACATTGATTGTTCCCTTACCAGTACTGTGATTGTACATAGTACCATAGGTAGGATCTGTACCTACCATAACCATATGATCTCTAGTTACACTTGCTGCTTCTTTAGAGACAGGATTTCCCACAACTTCTTTTTGTGATTTACGGACGGTTTGATCATTTGGGTCATAGAGAGCGCTGATAAACTTAGGCTCCAACATAACACCATCATTAGCAATCGCCGTAAAGGCACGAAGCATCTGAGTTTGTGTTACTGAAATCCCTTGACCAAAAGAACTCATGGCAATATTGACAATATTATCCTCAGGGAGTTGTCCCGCGTATTCATCAGTCATACCAAAACGAGTTGGAACTCCAAATTTGAAACGGTTGAGGTAGTCTAACCAAGTAGCATCTCCCATTTTTTGTTCTAAGAGAGTCATACCAATATTACTTGAGTGGGCAAATCCTTGTGAGAAGGTCATCATGCCACCACTTGTCAAACCTTCATTGACGTCCCAGTCCTTGATGGTAGCATCCGCCACCTTCAACTCGCTACTATTGAAATATTCTCCCCCAGGGAAGGTCTTGTTATCAATGGCTGCCGCAAGCGTCAAAACCTTCATGGTCGATCCTGGTTCGTAGTTACTTTGATAAAGGATATCACGCCAAACGAATTCCTCTGTAATCCCTTCTTTGGTATCAGCATCAAAGGTTGGTCTTTGGGTTGTGGCAAGAACTTCCCCTGTCTTGGCGCTGACCAAGGTCGCAGTCATATATTTTCCTTTTACTTTTTCATGGAAAGCGTCCATTTGACTTTCCATAAAAGATTGTAAAGGACTAGATAGGGTTGTATAGACGTCTTTCCCGTTTACGATCTGTTGAGTGACTTGATCAGTACCAGGAACGATATTCCCCAAACGATCCTTTTCATAAGTGATAATTCCATCTGTTCCGGCCAAGAGGCTATTTAGAGAACTTTCGATACCAGAAGTTCCCAAAAGTCGCTTAGTCCCGTCTTCATTTTCATGCAATTGAGCTAAGCCGATGAAAGACGATGCGAATTTCCCATTTGGATAGCTTCGATTAGGACTCGTGGTAAAATCCACCCCTTCAACCTTAGCAGCTTTTAGGTCCTTTTTAATGGACATCATATTGGCATAAGTAATACCATTTCCCTTGACACCAAAGGAGACTTGCTTCAAATTAGGTTGCGAGAGTTGTTCCTTGACGTAGGATTCATCCATATCTAGATACTTACGAAAGACTTCCGCAACTTTATTATACTGGGATTCCTCTACATAGAGAATTTTCCCATTTGCGGATTTGTATTCTTTATCAATGATCGCATAAACATTGTAGGAGGTTGCATCTTCTGCAATCGGCGTTCCATTACGATCATAAATGGTCCCCCTCTTAGCAGGGACTGTGCGAGTCGTTTGGTGGACCCTACTAGCTTCTTTGACCAAGTCAACACCAAACTTTTTCCCCGTACCAATAATCACCGCAAAGTTAACCAAAAAAACAGCAAAGAGAAAGACGGCCAAGAGACTGAGGCTCTTCCCAACTCGTCTGCGGTTTTCAAGGGGAGATTTACGATTCTTAATGGCAAAGTGTACTATTTTTTCTTTCCAGGTTTTCATATACTACTCCGCCGATCGGATATTTTCATTATTTAATTGCAAGTCTTGCGAATCCGCAATTCCTGTCAGTCGTTCTGAACGGATCAATTCATTGACTTCTTGCTTAGCATCATCTAGCTCCGTTTTCTTTTCTTCAATCTGAGTATTAACAGTTGTTAATTCACTCTGGACTTGCAAGAGCTTGGTTTGCATATAAACCACACTGATGGCTAAGACAAGGGCTGTAATGGCAATCGAAAGGTAAAAAGCCTTCTCAACACGCGAAAATCTCTTGATACGAGCTTGCAGCAATTGGCTCGTCGTTTCTCTTTTGTCTACCATTTTATCCCCTTACTTGTGAATTTTTCTAGCTACTCGTAGCTTGGCTGAGTGGGAACGATTATTGGCCTCCAACTCCTCCTTACTTGGTAGTATTGGTTTACGAGAGACTAATTCCATCTTGGGCTTAAGATCATCTGGAATGAAAGGCAAGCCTTTTGGCACCTCCACTGTTGAAGCCTCTTTGAACAATTGCTTGGTCAAACGGTCTTCCAGCGAATGAAAGGTAATGACTGAGATTCTTCCGTCCACAGCTAGTAATTCCATAGCTTGTTGGATGGACTCATCTGCAGCCCCAAGTTCATCATTGACCTCAATACGGATGGCTTGGAAAATCTGCTTGGCAGGATGACCTTTTTTCTTGAGTTCCTTGGCAGGCTTGGCGGACTTGATAATCTCGGCCAATTCTGTCGTTGTCTCAATAGGTTTCAACTCACGCGCCTGTTCAATCTTTCGAGCAATCTGCTTGGAAAACTTATCTTCTCCATATTTGAAAAAGATTCGTACCAAGTCATGATAGTCATAATGATTGACAACCTCATAAGCTGTCAAACTAGCTTCTTGGTTCATCCGCATATCCAGCGGTGCATCCTTTTTATAGGAAAAACCACGCTCACGTTGATCCAACTGTGGGCTCGAAACTCCCAAATCATAACAAATACCATCAATTTCTTCTACACCCGCTTCCTGCAAACGTGCTTGCAAATGACGGAAGTTGTCCTTGATGAAGGTAACCATTCCTTTTTCTATATAAGGCGCCAGACGTTTTTGGGCATTGTCAATGGCATTCTGGTCCTGATCAAAGGCATAGAGATGCCCCTTTTCACTTAATTTACTTAATAAATACTCGCTATGGCCTGCTCCACCCAAGGTCGCATCAACGTAAATACCGTCAGGTTTCACATCAAGCATATCAATAGTTTCATGGAGCATGACCGTTACATGATGAAATTCTTTAGTCATATCTTATCTATTTTACCACAATTCTGACCAGCTTGCACTCGCTAAAGCAAAAACCTTTCCTTGCTACTTTATTCATTATATGCAACAGGCGACTCGACAAACTAGACGGAGTTTAAGTGTTGAAGTCATCTCAGAGACTAAGACATACTCATTACATTCTTTGAAACAAACCACACAAATAGGTATTTCTCTATTCAAACAAAACAGCTGAGTAAATATGGAGAGAGCATACATCTTAAAAGATAATACTCCATTCAAATTTTTTAATTATCTACTTTAATAACTCCAACATTTTAAAAATTCATATTAAATTTCCGTATTAACAGCCCTATTATTTATTCTGACCATTTCTATGACTTTCTGGCGTTGTTCCTCACTCAGATTCAACTTCTGTAGTTGCTTTTCAATACTAAATTCTGAGGTATTGTATTTCTTATCATACATCTCTAGTAATTTATTACGGAGAAGGGGCTCGCTGATCAAATGAATTTCTTTTAATAGTTCTTCTTCATTTTCTTCCTGCTCCTCTTCTCCATTAAGTATTTCAATCATAGAATTGATCCTTGCTAAGGCAAAATCACCATAAATATTATCAATTAGATTTTCCTTCATGATTTCTTGTATATTTTTAGCAAAAGTGTTCTGTAAAACCTTCCCTTCTGAATATCCAGTTTCTTGATTCTTTTCAAGCATAATCACATTTCCTGGTTTAATATCCGAAAGCATATAAGGGGAGTGGGTTGTGAAGATGAGTTGAATTTTTTTCTCCTTTCCCTCAGTCTCTAATATTTCAGAAAGATTTTTTATAAGAATGTTAATTAATGTCCTGGACCATTCTAGATGCATTCCTGTTTCTAATTCATCAACTAACAGTATGATATCCTCAGCATGTTCTCCATACATAAGTAAGTAGGAATGAACTCGTGAAAATATTTCAATTAAGTTCCCTTCTCCAGTTGACATATGATAATCAGGAGTCTCTCCCAACACATAATAATTATTAAATTTTTTATTGAATTCATAACAAGAATCATTTACCAATTCTTTTGATTTTGTATGCTGAAATAGTCTACCATTTAGCTCTTCAAATAAATATCTATTATTATTGGAATATTTTAACAAAATTGAATTATAAGAATCTTCAATTAAAGAACTATTTTCTCGAATTTCTTTAAAAATATCAACTATATTAATTATTGATTTAACATACTGTTTTTTAACTTTTATAGTTTCATCTTTTGATTTATTCCCCTCGTTTTTATCTAATTCTTTTACTATCTCTTCAAGTAAATTTTTTCCTATACTCTCATAATCAGAAACCTCTTCTTCTAAATATTTTTTACATTTCGATAATAAAGGTTCAGATAAAAATTTTTTTATGAATTCAACTTCTTCATAAAAAATATTATATATAGACTTATATATTAAAAATCCTATAGCTTTTATCCCCCTCGGAATTGAGTTAGTATAATCTTTTAAACCATAAGGTTCAATCTCTAATGAACAAGACAAAACTGAACTAATAATTTCACGATCGTTTAACCACAGATATGAATCCACAAACATTGTTAATCCTTTTTTATTCAACGTTGTACCATATCTAAGAGTACCTCTTCTCCTATTTAATAAATCAACGTATAAGATATTTTGAGTCCTATCATAATATCCTGAATCAAGCTCAAAACTCCCATCTTGATTTCTGTAAAAAGGAGATTCTCCATATTCTGATAAATTAGCAACAGATAAATTTTGGAGAGAAACCTTAAACCTTACTTTGTCTTCTTGTTTTCCAAGTTCAAAAAGGAAAAAATATTGATTATCAGGGTCTTGTTCAAATTTATCCGGTCGGTAGCCACTAATTATATTTAAAACTGTTGTCTTCCCAGTCCCATTTATTCCAACTATAGGTGAAATATTATAAATAGACTCTCCATAAAAGTTTTCAATATAATCTGGATTTTCGGCAATTTTTAATTCACTGGTTTCAAAGTTAAAATCAACTTTATATTGGTCTGAAAAATTAAAAATCTCTTCTTTAAAAAGCTCATTATACTGTTTAATGACCAAAGCAATTAATTTCATTCTTCTTCTCCTACTAGTCCAATCTCTTTGCTAATATCTGTAACCATTTTTGAAAGTGGTCTTTTCCCATAATTTTCTTTGTCTGTGTAGTGACCTGTTATAAAGCGATTCACCTCAGCCTCACTTAATTCAAGGTTTGTTTGATTTAAGATTTCTGATAAACCTTCTCTATAACTATCTGTGTAGACTTCTTTTTTCCAAATTAATTCATTTACTACATCAATGTGGCTTTGATATAGCTCCTCTATACCCAAAATACTAATCCCATTTTTAAAGGCAGAATCATCTGAACTAATTTTGATATTAACCTCATCAACAGACTTTGGAATGTATGTAAACTTTACATCATCGAATGAAAAACTAGTATCATAGGGACTATATTCTAAATCCCTATTCGATTTCACATGATTACAACTATAGCAACTAGGGATTAAATTATAAAATGAAACAGCAAATAGTGGATAGCTGTCTTTTGGGAAAAAGTGGTCTAGTTGAGCTGTGTTTACCACTTTAGTCTGACCGTTAATTTCTTGTTTGCAACCCGGACATTCATTTTCGACCTCATCAATTACAAATGAGTCTTGATTACAATTATCACAGTGAAGTATTTTATATGTTGAGTTTATATAATTCCGATTACAATATGGACATACCGAAACGTTTTTTAAATCAATTATTCTCTTCCTTAATCTTGAATCTATCTTGCCATAAGATTTTTTTAGATACCCTGCTAATCTAGGTTCTTCATCTATGAAATTATCCAATAATCCTTTATAATTCTTTAAAATTGAAAATTCACCCTTCATTATATTTAGAAAAGCATCCTGTTCACTCTCAAGTCCCGGTATATTATTTACAACCCAGTTATTTAACTCATCTTTAAATTCAGGATAATCTGTAAAATTTAATTTTCTATATAATTCCATGCAAAATTTTTCAACTTCAGACGGATTTGATTTTTCTATAGGTATCATAACTGACTTTCCATTATATTACAATAGACTGTTCGCAAATTCTTGATAGGCATGTTAATTATTCAACTACACTAAGAATTCTGCAATTTCTGCTTCTAGGGACATCACATTGCCATAAATACTGATAAAATTGCAATTTTATGGTTCATGATTTTCCTTCTGTTTGGTAATTTACTTTTTCTTCCGCAACCTGAGCTAGTTCTACACGCTCTTGGGGATTCAAGTGTTGATGAACAGCCTCTGCTACTGCTCTTGGTATACCAACTTCGACAATCTCATCCACACTGACTTCCTTGATTTTAGTCAAGGACTTGAAATATTTCATCAAATTCTGCTTGCGTTTTGGACCCAATCCCTCGATGCCATCAAGCTGAGAGGAGAAGGAATTTGTAGAGCGCAGTTGACGGTGGAAAGTGATAGCAAAACGGTGGACTTCATCCTGAATGCGTTGGAGGAGGAAAAATTCCTGAGAATTACGAGACAACTCCACTACCTCAAGCGGATCTCCAAAGAGTAATTCATGGGTTTGGTGCTTGTCATTTTTTTGCAAACCTGCGATAGGAATATCCAAGCCTAGCTCCTCTTGGACAACCTGCTTAGCAATATTTACCTGACCTTGTCCTCCATCAATAACGATTAAGTCAGGCGGTGTCAAACCATCTCGTTGGACCCGTCCATAACGTCTACGAATAACCTCTCGCATACTTGCATAATCATCTGGTCCGACAACAGTTTTTATCTTGTACTTGCGGTAATCCTTCTTGCTCGGTTTACCGTTAACAAAAACTACCATGGCAGAAACTGGACTAGTCCCCATGATATTGGAGTTATCAAAGGACTCGATGCGAACTGGGGTTGGAATTTGTAGAAGTCGTCCCAAGTTTTCAATGGCACCTTGAGTCTTTTCAACTGATTTTTCTAGCAGGTTAAATTTCTGCTCCAAGCTTACACGCGCATTTTTGATAGCCAGATTAACCAGTTGTTTCTTCTCCCCTCGTTGGGGCTTGAGAACCTTTGTATCCACCAAAGCCTTGATAGCTTCTTCGTCAATATCTTGAGGAATCAAAATCTCATTGGGAACCAGGTGAGATTTTTCTTGATAAAACTGTCCCACATAGGTCAAGAAATCCTCGTCTGGATCATTGTAGTAAGGAAAGAGATTGACATCGCGTTCAATCAACTTGCCCTGACGGACAAAGAAAACCTGAACACACATCCAGCCCTTGTCTACATAGTAGCCAAAGACATCACGATTTTGGAGATCCTTGGCCATCACCCGTTGCTTGGTCCGAAGGGTGCCAATGGCCTGAATCAAATCTCGGTACTCAGCCGCACGCTCAAATTCCATCGTCTGAGCTGCAGTAGTCATCTTTTCCTTGAGTCCATCGATAATCTTATCATCCTGACCTTTCAAGAAATCAGAGACCTCCTGGGCCATAGACTTGAAAAAAGTCTCGTCTTTCTTACAGATGGTGTGAGCCATGCACTGGCCGATATGGTAGTAAAAACAGACTTTTGACGGTGGATTGGTACACTTGCGAAAAGGAAAAATCCGATCCAACAACCGCTTGATTTCATTGGCTGCCCCCACATCCGGATAGGGACCAAAATAGAGACCTCCGTCTTTTTTGACCTGACGGGTGATAATCAAGCGAGGATAGCGCTCATTTGTGATTTTGATGAAAGGATAGGACTTGTCATCCTTAAGCATGATATTGTACTTGGGCTTGTTTTCCTTAATGAGATTAATCTCTAAAAGAAGGGCCTCAATATTGGACTCCGTGACAATAAACTCAAAATCTACAATCTCAGACACCAAGGCTTCTGTCTTGGTATCATGGCTCCCACGGAAGTAGGACCGTACACGATTGCGTAGATTTTTGGCCTTTCCTACATAGATAATCGTGCCGTTTTTATCCTTGTGAATGTAACAACCAGGGCTGGTCGGCAAGAGCTCCAGTTTTGATTTAATCAAGTTATTCATAGTTCCATTATAGCAAAAAGCTCCCCTCATTGCTTACATCAGGGAGCTCTATTTTTCGTTTGAAAATCACTTATTCTTCAGACTCATAGAGTTCTTGAACTGCTTGAACATCTTGTGCCTGAATACCATAATAAGAACCTGCTGATTGCATGACTGACACTTCATTAGTGTGTTCCAAACCAATCGCATGACCTAGTTCATGCTCTGCTGTATGCAAGATGCGATCATAGGTATAGCCATAGTTTGGATTAGATAGATAATAATGATTCAAGCGAACGGTTACTGAAGTAAATTGTTTGGTTAGGAGATTTGTCTGACTCTCCGCCTCACCGGCAACAGATGTGGAACCATCATTCATTTCAGTCGCAAAAATAGTTGCTTGGTCAGGTTCTGTCACAAGTACAAAATTAAAAGCGCCAGTCTGATTCCAATTGGTAATAGCCTCAACGTAAGCCTTTTGAAAGGTTGCATCCATTTGAGGATCAATATAAATTGTCGCCTGCGCTTGGGGCCATTTTACTCCTGAATCTTGATGATGATCAGTCTGAGACAAGCCTTGCAACTTACCAGTTTCTTGCCATTGATGCCAACCTGCTTGACCAACTTGAACAAGTTGCCCCGCTTGATTGAAGACACCAGATAAATCTCCCGTCACATACCAGAGAATCCCTAAAGCAATAAGAATTAAGACTACAAGAGTCCACACAAGGCGCCAGAACATGCGCCAAATCCCTAGTAACAATCGACATAGAACACGTATAATCCAGAACATGATTCCCCGCCTTTCTAAAAAAATAAGAATCCACCTTTAAACCATGGATTCCCATTCTAAAGATAGATTCTTTATTCTACTGAATCAAACTGAAAGAAAGCTAAAACTAGCTCAATCTCTCTTCCAAAACAAAATCAATCGGCAGCGTAGCCAAAAAACGTTCCAATTGTTTTTCCCAGTAATACCACTCGTGGTTGCCTGGACTATGACTATAAGAAATATCAAAACCTAGCTTCTTGAGATTCTTCACCGCTAGGTTATTGGCAGCATACAAGAAATCTTGCTCGCCACACCAAACCCAGAGCTTGGTCTTCTTGTCTGACTTTTTAGCAAGGCTTTCAAGTGAATAAGGACTAGTTTCCCAGTTATCAAGCTTACCAAAAACACCTCGCCAATAGGCAAGCGTCCCAAGATTTTGGTTCTCAGGCGAAAACTCTTCGAAGCTGAGAGCTCCAGAAAGACTAGTGGCGTGTGAGAAACTATTGGTTGACAAAGCCAACTTGAAGGAACCGTAGCCTCCCATTGAAAGGCCAGCGATAAAAGTTTTTTCACGCTTGCTAGACATATTAGGGAAGAAACGTTTGAGCACTTTAGGTAGTTCTTCTGCTAGAGCTGTATAGTAGTTATAGCCATACTGAGTATCTGTATACCAGCCATTACTTGTATTAGGCATGACAACAATCAGATTAGTCCCCCTCAACAAGCGCTCTACATTGGTTCGTTTGAGCCAACTGTTGTGATTCCCTGACATCCCATGTAAGAGATAGAGGACAGGAATATCTGTAGAATCTGGCTCCTCAACTCGAGACGCATCGGGGTAGAGAACATTAACGCCCCACTCCATGTCTAAAACTTCTGAGTAATACTCAATCTTCATTACTGCCATCATTTTCTCCTTCTAAGCTTAAGATAAGAAAAAGCCGAAATTCGACTTTTTCTCCTTCTATCCGATACTTATTTCGCTTCCATAACAACTGGTAAAATAGCTGGGCGGCGTTTTGTTTGATCAAAGAGGAATTTAGACAAATTGTCACGAACCTTACCTTTGAGTTCTGCCCAATCAAACTCTTCACCTTGAAGATATTCTTCAACCGTTTGGTTAATCAACTCTGAACTTTCACGCAGAATATCTCGACTCTTCTTGAGATAGACAAATCCACGCGTATGCACTCGAGCCTTGGCGATAATTTTCTTCTCACGACGGTTGACAGTAATCGCAACGATGAAAATTCCATCCTCCGACAAAACCTTACGGTCACGAAGAACGACATTGCCGACATCTCCGATGGCATTCCCATCAATCAAGACATCTCCTGCGGTAACGGCACCAGATGGGACAAAATCTCCATGCTCATAAGACATGGTTGTGCCCTTTTTAGGGATGAAAATCCGTTCTGGCAACATGCCAACTGCCATAGCAGCTCTGGCATGGGCATCCAACTCACGATATTCACCCTGGATTGGGAAAAGATACTTGGGTTGCAAGAGATTGATCATCAATTGAAGATCACGCGCATTTCCGTGTCCAGACACTCGCAAACTTTGGGTAATGGTTTTAACCACACCTCCAGCTTGGTAGATCATATTTTCCACACGCGCCATCATAGCCTCTTTGGCAATCGATGGTGTTGTAACGATATAGACCAAGTCTCCTTCCTTGATTTCAACATAACGGTGACGGCCGATAGACATCTTACGAAGCCCATTAATCGGTTCCCCCATTCGACCTGTCTCAAGGATAATCAACTCATGGTCTTCAAATTGGGACATCTCTTTGGGCTTAATCAAAAGTCTCTCATTTGCCAGAGATAGTTTTTTAAGGCGAATGGCTGTGCGGACGATATTTTCAATGTCGAATCCTGTCAAAACAACACGGCGTCCTGTCTCCGCAGCTGCGTCAAAAACCTGCTGGATACGGGAAAGATTACTTGCAACTGCAGCAACGATGATGCGTCCATCCCAGTCAGAGATGGTTTGCGTGATTTCTACACCAACTTCATTTTCACTGGCTACTTGGATATTGCTATCTGCATTTGCTGAGTCACTAAGCAAAGCCAAGACCCCTTCGCGCCCAATCTCTGCCAAACGACCAAAATCAGTGGCATAAGATTCACTCGCTGTTTGGTCAAACTTGAAATCTCCTGTATAGACGATGTTGCCTTCAGATGTTTTTAAGACCACACCCAAACTTTCTGGGATAGAGTGGGTTGTACGGAAGAAGGATACTACCGTTCCACCAAAATCAATCTCTGTATTTTCATCAATGACATGGAAATCATCAAATTTCTTGACACTGTCATTCCCCTTAACAAAAAGCTTGGCAAGTTCGATGGTCAGCTCTGAGCCAAATACAGGAACCTTAGCTTCTGCCAAGAGATAAGGAAGGGCACCAATCGCATCCGCATGCCCGTGTGTTAAGAAAACCCCAGCAATACGGTCGCTATTTTCAAACAGATATTCCATATTTGGAATAACGACATCGACACCCAACTGTTCGTTTTCAGGATATTTCAAACCTGCGTCCAATACAAAAATCGAGTCGTTAATTTCTGCGATGTACATGTTTTTACCATTTTCACGTACACCCCCAAGTGTTGTTAATTTAATAGTATTCATTTTTCCTCCGAATAGTCACTTCAACTGTTTGTAGAGCTTTAAAAACTCTCTTTTTCTGAAAGTCCAATTCACTTTCAGCCGAATCTTTTCCATTCATTATACCATTTTTTTAGTAATTTTCAAAATGAATCTTACAGAACCTAACACTTCAAATATCTATTTTTATCTTATAAAGCCAAGTTGGCTAAATCCCAACTAAGCCGTCAGATTACTTCTAATCTTCAACTGTTTTAACAAGATCCAAAAGGGATTCTCAGCCACAGCAGGTTCTCTTTTCTCCCAAAATCCTTATCCTCCATCAACCTTTATATCACACACTTTTTCACATTACCTTCTAATAGAAAATCATCCTGGCAAGCAGCTTTATCTCTTATTACAAAAATCATACATATCCAAAAGTATCCCTTTAGCAAAGATGAAGCCACTTCAACCCTTTTCCCTGTCAGTGTTTATAATCTACCACGAATTCCTTTCTCCATTTTATCCTCCAGCCAACTTCCACTTGACAGAAAACAAAAAGAGTCAGCAAGCCAACTCTTTCGATCTCTATTCACTTTTTTCCATTAAGAAATCGTAGATTTCCTGGACTGTTCCAAGCGCCATTATCTCTTGCTCTTTAACAGTTTGTTTCAGTTTTTGATAAATCTGACTTTCATCCATATCACGCTTTTCAGCCTCTTTATTCACCCTCATGACACCATTTTCAATGGTCACAAAGCCAAGTTCTTCAAAAATCTGGATCATTTTAACTAACAGGATTTGTTCAATCTTGAGATAGGCCGCCAAATCCTTGAGTTTATAGCGAATGTCAAACTCTGGGAACTGATAGATGGTTTTATACAATTTTGCAAACTGCTCTCTTGTACCATATCCCGTCAAGTAGTAAGCCTTGGCTATATCATTTTTAAAGTAAAGAGCTGAAAATTCCTGCTCCTGACAGATTTTCTTAAGGAGGGATATATCTTCAGGGATATTTTTTATGACAATAGCTAAACAAGAGGTCACATCAGGTAACTCTTGCGTAAAGTCCAAAACAGGTACCCCTTCTGGTAATAGGGCATTCTTGCCACGGATGTTAAAGAGCTGGACACCTTCTACACGGGCATCAACCATCATCAACTGCAAGCTTGTTTGTCCATTCCATTGGTTGACAGAAAGAGTCACTGCCAATTCCAGTTGCTTGGTCTGTGAGAATTCAGTCGCCCATTTCCCTTGACCAAAAGCAACCACCTCAAAACTAGCCTCACCTTTGGAAATTTTCAGCTTGAGATGAGCATTACCAGCCCCCATAACGCGAGCATTCTCAACTTGAAAATCTCGAATATAGAAGACAGGTTTTTGGTTATCCATCCCAAAAGGAGCTAGACGTTCAAAACTTTTCACCGTCTCCAAACTCAAGGTCTCTAAATCCAGTTCTTCATCTAAAAATAGATTGTTTTTTCCTTGGACATCTGCGCCTTTTTCTCGGATATAGGCTTCCAAAACATCAGATAAGGCTTCCAACTTATCCACTTCAAGGGTCATACCTGCAGCACCTGCGTGACCACCAAAGGCGATAAACAGTTCTCGATGCGGGTCCAAGGCTTCAAAGATATCGACTGCTTCAATGCTACGAGCGCTACCCTTGACTCGTCCATCTTCGATATTCAAGACAATGACTGTCTGACCCAGTTCTTCAAGTAAGCGCCCAGCTACAATTCCAAGAACTCCTGGATTCCAGCCTTCCTTAGCCAAAACTTGAACACTTCTCTCAGGATCTACCATGCCTTTGGCTTCATCGTAAATGGACTGAACAATTTCCTTACGTTCTTCATTCTTTTGATGAATCAAAAGGGCGATTTCATGCACTTCCTCATCGTCAAATCCAGTCAACAAATCAATAGCTGGATTGGGGTCATCCAAGCGTCCTAGGGCATTTAAACGTGGCGCTAAC
This sequence comes from Streptococcus sp. HMSC067H01, assembly GCF_001814775.1. Lineage (GTDB taxonomy): Bacteria > Bacillota > Bacilli > Lactobacillales > Streptococcaceae > Streptococcus. The sequence continues at coordinate 278,425 of NZ_KV817803.1, forward strand.
TGAAAACCGACCGTCTCTTCTGTCACATCGCTACTCGAAATCCCAGCGATTTCAAACATTTCCTGCAGGCCCATTCGCTGAGTATTGCGCAAGACCTCAAGACCATATTGGACCATGATACGATTTTCATCCGTCAGGCTGACCATATCGGCAATTGTACCGATAGCAACCAAGTCCAACAACTCAACCTGCACTTCTTCCAAAAGGGCACAAGCCAACTTAAAAGCGACACCACAACCCGCTAGATGCTTGAAAGGATAGTCCGCCCCTGGATGTTCAGGATGAATAATAGCATAGGCATCTGGTAAAACTTCAGGCATAGAATGGTGGTCGGTCACAATGACGTCCACTCCCATCGACTGAGCCAAATCAATAGCTTCATGCCCCGCCACACCATTGTCCACCGTCACAATCAAAGACACGCCCTGTTGTTCAATGAAATATTTATAGACACTGGCATTTGGACCATAACCATCTGTAAAGCGATTGGGAAGGTAAACCAGACACTCAGCACCTATCTGCTCTAAACTTTCCTTGACAATGGAAGCCGAAGTCATTCCATCCGCATCGTAGTCACCATAAATGAGAATCAACTCCCCTTGCTCAATAGCCTGACGAATCCGCTCCACTGCTTTTTCCATATCATGCAGAAGATAGGGATCATGCAAATCATCTAAAGAAGGTTCTAAAAATTTTTTCAGACTGGTTTCATCCTGAATACCTCGTTCAAATAACAAACGAGCCACTTCAGGGCCCAAACCAGCTTTCTTAGCTATCTTTGTAAAATCCGCATCCTCAACTTGCGGAGCAAATTGCCAATTATAAGTAGGAATTATCAAAAAATCATCCACTCTTTCTTACGATTCTATCGTTTTATTATAACATGATTTTCAGTTTTTCTCTATCCAGTTTGCTTTTATCAAAGTTTTACTAATTTCTTTGTAATATCATTTGACAGGAAAACGCTTTTGTTGTAGAATCTATGTTAAAAAATCTAACACAAAGGAGAATGATTATGACTTTAGTAGAATTTAAAGCTGTTGAAAAGTATTACGGAGACTACCACGCACTCCAGAATATCAACCTTCGTTTTGAAAAAGGCCAAGTCGTTGTGTTACTTGGACCATCTGGTTCTGGAAAGTCAACCCTTATCCGTACTATCAATGGTCTAGAGGCGATTGATAGTGGAAGTCTCTTGGTAAATGGACACCAAGTAGCAGGTGCTAGCCAAAAAGATTTAGTCCCTCTCCGCAAGGAAGTAGGGATGGTTTTCCAACATTTTAATCTTTATCCACATAAGACTGTGTTAGAAAATGTAACTCTTGCACCGATTAAAGTACTAGGCAAAGATCCAAAAGAGGCTCAAAAAACTGCGCAAAAATATTTAGAATTTGTAAATATGTGGGATAAGAAAGATTCCTATCCAGCTACCCTTTCAGGTGGACAAAAGCAACGAGTAGCTATCGCTAGAGGCCTAGCTATGAAACCTGAACTCCTACTCTTTGATGAACCAACCTCAGCTCTCGACCCCGAAACAATCGGTGATGTCCTTGCTGTTATGCAAAAATTAGCCCACGACGGCATGAATATGATGATCGTCACACACGAAATGGGCTTCGCTCGCAAGGTAGCTGATCGCATCATCTTTATGGCAGATGGACAAGTCCTGGTCGATACAACAGATGTGGATGCATTTTTTGATCACCCAAGTGAGCCGCGCGCCCAACAATTTCTCAGCAAGATTATCAACCACGAAAGTGACAAGGTCAAATAAGGAGAAGCCTATGAAAAAGAATTTCTTTCTTGCAATAGTAGTTACCAGCCTTTTAAGTTTTGGATTTGTGACATCAATTCAAGCAGATACCAGTATCGCAGATATCCAAAAAAGGGGAGAAATCGTTGTCGGCGTCAAACAAGACGTCCCGAATTTCGGCTATAAAAATCCGAAAACAGGAGAATTCTCAGGTATTGAAACAGATTTAGCTAAACTGATTGCAGACCAACTCAAGGTCAAGGTCCGCTATGTTCCAGTTACTGCCCAAACGCGAGGTCCTCTATTAGACAACGAACAAGTGGATATGGACATCGCCACCTTCACAATCACAGATGAGCGGAAAAAGCTCTACAACTTCACCAGCCCTTACTATACAGACGCCTGTGGATTTTTGGTAAATAAATCAGGTAAGATTAAAAATATTGAGGATTTGAACGGAAAAACCATTGGAGTCGCACAAGGATCCATCACCCAAAAACTGATTAGCGACTTGGGTAAGAAAAAAGGCCTTGCCTTTAAATTTGTCGAACTCGGATCTTATCCTGAATTAATCACCTCCCTCCACGCCCATCGGATTGATGCCTTCTCGGTAGACCGTTCTATCCTTTCCGGCTATACCAGCAAAAGAACAGAACTACTTGACGATAGCTTCAAACCTTCTGACTATGGTATTGTAACTAAAAAAACGAACACGCAACTGAATGACTATCTAGATCAATTGGTTGTCAAATGGAGTCAGGATGGGACCTTGCAGAACTTATACGATCGCTACAATCTCAAACCTTCCAAACACTCAGCAGAATAAGGAGGTAGCTACATGATAGATTCATCATCTTGGACAGCTTATTTTCAACATTTTGGTCAATTTTTTAACGGATTTCTCTTTACTATAGCTATCGCTCTAGGTTCTTTTGCCCTAGCCATGCTATTGGGCATCCTATTCGGTACATTATCCACTAGCAAACATGGCAGTTTACGGATCTTGTCCCGTATCTTTGTCGAATTTTATCAAAACACCCCTCTCCTAGTTCAGTTCGTTATTGTATTTTACGGCTTGCCTCTGATTAGTAACCATACTATCATGATTCCCATCTACTGGACTGCCGTTCTTTGTGTCGGACTCTACCACGGCGCATATATCGCTGAAGTCATTCGGTCAGGAATTCAATCTATCCCTAGAGGCCAACTCGAAGCCGCTCTTTCTCAGGGATTCACCTATGCAAATGCAATGCACTTGATTATCCTACCGCAGGCTTTTCGCATCATTCTCCCTCCCTTGACCAACCAAGTCGTCAACCTGATTAAGAATACTTCGACAGTAGCTATCATTTCTGGAGTTGACCTCATGTTTGTCACCAAATCTTGGTCCGCACTCAACGGAAACTATGTCCCTGCCTTTTTAGGCGCCGCCTTCTTCTACTTTGCCCTCTGCTTCCCTGTAGCCCAATTTGGACGAAAAATGGAGCAAGCTAACAAAAAAGCTTATTCACTTTAGGAGGTTTTTATGGAAAGTATTCTTGAAGTTCTCAGTCTAGACAACCTCATCTTTATTTTAAAAGGTTTTGGTCTAACCCTCTATATCTCTTTGATTGCTATCACGCTTTCAACAGCAATTGGAACCATCCTTGCTGTCATGCGTAACGGAAAAAACACCCTATTACGAATCCTTGCTAGTGTCTACATTGAATTTGTCCGAAATGTTCCTAATCTACTCTGGATTTTCACTATTTTTTTAGTCTTTAAAATGAAGTCTACCCCAGCTGGAATCACCGCCTTTACTCTCTTTACATCTGCAGCCCTTGCTGAAATTATCCGAGGTGGTCTTAACGCAGTGGATCAAGGACAATACGAGGCTGGAATGGCACAAGGTTTCTCCTATCGCCAAATCCTCTATCATATCATCCTACCGCAAGCCATCCGCAAGATGCTCCCTGCCATCATCTCTCAATTTGTAACAGTGATTAAGGATACAAGTCTTCTATACTCTGTAATCGCCCTCCAAGAGCTTTTTGGTGCCAGTCAAATCCTCATGGGCCGATACTTTGAACCGGAACAGGTTTTCAGCTTATATATCCTGATCGCCCTAATCTACTTCAGCTTCAATCTAGCTATTTCAAGCCTTTCACGGACTCTAGCAAAACGTTGGCAACAAGCTGCAGAATAACAAGAGGTTGGGACAAAAAATCCCGGCCTCACTTTTTATTAACAATCAAACTTTGACGCGGTAGCTGATTGAACTTTTTGTTCGTCTTTTAGACTCCAAAAAGCTCCTAATCATCCTCGCGGGGCTGGGACTACGAAATCGAGACTTTGTCTATCGATTTCTGTCCCACCGCCTTTTGAGAGAAATCTTTTTGCCTATTCCTTTACTAGAATAAAGCTAGGGAATTTAAAAAAGCCATACTTTATGCTAGACTAGAAATATGGAACATCATTTTAATCATCGAGCAGAATCATTTGATTCTTCAAAAAATCAATTTTTGACCGATCTTGTTTGTCAGCAAGTAGAAAAACAAGTGCCTGATTTGTCGAACAAATCAGTCTTAGACTTTGGAGGCGGAACTGGCCTTATCGCCCTTCCTCTTGCCAAACAAGCTAAATCAGTGACCTTGGTTGATATTGCAGACAAGATGCTTGCGCAAGCTCGTCTCAAGATTGAAAGTCAAAAGCTTGCAAACCTAGACTTGATTCAACAGGATTTATTACTTGAACCACTTGAAGAAGAGTTCGATCTTATTATCGTCAGTCGAGTTCTTCATCATATGCCTAATCTTGATGACAGTTTATCTATGTTCAAGGAACATTTGACTCATGGCGGGCAACTCTTTATCGCTGATTTTACTCTACCAGATGGAGAGACACACGGTTTTATCATTTCTGAACTTGAAGAAAGTCTCAGCCAACAAGGTTTCTCGGAAATAACAAGTCAAATACTCTACAGCTCAGACCATCTCTTTCTCCATAAACCTTCCCAATTATTTCTTACAAGCAGCAAGAATATTTAGCCCTTAGAGTATCAGATAAGCCCTAAAAACAAAGCAAATGCTAACCTTTACTCAGCTTTTGCATTTTCCCAATAGATAAGGTATAATAGTTGTATTGTCTTTTGGGGTCGTTACGGATTCGACAGGCATTATGAGGCATATTTTGCGACTCGTGTGGCGACGTAAACGCTCAGTTAAATATAACTGCAAAAAATAACACTTCTTACGCTCTAGCTGCCTAAAAACCAGCAGGCGTGACCCGATTCGGATTGCTCGTGTCTGATGACAGGTCTTATTATTAGCGAGATACGATCAAGCTTTGTCTAGCAGTTTGATAAGAGATTTATAGACTCGCAGTTCCTAGGCTTGAGTTATGTGTCGAGGGGCTGTTAAAACAATACATAACCTATAGTTGTAGACAAATATGTTAGCAGGTGTTTGGACGTGGGTTCGACTCCCACCGGCTCCATTATATTAAAAAAACGTTGATGATCTCAACGTTTTTTCTGTCCTCATACAAGTTTACAGTGTTACATCAAGATACTTGAAAGATGGAAATATTCACTTTTCTTCTATGGATAAATAACATATACATTGAACAGCTATTCAATTGAATTTTTAGTGTTTTAAAGATCTGTAAGACTGACATTCCACCATTCTCCTAATATTATTCATCAAAAAAACCGTAAGAATTTCTTCTTACGGTTTTTCTAGCAAACTCATAGAATCAAGATTCTCAAGTATGCTTTATCAGAGTAATGATAAATTACTCTTCTTCCTTGCGTTTTTTAGCGAAGAGAAGTCCACCTGTCGCTGCTGCAAGAAGTGCTAAGCCAAGTGAAGCGTTAGATTGCTCTGTACCAGTATTTGGCAATTCTTTCGCTCCAGCTTTCTTAGCTGATTGGTTAGCAGCTGACTCTTTAGTTGCTTCCTTAACAGCTTTCTCACTTGCAATTACTGCTACTGATCCATCTGCAAAGGTTACAACTACTGATCCGTCATTGTTAACCTTGATATCTGTTGCTGTTGGGTTAGCTTTCTTAACTTCGTCGGCTACCTTAGCTTTTTCTGCATCAGTCAAGTTACTTGGATCTGTAACTGGGGTTACTGATGGGTTCTTAACGCCATTTGAATCAGCTGATTTCACTGTCTTCGCTGGGGTCAAGACTACTACTGAACCATCTGGGAAGGTTACTGTTGCTGTGCCATCATTTCCTACTTCTACCTTGCTTGCTGTTGGATTAGCTTTCTTAACTTTGTCGGCTACCTTAGCTTTTTCGGCATCAGTCAAGTTGCTTGGATCTACAACAGGAGTTACTGTTGGATTTGTGACTACTTTATCAGATGATTTCTTAACTGTCTTATCTG
>NZ_KV817804.1:0-64888 GCF_001814775.1 Streptococcus sp. HMSC067H01
AAATTAATTGTCTAACTTTTTGGGGTCAGTACATTATGCATTCTTTTTCCTATGTTTTATAAGCTCCGAAACAAAACATTCAGTACCTTTTTGGTACCTAATTACTTATATATAACGTATTACAAATAACAATTATGATAAAACCTCCTTTTAAAATACGCTATATAATAGACATTTAATCATATAATAAATGTACCTTGTAAAAATTCAATTATAATTAGTATAGCATCTCACAAATGAGGTGCTTTTATTGTATTCAAAAATGGAGGATAAGATGGGATTCTTAGATTTTATTGGAAGGAAAAGATCACGAGATAAACCGCATAATAGCTATGAGGGGCAGGACTTTTCCTATCTTTTTGGACGAACTTCTAGTGGTGAAAATGTCGATGAATTTAAAGCGATGCAGACTACAGCTGTTTATGCTTGTGTGCGAATATTAGCTGAAGCTGTCGCATCTCTACCCATTCATATTTACGAAAGAACATCTAATGGGAGAGAGAAGAAATTTGAACACCCTCTTTATTTCTTGCTTCATGATGAACCAAATCCAGAGATGTCTTCATTTGTCTTTCGAGAAACTTTGATGACTCATCTTTTGATATGGGGAAATGCCTATATTCAAATCATAAGGGATAAGAGCGGTCAGGTTTTCAGTTTGTATCCTTTGTTACCGGATAAAATGTCAGTACACCGTGATGAAAGTGGGAAACTTTACTACAAATATCAACGTCAGACCGAAGAAAATCCAAATTTCAAGGATAAAGGCAGTGTTATTTTAAAACAAGAAGATGTCCTTCACATTCCAGGACTTGGTTTTGATGGATTGATTGGCTATTCGCCCATCGCATTAGCAAAGAACGCAATTGGGATGACTTTGGCTACAGAGAATTACGGAGCATCATTCTTTAAAAATGGTGCGAATCCAGGAGGTGTATTGGAACATCCAGGAATTCTAAAAGATCCAAAAAGAGTACGTGATTCTTGGAATGCGGTTTATAACGGTGTTACAAATGCACATAAAGTTGCAGTTCTAGAAGAAGGAATGAAGTACACTCAAATAGGTATTCCTCCAGAAGAAGCGCAATTCTTACAGACTCGGAAGTTTCAAATCAATGAGATCGCACGCTTGTATAGAATACCACCACATATGATTGGTGATTTAGAAAAATCTTCATTTTCAAATATCGAGCAACAATCACTAGAGTTTGTCAAATACACATTAGACCCTTGGGTAGTTCGTTTAGAACAGGCCTTCAAGAGGTCTCTTTTTTTACCTGAAGAAAAGAAGAAATACTTTGTTAAGTTCAACGTAGATGGTTTATTACGTGGAGATTATCAAAGTCGTATGAGTGGGTATGCTATTGCAAGACAGAATGGCTGGCTATCTACAAATGATATTCGAGAACTTGAAGATTTAAATCTTTTAACAGATGAAGAAGGAGGAAATCTTTATTTAATTAACGGAAACATGACTAAATTAAAAGATGCTGGTGGTTTTATGACAAAACAGGTAATTGAACAATCTCAAGAAAAACCAAAGGAGGAAGAGGATGCGTAAATTTTGGAGTTTTTCAGATGATGGGAACATTCGTACTCTTCGTATTGAAGGACAGATTGCGGATGAAACATGGTTTGGAGATGAAGTTACTCCACAACTCTTTAAAAATGATTTAAATTCAGGAAAAGGTGATATCACCCTCTGGATTAATAGTCCAGGGGGTGATGTTTTTGCTGCAGCTCAAATCTATAACATGCTGATGGATTACAAAGGAAATGTGCATGTCATAATTGATGGCCTTGCCGCTAGTGCTGCCAGTGTCATTGCCATGGCTGGAACAACAGTATCCATGAGTCCTGTTGCCATGATGATGATTCACAATCCATGGACGATTGCACAAGGTGAAGCAAAGGATATGGAAAAGATTATTGAAATGTTGGGGGAAATCAAAGAGTCCATTGTGAATGCCTATGAGTTAAGAACAGGATTATCTAGGGCAAAAATCTCACATTTAATGGATTCTGAATCATGGTTTAATGCGAGAAAAGCAGTTGAACTCGGCTTTGCGGACAAGATTTTATTCGGTAAAGATGAATCTAAAGAAGAGCTAGAACTTAGCAGTTATTCATTTAGTAGAGCCACTGCAGATCATAACCTTGTTGTTAAACTTCAAGCCAAAATAGATAGCTACAAACCTTTATCAACGACTCCTCTCAATCAGTTAAGAAAAAGATTAGATTTATTGAAATAATGAAAGGAAAACTAACCTATGTCTAAATTACTTGAATTAAAAGAAAAACGAAATCAAGCTTGGGAACAAGCAAAAACTTTCCTAGACTCAGTGCGAACTGAAGATGGTTTAGTCTCAGAAGAAGATTCTCAACGCTATGATGAAATGGAAAGTAAAATCAATCGCTATAATCAAGAAATTGCTCGCTTAGAACGACAAGAAAAGATTGATCTAGAACTGGCTCAACCAACTTCTCATGCCTTGACAAGACAACCTACCACGGTCTTAAAAGATAGTGAGGTAGAAGATGAGAAGAAGGGAACTAAGTCTGATATCTATTCCAAAACCTTTTGGACGAATGTCCGTAAGCGTAACTTCTTTGATGTTAAGGATGTTCTTCGTGTTGGAGAAGATACAGAAGGTGGCCATTTAGTACCTGATGAGTATGAGAAAAAACTAGTTCAAGGTCTTCAAGAAGAGAATTTCTTCCGAAGTCTAGCAACTGTCATTAAAACATCAAGTGGAGAGCGGAAGATTCCAGTTGTTACAGGGCACGGAACTGCGTCGTGGATGGATGAAAATGGACTTTATCCTGAAACTGATGAGACATTTGGTCAAGTAACACTTGATTCGCATAAGATTGGAACAGCTATTCGAATCTCAGAAGAATTGTTAAATGACTCAGTATTTGATTTAGAATCCTATATGACTAGTGAGTTTGCACGACGTATTGGTACAGAAGAAGAGAAATCATTCCTTATTGGAGATGGCTCAAAGAAACCAACAGGAATCTTTACGCAAGCAAATGTTACTGGTCCTACAACGACGACTAAAGACATTACGTTTGATGACATGATTGAATTGTATCATTCTCTTCCTGCTCCGTATCGTAAAAATGCAGTATGGATTCTTCATGATACAACTGTCAAAGCAATCCGTAAACTGAAAGACAATAACGGAAATTATATTTGGCAACCGTCTACACAAGCTGGACAACCAGATTTAATTCTTAACCGTCCATACTATACATCTACCTTTGCACCCCTACCTGAACAGGGGAATAAAGCTATTGCATTTGGTGATTTCTCATATTACTGGATTGCAGATAGACAAGGTCGTACTTTTAAACGTCTTAATGAACTTTATGCTAATAATGGTCAAATTGGTTTTCTTGCATCTCAACGTGTTGATGGGAAATTAGTATTACCAGAAGCAGTAAAAATTTTAACTGTGAAAGCAAAATAATCATGATAAGTCTAGAAGAAGCAAAACTTTACCTTAAGGTAGAAAACACAGATGAAGATGACTTGATTATGCAATTGATTGATACGAGTGAAAAGCTCTGTGAAGAAACATTAAGACAGAATACTTACAGTGAGGTTCTAAGAATGGCAATCCTGTATGGGGTTGCCTATCTTTATGAACACCGTGAAACTGCTAATTATAAAGAGTTAAAACAAATGTTATATCACCTACTATTAGCTGATAGGAAGGATATCTTTTGATGAAAATTGCTCCATTACGTGATCGTCTTACATTTGAAGTGCGTAAAATTGTGGTTGATGAAATTGGAAATGAATCTTCAGTTTGGAACACCATTTTCCAAAGATGGTGTTCTAGTCGGCCATTGACCTTAACAGAAAATGAGGGGAGTGTGTCTAAACTCCTTTATAATAAAATCCAATTTACACTAAGGTACGACAAAGCGGTACTAAATCTAAGTTCATTAAAAGCTCGGATAAGATACAGAGACGCCTACTTTACGATAGATTCAATTGATGGTGATAGCGTTCCTAGGCAATTGATTTATATTGTAGCAACAAAGGAGAATGACTATGAACAGGATAGGAATGGATGAGTTGGAAAAAGTAATTGATCAAGAGTTGGGTGATTACATTAAAGAGACGACATCTGCAATGCGAGAGGTAGTAGAAGAAGTAACAGACAGTGCTGTAGATACTTTAAAGATCTCTTCTCCACGAAAAACTGGTAAGTATGCACGAGGTTGGAAAAGTAAGACCACAAGTGACAGTCCTACAGGCTTAACAAAAACCATTCACAACCGAACACCAGGCTTAACTCATCTCCTAGAAAATGGTCACGCTAAACAAAATGGTGGTCGAGTAGAAGGGCAAAAACATATTGAAATCGTTGAAAAAAGTGCCGTTAAGTCACTTGAAGATAAGCTGAGACAAAGATTGTGAGGAGTTTATGACATTAAAAGAGTTCTATAACATTTTAATAAAATCAAAGTTGCCAGTAGCTTATCATCATTTTGAAGAAGGAAGAAGTCCAGTTCCGCCATTTATTGTATATCTTGTTAAGGGCTCAGAAAATGCTGGAGCTGATAATTGGAGCTATCATAAGACTCTTAATCTTCAAGTGGAACTCTATACCTTAAAGAAGGACTTAGAAATCGAAACCAAGATGGATGACTTATTTGATAGTCATTCAATTTTTTTTGACAAAGTAGAGACTTATATCTCAACTGAAAAACTCTATCAAATTACATATTACATTTCATTAAACGGAGGATAGTTATGACTGAAAAAAATAAAGTTACATTCGGACTACAAGATGTCCATTGGGCAGAAGTTACAACTGAAGCTTCAAATGGCGCATTGACTTATGGAACGGTTGAACGATTACGAGGTGCAGCAGAACTAACCTTGGAACCGACTGGTGACAAAGGTTCATACAAGGCAGATAATATCAACTTTTATACTTCGGAATCAAATGATGGTTATGAGGGAACATTGAAGCTCGCCTTATTAACCCAAGAATTTTTAACTCGTGTCTTAGGAGAAAAATTAGATCCAACAACTAAAACAATTTCTGAAATCGCAAATGCTGAAAAGAAGAATTTCGCTCTGATGTTTCGTTTTGAAGGAGATAAGAAAGAAACACTTCATGTTTTGTATTACTGTTACGCATCACGTCCGTCAATGGGATCAAAAACAAAATCTGGTTCAGATATTAATGAGGTTGAGCTAAACTTTACTGCAAGTCCTCGGCCACTTGATAAGGTGGTTCGTCGCAAAACGACAGAAGAAACAAGTGATGAGATTCGTCAGAATTGGTTCAAGGAAGTCTTTGAACCTCGTGAATAAAGGAGTTACAGATGAGAGATAGTATTACAATTTCAGGAAAGACCTATGAATTAGCTACTAATGCCTATACACCGATTGCTTATAAAGAACAGTTTGGTAAAGATTATTTTCAAGACTTGTTTTCAATGGTGAGTACGCAGTCAATTCTCGATAAGATTGAACACCTAAATGAGGAAGAAAAACTCGAAACTGGTGACATTGATCTATCTATCCTGACCAATTTTGATATGACTTTTTTTCACAGAATTTTTTGGGTATTTGCGAAATCTGCTAATCCAAGAATTAAACCATTCAAAGAATTCTTTATGGAGATGGAGGAGTTTCCAGTTCAAGAAGTAGCAACTATCTTAATGAACATGCTTAATCAAGGGATGAATACAAGAAAAAAGCAGATCAAACAGAAACAGCAAGTGAAGAAATCTTTACGGTAGAAAGCTATTTATTTTGTTGTAAGGAAACTGGTTTATCCATAGACGACTTAAAACATATTTCAATTGGGATGGCTCTTGATTATCAAACTGATTATGTAAACTTGCGGACAAATGAAACAAGCAACACAAGAAAAGCAAATCAAAGTGATTTTGATAATTTTTAATAGAAAGGAGATGTGAACATGGCTGGAAATATAAAAGGTATCACAATAGAAATTGGTGGTGACACACAACCCTTGCAAAATGCCTTAAAAGGGGTAAATAAACAAGCAGCTGAATCAACTAAAGAATTGAAACAAATTGATAAGGCTCTTAAGTTTGATACAGGAAATGTCACACTCCTTACTCAAAAACAAGAAGTGCTTGCTAAACAAGTTGAAACCACTAAAGAAAAATTAGCTACCTTAAGGCAGGCACAAGCCCAAGTTGAAGCTCAATTTAAGTCAGGTAATATCGGGGCGGAACAATATCGAGCCTTTCAAAGGGAAGTAGAAACTACTCAGACAGTACTGAAAAGTTATGAAAGCAAACTAGAGGGTGTCAATCAAGCCTTATCGGAAAATGGAAATCGAATAGGTACTACTAAAAGTCAATGGGATAGCTTGAAACAAGAACAAGCTCGTCTAGCTTCTGAGAGTGAAAAATTAACGAGTCAATTTAAATTACAAGAAAGTGAACTTTCTTCAAGTGCTAGTGAATCTGAAAAGCTAGCTTTAGCTCAGAAAAAAGTAAATGAAAGTTCCTCTTTACTAGAAAAACAGATTCAGAATTTAGAGAAACAGCTAGAACTAACAAAATCTCAGTATGGCGAAAACTCGATTGAAGCCAATAAACTGGAACAGACTCTAAATGATACCAAAACGGCCTATAATCATCTTCAAAATGAGATGGAAGAGATGGGCACTAGTTCAACAAGTGCGAAGGATAATCTATCAGAAATCAATCATCTCTTAAAGGCAGATATCCTAATGGAATTCAGTGATCGTTTAGCAGAATTATCACAAAAATTGATTGATTTTGGGAAACAGTCGCTTGAAGCTTTTAACGAAGTTGATGAAGGGATGGATATCATTGTCACCAAAACTGGTGCTTCTGACCAAGCTTTAGAAGAGATGACAACTATCGCAAAGAACCTTGCTACTGAAATTCCAACAGACTTTAATACTGCTGGTAGTGCAGTCGGAGAGTTGAACACACAATTTGGTTTAACCGGTGATAGTTTAAAATCAGCTTCAAGTTATCTCATCCAATTCGCATCTATAAATGGGAGTGATGTTACTTCATCGGCTATTTCAGCTAAGAAAGCTATAGAAGCATACGGCTTACAGGCAACGGATTTGTCTAGTGTTCTTGATACTGTCACCTTTACCAGTCAAGCTACTGGTGTGGGAGTTCAAGATTTGATGGATAAGGTTGTTTCTGGAGCGCCACAAATTAAGGCACTAGGACTTTCATTTGATGAGGGTGTTGCTTTAATGGGGAAATTTGAAAAGGCTGGTGTGGATTCATCAGCCTCTTTATCATCCCTATCAAAAGCATCTGTGAAGTATGCGGCTTCTGGAAAGACCTTACAGCAAGGTTTATCTGAAACCATCGAAAAAATTAAAAATTCAACTAGCGAAACTGAAAAGTTAACTCTCGCTTCAGATATATTTGGAACTAAGGGTGCTCCACGAATGGTGGATGCTATTAATCGTGGTGCTTTATCTTTTGATGACTTAGCTGAAACAGCAAAGAAAGCATCAGGAACAGTCGGCTCAACTTATGAAGCGACACTAGATCCAATTGATAAATTTACAACTGCTCAAAATGAAGCTAAGTTAGCATTAGCTGAAGTTGGAGATGCTATTGCTGTCACTTTTGCACCGATACTAGAGATTTTAGCTGATTTGTTACGTTCAGTTGCAGAGTGGTTCTCTAGTTTATCAACGCCAGTAAAACAATTTATCATTATTGTAGGTAGCCTCATTACTGGATTAGGATTATTACTCCCTATATTTTTAGCACTTCAGGCAGCTGCCTTAGCAATGGGTGTCACAATTGGTGGCTTAATAGCAAGTGTAGCGCCTATTATAGCTATAGTCTTAGGAATTATAGCTGTTCTTGCCTTGTTAATTGTTGGAATAAAAGAACTTTGGGAACATAACGAGGGATTTAGAACAGCAGTAATGGATATTTGGAATGCTATTTATTCTTTTATATCTACTATCATTCAAGAAATATCAGACTTTATTTTAAGCATTTGGGGGACTCTAACTTCATGGTGGACTGACAATCAAGATTTAATTCTTGCAGCTGCAACCACAGTTTGGAATGCAATCTCAACAGTCATAACTACCGTTATGTCAATTCTAGAACCCTATATTCAGGCAGCATGGGAAAATATAAAACTGATTATCAGCACAGCTTGGGAAATCATCAAACAAGTAGTTGAAACGGCAATCAATCTTGTCTTAGGCATTATTAAAGCAATCATGCAGGTTATAACAGGAGATTGGTCTGGTGCATGGGAAACAATAAAGGCAGTTATTTCAACAGTATGGGAATCCATCAAGTCAATTGTAAGCTTAATTCTAAGTACTATTAGTCAACTTATATCAAACACCTGGAATGGGATTAAGAACACAATTAGTAATCTCTTATCAGCAATTAGTAACGTTGTCAGTACAATTTGGAATAGTATCAGTTCAACTATTTCAGGTATTTTAAATGGAATCTCAAGTACAGTGTCCAATGTTTGGAATGGAGTAAAAAATACGATTTCAAATGCAATTAACACTGCCAAAAATGCAGTTTCAACTGCTATAACTGCTATCAAAAAACTCTTTAATTTCAGATTTCAGTGGCCACACATTCCTTTACCTCATTTTAGTGTGTCAGGATCTGCAAACCCTCTGGATTGGTTAAAGGGACAAATTCCTAGAATCGGTATTGAGTGGTATGCAAAAGGGGGAATTTTAACAAAACCAACTGCCTTCGGAACAATAGGGAATTCCCTAATGGTAGGAGGAGAAGCAGGAAACGAAGCGGTACTCCCTTTAAATGAATCTACTCTTGGTGCAATCGGAAGAGGTATTGCAAGAACGATGGATTTAAGAATGCCAGACATCAACATTTCGATTACTGGAAATATTATCCGAGAACAGGCAGATATTGAAAAAATAGCAAATGAAGTAGCAAGTCGAATCGCAGAAGAATTAGCACGTCAAAAACAATTGAGAGGAGCCACTATATGATTAAAAGAAACGAGTTAGTCATAGACGGAATTGGAACTTCTAGTTTTCCTTTTAAGGTGATTGTCCACGAATCGCCTTCTGTTATCTTAGCGGAGAGTAAGACGAGTTTATTAGAACATAAAGGAATGAGTGGCGCTCTTTCGCAAACAAATCGACACCGAGATTTGATTGAAAAATCATATACGATATACATTGTTAAGCCCTCAGAAGAACAACTTCATCAATTTATGGGTCTATTTATCAAGGAGCAGTTTTGGCTTGAGAGTGAACGGATGAAAACCACACGTCTTTGGTGTTACCGAGTAAAATGTACTGAGGTAAAACAAGAGAGAGATGGTGTGTATGCGACGAAAGCTACCTTTATTTGTCATCCTACAAAGTTTTTTAAATCAATGGATAGACAAACTTTGACATCAAACGGTGTACTTAGAGTTCAAGGGACGTCTCTAGCGTTCCCCAAAATAACGATAATGGGGAATTCGGCAACTGAGACTCAGTTTACGATTGGAGATCAGGTCATTAAAATTGAAAAAGTTACAGAACCTCTTGTGATGGTAAACGAGCCAAATAGTCCAAGTTTTCTAACTTTTAGCAAAAAGTACATCAAATGGTCTGGTGATTTTATCACTATTGATCCAAGCTCTAAAAAAGAAGTAGGTGTTGTTCTTGGTAGAGGTATTACTTCTTTAAGCTTTGAAACAAATTGGGGGTGGGCTTAAATGTTATTTTTGTTGAACAAAGATATTAGAACTGTAAAGTGGAATGGATTACCTCTTCATGAAACCAGCTCTGCTATTGTAAAAGAAACCCTGAACGGTGATTTCACCTTATCTATTCGCTATCCAATTACCGATTCTGGTATCTATAAACAAATAAAAGAGGATATGCTTATCAAGGCTCCTGTGCCTGTCTTAGGATTCCAGTTATTTCGTATTAAAAAGCCAATTGAAAACGATGATAGTTTGGATATAACCGCCTACCATATTTCAGATGATATTATGCAACGGTCTATCGAACCAATTAGTGTTGCTAATCTTACTTGTGGTATGGCCTTATCTCAAATGGTTCAAAATACTAAGACCAATCTTGGTGATTTTTCGTTTACGAGTGATGTTACAGATCGCCGTACTTTCAATACACATGAAGTAAAGACACTCTATGCTGTCTTAATGGATGGTGCCCATTCTATCATAGGAACTTGGGAAGGGGAGTTGATTCGTGACAATTTGGCTCTGACAATCAAGAAGAATAGAGGTGAAAATAGGGGTGTTGTCATAACAACACATAAGAATCTAAAGTCTTACAAGAGAACCAAATCAACTCAATCAATCATTACTCGTATTCATGCAAAATCAACATTTAAACCAGATGGTAAAGATAAAGATCAGACAATTAAAATTACTGTCGATAGTCCTCTAATCACTTTCTATCCATATATCAATGAAAAAGAGTACGAAAATAATACTCTTAAAAGCATTGAGGAGTTAAGGAAGTGGGCTGAGGCTAAGTTTAAGAATGAAGGAATTGATAAGTTATCGGATGCTATTACGATTGAAGCCTATGAACTCGATGGGCAGGTTGTACATTTAGGGGATACCGTAAATATCAAGAGTTTGAAACATGGGATCGATATTCCCAAAAAGGCAGTCGCTTATGAATTTGACGCACTGACACAAGAATATATCTCGATTACTTTTGATGATAAACCAATGGTAGGTGCTTCAACTTCAAATAGTGCAATTTCAACTGTCGCAAATGAAATTTTAGACTCTGGTTTCACATTACAAGAAGTCGCAATTGAAAAAGCTTTGAGAAATGCGAACACAGCATTTGATGCCGAATTCACTAAACAAAAAGATTCAATTCTAGATGATATTGAAAAAGTCAAAGCTAGTGCAGAAGTTTACGCAGATGGTATTCGTCAAGAGATTGAAGGAAAGATTGCTGATGTTGATTCTAAAGTTCTATCTAATGAATTACTTAATGAAAATAGATACAACGATGTATTGGCTAAAGCAAATAGTAGTAGAGATTTAGCTAATCATGCCTTAGAGGTCAGTAAAGAAGTTAAAGAAACTACTAATACAGTACTAACAGATACCTTAAATTATAAAAAAGAAGCTATTGCTGAAGCAAACCGTTTAGTTGAACTCAGCAAGAATAGCTTATTGAATCAAATTACGACAGTAGAATCTTCAATTGATAAGCTTAAGGGGGTTGTTACTAACAAGGTTTCAAAGACAGACTTTGATGCTATCAAAAATACCGTAGAGCAACAACGAACGGAAATATCACAAGCCAAGGATAAAATAAATCTAAAAGCTGAAAAGACCTATGTAGAAAATATTAAACAAACAGCTAGTGAAGCACTCCAAAGAATATCAGAGAACGCATTAGCAATATCTAAAACTAAAGCTGATTTACAAGTTACTGCAGATGCTATAAATACTAAAGTATCACAAACAGATTTTAATCAAACGACAAATCGACTTGCTAGTACTGAAACAACAATTAAAATTCAAGCAGGTGAAATAGCCAAACGATTGACCAGTAGTCAGGTAGAATCCGTGATAAATTTAAAAGGATTTCAAACTAAATCAGATGTTGATAAAAATATTTTAGACAGAGGTTATGTAACGAACTCTAGCGTGCAAAACTTAGTTAGAGAAACATCTAATAGTTTCACTCGGACGATTAGTGAAACTAAAGCTTTAATACCAACTAGTGTTTCTCATCGAAACTTAGCATCTGGTTCCAGTGATAGTTGGACTTCATACAAAGAAATAAACTCGAAACTCAATTGGATTCAAACATTAGGAAAAATTCCTTATGGTGATTCGACTGGCATTTATTCAGGGACAAAAATCAATCTATTTGTTTATATTTCTGTCGATAATGTTGTATTAGATTCAACTGTTACTCCTAGAATTATCTTACAAGGTCCAGGCTATAAAAAATCAGATAATAGTGCTGTATGGAGTGTTCATTCTAATCCCTTTCATACCTCTTGGTCTACTACATTAAAAACGGGTACAAACTACCATCTTATTAAGATTTCTCGAATCGTAACAGATGAGATGTTCAATAACTTTAAAAACTTTGAATTACAATTTCGTATTGATGGAGCAAGTTCAGGTAAATTTCATTGGAGAGCTTTAATGATTACTACTGGAGATATCTTTCCAAATTATTGGACTAAACCTATCGAAGATTTAACAACTGTAACAGCCTTTAACGAGGTAAAAGATACTCTAGGTAGCCATACAAGAACTATTAGTGAACAAGGTAAATCAATTAGTCAGGTTTTACAAACATCCGAAGGACTGATTACAAGAGTCAGTGATTTAATTGATACCCAAAACTTAGTATACGATCCAACCAATTTTAGTAAATATAGAGAACGTGAACCGAATTCGAATTTAGTTATGACTGGAACTAATGAATACAAGCTGCTAAGAATTGCTCAAAGTGGTAGGACAACAAATGGTTGGCGTGGTTTCCAAATGCCTCTTCATAGTCAAAAATTTGTTGCTGGTGAGAAACTTTCTTATAGGGTCAATTTATGGATAGATGTACTACCTGATGGAAAAGTTGGTTTTGAAATCAAATCCGGTAACTCAATAGGAGGTTTCACCATCAGTCCGACTAGAAAGGGCGCAGCTCAAATTTTTACAGGAACTTTTACGATAAATAAAACCGTGACAAAAACAGATGATTTTGGGCTTCATATTTGGCTAGAAAAGAACGGCACTGTGGCAGTTGGCCAAATTTCAATTGTTCGAGGTAGTCAGCCACCTAATAACTTTGTAGATAGTACATCCTTTCAACAAATTGCAACAGAAAGTCTTGTTCAGCAACATCAAGGTTCCTATTCGATTCAAAATTTAACTAATGCAGGCTCTTTAATTTCAGGGATTAATCTAGGCGCGAATGGAATCAATAGAATCATTGGTAAGGCAACTCATATAACTGGGGATACTTTAATTGATAGAGCAGTCATTAAATCAGGAATGATTGATAAATTAAAGACATCAAACTTTGAATCTGGGTCAGTAACTACTATGGTATTAGCGTCAAATTCAGTAACTGCAGATAAAATTGTCGTGGATCAAGCGTTTTTTAATAAGTTAATTGCAAATGAAGCTTATTTACGACAGCTGTTTGCTAAGAATGCTTTTATCAATAGTGTACAAAGTGTTAGGATTGATGCTAGTCAAATAAAGTCAGGCTTACTAAGTGGTGACAGAATTCAGGGTGGCACAATAACTGGAACCACAATTTCTGGTGGATTATTAACTGGAGAAACAAAAATTAAGTTAGGTGCTTACGGTTCATTTGACGCTATCAACGGTGGATTACAGATTAATGTTCCTCGTCAGTTTAATTCTAAAGATGGTTTAGGTGTACAATTTATAGGTTCTTATGGCCGAGGGGACAATGTTCCTTACGGCTTATTTATTTACAAAGATTCAGATTTTACTACTGGAAACACTGCAAGTGATAGTGATGATTTTCTATTGACGGTCGAAGGATACATTAAGGCAAAAGGAATTGGCTGGTTAAAGTACGGCAAAAGTAGCATTAATGGCTCAACTACAGGAACTATTAGTTATTGGAATTCTAATAATGTGTCTCTAGACTTTGGTGGATCAGGAAATGATATTTACTACTCATATAACGGAAATGCTTATAGCTTATGGCAAATTGTTAACCAACATTTTTCTGATAAAAACTTAAAAGAGAATATAGGCTTATCTAACTATAAAGCACTCGATTTTATCAAAAGATTTCAATTTAAAGAGTATGACTGGAAGAAAATAGGGAATCGTATTCAAAAGGCTCATACCAAAATTGGACTCATCGCTCAAGATATTCAACAAATTGACTCATCACTAGTGTATGAAAATGGTGGATTTCTGAATCTTGATAATACAAGATTAACGAATATCGCTTTAAAAGGAATTCAAGAGTTAATACTTGATATTAGAAAATTAAATAAACGATTGGAGATGTTAGAAGATGAACACAGATTTAATCCATCAATTAGCAATGGAGTCGTTGACTAAGAAACTAGCACAAACCGAAGGTCAAGCAGCACAAAATGAGGCTCTTTATTTGGTTGTTGCAAGCGAATTGCAGTTAATGAAAGATGTATTAGAATACGACTCAGACCTAAAAGACTTATTTGAGGAAGTAAAAACTAAAAGAGAGAAAGGAGAAAGTTAATGGCATTAGAAATTACTAAAACAACACGTTTGGTTGGAAATTTGAAGATTGGTGATGAAGTAGTTAAGCAGTATACTGTTGATGTTGATGAACATGGTGTTTCTACAGTATCTGAGTTTCTCTATCATTCAGAGCTCTATGCGGAGCATCGTCTCGAAATGAGAAACCAAGAAAAATTGTTCCGAGATAAACGATATGAATTAGAAGATGCTGTTTTAGCTGAAATTGAGTCAAATAAAAAAGAACAATAGGGAGTATTAAAAATGGATATTGAATTGTTTAATTTTTTAAGAAAGCTCATCGAAACAGAAGATGGGCTTATTTTGTATGCGTTAGGGTTGATTGTCATCATGGAAATTGTTGATTTTGCATCAGGAACATTTGCTGCAATTGTAAATCCTGATGTTGAGTATAAGAGTAGAATTGGAATCAATGGATTAATTCGAAAAGTCTTAGGGATTTTTATGTTACTGTTATTGATTCCGATGTCTGTTTTGTTGCCTGAAAAAACTGGATTTATGTTTCTGTATTCGATTTATATCGGATACCTAGTTTTTACTTTCCAATCACTAATTGAGAACTATCAAAAAGTAAAAGGGAATATTCTACTTTTTAAACCAATTTTAAAAGCTTTTGAACATCTAACTGAAGGAAAGTCTAACGATGATAAGGAGGATAATCATGGAAGTTGATAAAAGTAGATTACGAACAAATCTTCCTCAAATCGGTGAGCAACCCTATCGACAAGTTCATGCTCACTCTACAGGTAATCCTAACTCAACAGCACAAAATGAAGCGGATTACCATTTACGTCGTCCAGTTGAGTCAGGATTTTTCTCCCATGTGGTAGGGAATGGTCGTATCATGCAAACTTGGTTAGTAGACCGAGGTGCTTATGATGTTGGTGGCGGATGGAATGTTGAAGGTTACGCTCAAGTTGAACTAATAGAAAGTCATGAATCTAAAGAAGAATTCATGAGAGATTATCGACTTTATGTCAAGCTATTACGTGAGTTAGCTGACGAGGCTGGAATCCCTAAAACTCTAGATTCTAGTAGTCTTGCTGGGATTAAAACTCATCAATTTTGTACTTACAATCAACCAAATAATGGAAGTGATCATGTAGATCCCTATCCATACCTTGCAAAATGGGGCATCAGTAGAGAACAGTTTAAGAAAGATATTGAATCTGGTCTAACTGAAGGAAACTGGAAACGAAACGAAGTTGGTTGGTGGTGGGAAGAAGCAGATGGCTCTTATCCAAAATCTCAATGGAAAAATATCAAAGGAGAATGGTTCTACTTTGATAATAGAGGCTACTGTTTCATCAATAAATGGTTCAATGATGGCAAGGATTGGTTTTATTTAGATAAGCGTGGTGCCATGGTTACTGGTTGGATGCATATCGATCATCGTTGGTACTATTTTAAGTCGGATGGTAGAATGGCTAAAGGTTGGGTAAAATATCGTGAAACTTGGTATTACTTGGATGAAAAAGATGGGGATATGAAATCTAAGCAATTTATTAAATCAGGAAACGGATGGTACTATCTCAAGTCTGATGGTTCGTTATCAGTAAAACCAGAATTTACGATTGAACCTGATGGTTTGATTACTACTAACTAAGAGTTTGTAGATACTACTCTTTGTAGATACTACTCTTAAAATAAATCTTTAAACAAAATAAACCACCGAAGTTGGTGGTTCATGTGGTATAATATCTATTGTAGAAAAGTGAAGACGGTGGCTCCTTATACCGAAAGAGAGGTGATGCCTATGTGCAGTTCATCAAAATCTGACGGAAAGGAGGGGCACTCTTTTGACCGCATTTGAAGTTGTACAGACAATACTTGGTTTTGGTAGCTTTACCATTACTTTGATTGGCTTGTGCTATAAAATCTTCAAAGACAAGGACAAAAAATAATCCGTCCCCACTTTTGAGCGAGTAGGACGGATTAAATCTGTTATACGAGCTACCGTCTTTTTAACGGTTCTACATTGGAGTTGAGTTGGTAGCTCAGCTCCTTTTTCTATGTTTATTATAACATATTGCGATTAAATTTCAAATAAAAAATCTAAGCCTGGTGAAATACATCAGGCTTTTTCTTTTTGATTTTTTCTTAAACCGGAAAAATCTATCTTGAAAGTACCTATTTAGGTAAGAGGACAATAAAGACATTTTGTTAAAGTACAGGGTTGCTGATTACTTGACTAATATAGCGTTTAGAGGGATATATAGTGTGTAAAAACTTCTTGTAGGAGGAAAAATGAATATAAAAAAAATTGAAGCAAAGAATAACAAAAGAAAAAAGAGAATTTGTGCATATGTTCGAGTTTCTACAACCAACGGAAGTCAACTTGATTCGCTAGAGAATCAAAAAGTTTATTTTGAAAAGTTGTATGCTGAACGTGATGATGTTGAGTTTTTGGGTGTTTTTTGTGACAAAGGGATTTCGGGTTCAAAGTATGATAGACCTGATTTTCAAACTATGTTAGATGCTTGTAGAAAAGGACAAATTGATGTTATCCATACTAAGTCAATATCAAGGTTTGCAAGAGATCTCATCAATGTTCTTGAAATCAGTCGAGAATTAAAAACTCTTGGTATTGATATCTTTTTTGAAGAGCAGAATATCCACACTTTATCCAATGAAGGTGAAGTTGTCTTGACTGTGTTAGCAAGTTTGGCTGAGGAAGAGTTACAAAGCATGAGCGGAAACCAACGATGGAGTTTTCGTAGAAAATTCCAGAAGGGAGAATTACTCATTAATGCTAAACGGTTTTTAGGGTATGATTTAAACGAAAAAGGTGAACTTGTTATAAACAAAGCAGAAGCGCAAATAGTAAGAACCATCTTTTATAGTTATTTAGAAGGAATGGGTACACATAGGATTGCTAAAAAACTTAACGAGGGCAAGGTTCCAACTGTAACAGGAAAGAAATGGTATGACAGCACAATTCGTAATATCTTAAAAAACGAAAAATACAAAGGTTCTTTACTACTTCAAAAATACTTTCATGACGGTGTAAACGGTCCAAAGAAATTAAATCAAGGACAGGTTGAACAATACTATATCGAAGATAATCATGAAGGAATTGTTTCTAAGGAAATATGGGAGAAGGTTCAGGTAAAAATGAAAAGACGTTCTCGGATCCAAGGTACAAATAAAACCTATAAATTTTCCAGAATGTTAAAATGCCAATATTGTGGTTCAACATTAAAAAGACAGGTATCTTATAAGAAAAAGATTGTTTGGTGTTGTTCCAAATATATCAAAGAAGGAAAAAATTCATGTAAAGGTATGAGAGTCCCTGAAAGGGATATTGAAGATTGGAAACTAAGTTCACCGGTAATTGTATTAGAAAGGATAGAAGATGGAGAAAAACATTACGGTTATACCGGCCAAAAAGCTACAGCAAACGGTCATATCTCAAACTCGGAAAAAAATCAGAGTAGCCGCTTATTGTCGAGTGTCTACAGACCAAGACGAACAGCTATCAAGTTATGAGAATCAGGTTAATTATTACCGTGAATATATCTTAAAACATGAAGATTATGAGTTAGTAGACATCTATGCGGATGAAGGGATCTCCGCAACTAATACAAAAAAACGTGATGCTTTTAACCGCCTAATACAAGATTGTAGAGGTGGTAAGGTGGATAGAATTTTAGTTAAATCTATTAGTAGATTTGCCAGAAATACATTGGACTGCATCAAATATGTGAGAGAACTGAAAGAACTAGGTATTGGAGTAACGTTTGAAAAAGAGAATATTGATAGCCTAGATTCAAAAGGAGAAGTACTACTTACCATTCTATCGTCACTCGCACAGGATGAATCGAGATCCATTTCAGAAAACTCAACTTGGGGAATTCGTAAGAAATTTGAGCGTGGTGTAGTTCAAGTAAATACTACAAACTTTATGGGATATGACAAAGATGAAAAAGGAAATCTCATTATAAACCATGAACAAGCTAATGTCGTAAGGTATATATTCGATAGATTTATAGAAGGGTATAGTCCAGAATTTATTTCAAAAGAGCTAAGAAAACAGGAAATACCAGGTTGCACAGGTAAAGCAAAGTGGTGCCCAAGTGCTATATGGAAAATGCTTCAAAATGAAAAATACAAGGGTGATGCTTTGCTTCAGAAAACCTATACCGTTGATTTCCTGACGAAGAAAAGAATTGATAATGATGGGCAAGTTAATCAATACTATATCGAGAACAATCATGAACCAATCTTAGATAGAGAAAAGTGGGAGATTGTTCAGTTAGAAATAGCAAGAAGAAAGAAATTTAGAGAACAACATAAGCTCCAATTTTATATCATGCAGAAAGAAAACAATCCCTTTACAACAAAAGTATTTTGCGCCGAATGTGGTTCAGCATTTGGTAGAAAAAATTGGACTACAAGTCGAGGTAAACGTAAGGTATGGCAGTGTAATAATCGATATAGGATCAAAGGCCAGATTGGATGTTTAAACAATCATATCGATGAGGAAATGCTCGAGAAAGCTGTTATGATGGCTGTAAGTATTCTTAAGGAAAATAGAGAACTTCTTCAAAGTAAATGGAACAAACTTATGGAAACTGATAGCAGTTTAAAACAGTATTATAGTGATCGACTTAGAGAAATAGTTTCTAGACATAAATGGGATTTTAATGGGGTTGAAATGTGCCGAATTTTACATAGTATCACAATTTCAGAAAAAGGCGAGATTAGTGTTAAATTTCTTGAAGGCACAGAAGTTAATTTGTGAGTAACTGTAACTAGTAAGTTGCAGTTTTTTAATTTGATTAATGATATAATAGTATAAAATAATATTTAAGGGGATGTTAAAATGCCAAAGGGTTTTCAAACTCCTATAACCATTAAAGAAGCTATTGATAAAATTGATGAAAATAAATATGTTTTGCCAGGTATTCAACGACGTTTCGTTTGGGGAAAAAATCAAATTGAACTACTTTTCGACAGTATTATGAGAGATTACCCTTTTAATTCATTGATGTTGTGGGAAATAAATTCTCCTCAAATAAAAAATAATTATAACTATTATTCTTTTTTGAGAAAGTATAAACAAAGATTTGAAGTTGAAAATGAAATGATTAATAAAACAGCTTCCGATGATGATTTTTTTGCTGTTATTGATGGGCAACAAAGACTAAATAGCTTATACCTTGGTTTAAAAGGAAGCTATACAATGAAAAAACCTCATAGACCTTGGGTAGATAAATCTGATTACTTTGAAGAACAGTTTTTATATTTAGATATTACTTCGGAATACCAAAGTGAATCAGATATCGACAGAGCATATAATTTCAGATTTTTGACGAAATCTGAGGTTGAGAATAGTAAAGATAAAACTTGGTATAAAGTAGGTGATATTCTTCAAATAAATCCTGATGACATATTTGAAGAAATTAGTTATTTTGTTGAAAAACAATTAAATATAAAAGATAAAAAATACGCACGTAATACACTAAGTAAATTAAATAAAGTAATTAGGGAAGATAAAATTCTTAATTACTACTTGGAAACCGAACAAGACCTTGATAAGGTATTAGATATATTTATTCGCACAAATGACGGTGGGACTAAATTAACATTTTCAGATTTGTTAATGTCAGTTTTAACGACTCATTGGAAAGAGAGTAGAGATGAGTTCGATGAATTGATTAAGGATGTCCGTAGCTTTGGTGATTTTAATATTAGTTCGGATTTAATAATTAAATCTATTTTAATGTTGTTTTCTAATGATATTAAAAATAGAGTAAAAAATTTTGATGAAGAATTATTAAATTCTGTAATTAAAAATTGGTCTAGAATAAAATTAAGCATTTCCAATACTTTCCAAATGTTTTATAGGATGGGATTTAATTCTCAAACTTTTCCAGCACTAAATGCTGCAATTCCCATTATTTATTATGTTTATAAAAATAACTTAGAAGAAGAGATTATTAAGGTTAGATTCTTTGGTAGCACAAATCATAAATTGATTAAACAATGGCTTATTTTATCTTTCCTGAAGAGAATATTTGGTGGTCAATCCGATACTGTTCTTGTTGATCTTAGAAAGATTATTAATGAGAATAGCAGTTCTAGTTTTCCTTTGCAAGTTATTATTGATAAAGCTAAATCAAATCCAACAAAAAACTATAACTTCGACACTGAATTTATTGACGATTTGTTTGAACGGACTTACGGTGGAGATGTATTTTTTGTACTATCATTATTTTATCAAGATTTAGATTACTTTAACCAAAATTTCCATGTTGACCATATTCATCCTCAAACACTATTCAAAAGAAAAAATAGCTCTTATAGTGCCATGATTGAAAGAGTTGGTAAAAATTGGAATAAATTGGGTAATTTGCAACTATTAAATAGTGAACTTAATACAGCAAAAAGTGATAACGATTTACCTACCTGGGTTAAAAATAATGGTATTTCTAAGAAACGACTATTTATTGATGAGTCAGTAAGTTTGGATTTTTCTGATTTTGAAGAGTTTTATATAAACAGAGTTCTAAATATGAAAGAACATTTGAGAACTATTTTAAATGATAAGTGGTAATATAAAAATAAGCTTGGAGAAATCACATGAGAATAAATAAAATATGTTTAGAGGAACAATTTAATTACGACGATATATCAGAATCTGAATTAAAAATTATCTTTGAAAAAAGACTAGAAGAAGCAATAGAAAAATCAGTCTTTAAACCACCTTTCTGTATACCATACAGTCGTAGTAATTTTAAAGAGGATATTATTCTTAATGATGAGGTGGTTCATGACAAATATTTTACTTTTAAAAGATATTCAGAAAGTGAACTAGTAGAATATGCATTAAAGCATAGAAATAATATTCAATTACATATCAATTCTATGTCAAATTTGTGGCTGGATGAATATCCAGCACCAAATGAATCAGGTCGTATATTTATGGTATCCGATAATGGACGGCATCGTAGTTTAGTTTTTAAATGCTTAGGTTTGAAATATATAGAGGCAAACATTCGATATCTTAATAAAAAGAAAAGTAGTTGGAGATATTGGTTTGATAAACCAAATAGCTTTATGATAATGTTATTGAAATGGCTGATTTTTAACAAAAGGATTGAGGTTGAGTATTTAGATAGTCAAACTTATTTGATCACAGATTCTTTAAATCTAATTCCATGGATTTTACCAAACTCAGAAATTTTTAAAGCATCAGCTATTCGAAAAGATATGTTGAAACGACTAAACTCTGTAGAAAAATCATTCGGAAAACAGGATTTTGATGATGGTTTTATAAGAAAATCATTTCTTTTGTGGTATATAGATGTTCTAAGAGTAAATTTTATTATTTATCTAAAAAAATTGTAATAATTTTACTTTGAATCAGAATCTGTATGCTAAGCTTCTAGTATCAGATTAATACTTTTGATTGTCTATACAAAAACTTAGACTCGTTAGTTTTTAGTTAAATGATTAACAGGTTTAAGAATAAGACCTTAGTGGTTTCTTATTCTCATAAATTGATTTTATATAATTCTCACGATTTAAATATACTCTGTTTCATTACCAATTTTAGTGTATTACACTTTAAAGACATTGACAGATTTAAATCTCTGAAGTATACTAAAGTAGTCCAGTGGGAACATTGGATAGGGCAACGATATACCCACCTATATATATTCTTGGCTTTAAAGCCTGAAAGGAGGTGTGTGCTATGAACTTAACTGTCTTAATTGACTGGAAGTTCGTTGTTGCCCTTGGCACAGCTGCGGTTGCAACCATTTTCGCTTTGAATATGGATTCTTCAGCAGCTGAGCGTGTTTCAATCCATGCGATTGAAGCTACTAAGGAGTTTGCAGTTGCTACTAAAAGCAACTGTTAACTCCTATATACTTGGAGAAGCACATAATCTTAGGATTTGATGCTTTTTTATTTTATAAAAATATTCAAGGTTAGAAGAATAATGAAAAAAATTGACTGTTCATATATATATAAAGAAGAAATTGATAAAAATATAAATATGCTAAAGCATTTTATAGAATCTTGGGTGAAATCTCAGTCTATCCGGAATGAAGAACTTTTTCAATTTGCTGATGATGATTTCTATTTTTATCGTTTCACAGTAGAAAGACAGGAAAAAGCTGCTAAAATATTACTAACTAACATCCTTTGGAGGGTACTGAAGGAGTATAATATACCTGTAGAATATTCAGATGATGCTCCATTTATTTTTATAATTAAAGAAAATCATGAACGAATAGGATATAGGTTAGCAGATTTCCTTGAAGATGAAGATATCAATAGTATTCTTAAATCTAATCATGTCGATAAAGCGATTATTCTTAGAACTTCAAAAGGTAAGCAAACAAATAAATTAATTGAGCTAGAGAATCAACAATATAAAGATACAAATGTAAATATAAGAGCATTATCTATTCATGAATTTTATTTAAAACAATTTGGTGAAGAAGAATATAAAGCGTTTATTGATTCCGTTGATAATTACCTAAACGTTACAAAGGAAATCACAGGTTATAAATCAGTTAAATTTCTTTCTAAAATGAATCTGGCTTCAATAAAAATTTTTGAACAGAAAAAGCTTAGAGATTGGGATTATTTGAATTACAGGTATCAGATTATTAATGTAAGTGATAAGAAAGTCCAGAACTATTTATATCTCACTCAAAAAGATATAATTTTTGAAAATCTGGATGATATGCATAAATCATATATTTTCGATAAATTATATGAAACAATGGTAAGTTCGAACGAATATGCTACAAGTTTTATAACATCGGAATGGCTTTATGATTCGTTTAAGGGTAAAAAGAACTTTGATTACACCTCTGTCGTAAGTGGATACTTAAAGTCTATTGAACAGTTATTGTATAAGATTGTTATGCTCAATATTGATAACGATTGTAAAATAGCTATGAAGCAAGATATGTTGAAAAAAGCTTTCAGACAGAATATCCCAGTTTTTGAGCTGATTGATAACAAATTTAATAAAGTTCCCAGAAATAAGCAGGGAAACAATTATAGGTTCACAAACTATCCATATATCGAATTTACGGAACATCAAAAAGAATTCATGGATAGTTCTATTGGAACTTTTGAGTATTTTTTAAGATGTAATAAGCATATTTTTTCAAATCCGGATAATGCAAAAACAGTTACTGACATGATTAGTTGTTTTAGAATTGAATGTCGAAACGGTTTCTTTCATACTCATAATTTAAATGATTGGGATTTAGTTGAAAAAATACATAGAAATGCAATCTACCTTTATTTCGTTTTATTGGGATCATGTATTATTCCAGAAGAGAGGAAACATGAGTTAAATCTTATTCACCATGATCAATTTGATGAACTTTGTAAAAAAATCCGAGAATTCAAGAAGTATAATATATATTTTGAATTTGAATATGACGATGGTATAAAACAAAATCTAGTATATGATATTCATAATAACACTATTGAATTTAATGATGATGATGTAGAACATTATGATGGTCTTTTATTCTATAAAGTAGACGAATTTCAAGATTCTCTTAAAAAGATTGATAAAGGTGAGTTAGAAGATAAAAAGCTTTATTTAACTAGAGATAATTTACCGAAAAAGATTTTTGGAATCCATAGAAAACATCGTAACTATGAATCCGAGGAGATTAGTTTTGATTGATAGTAAATTTTAATTGAATAGATTATTAGCCTTCGGAGTACTATGCGCCACATATTAATTTTATTGTTAGAGAAAACAACTAGATAGCATCGAATTAAGATATTTTTACATAGATGATATTGCATTTTGAATTATAACAAAGGAGAACTAACATGCCGAAATATACCGACGAAGATATTAGAAAATTAAGTAAAATCACATTAAAAATTGCTGGTGATTATTTAGGTATAAGTTCACAGGCAGTTGCTATAGGTCTTAGAAATAATCTTCTTCCAATTGGTTTTGCTATTCATAATGAAGAAAGAGACAGACGTTTCACTGAGAGTTGGTCATATCATATTATTGCTGAAAGAATGATTTCATACAATCACGGTAAGCTATCAGAGATCCGTGTTGAAAATATTGAAACTAGTTTAGATAAAATTATAGAGGAATTTAACGTTTTAAAACAAGATCTACTTTTTATATTAAGCGAAAATGCAGAAGTGAAGAATTAGAAGTTTTTGAATTTGCGTTTTCGCTTGGTAAATATAAAAACAGTGATGTAAAATATAAGGGTAAAGGTGTTTCAAATGAAGATGATAAAGACGTTTTCTAGAGAGGAACTCTATGAAGAAATCTGGGAGATAAGTGCGAAACAAGTTTCATTGAAATATGATTTAAGTTATTCTGACTTACTCAAGAAATGTAAAGAATTTGAAATCCCAATTCCAAAGGTGAGTTATTGGTATCGTAAGAATACTGGACAAGACCTAAGTGAACTTATCGTTCCATTACCACAAAATGATGTAAATGAGGTTCATATTGATAGAAAAAGTTTAAAGAACAGTAGAATTAAAGCTGCTAAACATAAAGAAGATAGTACAGAAGATAAAAAAGAAGATACTGTTAAACTTGATACAACTAGTATAAGAAGTTCATTATCATTTATAGAGGACGATAAAATAGAACGTATTATTGAAGCAGTTTCAAACCTAAACCAGGCTCCAAATAAGAGATTACATAAATCTGTAGCTAATCTAAGAGATAAAATTACAGAGTGGAATAAGAGGGAAAAAGCAGCTTCTTATCCTTACTTTGATTCTAGGCACAGATATAATGATTTAAAAGAACCTAAATTTGTAAAAAGTATTTCACTAAATTCTCTTCCACGTTTATATCGCTTTTTAGATACACTAGTTACTGTTATTGAAAAAATCAGCGATAATGTAACTTCAAATTGGGATATTCAAATTGAAAAGGATATTGTTCGTTTTGAAGTTATAGAATCAACAGACAAAGTAACTCATGAATTAACAAAAGAAGAAGCTAAAGAACTAGCAGAGTACAATGATAGCGTTAAGTTTAATAGATATGCTTTTAAACCAAGAATAAAGAAGTATGACTATATTCCAAATGGAAAATTTCGATTTAAGATAATAGATGGTAAATACATTAAAGATACTAAAGAATTCACACTTGAACAATCAATACCAGAAATAATTGTTTTAATTTACCAAGAGTATTATAAAGTTAAGAATTTACGACTTGAACGTGAAGAGAGAGAAAGACTATACGAAGAAGAACAAGAGCGAAAAAGAAAATTACAAAATAGAATCGAAGAAGAGAAGAAGCGGACAATGTCTCTTCTGAATATGCTAGAAGATTTTCAAACAGCAAATGATTTAAGACTGATGGCTGATAGACTGGAGATAGCGGGGAAGCTTAGTAAAGAAGAAATTGATTGGATTAGATCCAAAGCTGACTGGATAGACCCAATAGTTTCTTCAACAGACGAATTGTTAGGAGTCAGAAATCATGAAAATTCTAGAGAACTAAAAGAACAATATCTAAGTGAGAAAAGGTACTACTGGTAACTTTGTTTTTCAAATGTTTATTATGGAAAGCTGTAAATAATGGAGTTATAATTATGACAAATAGTTCAACAATTAATGAGTTTATAAAGAAAACAAAAGAAGCTTTAGCTATATCTGAGCAGGATTCAAGACTTGGAGTTAGAGGCTTTGAATTTGATAACTCAACATCTGAAAAAGATTGTGTTCTTGTTATTGGTCTAAATCCTGCAGGAGATAACGATGATACAAACAATGAGAAAACTAACAGGACATATCTATATAGTTTAAAAAAGTCTATTAAAAGTAAATATGTTTATAATAAATACTATAAACCTATATATGAACTAATGAATGATATCTTTGATAATGATGCTAAATGGCATTGGTGTAATAAATCATGGGATATTTTAAGTAAAGAATTAGAACATTCTGAGGACAAAAATTTTTTAGATGAGATACATGAAGAGTATTTAAATCACCAGAATAGTAAAGTAACAATCTATATTGGAGATATGTTCTACTACCATCAAACAAGTTCTAAAAAACTTCCACTAATAAAATCAAAATCTTACCCTGAATACTGCAAAGAAATGTTGGAACTTCACATTGAGTCTCTTATAGAAGCTGATAAAAATATAAAATTTGTATACATAAATAATTCACAAGTTTCTCAATGGTTGTGTGATAGTTATATAAAGACATTTACAGTCTTCGGGGACAGAGATATTCCTGTTTTCTTTGGTGGAATGGTTTCAGGTGGTAGAATGGATTTATTTTCAAAGAAAAGATTAGGTCATGAGATAAAAAATTATTTAAATAAACTTGAATCAAAAATAGAAAAATAATTAAAATTCAGTCACGAGGGCAAGTAGCATGAAAGAATATATTCTAAATTTAGAAAAAGAATTTTCTTTAATTGAAAATGAATTTAAAGAAGAAGAGAAAAGAGCTCTTGCTGACAATCTATCAAACGATAATGCGTATACTAAAGAATTAGCATTTCTAGCATTTAAATCCAATGTATATCAAGTTAGAATGTACAGTGTATTTCTTTTTGGATACTTATCAGAACAAGATGATATTTTAGCTTTTATGCGAGATGAAGTTTCAAAAGATGATAATTGGAGAGTTCAGGAAGTATTGGCAAAGGCATTTGATGATTTTTGCAAGAAAATAGGATATGAAAAAGCACTTCCAGTAATTGATGAATGGTTAAAAAATAATAATCCTAATACAAGGAGAGCAGTAACAGAAGGATTAAGAATATGGACAAGCAGACCATATTTTAAAGAAAATCCAAACGAAGCTATCAGACGAATTGCAGCATTAAAAGAAGATTCTAGTGAATATGTTAGAAAATCAGTTGGCAATGCTTTAAGGGATATTAGCAAAAAATTTCCAGAGTTGATAAAAGAAGAACTTGATGGTTGGGATATTAATAGTAAAGAGATTCAAAAAGTTTACAAGTTAGCAAGTAAATTTATTAAGTGACAATTATCAGCTATAAAGTTAGAAAAAGATACTTTAAAATATTTTCATTCTATAGTTTAAGTTTAAACATCAACTCTATCCCTTTCGTTCTATAATATAGGAGTATACTAGCACCACATGTTGAGGCAGTATCACTGCTTGTACGAGCTGAGGTATCAGCGAAGTAGAAGCAGATGTTCTGCCCATGGGATAGCTGTCGTAGAGTAAGGAGTTTACGACGAAACGATACGGCAACAGCGAACCGCCGAGTGTGTTGCTCTGCTCGTAAAAACCTAGAAACCTTTGAATGAAAGGGATAATGAAAAGCCTTGATTGTAAGGCTTTTTTGCATTTTTGTGATAGAATATAGGTAGTTATAATCGACAGCAACTTAGAAGCAGTAAAAATATTATTCATAAAATAATCAAGATAAGGGCAATAAAATGACAGAAATTGACAAAAAGAATTTTAAAAATTATCTTTATTGTACATTTGGAATTACTTATATAGCTTGGGGGAGTCTTGCCATCTTTACGCAATCTCATATTTTTGGATTAGAAACGATTATAGGAAGAACTTTACATATAGTAGGTGCACTTGGACCAGCTATTGCAAGTGGCTTTTATTTGAAAAGGAATAATATAAAATTTAAACATTTTGTATTTAGTAAGAAAGAAAATAGTAGTATTTATTTCATCATTCATTTGTTAGCAATTTTGATACTATTTTCTGTATCTTCCTTAGAATTAAATGAAGTATCAATTTATCTGATGCCATTATTCTTTATACAACTAATTTTTTTTGGTGGTGGACATGAAGAATTAGGATGGAGAGGAATATTACAACCCTTACTTGATAAAAAATATACTTATTGGCAATCTAATTT
Organism: Streptococcus sp. HMSC067H01; assembly: GCF_001814775.1. Lineage (GTDB taxonomy): Bacteria > Bacillota > Bacilli > Lactobacillales > Streptococcaceae > Streptococcus. Next base: position 28,113 of record NZ_KV817804.1, read on the forward strand.
GATTGTAGGATCAATTTGGGGAATATGGCATCTGCCTTTATGGTTTATAGTTGGAGAAAGTCATCAAGGCTTTCCTTTCATTTTATTTTTTATATATACATTATTTTTAAGTTTTGTTTTTGGGCTTCTTTACCGTCAAACGAAATCTGTGGGATACTGTATATTATTTCATGCGTTCGCAAATTTGTTAAATCTCTATTTTGTGTTAAAAATTAATCTTATTTTTATTATCATTTTTATTGGTTATTTGATTTATACTATATTGGCTAGTAATAGAATTAGTAAGGAAACAACATTTTAAAATTTAGATCAGGATATCCTTTATTGAAAGTAACGATTTGCTAATTAGATGATCTATGTTAGAGAATTTTCTATTATAATTTAAAGTGGGGTGATGAATATCGTTTCTTTTGGAACTGGCGAAAATCTTTCCGTTCCACAGTATCATTCTAAAATGATTTTCATTGCCTTTTGTTTATTAGTACAAAAAAATATTATCACACGTCGAATGTGTAAGCTTGTTTGTGAAATGTGGATAATCGTTCAAAAATCAGAAGGACTAGAGATGTATATGTTGGAATTATATCAAAATCTTTCTTATAAAGATCTAGTCGCATTTGGGTCCTTAAAAGAAGGAAAAGAATTTGTATCCAAAATAACTGGATATACTCTAGAAAATGAAGATGATTTTGTTCAAGGTAATAAAGAAGAAATAACGAAGATTTATATGAAAGGTTTAGAGTAAACATGAGTCTCTTATTTGAAGAATTTAAAACCATTTGTTTCCATTTAAATCGAGTCGGAATTACACCGACACTGATGGGTTCTTTGGGATTGGAGTTTAGAACAAAAGAAAATTGGGGGCCGTCTGACATTGACATTCATGTGCCTGGTGACCCTAGAGGTTGGGAAGCGCCTGATCATCTCAGAATTTATGACTGGGACAAGATAATGAAAGTGATGAAAGACTTAGGCTACGTCTTAATAGATATTCATGAGCATGAATTCAAAAAGGATCGAGTGAGTGTTGAATTTGGAAGTATCGATTCCTTACCTGATTTTGCAGGAGTTTCGGAATCGGATATAGAGCTTATTCACATTGAAGGCATCACTTTTCGTCTTCCAAGTCTGGAGCAGTATCTAAGTATTTACAAAGCTTCTTCTCAAGACTCCTATCGAAATGATCACAATAACAATAAGGATTTTAAAAAGATCGAGTGGCTGGAAAGACATTTGTAAATTATCATATGAAAAGTAGTAAGTAGTAAGACTGGCTGCTATGTTATTTTTATTATCATTTTTATTGGTTATTTAATTTATACTATATTTGCGAGTACTAGAATTAGTAATGAAAAGCAGGTGGAAAAATTGTAAAAGAGCCACAGGGACTTTTCTGGGGTGGATATCACTCATATTTTTCGGATTTAGATGGATATTATTGGGAAGTTTTTTGGGGACCCAATTTTCAATTTGATGAAAATGGACTATTGAAATTTTAGTAATTAAGGGAGATAGCAAAAATGGCTTCAAGTAAAGAATATTTAGATTTCATTTTAGAACAATTGTCCGAGTTGGAAGAAATATCATATAGAGCAATGATGGGTGAATATATAATTTATTATCGAGGGAAAATCATGGGTGGAATTTATGATGATAGATTTTTAGTGAAGCCTGTCAAATCTGCAATAGCGTATATGCCGAATGTAGAATACGAATTGCCGTATGAAGGTGCAAAGGAAATGCTATTGGTAGATGATGTTGACAACAAAGAATATTTAACCGGCTTATTTAATTTAATGTATGATGAGTTACCTGCACCAAAACCAAAGAAAAAGAAATAATAAAATCTCAGTTTATCTGGGTAATACCATTTAACGATAACCTTATGTTATCATTAAAAAGTTTATAGAACAGACAAGACTACCTGGCATAATTAGTGTTCACTCGTTTCATGTTGAGGCGGTATCACTGCTTGTACGAGCTGAGGCATCAGCGAAGTAGAAGTAGATGCTCCGCCCATGGGATAGTACTCGTAGAATGAGGAGGGAAACCGACGAAATGATACGGTAAGTCCGAACTGCCGAGTGCATGGCTCTGCTCTTCCGATCTGAGACAGTCGAAAAGTAGAAGGGGATGGTATTGGTATCAATCAATGAGTAACAAAGTAACAGCATGATTCGAAACATTTTCCTGTAATTTGCGGAGGAACATCAATATGGATGGAATAACAAAAGATTCTATAAAAACGGCTAAACTAATGAAACAATTATGGCCCCAATTGACTGATAAAGAAGCTATTGATGAAGTAAAAAAATATACGAATGGCAAAAATACTGCAATCTTTACTGAAGTTGAAGGTGACACAATTGTAGGCCTAGCACTATGTTCACTCAGATTTGATTATGTTGAAGGTTGTAAATATAGTCCTGTTGGATTCTTAGAAGGGATTATTGTCGACGAGGAATATCGTTTAAAGGATATTGCTAAAAATCTCTGTACAAAATGTGAGGAATGGGCGAAAAATAAAGGATGTAAGGAATTTGCAAGTGACTGTACTTTAACGAATACGGATTCTATAAGATTTCATCTCAATATTGGATTTCAGGAGGCAAATAGAATTATTCATTTTAAGAAAAAATTATAATTTAGAAACGTGAATAAACTTGTTTAAACTTTATGTACCTTTAGAAAGTGTGAAAGATTGGACGAACAAATTTTTTTGATGGGTGGAAATCCGCCGATAAAGAACCATACGATTGTTAATAAAATTGTGTCATCAAGGAAGATCGAAAGAATTGTCATTTTTACAGTTTATCGAGAAAATTGGAAACCGTATATGAAAAAGTACACGGAAGTTTTCCAAAGCCATTTTTCTAACCTAAACACTGATTACTTACTCTTGGACACTGAGCAGATTAATTTTGATGGCTATCTAGATGCTGATCTAATTATTATCGGTGCTGGAAATACGGAAAAGTATCTAGCTACTTACGTCAATCAGGAGTTCAAAAATTATATCGATTGTGTGCTGAATAAAGGGGCGAAAGTTATGGGGTTTTCTGCAGGAGCCCTATTATTAGGAGAAAAAGTCTATGTTTCACCTAATGATAATTCAGATCATCAGATAAAGATAAAAAATGGATTAGGACTCTTTAGTCAGTTTTTAATTAGTGTCCATTATGATTCATGGAATGATAAAGCAAATAAGGATAGAGCTGAAGAACTCGTTAATGTTCCTATAATTCCACTAAATGATCATTCCTGTCTTGTATTGGATAAACTTGGAAATATCATAGAGAAAATTGACTGGTTTCCATTATCTAAATCTTGATCTAGGTAACTAAAATGTAGACGAACTGGATAGGTTACTAGTGAAAACTGCAAAAAGTGTTGTGAAATGAATCGGAGAGTGCTTGATGGATTTTAGTAGTAAGATAGCCATAAATAAAGGCTAGTCAGATGATAAAAAGTATTGTGTGACAGATCAAAATCAGCAAAAATATTTCCTGCGTGTTTCTGATAAGGAGAAGTTAGATTCTAAAAGATTTGAATTTGATATGATGGAGAAAGTAGCTTCTCTTGGAGTTCCGATGTGTAAACCAATTAGCATTGAACTCTGCGATGATGGAGTACATTCTTTACACGAATGGATAGACGGGAAAGATGCAAGAGAAACCATTTTAACTGTTTCGAAAGAACAACAATACACTTATGGAGTAGAAGCAGGAAGCATCCTTCAAAAAATTCATTCACTCCCTTTAACAGAAGTTCGTGAAGATTGGGAACCTTTTTTTAATCGAAAAATTGATGATAAAATCTCCAAATACAAAGAATGTCCCGTCCAATATGAAAATGGTCAGATCTTTATTGATTTTTTAAATGCAAATCGAGAATTGTTAAAAGATAGACCTCAGGTTTTCCAACATGGAGATTATCATATAGGGAATTTCATGATTGGTGAAGATCGTAAAATTTATGTCATTGACTTTGATCGATTTGACCTTGGAGATCCTTGGGAGGAATTCAATCGTATTGTATGGTCTGCTCAAGTCTCTCCCTCTTTTGCGTCTGGTATGATAGATGGATATTTTGATGGTAAGGTCCCAGATTTATTTTGGAAACTTCTTGCTATCTATATTCTAAATAACTTAGTTGGATCACTTCCCTGGGCTGTACCTTACGGAGTTGAAGAAATATCAGTAATGCAAAATCAAGCTAAGGAAATTTTAGAATGGTATGATGATATGAAGCAAATCATTCCTAGTTGGTATTTGATTGAGAAAAGGCTGAATAATAAAAGAGTTTAAATATCAATTTGAAAAAATGTCAAGATTATTTGCTCATATTATAACGAATTCAATTCTTTATTAATACCTATCGAGAATTATCTTGAAACTTGGAGTGTTGTTTCGGGGTCAAGTTACATGAAAGAATATATTTTAAATTTAGAAAAAGAATTCTCTTTAATAGAAAATGGATTTAAAGAAGAAGAGAAAAGAGCTCTTGCTGACTATCTATCAAACGATAATGCGTATACCAAAGAATTAGCATTTTTAGCTTTTAAATCTAATGTATATCAAGTTAGAATGTATAGTGTATTTCTCTTCGGCCATTTGTCATCGTATGAAGAAATTTTGGTCTTCATGAGGGATGAGGTTTCAAAGGATGACAATTGGAGAGTTCAAGAAGTATTAGCAAAAGCATTTGATGAATTTTGTAAGCAAACAGGTTATGAAAAATCTCTTCCGGTTATTGACGAATGGTTACAAAACACTAATCCAAATGTTAGAAGAGCTGTTACAGAAGGTTTGAGAATATGGACGAGTAGACCATATTTCAAGGATAATCCAGATGAAGCTATTAAACGAATCGCAACATTAAAAGAAGATTCTAGTGAATATGTTAGAAAATCAGTTGGCAATGCTTTGAGGGATATTTGTAAGAAATTCCCTGAGTTGATTAAAATTGAGCTTGATAGCTGGAAATTAGAAAGTAAAGAGATAAAACAAGTTTACAAGTTGGCAAGTAAATTTATTAAGTGATAATTATCAGCTATAAGAGTTATATATTATTTCTGGAGAAAAATATGTGTAAAATCACTAATCCAAATTTAAATGTGGTAATGAAGTATGCTTCTTTAGTTATTGAATCATGTACTGACACTGAGCAGTCTATGGATGTGTTATTTTGGTTAAATGATTATTATGAAGATGTTTTGGAGTGTTGGACTAAGCCACAGAAGGTTACAATGGTACATAAATACATTAAGGATATTATTCTTTATAGTATAAATTATCTACTTGATAAACATTTTCCAGTAATAGGAATTAAGGAAATGTCTTCAGTTTTTGAAAATTATGATATTGATCATTCAACTGTTGTGAGATTAGATATTACTGAATTTTCTGATGATGAATCCACAGAAGAATTGGAAGAATATGCTTATCAGTTGTTTAAACTTTTTTGTGATAATGTTCTCGACAGATTTGTAAATGATGTGTTTACTAATTTATTCTGGAATAAAAATTTCTTGTATGAGTTTAATTTCCAGTGTGCTAAGTATATCAGTAAAATAGAAAAAGCCAAATATCCAAAAATTTTAAAAGAAAATGGGGTTTTACATAGAGCGAAATATGTACCCGCATGGTTAAAGCATGCAATTATTTATAGAGATAAGTATAGATGTTCGATTTGTGGTTGTGACCTATCAAAGGCACATACAACAGTGACAAAGGAAAATTTTGATCATATTATCCCCTTACAAAATGGAGGAAATAATGACCCTTCCAATTGGCAGCTTACTTGTGAACATTGTAATAAGTCAAAAGGCTGTATGAATAATAACTTTACCAATATTGTTATGCCGTTTTGGGAAATGTAGTACAGTTTCACAGTATCAATTCAAATTTATTTTCTCCTCTATTCGTCTGATAGTAATTAAGAAAGTTCTTACATTACTAAGTATGTATATTTTAGTTGTATGAATTTAGTTAGTAGAGAAATAAAATTTATAGTTGATAGTTACACCTCCAATATATAACAAGGAGGAATCTTATGCTAGGAGCAATAGTTGGAGATATTGTAGGTTCTGTTTACGAATGGGACAATATTAAAACCAAGAATTTTCCTTTATTTCGTGAGGATTGTTTTTTCACTGATGATACGGTTATGACCTGTGCTGTTGCAGAAGCCATTATGAATGGCGGTCAGAAGGATGACTTTATTGATGCCATGAAAAAATATGGTAGGATGTATCCCGATGCAGGTTACGGTGCAAGATTTGGTAATTGGGTTGATGGCGACGATCGAGAACCTTATAATAGCTTTGGCAATGGCTCAGCAATGCGTGTTTCTCCATGTGCCTGGGCCATGGATTGTAGTTTCTGTGCACGAACGGGAGCCTGGCCGTCCAGAAGAGCTCTTGCACGACTTTCTGCAGAGGTGACTCATAACCATCCAGAGGGGATCAAAGGAGCTATGGCGACGTCTGATGCTATCTTTATGTGTCGTTATTACTTTGGAGGTTATAGTGGTGACTATGGAAAAGCGATCAACGATAATCCTATGGAGTGTAAGAGACTCATCAAGGAGCACATAGAACAAGAGTATGGATATAATCTTTCTCAAACACTAGATGAAATTCGACCTACGTACCGTTTCAATGAAACGTGTCAGGATACGGTTCCTCAAGCTATCGTTGCCTTTTTGGAGAGTACAGATTTTGAAGATGCGATTCGAAATGCGATTTCCCTTGGTGGGGATAGTGATACTCTTGCTGCAATCACAGGAAGTATCGCCGAAGCAGCTTATGGAATTCCTGAGTGGATTAAGGACAAGGCCTATACCTATCTAGATGAGCCCTTAAAAGATGTGTTCAGACGGTGGGAGAAAGAAGTTTCAATATCATAACGGATGCTAACTAGTTAGTATTAAACTCTGAAAGATAAGATTATGGAAGTTGAGCAAATACTAGGGTAAAGAGTTATCATCTTTTGAGAAGAAAAGGCAGAAATAAACTTAACCAAGTCATGAGCTTGACCACTGAAAAATAGCAAAGCGACGAGATTGTTTCTTATCTCGTCGCTTTTGTTTTAAAGTTAATGTTACCATGGATTCACGTTGATTTACTCAGATTTTTGTTTATTCATTAGTAAAATGCATGTTATTACTGCTATACAAGATACCAGAATCAAATACCATAGATTTTCAAGTCGAAGCCCTTTATCTAACATCAAACGGTATCCCCAATAAGCCGGAAAAACATGGCCTATTACTTGAAGAAAATCAGGTAGCAAACTAATTGGAAACATAATCCCCGAAAGCATAATTGAAGGCAAAAATACAAGTTGAGCTAACATGGTCAGCTTTGCCTGGTTTTTTAAAGTAAGTCCCAGTATACATCCAATACTCAATGATACAATAATATAGATGGTGAGTGAAAGTAAAAAAATCGGAAGTTGAGTCGGTAGACTTGCTTTAAATAAAATAGGGGCAAGTAGCAGGATCACAATGCTGGTCATCATCAAATGGACAAAAGCCGAGAGAACCATAGTTAGCAATCCTAAATAAATAGGCACTCCATTTGCATTATAGATTTTTTTAATGTCGCTTCCATAAATTTCAACCAATGAAGGTGGCAAGCCAAGAAAGGCCCCCATTGAAACACTCATGACTATCATAGACTGTATGAGTGTGCTTCCCATCCCAGGCATAACGGAAGTAAAAATACCACCCATGATAAGAAAGAAAAGAAGCGGTACAATATAGAAAGTAACCAAGAGAGATTTGCTTCGTATATCTAATTTCCACTGTAATACTAGACTATATAGAAAACAGTTCATTCTGATTCCCTCCTTGCCATTTTGATGAAATGCTGCTCCAGTGTGCCACGATCAACCTTAATATCCAATACCTGGATTTTTTTCTGCTTGAATTCAGTCAATAATGAAATTAAGGTATCCTCAATATTGGTCGTTTCAAAAGACTTCTCTGCTTCTTGAGTCTTCAAATGGATATAATATCTTCTTCCAACCTTGTCTGTCAGTTCTGAAGGAGTGCCACAAAAGACAATTTTTCCACTGTTCAAAATAGCAATGCGGTCACATAAGGTCTCAACTTCAGCCATATCATGACTTGCCAAAATGATTGTTTTCCCTTGTGATTTGAGATTCCGTATTTGTTCGTGGAGGGCTAGTCTTGCTTCAACATCAAGTCCCGCTGTCGGTTCATCGAGAAAAATAATATCGGGATTGCCGATAAGTGCAAGAGCGAGATGTAGTCTTCTTTTTTGTCCTGTGGATAATTGCAGGTATTGTAACTTCTCAATTTCTTTTATTTTCAGAGCTTTAAGCATATTATCATCAATTTTTGTTTGATTCCATTTTGCAAAGAGCTTTATCGCTTCCATAGGTTTAATATGAGCGGGTAAAGAAGATGACTGAAATTGAATTCCCATTTTGCCGTTTACAACAATAGAGCCTCCATCATATTTTCTCAGACCTTCAATACATTCAAGCGTTGTTGTTTTCCCAGCACCATTCACACCAAGTAAAGCGAAAATTTCTCCCTTTACGATTTGAAAATTAAGACCTTTTAGGACCCCATGACAGCCGTAATTCTTATTTAGATCACGAACCTCTATTGCGTATTTCATGGCTACACCTCCTCAAAGGGATTGGTTCCAAGTCTTGAAAAATAAACTTTCAAAGCGGGCTCTAAATATGAGTTAACGATTTTTTGCTTTTCCTCCCAAGCGTTAATAGCGATATCAATATTACCGACTTCCATCAACTTCGGAAGCATAGTCATATCTCCATTTGTAAACTCCATGATCAAGCCCCAGTATTCTTGAACGACTTGTTGGCATTGTTCGCTTTCAGCCGGTACCTTTTCTTTTTGGAGACGCACAATCTCATCACTTAGGCGATTAAATCTGTCCATAAAGTTTAGTCCGCTTTTCTTGTCAAATCGACTGCGTATGTGATCCAGCGTATCATCATCAAAACGTTTAATCAGAGAGTAAGATTCATTCTTCATTTGTAAATTGACAATAATATCTGCATACTTTTTAAAGTCAACCGTCTGTATTTGTAAAACTTCAACTTTTAACTGCTCTATTTCTGACAATGATGCCTGAAGCTGTTCTATTTTTTGGCGAATATCATCTGCTTGCTCTGTAAGAGCATTTGCAACTTCAGCTGGAGTTTTCAAAGAGTTCAAACGCCCCTTTATGTCCTTCAGAGAAAAACCAAGTGATTTCAATGATATAATCTGATGAAGCATAACTAGATCTTTATCGGTATAAAGCCTACGTCCTCCCTCACTTTCTGCAGACGGGGAAAGCAATTCTTCTTTATCGTAGTATTGTAGAGTTCGGACTGTAACTCCCATTTTCTTGGCAACTTCCCCAACTGTCATAAACCCTTCTGGGATTACTCTGAATTTTGCCATCATTCTCACCTCCTAATATATATTATACATCATGACGTAAGGTCATGAGCAAGCGCTTTATAAAAATTATTGATTAAAGATTTATTCTAGTGATCTCGTTTACTTAATATAAATGAAAATGCTTGTGAAAACAGCTATTTAAAGGTGACAAAAAGGAGTTGAAATAGAAGTCCCAAAACAATTACTTGCATTTAGTATATCTTTTTGCTTTGTTCAATGATTGGTGCTATAATGTAGTTAAGAAGTAAAGAAAATATAGGAGATATATGATGAAATCAACTTATATTATTGTATTTTTTCTTGTCTTTTGGCTCTTGCTTTTTGTTGGATTTATGATTGTATATAGCAATAGAAAGAAAAAAGCTGTTAGCTTTGTTAGTGATAATAGTGATAAAGCTATTGTTCATTTATACTGTTCAAAAACTAAAATTAATGGACGGAATCTTGCTGACTTTAATCCAATAACTGGAGAAAACCTAGAAAGGGTAGTTGCTTTAGTTCCAGGGAGATATACAATCGAGGGCGTTTATAAAACGACTGAGACTCGACTGAATCAAACAATCAATATCAAATCAGAAAATATCAGTATGGATCTTGACTTGGAGGCTGGGAACACCTATTCAATAGCTATGTACCTATACTCTCCTGAAGAAAGACAAGAGTATGAGAATGGCAAAACTGATGAAGTTGTTTTGAGTGTTCCGTTAACCATTGTCGTGGGTAGTGATTTCATCAAAGCATACATTATTTGCTACAAAGAAAAATGATTATCTAAGAGGCTGGGCTTAAGTTTGTTACTGGCCTCTTTTCTAAAATTAAGTCAAGCTATGAGCAGCATCATTTTGTCAAGTAGGCTTGCTAATTAATCCGAATTTATGTGGGAGATAAATATTATGAAAAAGAGTACCTATAATCTATTAACTAAGATTCCTATATACGGAGTTTTATTAAAACAATCGAGTAAAGGTGAGATGAGGCTATGCAGTCCATTCCTTCAAGATTTGGCGGAAGAAGGGATTAGACCAATTGAAATTTATGAACTTCTAGAAGAGAAATATCCAGGTGAAGTGGTAACAAGAGATCGTTTTTATGAAGGTTATAATAAAATACTTGAATTAAAGTTTAAGCAGGAGATTAACAAAATTTAATGTCTTACTTTTATTTTTCAACAGAAGTACCACAGGCTGAGATAGTAATAACGTAAAAATGATCAGAATTAATAGAAACAGTTAAGATTAGAGGATGATAGATGGTTATATTGGAATTGTACCAAAATGATTTTTCTAAAGATTTAGTCGTGTTTGATTCTTTAGAGGAGGGGAAAGCCTTTGTAGCTCAAATCCCTGGATATACTTTAGAAACAGAAGATGAGTTTGAAGTGGAGTATTTTAACCCTAAACACTTGCCCGATTATATGGAAATTGTGTTCAATGGAAATATTGTCCCTTTATCTAGGTTTTCGTTTAATTCTGAGGAAAATGTGGAAATTATTTGGAAAGAGATTTCGAATCTGTCACTTAAAAACGATAAAGTGATTGAAGGAGCTACAAAAGTCGATGCCTATGTCGTTAATAACGATGAAGTCAAAGCTTATGTCGAAGCAAGAGAAAGCAAGTATCATCAGGCAAAAGACTTTTTAGAAGGCAGTGGATATGAAGTCGACAGAAGCTATTTCGGAAGTGAAGATGGCGAAGCGATTGTCTATAGAAAAAAAGGCAACGAAGAATGGCACTTCTTATGTCACCTAGACCCAATGTTTGTAGAGATTGAAGATGTAGAAGGATATGTGAAAGAAGCGATGGAAGATATTCAATAGTCAACCAAAGTTCTTTGTGAGTGTATGCTACTGCTTGAGTAGACGGATTGAGCAGTAAAGAGAAACATCTAGCACTATCTAGCTTCTTAAGGAGAAATATCTATCATGAAAATGGAAATCGGGAAAACCTATCTTGTAAAAAAAGATATTTTTGGTTTAAAAAAAGATGAACTTTGGACCTTAATTGACAAGGGTTATCAGGCTTATTTTGGTGAACATAATTTCGTCTTTGTCAATGATGATAAAGTGAAGGTATTCGCAGTTTTGCAAGATGGTTCAGAAGTAGATATGCAGATCTACCATCATCTGGATGATTATTTTGAAGAAGTTGCTCACGAAAAATTTTAAAAAATGTGAGATGAAAATTGAAAATGCTCGCTTTTAAAGAGTTTACTGAAATATTTTTGTGGGAAATCATAATTTTTAATATATTTAGTGAGAAAGATAATGGATAAAGAATTTTATATGACACCAAATTCTGAAGAAAGCAATCTTGTCCTGAAACAGGCTTTGAAAGAACTAATCGAAGATATGTACGAAAAGAATATAATATCAGGTTTGTTAGAGGATGATATAGATAGTCAATCCTTTGAGGATCTTGTTCTTTCTTTAAGGGATAAACTTAAAGAATGCTATCCTAAAACTAAGCTCAAACGAATGATGAAGAGCATCCATTATGCGAATAGTTTTGAAGATAAATCTTTAAAAGAAAGTGCTTTTCTCTTGGATGAGATTGAACAGTATCTTAGTAACAATCGCTTTCTTGATCATGATCAAGCGGTCAAGTATTTTAATAACAGAATTACTGCTGATGGCTTTGAAATCAATCCCCAATCTTTAGTTTTAATCATGATTGAAAGTTTGCATAGTTGAGAGAAGCTGTATAGGATATTGAGAAAATATGCGTAATGATAATAAAAGAGAAAGGTATAGCTATGTCTTATGATTTAGTAGTATTTGAGAAATCAATCGCACCAGCTAGTAAAGCTGAATTTTTAGAATGGTATGAGGAGCAAGTGGAGTGGAAGGAAGACCACGATTATGATTCAATTGAAGTTAGTTCAAGCAAACTAAAAAGTTGGTTTCTGGACATGATAAAACTATTTCCTCCTATGAATGGTGACTTTGATATGGATGATGCTTTAGAGAATGACCAAGAGCTGGAAAGTCGTTTTACTGACTATAGTATTGGTAAGAATCTTATCTATGCAGGATTTGCATGGTCACAAGCAGAAACAGCCTATAATACAATGCTCATGTTAGCCTTAAAACATGATGTGGGATTTTTTGATGTCAGTGGTACTGGGGCAATTATCCTATCTGAAACTATCAAGTTAGATTAAAAGATGAGCCAGGTTAGTTCTTAGGAGATTTTATGATTTCCATAGCTTCCTAGCATATGTATTTATTAACCCTTTTACATGGAATTAATTTTGGGATAGACGTCCTTACAGTGGCTATTCCGATTATCAAAAAGATCTAGACTGAAACTAGGGTGAAAGCCATCTTGTTCAGTCTTTTTTTCTGTTAATGTAGTATAATAAAGGGTGTAGGAATTCTATTTTTTAATAGGATTTTTCCAAGTTAAGATTAGTTATTTTATGGAGTCAAAAGCTAGATCAGAGGTGAGAAAGTTGACTGAATTTGAGAGCTTATTTCTTCAAATAATCGAATATTCGAATCAGGTTACAGCTGAAAATTATCAAGAATATGCGGAGTTAGGGTATGATCTTTTAAGGAAAATCCATCATCTAGGTATGAAGGAGACACAAGTTTATGAGAGATTTTTTACATACTATGACAGCTTACAAGATGGAATGATAAAAGAGTTGTTTGCAGAAATGCTAGACTATATTTCTGGCTGGTGTCATTCAGAAAAATATCTTTGGAATCATCAGGAATAAGGGAGACCAGATTAGCAAATTGCAGCATTGGTAGTTGAAAGTGATTTTGCATAAGATATAGGAGTTAGCTATGTTTAATGACAGTTATATTTGGGGGCGTCTTTTCATCCCCCTTATCATGATTTTCGTCTTAGGATTGATGGTATTCTTTCATAGACGTCAGGTTTTTAAATATTTATATATCGTGAATATTTTTTTGTATCTAGTTGCGATTATTACTTATTTTATTTTAGAAAATCATCCAGTCGGCCAACCATTTCCCTACCCTTGGATGACAGCTATTCCGTTTGTTTGGGCCATATCTATCTTTCTTGCTTTTGGATTATCGTTCGCGTCTCTTAGTGCTTTTGTCATCGAACAGGCACAAAGGCATATCTGGGCAAGGATTATCATTGGTTTAGTTGTTCTAGCAATTATGATAGCTATCGTAATAGGTATATACTACTTTATAGAGATTATTAGAGTTATAGGTTACTTTTAATTTTTAGTCAGTTTCTAATGGTAAACATGTAGAAAGAGGAGCAATATGAAGCAATCACTTGAATTTTTAAGAGAAAGAATCACCGATAAGATGCCCTTAGAGGATATAGTAGCAATTTTTGAAGACTTGTGTCGTGAGCCTATTGAGGATGAGATGATTTTATTTGAAACAGGGACATTTACAGCTATATCTGATAAGCCCTTGTTTCAACTATCCTTAGTAAGGCAAGCCCCAAATGAAGATGAAGAGTTTTATCAAGTTCACCTTGATATTTTCTATGAAGCATGTCAAGAGAATGAAATATTTCATGAATCGACCTGGGATGAAGATTTAGAGGAAAATATTTTTGACTACATTAGAAATTCAGAAGTATTTGCCTATGCTAAAGAGCAGGAATACCAAGCGGTCAAGATTTATCTGGAAGAAACTTAAGAAAAGGTAATAATATGTTTGATTTTTTTAAGAAAAAAACACACAAAAAACTTGAAATCAATCTTCAAAACAATTCAATGATTATTAACGGAACCAGCTTATCTTTTCCTTTGTCCTTGAAAGATATTGAAGCTGTATTGGGGAAGCCTGATCAGGTTGTCAAAAGAGATAATAAGTTTATCAAATACATTTATGATAAAGCTGGAATTGTATTTGGACATTCTTTCTCAATTAATAATCATTTAAAAAAATGTAAGACCTACATTGATGAGGAACATTTGATTTCTACTGTTTTCCTCTACTATGGCGATGTTGTAAAATCTATGACTGGAGAGAAAGAATTGCCAAAGCAACCATGTCAAGCTGTGGTATTATCAGATGGAAAATCTCCTTATTTCTTTTCTGATAGGCATAGAGTAGGGGATTTTAACCTGATTTTATGGACCCCTTACGGAACTAATTTTAATGGAATTGCAGGGACCATCACAGACACACTTTCGATTTCTTATTTTCCAGAGATAAAACGTGAACGTGAAGGCTACAAGTTAAAAGAAACTGACGAAGAACTGTTGTACTTTGAAAATATAGCTTTTAAACTAGCCATTATCCAGGTTTTAATGTATGACTTAGAGGTTTTGAAACCTGTTTTTAATATTTTTGACTTTGCAGAGGAATCCAGTGAGTTGAATATCGACACAGAAAGTATGGAGATAATTCAGCCAGCGCTTGAATATATGATGAATCTTCCTATACCTAAGAAATATGCCGAACAGGTCCAAGAAATCTATATGGATGGAGGAAATGAAATTTATCTGAATTTGATTCCTCAGTGGGATGGAGAAGATGATAGTTTCGATCTAAATGAAGTTAGTCTTAAAGAACTGCGACAGTTTCCAAATCTGAAGCAAGCGACTATCATAAGCGGTAATTTTGAACATGTCAAAAAAACCTTCGACAAGCAAGGGGTTCAAGTGAAGGTATTATAATTGAAGCATTTATCTGAATAAATCATAAATGGATGGTATAAGTTCTTTAAGGATAAGGGCTAAAAAGGAAAGAAATCTGGTGATAGATAATGAACATTCTTGATCTTAATTCTAATCAGAAAGATACGATATTGTTAATCCACCCGATGTTATCATCGGCTCAAGGGATGAAGTCCCTGATTGCAGACCAGATGGGGCAAGAGTTTAGATATATTATTCCGGATTTGTCGGCGCATGGGCAATCAGCTTCGCTCATCTACGAATCGGCTCTTAAGGAAAGCCAGATGATTTATGATTATCTAAAAGCTCATCATATAAAAGACTTGTGTTTAGCCTTTGGCGCATCCTTGGGTGGAGTTGTGTTACTGCAATTATTGAATTACAAGGACATCAAGTTTGAGAAACTTGTTTTTGAAGGGGTCAGTTTATGGACCAAAGCGCCTTTGCTTGATGTATTTACTAGGTATTTATTGTTAATAAAGCATAGAAAAGCTCTGCGAAATAGAGATCTAGCTGTTCGTAAGATGGTTGCACTTTATGGAGAAAAAGGAGAGATGATGGCGGATTCTTTCATTGCTATGGGTGAAGAAAGCATCAAACATATTTCCCATGATTGTGCCTTCGTAGCTTTGCCTAACCTTACGCCAGAGGAACAAAAAAAATGTGTTTTCTTTTATGGTTCAAAAGAATTCGACTTGATAGCTGCTAAAAAAGTTCTTCCAAAAAAGTATCCTCATGCCACATTTCATATTTGGCAAGGATATGACCACTGTTGTAAGATCACTGAAAATCCGGCAGTTTACTGTAAATTATTAGAAGAAATGATTGTAAAGAAAAATATCAGTTCCAATGAGGTAAGACATGACAAGTAAAAAATCTGATCTTGAACATTATAGAAATATGTTAAAACAACCTTGGGGAAAGATACAATATGAAATAACCTTTGCCCAACTTGCTCATCTGGAAGGTAAGAAAATTCTTGATTTTGGATCTGGATTTGGCTTGGTCAGTGAATTTCTCTCTCGCAAGAATCAAGTTATTTCTGTTGAACCTAATGAGGAAATGCTCTATGCCAACTCTTCCACATCCTATGAAAAATTGTGGGGAAGTATTGACCAACTCGCTCGTTTTACGGATAAATCCTTTGATCTTGTCCTTTGCCATAATGTTTTAGAATATATAGATCCTAATGACCGAAAAGACTATCTTCTGGAGTTCAAAAGAATTTTAAAAGATGATGGCTTGATTTCAATTATTAAGCATAATCACGTTGGAAAAGTTCTACAAAGTGTTGTTTTTGCTAATGACATCAATCAAGCATTTAGCTTACTCAATGGTGAAAATTTTGAGAGCCAATCTTTTGCAAGTGGTTCTACTTATACGATAGAGGAATTATTAGCTTTGTCTGGTCTTAAATTAGAAAACTATTTGGGGATTCGAACATTTTACAGTCTACAACCAAATGAATTTAAGAACAAAGAAAACTGGTTAGAAGAAATGACAAAGATTGAACTTGCAGTATGTGATTTAAAACCCTATAAAGATATTAGTTTTTTACAACATTTGTGGCTAAAAAAATAATAGAAGTATAGGTTTTGTTTTAAAGTAAAATAAAAACTGATGTATATGAAGAAAGAGTGAATGAGATGATATCTTCAGTTTGTAACTTGATAAAATTTTTTCCACAAATCTATTTTTCCAATTTTGAAAGAAAAATTCTTAGACAGTTCATGATTGTATCTATTTTAGTTCAGTACTTTCAATTTTTGTTTTTAAAAATTTCATTATAAAATAAAGTGTATCAAAAAAAGATATATTGATAGCCTAAGGATGTAAATAGATATTGAGGAGAAAATAAATGCAAAAAATAATGTTGATTATCAATCCAACCTCTGGTGGAGAAAAGGCTTTAGATTATAAGGAAAAGTTAGAAAATAAGGCTAAAAAATACTTTGAGCAAGTCGATACCAGAATTACACAAAAAGCGCAAGATGCAACCAACTTCGCCACAGAAGCTTCTCGGGAGAATTATGATGCAGTCCTTGTTTTTGGTGGAGATGGGACTGTCAATGAAGTAATCTCAGGTATCGCTGAAAGAGACTATATTCCTAAACTAGCAATTATACCTGGAGGAACTGGAAATCTCATTACGAAACTATTAGAAATCAATCAAGATATTGACGGGGCTATTGACGAGCTTGATTTCAATTCTACAAACAAGATTGATATCGGAAAATCAAATGGAAACTATTTCGGTTATATCTTTAGTATTGGGTCATTACCAGAAGCCATCCATAATGTTGGAATTGAAGATAAAACAAAGTTTGGCATGCTCGCCTATGCGATTAATACCATGAAATCTGTGGTTACAGATCAAGCGTTTAACATCACAGTTGAGACTGAAAATGGAAACTATATTGGAGAAGCAAGTCACGTTTTAGTTCTCCTAACCAATTATTTTGCTGATAAGAAGATTTTTGATGAAGATAAGGATGGATATGCAAACGTTCTGATTCTTAAGGATGCATCAATTCTTACTAAATTGTCAGTTATTCCTGACTTATTAAAAGGGGACGTCGTAGAAAATGATCACATCGAGTACATTAAAGCTCGTCACATCAAAATCTCTTCAGACACTGAGTTAGAAACGGATGTTGACGGCGACAAATCTGATGACCTACCAGTAGAAATTAAGGTGCTAGGTCAGCATATTCAAGTCTATTCTCAACCGAAAGAATAAGCTTTTTAAGCTTTAACAAGTACTATTTATTTAACAAAGGAAAGCCTATGAAATTTAGAAGATTAGCGACTATTGGTCTTTGCTCAACGCTTCTTTTGACCTTAGTGGCGTGTAGTCAAGTTCAAAAGTCGAGTGATGGAACAACAGAATCTTCAGTAACTAAAACACAGTCTGGTCAAGTTTCTTGGAAGGCTAGCTATACTAATATGAACAGTCAACCAAGTGCAGAAGAAGTTCGAAAAGCCTTGGCTGCACATTTGGATAAAGATAGTGTCGATGCATTTTTCAATCTTGTCAACGATTATAACAATACTGTTGGTTCAGTAGGCTTAACTGGAGATTTTTCTACATTTACCAAAACAGACTATGACGTTAAAAAAATTACCAATCTTTGGACTCCGAAAAAAGGTGATTTTGTAGGTACCAACTGTCGTATCAACAGTTATTGTTTATTGAGAAATTCCATCGAAATTCCAAAGTTAGAAAAAGATGATTCCCTATTATTTGTCGATAATGACGCTATTGATAAGGGAAAGGTCTTTGGTGCAGAAGACAAGGATGCTTTTGATATTTTATTCTCAAGAGTCAAGACTGAAGCGACGACAGATGTTAAGGTTCATGCAGCTAAGATGGAACAGTTCCTTTCTCAATTCAAGTTTAATGAAAATGCAAGAATGCTATCTGTTGTAGTCCATGATGACTTGGATGGGCAATCCCTCTTTATCGGTCATGTTGGAATTCTTGTACCAAGTGAGGATGGCTATCTCTTTGTCGAAAAGTTAACCTTTGAGGAACCTTATCAAGCCATCAAATTTGCGACCAAGGAAGATTGTTACAAATATCTAGATACAAAATATGAAAACTATACAGGTGAAGGCCTAGCGAAGCCCTTTATTATGGATAATGATAAGTGGGTTCAACTCTAAAAAATAGGATAATTTGCCTAAAGAGTAGGATAAGAAGTTACCAATCGAATGATAGCTAAATTGATATGATTAGAGGACGGCAAGCATGGATGAACATACATTAAGAGTTGTAAAAATTGATAAGGAAGCTATTTTTGAGTTGATCTACGAAACTTTTATAGCGCAAGAGCAAGAACTGCTGGACCTGTCGCAGGTAGATCTTATCAATGATTGTGCTATGGATTGGGAAAAGGGGGAGTTTATCTTTGCAGCACACCTTCAGAAAAATAATCTGGGAGTATTGAATCCTCTTCCCAAAGATATTGATATTCAAGAGTTGCTGAAAAAACTACCTGTTACAACAGATTCCGTTCTTGGGAAAGAGAGGATTTATAGAGATATTTCATTCGACCAATTAAAAAAATAGTATAATAGTAGTAAATAAAATAGTTATAAGGAGACACAATGGATATTAAAGATTTTACAGAAAAAGAACAAGAGATGATTAAAAAGGGACTAACTTTCTCTAAGCTGAACGATAAGGAAACTGCTGATAAGATTATCGCATTAATTCCTCAAGATATGATTAAACGGATTCCATTTTTTGTTAGAAAACATGCTATTACCCGTACTGTCAAGAGAATCTCGCTTGAGTATCCAGAATTATACGCCGTAGCTGAACAAGAAGGACAACTTCCTGAAAAGGAAGCTCAAGAATTGCGACAAATTCTTACAGATATTTTCCAAGAGAAAATGAACAAGCATAAGATTAAATAAGTTTTGAGATTTAGAAATAAGATGTCGATTGAACATTAGGAGTTGAGTATGGCTATTGATGGCGTTAAAACCATTGACAGTGATCAAGGGTATGACATTTACAATGAGGTAGTTGGTCGCTATAGAGATGGTGATCATGTAGCCAATATCATCAAGGATATTCTCGATGCAGAGAATGATTACTGCCAAACAGACTTTTTTACAGAAATTTATTGGACAGCTCTTGCCTATTCACTGTGGAAGATTGGTCACCTGACAGATGATATCAGAGATAAAACCTTAGAGCTTATCAAAAAAGGGGCTGATCCATTTTGGTTGGAAATAGATCCAAAGGCTTTGAAGCAAAGGCAAAAGGTCTTGGATAAACTTGCTTTCCAGTTGCAAACTGAAAATCCTAGACCTCTAAAGGTTCCTAAAGCCAAAACTAAACGCAAACCTTACTTTGAAGAAGGGGATATCCTTGCTGTTAAGTTCCAAGATGAGTATGGTCTTGTCTTTGTATCTCTGGTTGAGCAGAGTCCTAGAAAGCTTGAGTACCATTTGGCTTGCACGCGCCTCTTACAGACAAAAAAGCCCACCATTGATGATTTTTTGACCAGTCATATCTCCTGTAAGATGGACAATACAAAGTTTGCTCTGGTTACAGATTGCTGGTTCAATCACAAAGATTTAGGGCAATTATTAGATAATATTGAAAAAATTGGACAGGTGAAACTTAGACCTTTTAGTCTTTGGATGCTAGCACCCGCCCAAAATTTAGAAGATGTTTATGAAGAAATCACTAGAGATAAAGGTTCCTCTGGCCTTCGATTCATCGAAACCTATAAGCTTGTCGACGATATTTTTCCAGTTTAATGCCTATGTGATAAAGGGGGAAATGGTCAATCATTCCCATTGACTGTGTTGGGCTCTGACACCATAACTATCTAGGGAACCATCTGTATTAAACTTGGCTTCAATCCGGTACCTTTTCCAGAGGTCGTAATCTGCTGTTTGGATGGTTAGGATAAAGTTGGTATCCTTATCAGAGATATTATAATCAGCAGGATTGACTTCAAAGATATCGATTAATTTTCGTGTTTGAAAATCATGGAGCTTGAGATTTGCTAGCTTGACATGATTGATTGAAATTTCTTCTAGTTGCTTGTTATCCTTAGGTGTTCTGTAATAGGTGATGACGCAGTTTTTGAGCTGATCGGTATCTCTTCCCGTAGGAGTAAGGCTCATAAAGCCATAGGACTGATCATCCCGCTTGACTTCGAGAAGCTGACCGTAGTAGAAGTGGTCGTTTTTGGGATTGGTGATGGAGCTCTCTGCGCCTTTATCTCCAAAGGTAAAGCCTTGGTCCAAAAGCTCGGAAGCCTTGGTCTCACCGATAATGACAGTGGTATCTTGAATGCTTACTGGAACAGGTTGAGCCGGAAGGCCACTCATCATCATGCAAAACATAAAAACATAGCTCGTTAAAAAAGCTGTTCCTATAAAAGCGTTGGTTGATGCATAGGCATGACTGTTTTGAAAGTTTTTTCTTATAGCCAGTACAACAAATTTACCAATACTTTTTAAAACCATACTAACAAGTACGATAAAAAATTGTTTTTTCAAACATTCATAAATGGCTTGAGGAAAGCTATTACCATGATAGTAGAAGACAGCCAATACCAGTAGATTTACGATTAGATAGATTAGAAAGAACCAACGAATCTCTTTAAGGGCATTAGCATCAGTGATTTCTTCATATTCAACGTGAATTCTACCTTGAATGGCATGGCCGAGTTTATAGATCCATTTTGGGACATCTTTCCCTTTTCTAACCGCAACTACAAGTCTGATATAGAGATAGATAGTAAAGGACAAGGATAGAAAGAAAAGAGCATAAAAACCCAAAACAATACTAGTGAACATTACTATTTCCCCCTATTTAACATTCAATAAAACAATTTCTTAGCTCCATTATAGCATTTTCTATAGAAATAGAGCTAAAAACATCAGTATTATCCTATAAGATTCAAAGGAGAAAAATCATGGGAATGATTGCCAATTATCAATATTTACCAGACAATGAATTAGAACAAATAAAAGCTCTTTCTAACCAAGAAGATGACTTGTTAGACTTTGCTGAGGACTTAGCTGATACTCATGATATCTTAATAGATATCGACAAAATGTGGGATGCCTTGGTCTTTGTCTTGACAGGATTTAGTAGTTCAGAATTTTTGGATGACAATCCCTTGAGAGAAGCTGTTTTAGGAGTGACTCCTCTAGAGGATGTATCTGAATATATTGCCTATACTGAAAAAACCAAGATAGCCGAGATTGTAGAAGCTTTAGAAAGTTTTGACATGGACAGAGCTATGGCTAACTTTAGTATGGAAGCTTGTAAAAAAGCAGACTTGTATCCTGATATTTGGGATTATCTTGAGGAAGAGGAAGAAATCAAGGATGAAATTCGAATTAGTTTTGTAAATATGAAAGAGTTTTACAAAAAGATTCTGGAGCTCAATGGAAATGTCTTGGTCACTATTTGTTAAGATTTTAGGTCATACATTAGGAAGGTAGTCAGATGAATCCATATTTACAAGAATATATCACCCGGACAAGGGAATACCATGCTAAAGATGGAAATCCTTCAAGTGTTGCAGCCCTTTATGATTTGGCTGATGAGTTAGCTAAGTCTGATGATTTAGAAGCTAAAAAAGTCTTAGTTGACCTCTATGAACAATTGGGTCTCTACACTAGTGCCTATAGCTTATTTACCGATATCTTAGATAAACCAGACCGAAAACAGTTAAAGAAACTGAGCCGATTACAAGAAATGAGTCAGAGTCATGGCGATCGTTTTGCCCTTCCTCGTCCTCTAAGCAAAGGAGAGAAGAAGCAGAGACAGGACTTATTAAAGATCTTGCCGCATTTTATCTATCATCCAGATCCCTTAGCTACAGGTTCATTTGTTGAAGGAGAAGCTAAGGTTTGTCCATCTTGTGGGAAAGAAAGCAATGTTTATTATGACTTGATCCCTTA
This sequence comes from Streptococcus sp. HMSC067H01, assembly GCF_001814775.1. Lineage (GTDB taxonomy): Bacteria > Bacillota > Bacilli > Lactobacillales > Streptococcaceae > Streptococcus. The sequence goes on from NZ_KV817804.1 coordinate 50,625, forward strand.
CTGTATTGACAACATAGAATACCTTTGCCCATTTTGTATTGCAAACGGTCAAGCGGCCAAAAAATTTGATGCGGAATTTATCCAAGATGCCGAGTGGCAGGGTGAATTTGATCCAGAAAAGAATCAGCTGCTTTTTTGTCAGACCCCAGGCTACTCTAGTTGGCAGGGTGAATATTGGTTATCTTGCTGTCAAGATTACTGCGCTTACTTAGGTACAGTTGGAACTCGAGAATTGAAAGCTATGGGAATCGCTGAGCAAGTCTTGGCAGACTATGAAGCGCGTGAAGAATATCAAGAGGTAGAAGACTACTTGGTCAAAGACGGGCCTATCTGTGGTTACCTTTTCAGATGTCTACATTGTCAAAAATACCAGATCTGGGTTGATGCAGATTAAATCGGAATGTGATTAGCTATGAAAATTAAAGAGAAGACTATGGAAGAACTAGAATTATTCGAAGCTGCCTCCAAAGATTTGTTAGATACTATGCAGGGATTTAAAGACAACCTATCTGCTCAATTTCCCCTATTAGATAGTGATAACTGGCAATATGATAAGGGATCGATAAAAGTTTGTAAGGCTGATGAGTCAGGATTCAAAAAAAGATGTAGAGTCGGAATCAGTTACAACTTGAAAGTCTCCCTATTAAACGAAGATTCCGAGCAAATCTGGTTACTGTTCAAAGGCTGGTTCAATGCTAGCAGATTGAGTCTAGTTGAAAGAAATCCTAATAATAAAGATTTGGGAAGATATGTCTTTTCAGCAAGTTCCCCTCTAGGTGATCAGGTAGATTGTTCGATTTATTTGCCCAATGAGTGGAATATCCCTCAGATTAGCTTATCGGGCTATCTAACAGCTCGCTATAGGGCTTGTGATCTTGATAAATCGCAAGGATAAGACGGAGGTTTTTAGAGATGAGAAAGATTGATTGGGACAAGATAAAGACTCGCTTAGATGCCTTGCTAGTTATTGATGAGTATCTTACAGATCCGAGTGAGGATTGGCTCAGACTCGTGATTAAGACTGAGGAAGACTATGGACTCCGCTACCTTATTGACAATGGCTCTGGTGATTCTTTGGATGTGATTTTGACTGATAAAATGATCCTCATAAAAGGCTTTGATCATGAAAATAGTTTAAGCCAGTTTGCTGCTGATGAGTGGAATCAAGACGTCATTGATGGTTTTTATAAAAGTCTGGATGAAAAGTATCTCTCACTTTATTCAGAAGACCAAAAAGATGAAACAACCTTCTTTATCTGGTATGACGGTCACGCGCATCAACAGACTTACCAAGATCAGGATGGCGTTGAATGGTTGCTATCTTACCTCTTTGATAGCTTTGAGAGATTTCATGAGTTTGTGACAGACTATTATGAAATTACAGTTGATAAAGATTTACTTAGGAAACTCTACATGGAAGGACAACTTTCAGACTTAGAAGTAAAGCAATTAATCCAGGAGAGTTAAGAGAGTAATCATGAGAGTGAACTATAAAAATACCCCTGAAAACTATCGAGCTATGGTGGAAATAATCGTCCCACCCTTGCTTGATTTACTCAAAAGTTTAACCTTGTTAGAAGAGGAAATTTTTGAGCGTAACAGAGCACTGGATAAGGAAAAAGAAGCCCTTGGCATCCCATCTAATCAGCTTCACCCTTTGTGGAATGAACTTATGGATGACTATTTTCAGAGGCAAATGCAACTTCTAACTGGACGAGTGACTCAAAAATGCTTGGAAGGAGGAGTTCGAAATTCTTATGGCTCCCCAAGTGAGTATAACTATGTTAAAAGGAATGATTTTTCTGTAGCTTTTATCATGACAAAAGCTGAAGAAGCAAGAGTCATCACCCATTATCAAGAAGCTTTAGAAATGAAGCATCAGTTTGTACTTAGATTGGTGGATGGAAATTGGCTACTTGATGAGAAATTTTACGGTTTTGAGGATGAGGAAACTTGGTATCTCGACTCACTTTGACCAAGATAGCTTTGCTTCCCAACTGATATGAAATAAAGGAGAAGTCCTATGAATTTTTTAAAAAATCTATTTACTAGTAAGAAAGAAAAATCAGAGAAGAAAAAACAACTGATCTTGTCCATGCCCCTCTTCAAAGGCAAGCAGGCCTATTCTTTAGACCAGGTCGTTCAGGAATTGAAATCTCACTGGGCGCTTGAAATTTCTGAAGTTTCTGGAGATGATTCTAGTGCAACCTTTGTGATTGATGGTGCTCTCGTTGCGCTGGCTTTAATGGATTTGCCTATCCCAAGTCAAGAATTTGAAGAATTGTATGCCTATTCTTACCTCTGGCAGGATGTTGAGAAGGAGATACAGGAGCATACACAGCATGCCATTGTTTCTATTTTGTCTGACAATCTTTCGCCAGTAGAAACTTATTCCCTATTGACTAAAGTTAATGCCTCTATCCTAAAAACTAGTCAATCAGCTATTGGTATTTATCAGGGTTCTACCACCTTGCTCTTACCCAAAGATCTTTATCTAGACCTGGCTGACCTTTTGAAAGAAGAATGCTTTCCCCTTCAACTCTGGATTTATATGGGAATTATCAACCAGGGAGATAAAACTAGTATTTACACTTATGGTTTGAAAGAGTTTGGAAAAACTGAGATTGAAATTATCGACTCCCCTATGGATAGCGACGACTTATATTATTTCCTATTGTCTATTCTTCAGTATGTTTTAGGCAGTAATGTCACCTTAAAGGACGGTGAAACCATTGGCTTTTCAGAAGATCAAAAAATCAAAATCACTGAGTCAAAAGCCGTCTATTTGGAAGGAAATTCCTTGAAATTAGAAGTTTAGAAGATGATTTTCGATTGATTTCTCCACCTAGAATGAGGTTTTTATGAAGCGTAATATAAAAAAGTATTATCTCTACCGATTTCTGGTCTATAGATTTGAAAAACTCTCTTGTAAGAATGAAAGTCTAAAAGAAATAAAACCAGAGAAGAGAGAAAAAATCCTTCTAGAGGCTACTCGAACTAGTCAAAAGATTATTCTAGTCCTTGGAATTCTTTATGTTTTTTTAAATTCTACTATGTTCATTTACCTAAGGCTCAATGATTTTCAAAATCCCTTATTGACTTGGTTTATTGACTACATCGATTATTTTGGGGGATTGATAAACGGAGAATGGGGCGGTAGTTGGCGGCAAAAGAAAGCTAGTTTTTTGATGATTGCTCTACTGGCTTTGCCCATTGTGGTCATAGAAGGCGGCCCCTTCTTCTTGCTGGTTTTATTAGTTGGGAATTGGGTGCTAAAGAGAAAGATAAGATTTGAGAGATAACATAAAGGAGTAGAGAGCCATGGCTAGAACGGCGATAATAGGTACTTTAATAGTTTTTGCAATCTTTAATCTGCTACTTGGTCTGGGCTTTTATCTCTTTCTAAAAAAGAGGAAAGAGAATGGGCAGTCATTGTACGAAACGCCTGTAAACCAACAAACTCGAACTGAAAAGCTGGGTCTAGGTGAGATTTTGGTCTACCTGTCCCTGATTGCTATTGCAGGGATCTTTGCTTTTCAGACCTTAAATAGAGGTGGTGTGGGGAATTCTATTTTAGCTAAAATGATCCTCCTCCCAGCTATAATGGCTCTTTTCAATGCAAGAAAAAGGACTGGAAAGTCTTTACTTGCCCTCCTTATAACCTTTATGGTCTTTCTAGTAGGAGTCATGTTTAATCTCACGATTGGTTTGCCACCTCAAGCACCGATTTTGCAAATTAATGAAAGTAAAATTACGTTAGCAGAAACCAAAGCAAGTGATCTGATAGAAGCTGGATTTTATATCTATGTAAGACAGGGTGATGGTGGTAGCGACTACGAAGACCTCCTGACAGATGGCAATTTCCAAAAGTATTCAGGAGATAAATCAGTCACTATCGAAAAAGGCTTCAGACTTGATAGCAATGCTGTTCCCTACGCTCCCTATCTCTTTGCAAAAGATGGCATAGTTCTTGGGAGTATTTCCTTTTACGGGGCAGAAGATAAGGACGTGGTTCTAGAAGATTCTAAGGTTATTCAGGTCCGATTTAACAAGGAAAGCATTGAAGCAGCTAAGGAACATTCTATAATTTTGAAATTGGATGAACTCGACTTGACTAGTCGACTGGATGTTCCACTTGTTCAAGAAACTTTCAAAAAGCATCTATGGTCAATCCCCCCATCACATACAAGTGATGTCACTCAATTGTGGTATGGATTACAGTGGTCAAGTAACAGTGACTCTCTATTTTGGAATGAGTATTATAGTCTTATCCGTCTAGATGAAAATTATTTGATGACTGATTTTGAACTAGCTGCCCAAGTAGCGCGTGATGAGTAAATACGATTTTGAATAGTTGAATTTGCTTATGCCTATCTAAAGGAATTAATTTATTTAGTTCCTTTTCTTGTCTTTGATTTATATTTAAAACGATTTCTATTTATTGGTTGAATAAATTACACGAACTAAATATTAAATTATTTAAAAAAAGTTCTAAAAATACTTTACAAGTCTCTGAAAACATGATATAGTAATGAAGCTTAGAAAATGAGATGATGTTTTCTAGCAAATATAAACCCGAGTAAAAAATGCCTACGGACAGGCAGGGTTGAATGCCGAAGCGTGGTTGAAAAGCCACATTATTGATAGGGTTAAAAGCCTACTTTTATAAGTTGATGTTAGAACATTAGTTCTAATTCGTATACATTTGTTAGTGTGGTGAAAGCACACGTCATCTTGTGAAACGATCAATAAAGTACGTAATATTTGCTACTAGAGAGTTAGGAAACATCAGGAACAGACATACTCAAAAGAAACAAACATAAACACGTCAGTAGATTGTAGAGCAGGTGCCAACCTGCTCTTTTTTCATAAGTATCCTTGGCGCCTAAGTTTAATTAAGGCGGGAAAAATACAGTAAAGGAGTATGTCTTTATAATGTTAAATCAGAACCAAGCTCCCATTTATGAGGGGTTAGTTAAGTTACGAAAAAAAAGGATTGTACCTTTTGATGTGCCAGGTCATAAGCGTGGCCGTGGGAATCCAGAATTAGTGGAACTTTTAGGTGAAAAATGCGTTGGTATTGATGTCAATTCTATGAAACCTTTGGATAATCTAGGACATCCTATTTCGATTATCAGAGATGCAGAAGAACTAGCAGCAGAAGCATTTGGTGCTGCTCATGCCTTTTTAATGATTGGCGGGACAACCTCATCCGTGCAAACCATGATTCTTTCCACCTGTAAAGCAGGGGATAAAATCATCCTACCACGAAATGTCCATAAGTCAGCCATCAATGCACTCGTTTTATGTGGGGCTATTCCCATCTATATCGAGATGAGTGTGGATCCCAAAATCGGTATTGCTTTGGGGCTTGAAAATGATCGTGTGGCACAAGCTATTAAGGACCATCCGGATGCCAAGGCTATCTTAATCAACAATCCTACCTACTATGGGATTTGTTCAGATCTTAAGGGGCTAACAGAGATGGCCCACGCTGCAGGAATGAAAGTCTTAGTAGACGAGGCACACGGTGCTCATCTCCACTTTACAGATAAACTTCCTCTATCTGCTATGGATGCAGGAGCAGATATGTCAGCCGTATCCATGCATAAGTCTGGTGGTAGCTTGACTCAAAGTTCGCTTCTTTTAGTTGGCGATCAGATGAATCCTGAGTACGTTCGTCAGATCATCAACCTTACTCAATCAACCTCAGCTTCCTATTTGTTAATGTCTAGTTTGGATATTTCACGCCGCAATCTGGCCCTTCGTGGTAAAGAGTCATTTGAGAAGGTCATTGAGCTATCTGAGTACGCACGTCGTGAAATCAATGCCATCGGTGGCTACTATGCCTACTCAAAAGAGTTAGTAGATAGCGTGACCGTTTGTGATTTTGATGTAACCAAGCTGTCAGTTTACACTCAGGGTATTGGCTTAACAGGTATCGAGGTTTATGACCTCCTACGAGACGAATACGACATTCAGATTGAGTTTGGTGATATTGGCAATATCTTGGCCTATATTTCGATTGGTGACCGCATCCAAGACATCGAGCGCTTAGTCGGTGCTTTGGCTGATATCAAGAGACTCTATTCACGGGATGGGAAGGACTTGATAGCAGGAGAATATATTCAGCCCGAGTTGGTACTGTCTCCACAAGAAGCCTTCTATTCTGAGAGAAAAAGTTTGACCTTGGATGAATCTATTGGACAAGTCTGTGGGGAATTTGTCATGTGCTATCCTCCAGGAATCCCTATCTTGGCTCCTGGAGAACGTATTACACGAGAAATTGTAGACTATATCCAATTTGCCAAGGAACGTGGTTGCTCCCTCCAAGGGACAGAAGATCCTGAGGTCAATCACATCAACGTCATTAAGAGAAAGGAGAACTAGATGGATTTATGGTTTTCTGAAGTTCATACTCCAGATGTCAAATTGTCCCTGAGAACAGCCAAGCAACTCTACGCTGGTAAAAGTGAATGGCAGGATATCGAGGTTCTTGACACTCCAGCTTTTGGTAAAATACTGATTTTAAATGGGCATGTTTTATTCTCAGATGCGGATGATTTTGTCTACAACGAAATGACCGTTCACGTCCCCATGGCTGTTCATCCCAATCCAAAGAAAGTCTTGGTTATTGGGGGTGGTGACGGTGGTGTTGCCCAAGTATTAACTCTTTATCCTGAACTGGAGCAAATCGATATTGTGGAACCAGATGAGATGTTGGTTGAGGTCTGTCGTGAGTATTTCCCAGACTTTGCTGCAGGGCTAGATGATCCTCGTGTTACCATTTACTACCAAAATGGGCTACGCTTTTTGCGAAACTGTGAAGATGACTACGATATTATCATCAACGATGCGACAGACCCATTTGGACATACGGAAGGACTCTTTACCAAGGAATTTTACGGCAATAGTTATCGAGCTCTAAAGGAAGATGGTATCATGATCTACCAGCATGGGAGTCCCTTCTTTGACGAGGATGAGTCAGCTTGCCGAAGCATGCATCGCAAGGTCAATCAAGCCTTTCCAATCAGTCGGGTTTATCAGGCCCATATTCCAACCAGTCCAGCTGGCTATTGGTTGTTTGGATTTGCTTCGAAAAAATACCACCCTGTCAAAGATTTTGACAAGGAAGGCTGGAAAAAACGCCAGCTTTTTACAGAATACTACACTGCAAACTTACACGTGGGAGCCTTTATGTTGCCCAAGTATGTTGAGGACATTTTAGAAGAAGAGGAAGGAAAAAAATGAGTCGTTTACTAGTTATTGGATGTGGGGGAGTTGCCCAAGTTGCTATTTCAAAGATTTGCCAAGATAGCGAAACTTTTAAAGAAATTATGATTGCTAGCCGTACTAAGTCAAAATGTGATGACTTGAAGGCTAAATTAGAAGGCAAAACAAATACTAATATTGAGACAGCTGCCCTTGACGCTGACAAGGTAGAAGAAGTGATTGCCCTGATTGAAAGCTACAAACCAGAAGCTGTTTTGAACGTAGCTTTACCATATCAAGATTTAACAATTATGGATGCTTGTTTGGCAACAGGTGTTCACTATATCGATACAGCTAACTACGAAGCCGAGGATACAGAAGACCCTGAATGGCGTGCTATTTATGAGAAACGTTGTAAGGATCTTGGTTTTACAGCTTACTTTGACTACTCATGGCAGTGGGCTTATCAAGAGAAATTCAAAGAAGCAGGCTTGACTGCTCTTCTTGGTTCTGGTTTCGACCCAGGTGTGACCAGTGTCTTTTCAGCTTATGCCCTCAAACACTATTTTGATGAAATCCACTATATCGACATTTTAGACTGTAATGGTGGTGACCACGGTTATCCATTTGCAACCAACTTTAACCCAGAAATCAATCTACGCGAGGTTTCTGCGCCAGGTTCTTACTGGGAAGATGGAAAATGGGTCGAAGTCGAAGCTATGTCTATCAAGCGTGAGTATGATTTCCCTCAAGTTGGACAAAAAGATATGTATCTCCTTCACCATGAAGAAATTGAATCATTGGCCAAGAATATTCCAGGTGTCAAACGCATTCGTTTCTTTATGACCTTTGGTCAATCTTACTTGACGCACATGAAATGTCTTGAAAATGTTGGACTCCTCCGTACAGATACTATTAACTTCAATGGACAAGAAATCGTTCCAATCCAATTCTTGAAAGCCTTGCTTCCAGATCCAGCCAGCCTTGGCCCACGTACTGTAGGTAAAACCAATATTGGATGTATCTTTACAGGTGTAAAAGATGGCGTTGAAAAGACCATCTACATCTACAATGTTTGCGACCATCAGGAATGTTACGCAGAAGTTGGTTCACAGGCCATTTCTTACACGACAGGCGTTCCAGCTATGATTGGGACAAAATTGGTTATGAACGGTACTTGGAAACAAGCTGGAGTGTATAACCTTGAAGAATTGGATCCAGATCCATTTATGGAAGCTTTGAATGAGTATGGTTTACCTTGGGTTGTGGTTGAAAATCCACAAATGGTGGACTAATGAAGCTAGAACAAGTACCAACACCAGCTTACGTCATTGACTTAGCAAAGTTAGAAGGCAACTGCCGCATTTTACAATATGTACAAGAAGAGGCTGGTTGTAAGGTTTTGCTTGCCCAGAAGGCATATTCCCTCTACAAAACCTATCCCTTGATTAGCCAGTATCTATCTGGCACAACTGCAAGTGGTCTCTATGAAGCTAAGCTCGCTAGAGAAGAGTTCTCGGGAGAAGTCCATGTCTTTGCGCCAGCCTTTAAGGATGCAGACTTGGAGGAATTGCTGGAGATAACGGACCATATCGTCTTTAACTCAGAGAGACAGTTGCGTAAGCATGGGGCTCGTTGTCGGGAGGCTGGTGTCAGTGTTGGTTTGCGCCTCAACCCTCAATGTTCAACGCAAGGTGACCATGCGCTCTATGACCCTTGTGCACCTGGTTCTCGTTTTGGAGTCACTCTAGACAAGATTCCGAGTGATTTGCTAGATTTGGTGGATGGTCTTCATTTTCACACCCTTTGCGAGCAGGGAGCAGATGATTTACAGACAACTTTGAAAGCAGTAGAAGCGCAGTTTGGTTCGTACTTACATGAGGTCAAATGGCTCAATATGGGTGGTGGTCATCACATCACAAGAGAAGATTATGATGTGGATTTGCTGATTTCAGAACTAAAGCGTATCCGAGAAACTTACAATCTTGAAGTCTATATCGAGCCGGGTGAAGCCATTGCGCTCAATGCAGGTTATCTAGCAACCGAGGTATTAGATATTGTAGAAAACGATATGGAAATCTTGGTTTTAGATGCCTCTGCGACTTGCCATATGCCTGATGTACTCGAGATGCCTTATCGCCCACCATTAAGAGATGGTTTTGAAGCGCAAGAAAAACCTTATACTTATAGACTCTCTTCAAATACTTGCCTAACAGGGGATATCATTGGGGATTACAGCTTTGAAAAACCGATTGAAATCGGCGATCGCCTCTATTTTGAAGACATGGCTATTTACTCCTTTGTTAAAAATAATACCTTTAACGGTATTGGACTTCCAAGCCTTTATCTAATGGATAAAGAGGGTGAGTGCAATCTAGTCAAAGCATTTGGCTATCAAGACTTTAAGGAGAGACTATCATGATGGACAGTCCCAAAAAATTAGGCTATCGTATGCCAGCAGAGTATGAACCCCATCATGGGACTCTCATGATATGGCCGACTCGACCCGGATCTTGGCCTTTTCAAGGGTTGGCTGCTAAAGCAGCTTTTAGCCGGATTATCAAAACTATTGCCCAAGGGGAAACAGTCTACCTTTTGGTGGAGCAGAACTATCTATCTGAAGCGCAATCCTATCTTGGAGACCAGGTTGTTTATCTAGATATTCAGACAAATGATGCCTGGGCACGTGATACTGGTCCAACTATTCTCCTCAATGATCAAAGGGAAAAGTTGGCGGTAGATTGGTCTTTCAATGCCTGGGGTGGTGCTGTTGATGGTCTTTACCAAGACTATGAAGCAGATGACCAAGTAGCCAGTCGCTTTGCAGAAGTTATAGAGATACCTGTTTATAATGCCAAACCTTTTGTACTGGAAGGTGGAGCTATACACAGTGACGGTCAAGGAACGATCCTTGTTACAGAAAGTTGTTTGCTCAGTCCGGGTCGCAATCCTCACTTGACTAAAGAGCAAATTGAAGAGACCTTATTAGAGAGTCTTGGTGCTGAAAAAGTTATCTGGTTGCCTTACGGTATTTATCAAGACGAAACAAATGAACACGTCGATAATGTTGCTGCCTTTGTTGGTCCTGCTGAGGTTGTTTTAGCTTGGACGGACGACCAAGACGATCCTCAGTATGCCATGTCTACGGCAGATCTAGCTCTTTTAGAGAAGGAAACCGATGCAAAAGGTCGGAGTTTCACTATTCATAAACTTCCAATCCCAGCTATTCATCAAGTAGTTACAGAGGAGGATTTGCCGGGCTATACTTATGAAGAAGGTGAAGAGGAGCGTTATGCAGGTGAAAGACTAGCAGCTTCCTATGTGAATTTTTATATCGCCAATAAATCTGTTTTGGTGCCACAATTTCAGGATGTAAACGATCAAGTTGCCTTGGATATTCTGAGTCAGTGTTTCCCAGACCGTGAAGTTGTCGGAATTCCTGCAAGAGATATTCTATTAGGTGGTGGAAATATTCACTGTATTACCCAACAAATTCCAGAATAGGAGAAAAAGATGAGAAATGTAACGGTTGCAGCCATTCAGATGCAATGCGCTAAGGATGTGGAAACCAATATCCAAACAGCTGAACGTTTAGTCCGTCAAGCTGCTGAGCAAGGAGCCCAAATTATTCTCTTGCCAGAATTATTTGAACGTCCTTATTTCTGTCAGGAGCGTCAGTATGACTACTACCAGTATGCCCAGTCGGTATCAGAAAATACGGCTATTCAGCATTTTAAAGTGATTGCCAAGGAACTAAAGGTCGTTTTACCAATCAGTTTCTATGAAAAAGATGGTAATGTCTTATACAATTCTATTGCTGTCATTGATGCGGATGGAGAAGTGCTTGGCGTTTATCGGAAGACTCACATTCCTGATGACCATTATTATCAGGAGAAATTCTTCTTTACACCTGGAAATACCGGTTTCAAGGTCTGGGATACTCGCTATGCCAAGATTGGTATTGGCATCTGTTGGGATCAGTGGTTCCCTGAAACAGCCCGTTGTCTTGCGTTAAATGGTGCAGAATTACTCTTTTATCCAACAGCCATTGGTTCAGAGCCTATTTTGGATACAGATAGTTGTGGTCATTGGCAACGTACCATGCAAGGACACGCAGCAGCAAATATTGTCCCAGTTATTGCGGCTAATCGTTATGGTTTAGAAGAAGTCACTCCTTGTGAAGAAAATGGGGGACAAAGTTCCAGTCTAAACTTCTACGGTTCATCCTTTATGACCGATGAAACAGGAGCTATTTTAAGTCAAGCCGAACGACAAGATGAAGCAATCCTCTTAGTCACTTATGACCTTGACAAGGGAGCAAATGAGCGCCTGAACTGGGGTCTCTTTAGAGACAGAAGACCAGACATGTATAAAGATATTGTCAGATGAAAAAAGCCTATTGTAGGCTTTTTTCTGTAGATACTATAATAATTTTTTGATAATGTCCTAGGATTCTGATAAAATGGAGTATAAGAAGTTTTAAAATTTTAAATGACAGTTTTTTAAAATTGAAACATTTTGAGAGGTAAAATATGATTACAGGCGAATTAAAGAATAAGATTGATCAGCTTTGGGAAATGCTATGGACAGAGGGGAATGCGAATCCTTTGACCAACATTGAGCAATTGACTTATCTTTTATTTATGAAAGACTTGGACAGAGTTGAACTTGGACGAGAAAATGATGCTGAATTTCTAGGTATTCCCTATGAGGGAATTTTCCCAAAAGATAAACCTGAATATCGTTGGTCAACCTTTAAGAACTTAGGAGATGCGCAAGAAGTTTATCGCCTGATGTCACAAGAGATTTTTCCATTTATTAAGAATCTGAAGGGGGATACTGACGATACAGCTTTTTCACGTTATATGAGGGATGCTATTTTTCAAATCAATAAACCTGCTACCTTACAAAAGGCGATAGCTGCTCTGGATGAGTTACCTACGGATATAAAAGATATTGGTGACATTTACGAGTATCTATTGTCAAAATTATCTCAGGCAGGGGCAAATGGTCAATTTCGTACTCCACGTCATATCATTGATATGATGGTTGAGCTAATGCAACCGACAATTAAGGATATTATTTCAGATCCTGCTATGGGGTCTGCGGGATTTTTGGTTTCAGCAAGTCGCTACCTAGACCGAAGAAAAGAAGAGTGGCAAACAAATATTGACAGTGTAAAGCATTTCCACAATACTATGTTTCATGGGAATGATACGGATACGACAATGTTGAGACTTGGGGCTATGAACATGATGCTCCATGGGGTTGAAAATCCCCAAATTAGCTATCTAGACTCACTATCTCAAGATAATGAAGAAGCTGATAAATATACTCTAGTTTTAGCCAATCCACCTTTCAAAGGATCTCTTGATTATGATTCAACCTCTGGAGATTTGTTGGCTACGATTAAGACTAAGAAGACAGAGTTGCTTTTCCTTGCCCTTTTCTTACGCACTTTGAAGCCAGGTGGACGTGCAGCTGTTATTGTACCGGATGGTGTCCTCTTTGGTTCCTCTAAAGCGCATAAAGGGATTCGTCAGGAAATCGTTGAGCACCATAAACTAGATGCAGTTATTTCGATGCCAAGTGGTGTTTTCAAGCCTTATGCAGGGGTTTCAACCGCCATCCTTATCTTCACTAAGACTGGAAATGGTGGGACGGATAAGGTTTGGTTTTACGATATGAAAGCAGACGGTCTGAGTTTAGATGATAAACGCCAGCCTATCAGCGATAATGATATTCCAGATATTATTCAACGATTCCATCAATTAGAGAAAGAAGTAGAACGCAAGAGAACAGATCAGTCCTTCTTTGTTCCGGTTGATGAGATTAAGGAAAATGATTTTGATTTGTCCATCAATAAATACAAAGAAATCGAGTATGAAAAAGTTGAGTATGAACCAACAGAAGTCATTTTAAAGAAAATCAATGATCTAGAAAAAGAAATTCAAGCTGGCTTAGCAGAGTTAGAAGAATTACTAAAGTAGGGAGATGCATGTATGAAAAAAGTGAAGTTGGGGGAAGTTTGTGAGATTTTAAATGGATTTGCCTTCAAGAGTTTGCTATATGTTAACGAAGGCATTCGTATTATAAGAATAACTAATGTTCAAAAAGGATACATCGAAGATAGTGACCCAAAATACTATCCAATTGAATATAGAAATTCAATCGAGAAGTATATTTTAAAAGAAAATGATTTGCTTATGTCTTTAACAGGAAATGTTGGACGAGTAGGATTAATAAGTAAAACTATGCTTCCTGCTGCATTAAATCAACGGGTTGCCTGTTTAAGAACTATTGATAGTTTAATTTCCAAAGAATATGTATTTCAATTTCTTAATTCAGATCTGTTTGAACAGTCAGCAATAAGAAGTTCTAATGGTGTTGCTCAAAAAAATTTAAGTACAGATTGGTTAAAAAAAGTAGAAATTACTTATCCTTCAGTTGAGCAACAAAAGTTGATTACTAGTACGTTAAATTTGATTGAACGATTAATTTGCTGTCGTAAAGAACAAAATAAAAAATTGAACGAGCTCGCCAAATCCCGATTTAACGAGATGTTTGGGGATCCTGTTTTGAATGAAATGGGTTGGGAAATTGAAACACTTAATAAAATTGGAACTATTGGACGTGGTGTTTCTAAGCATAGACCACGAAATGCTTCGGAATTATTTGGAGGAATCTATCCGTTTATACAGACGGGAGATGTAGCTAATTCAGGAAACTATATTGTAGATTATCATTCTACATATTCTGAGTTTGGTCTTAAACAAAGTAAATTGTGGGATAGAGGAACATTATGTATAACTATCGCAGCTAATATAGCTAAAACAAGTATATTGGCTTTTGATTCATGTTTTCCAGATAGCATTGTTGGTTTTATTCCGGGAGAAAGAACCAATAATATGTTTATTCATTATTGGTTTAGTTACTTTCAAAAGATACTAGAAAGTCAAGCTCCAGAATCAGCACAAAAGAATATAAATTTAAAAATATTAAGTGAACTCAAAGTAATCCTCCCCCCTCTTTCCCTCCAAAACGAGTTCGCA
>NZ_KV817804.1:64988-104593 GCF_001814775.1 Streptococcus sp. HMSC067H01
CAGACTTTGTGGCTCAGGTTGACAAATCACAATTGGCAATCCAAAAATCACTAGAAGAACTTGAAACTTTGAAGAAATCCCTCATGCAAGAGTATTTTGGCTGATATTCTATCATTGTAATTACGGTAATTATTTGTTATAATACTTCAAAGGAGGAAATCAGATGGTAGTAAAAACAAGAAAACAAGGAAATTCAATCACCATCACCATTCCAAGCGAATTCAATATTCCAAGTGGTGTTAAATACGAAGCAAAATTGTTACCAAGTGGTGAAATTATCTTTACTCCTGAAGAGTCTGGACATCAGATTTCTTATGTATCTGATGATGCCTTTGACTTAAATTTGGACAAAATTTTTGACGAATACGATGATGTTTTCAAAGCTTTGGTGGAAAAATGACAGTCTATCTAACAGAAAGGCAAATTGAAAAAATCAATGCTTTAGCAATTCAACGGTATTCACCTAATGAAAAAATTCAAACAGTTAGTCCTTCTGCCTTAAATATGATTGTCAATTTACCAGAACAATTTGTCTTCGGTAAACCTCTTTATCCAACAATTTTTGATAAGGCAACGATACTATTTGTCCAATTGATCAAGAAGCATGTTTTTGCCAACGCTAATAAACGAACTGCTTTCTTCGTTTTGGTGAAATTTCTACAGTTAAATGGTTATCGTTTTTCTGTAACGGTTGAAGAAGCGGTCGATATGTGTGTAACTATCGCAGTAGAATCCTTAACAGATGAAAGGTTATCTAGCTACACCAAATGGGTATCTGAACATTCATTTAAAACTAATGGCAAAAATTAAGCTTGAGTGTTTAAATCCTATAAGTAAAAAATAGATAAACAGACAGTATTAGAATTCTGTAATACAGAAAACTAATATTGTCTCTTTTTATTGAAATAATGAAAGTGAGAATTTATGGAAACAAAAGTGACAATCATCATTCAAGAAATGCTACCCCTTTTAAACAATGCACAATTACTAGCATTGCGGGAGATTTTAGAGCGCCATTTAGTGAATGGTATAAATCAACAGAAGTATACGAATAATTCCTTGTTAGCCTTGTTCATTACTGCTAAACAGGTGGAGGGTTGTAGTGCAAAAACCATTCGTTATTATCAAAGAACCATTGAAAATTTATTTACAAGCATAAAGCAGTCTGTAACACAACTGACAACAGATGATTTGAGAAGTTATCTAGCACAGTATCAGTCAAAAAAAGATTGTAGTAAAGCAAACTTGGACAATATCCGACGCATCCTATCTTCATTTTTTGCATGGTTAGAGCAAGAGGAGTACATTATCAAAAATCCAATTCGACGGATTAAAAAAATAAAGACAGAACAAACTGTAAAGGAAACTTATACGGATGAACATCTTGAAATCATGCGAGATAATTGTGAGAACCTAAGAGATTTGGCAATGATCGATCTACTAGCTTCAACAGGAATGCGCGTGGGAGAACTTGTTCAACTGAATCGCTCAGATATTGACTTTGAAAATCGTGAATGTGTTGTATTTGGGAAAGGTAAAAAGGAAAGACCTGTTTATTTTGATGCTCGTACGAAAATCCATTTAAAAAACTATATCAAAAGCAGAGAAGATAATCATCCAGCTCTTTTTGTTACCTTGCTTGGAAAAGCCCAAAGACTCGGAATAGCTGGCGTTGAGATTCGATTAAGAAAGTTAGGTCAAAAGCTTGGAATCCAAAAGGTCCACCCTCATAAATTCAGAAGAACACTAGCAACAAAGGCAATTGATAAGGGAATGCCTATCGAACAAGTCCAAAAACTGCTAGGTCACAGCAAAATTGACACAACCTTAGCCTATGCTATGGTCAACCAAAGTAATGTCAAACATTCCCATCAGAAATTCATCTCTTAAGTGCAAATCCCGATATTTCGAGGAGGTGGTTGCGTGAAGAAAGTGAAGTTGGGGCAATTGGTTTCTATTCAAACTGGCAAATTGGATGCTAATGAGGCAGTTCCTGGAGGTAAGTATCCATTTTTTACAACAGCAAAAGAAATTTCTTGTATTAATGAATACGCTTATGACGATGAAGTCGTTTTAGTAGCAGGAAATGGGGATTTAAATGTTAAGTATTATAAAGGTAAATTTAATGCTTATCAGAGAACCTATATTTTGACTAGTAATTCTAATGTAAGAATGAAATATTTATACTACTTTCTTGATAAGTACATTGAAGTTTTACGATATCAATCAATTGGAGGAGTTATAAAGTATATTAAGCTCAATAATTTATCAGATGCACAGATTCCAATGAGAAGTACTATTGAACAAGATAAAATTATTAGAATATTAGAAAAGTTAGACAATGAAATTATAATTAGAAATAAACAACTTAGTGAACTTTCTAACCTTGTAAAATCCCGATATTTCGAGGAGGTAGTTGCGTGAAGAAAGTAAAGTTGGGTGATCTTGGAAAAATTATTACAGGAAATACACCTAGTAAAAAAACATTAGAATTTTATGATAGTAATGATATCCCTTTTATAAAACCAGATGACTTTAAAACTATAGATGAAATTTCGTTATCAAAAGGAAATAAAAACTATATATCTGAGAATGCACGAAACAGTGCCAGAATCGTCCCCAAAAATTCGGTATTAGTAACTTGTATAGGTATAATTGGTAAAGTTATGATTTCTGAATCTGAATTATCATTTAATCAACAAATTAATGCAATTGTTCCGAATGAATTAATTTTATCTAAATATTTAGCATATTTATTGCTATATAATAAACCTAAATTAGATTTTATTTCCAATGCCCCCGTTGTCCCAATAATCAATAAAACTCAATTTTCGGAGTTTGAGGTTACGTTCCATGAAAATATTGATGTTCAAGAAAAGATTATACAAAATTTAGAGAATTTAGATAATCAGATTTTAAAAAGAAGACATCAATCTAAATTACTCTCAAACCTTGTAAAATCCCGATTTAACGAGATGTTTGGGGATCCTGTTTTGAATGAAATGGGTTGGGATAAACATGCTTTAAAGGAATTTGGAATATGGAAAAGCGGTGGAACTCCTAAAAGAAATGAAGAAGAATTTTTTAGAGGAAATATTCCTTGGATTACATCAGGAGAACTAGAACATAAGTACATTGAAGATTCTTTTGAAAAAATTTCAGAAAAGGCAATTGAGTGTAGTTCTGCAAAAATAATTGAAAAAGGGAGCTTATTGCTAGGTATGTATGATACTGCGGGTTTAAAATCGTCAATCAATACTAAAGTAATGTCTTGTAATCAAGCTATTGCTTTCGCAAAATTAGATGATAAAATCACGAATACTATATATGTTTATTATGTAATTCAAAATTTACGATCCATGCTATTGAATCAACAAAGAGGCGTACGTCAAAAAAATTTTAACTTATCGATGATTAAAAATATTTCCATTCCCCTCCCCCCTCTTTCCCTCCAAAACGAGTTCGCAGACTTTGTGGCTCAGGTTGACAAATCACAATTTGCTTGTCAGATGGATATAAAACTGTGGAGAAATAGCTTAAAATCTAGTATAATATAGCTATCTATTTAATCAAAGTGAGAGAAAAATGGGAAATTTTGATTTTCTTTTAAATAACAAGGAGTATGAATCTTTTTCGAGGCCCTGTATAGAAGCTGAAAATATGATTGGGACATCCACTGTAGCGACAGCTTTCATGGCTCGTCGTGCCTTAGAACAAGCTGTTCATTGGATTTATAGCCATGATTCCTATTTGGAAGCCCCTTATCGTGCTACCTTGTCTTCATTAGTTTGGGATGATGACTTTAGAGAAATCGTAGATCCAGAGCTTCATAGTCAGATGGTTCTCTTGATACGCTGGGGCAATCATGCTGCTCATGGTGGGGAGATCAAGGAACGTGAAGCCATTTTAGCCTTACATCATTTGTACCAGTTCGTAAACTTTATTGATTACTGCTACAGCAATGAGTTTGTGGAACGTTTTTTTGACGAGAAGTTATTGCCAATTTCAGAGAATGTCAAGAAAAGAGAAACACCACAAGCCATGGTGGAACTGCAAGACAGTTTACCTGTTATGCCTGACTTTCATGAACAAATGGCTGTACAGTCCTTGGAAGTTCAAGAGAATTATACAGAAAAACGTGAAACTGCTGCTCAACGGCAAGAGGTTTCCTTTCATATCGATCAGTTATCTGAGGCTGAGACGAGAAAACTCTTTATTGACATTGATTTACGCTTAGCAGGTTGGAAATTTGAAGAAAATTGTCGAGTTGAAGTCGCTGTTAATGGACTGAAACACGGCTCGGGAACAGGTTATTGTGATTACGTTCTTTATGGTAAAAATGGAAAGATTTTAGCAATTATTGAAGCTAAAAAGGCTGCAGTTAATCCAGAAGTCGGTGAAGTACAAGTCAAGGAATATGCTAATGCGCTAGAGGAAAAAATAGGTTACCAACCGATTTGTTTTATTACAAATGGCCTCAAGCACTACATTCTTGATGGTGTAAATCGTCGTCAGGTTGCAGGATTCTATTCTCAAGAAGAATTGCAATTATTGATGGACAGACGACATTTGCAAAAACCACTGGAGGATATTTCTAGTAAAATCAGAGACGATATCTCTGGACGTTATTACCAGAAACATGCGATTGCAAGTGTTTGTGAGGCTTTTTCCAACAATAGAAGACAAGCTCTTTTGGTAATGGCAACTGGTTCTGGGAAAACTAGAACAGCAGTCTCTCTTGTTGATATCCTATCACGTCACAATTGGGTAAAAAATGTTCTCTTTCTAGCTGACCGAACATCTCTTGTGAAACAAGCCTATGATTCATTTAGGAAATTACTTCCAGATCTTTCGGTTTGTAACTTTTTAGAGGATAAAGCTGGAGCACGATCAAGTCGTATGGTGTTTTCTACTTATCCAACCATGATTGGAGCTATTAGCGATCAGGAAGAAGTCATTCAACGCCCTTTTACTGTTGGTCATTTTGATCTTATCATTATTGACGAGTCCCACCGCTCTATTTATCAAAAATACAAGACAATTTTTGATTATTTTGATGCTAGAATCGTAGGCTTAACGGCCACACCTCGTCAGGACCTTGATAAAAACACTTATGGATTTTTTAACTTGGAAAATGGTGTTCCTACCTATGCTTATGATCTTGAAAAGGCTGTTGAGGATGGATACTTGGTATCCTATCATTCGATTGAAACCAAGTTAGAATTACCTACAGATGGGCTTCATTACGATGATCTATCCCAAGAAGATAAAGAATATTTTGATAGCCAATTTGAAGATGATAGTCTAGAAAAAGACATTGATGCTGGAGCTTTTAATTCCTTTATTTTTAATAAAGGTACAGTAGAGATTGTTCTAGATGAACTAATGACGAGAGGGATTCAGACGGCTTCGGGTGATGAGATTGGAAAAACTATCATCTTTGCCAAGAATCATCACCATGCGGAATATATTAGACAGATTTTTAATAAACGATATCCTGAAAAGGGGTGCGACTATGCTCAGGTGATTGATTACAGTATTAAACATTATCAGACCTTGATTGATGATTTTAAAATCAAAGAGAAATACCCTCAAATTGCAATTTCAGTTGACATGTTGGATACAGGTATTGATGTTCCAGAGGTTGTCAATTTAGTCTTTTTCAAGAAAGTGCGATCAAAAACAAAATTTTGGCAGATGATTGGTCGAGGAACGCGTCTCTGTAAAGATTTGTTTGGACCTGATCAGGATAAGGAAAACTTCTTGGTATTTGATTATGGTGACAACTTTGAATACTTCAAAGCAGATCCGAGAGAAGGAAATGGACGTCATATTGTTCCCTTGGCACAGCGTTTGTTTAATATCAAGGTGGACTTGATTCATGAACTGCAGGATCTTCACTATCAAGAGGATACATTTGCAAGAGAGTATCGTCAGCAACTGGTCTCAGAACTTCATAGACATGTAGAGGACTTGAATGAGTTAGACTTTAGGGTTCGTATGGTCCTAGATACGGTGTATACATATAAGAAATTAGAAAATTGGCAAAATCTTACAACGATTTCATGTGAAAATCTTCATACTCATATATCTCCTCTCATGTTTGATGAAGATAAAGAAAATGAAATGGCGAGACGATTTGATTTATGGATGTTAGAAATTCAAGTTGGACAATTGACCTCTAAGCCATCAAGGACTCATATATCTCAAGTTATGAAAACTGCTCAGGCTCTTGCTTCTGTTGGCAATATCCCTCAGGTCTTTGCACAGGCTGAAATTATCAGGAAAGTTCAAGAACCTGAATTTTGGGAGGAAGTAAGCTTGTCTGAACTTGAAAAAATACGTCTTTCTCTAAGGGATTTATTGCAATTCTTAGATAAAACGAGTCGAAAAGTATATTATGTCAATTTTGAAGATCGAATTCTTTCTACTGTTTATGAAACCACTCCTTATTTGCAGGTAAATGATCTTCGATCCTATAACGAAAAAGTTGAGCATTATTTGAAAGCTCATTTGGATGAGGAAGCAATTTCTAAATTGTATCATAACAAGAAGTTGACTCCTCAAGATTTATTAGCTTTAGAAACTCTATTATGGGAAAAATTAGGAAGTAAAACTGACTATCAGCAGCACTATGAGAACAAGGCTATTCCTAGATTGGTTCGTGAGATTATTGGTTTGAATAGAGAGGCCGCTAATCAAGTGTTTTCTAAGTTCTTGTCAGATGAAAGCCTTAATGCTAAGCAAATTTCTTTTGTGAAATTGATTGTCGATTATGTCGTTGAAAATGGTTATATGGATAAGTCTATCCTGACACAAGAACCGTTTAAATCTTATGGATCCGTACAAGTACTATTTCAACATCAAATACCAGTATTGAGGAATATTGTCCAAACAATTGACTTAATCAATAATCGTGCCGAAGAAGTAGCTTGAATATAGAAAGAGAAGCACCATGCAAACACAAGAAGAAATGAATATTCTGGTACCTGAAAAACTAGCGGAAATTGAACGTGATTATGATGTTACCGTATTGTGGGCAATTGAGTCTGGCAGTCGCGCTTGGGGCTTTGAGTCTCCGGATAGTGACTTTGATGTGCGTTTCATTTACAAGCATAAGCAAGATTTTTATCTTAGTTTGAACAATCATCGCGATGTCATAGAACTACCAATTGACGATACCTGGGATGTGAGTGGCTGGGATTTGGACAAGGCTTTAAAGTTGCTTTATAAGTCAAATCCAACTCTCTTTGAGTGGTTACAGTCGCCAATCGTTTACCAACAAGACGGAGGCTTTATTAACCGTATTCGTTCGCTTGTTAGTCAGTATTTTTCAGAGAAAAAGATGCTCCACCATTACTTGAATACTGCTAGAACTCAAATGAATAAGTATCTTTCAGGAGACAAGGTCAAACCTAAAAAGTACTTCTATGCACTGCGTCCAATTTTAGCCTGTCGTTGGATAGAAAAATATCATTCTGTTCCACCGATTTTGTTTGATGATTTAGTGAAAGAATTGCTTCCTGATGAAATGAAAGAGCATGTGTCTATATTGCTTGATATCAAGATAAATGGACCTGAAGGTATGGAAATTGAGCCCATTAAGCCCATCCAGGACTACATCATCAAAAATATCCAAGAACTAGATGATTACGTCCAAAGTGTTACCAAGGAGAAGAAAGACTGGGAAGCTCTTAATCAATTTTTCCTTGAAGAATTAAGTCGTGACTGAGGTTAGATATGGGAAAATGGACATGTAGATGTGGTCAAGCAATGAACGACCACCAAGTGCCTGATCCAAATGCTTATTCGGTTTATTCGGATGAGTTGCTTGAGGATATTTTTAACAATACTGACGAACATGATAGAATTTCCTATGAAGACATTTCGGAGGCTTCCTTTTATATGTGGAAGTGCCCAAATTGTGGTAGTTTTATGGTCTTTGGCGAAGAGGATAATAAAGATTGTTTCACTTTTTATGAGCGCCAGACCAGTGCAAAAGTTGAACCACTTTTCGATCCTGATCAGGAGTTGAATCTCGTTGTCGTTGAGTTTCAAGAAGGTGGAAATGGATATACTTATATCTGTGATGATCCAAGTATTCATATTGGGCATGGTGTGATTGTACCAACTGGGAAAGAAAATATTGAAAAAATAGCTCTGGTAGTGCAGAAATATCATGCTTTCCCAAGAGATATCACTTATCCCGCTGAAAAGTTAAAACGTGTCATTCGTAGGTATTCTATTTTTGATCCCGAGACTTCAAAAATAGTTTGTAAAAATATACTTGAGCATGGAAGAATTCTAAATGCTTGCTCGAAAAAAGTAAAAATAGAGTCTAAACAAATTTACCATGCAATCAAAACTCCTCTAGGCTATTTTTGGTTGGAGTTAAATAGAGTTCCAATTCCGATGAAAATCACACAAATTCAAGTACAAGATAAAAAGTATCAGGTTGATGGAGCCTTTTATATAAAGCCTGCCAAGGTAAACTACAGAAAATTGTTAGAACTTGAATTATGTGCAGATTTTGATATTGATGCCTCTCGTTGGATTGACGTTCTATCAGACGAAAATGTTTGGGGAAACACCTGGGAACTGAATGGCCTTCAATTTGGAATTACTGCAGGAGAGTCCCCAGAATTTGAAGATGAAGTAGTTGCAAGAAAATTTAGCCGTATCCCACTTTATTATGACTGGCATCCAGAATTTGAAGACTATTATGGCTTTAGCCTAGCATGGAAAAAATACGAGTCTGATAGTGATCTGTCGATTGATTTCTATACTACATAAGATGGAGGATTACAAGTATGAATCAAGCCTGGGAATTATTGTTTGAGGGGAAGATTGAAGAGGCCAAGAAATTAGTCTCAGAAAACTTTTCATTGGAAACATGTAAGGATTATGACCTTCTCAATTTAATGGGGTATATTAAGTTCTTTGAAAAAGATTACAAAGAAGCTTTGCTGATTTATCAAAACTATCTAGATGTGGCAATTTCAAGTCAGGATAAAGAAAACGAACATATCGGCTATCACCAGTTAGCCATGGTCTATCGTGAAATGAATGACTATCAAACGGCTCTTAGCTATATAGAAAAAGAGCGAGAAGTTATTGAAAAATCTTTTTCAGAGGATACACTCAAATCTTCTGTCAATAATTATGAGCAAGGTTATTTACGATTAAAACTAGTGGAAATAGCAAAAGCAATCATATATATGGAACAGTCCTTAAAGCAAGCATTACAAACAGATGATCTGATAGCTCAAGCCTGTTCCTATAGAGGTTTAGGTGAGATTTATTCTGCTGAAAATTCAGAAAAATCGCAAGAGAATTTTTTACAAGCTATCGAACTTTTTGAAAAAGCAGGCGATCAGGTCGGAGCACGAGAAGTTAAAACCTTATTAAACAAGAAAAAGTAGCCCTCTCAGGCTACTTTTTAAAATTCTTTGTAAACATAAGTATTTTCGGGTTTGTCTACTTTGATGAAGGACTGGACTTCAAGGGTTGGGAGGACTTGGTTGAGTTCTTTGTGATAGTCATTCCTAATCTTACCTTTGACTTTCACCCAGGTGTTATTTTCGTACTGATTAGTGTTTCCAGTGGTCAAAAGGCCAAAAACTCCTGAATCAGCGATACAGTGCATAATACCAAAGCGAAAAACAAATTGACTATTGGTATGATTTGGATCGTTGTAGATAAAGCCAATAAATTCGATTTCCTTGCCTTCAAATTCGTTTGGAAAATCATAGATAGCTTCCATGACCTCCAGGTAATTTTCATCATTGATAACTATACTAGATTGAGCTAAGTATTTATCAGCACTCTTTCGAATAATATTTTCATGAGCAGTTTGTGAATAAAATCTACTGGTATCCGGCTTAAGATACTGACTGCTAGTTCCTTCACTTGCTTGGATTGCCTTGTCAGTTCCTTCCGACAAAGGGAAATAATAACCTTTAGCCGAAACTGTTTGCGAATCTAGAGTGACTGTTGGAAATGTAAATCCAACTAACAAGGGTAAACTTAAGAGGACAAAACTCGCAAGCTTGGCTGAAAAACTATGTAAGTGACTATGTTCTTTCAAACGCTTAAAGCAAATATAGGCTTGAACGATGGCTAGTAACAATGACAAAACCATAGTGATATAAGCCAGATAAGAGTAGTGGAGGTTTATATACTGATTGAGCTTACCTGATAGATGCAGATAAAAGGTTAAGATAAAATAGCCAAATAAGATAAAAAATCGTATCATAGCATCACCCCGACTAGATAAGAATAGACAAGAATAACAAGAGTTACAATTGTCATGAATTGCCAAATAAAGCGAGTTTTGAGATAATTCTTCATCATGAGGAGGTTCTTGACATCGAGCATGGGACCTATAACCAGAAAGGCAAGCACTGGAGCAAAGCCAAAACTAGAGAGAAGAGAAGATCCGATAAAGGCATCCGCTTCACTACAGAGGGATAGTAGGAAAGATAAGACCATCAGAAGAACAATAGCGAGCAGTGGTGTCGCACTGATGGATGTCAGGATATGAGTTGGAACATAGACTTGGACTATACTTGCAAAAAGACAGCCAAAGACCAAGTAACGCCCCATATCAAAGAATTCATCAATAGCTTGGATAAAGACCTGAAGGATTTTTTGACTTTTAGTCAAGTGAGAGAAATCATGCTCATGGCAAGCCAATCTATCTTCCTTTTGAATAGGTTTCTCCCAGACAAAACCAAGAAAGATGCCCAATATAGTAGCAACTAGAATCGCTCCAAAAGCGCGGAGTAGGACCATTTGAATTGAATTACCAAAGGCTGAATAAGTCGCAAAAAGTACGATAGGATTGATGATAGGAGCCGTTACTAGAAAAGGTATCGCTGTATAGCTAGGAACCTTTTTTTCTAAAAAGCGATTGATGATAGGAACGATTCCACATTCGCAAGAAGGAAAGAGAAAACCAATGAAGCTACCAAAAAAGATTCTCCCCAAGCGATTTTTAGGGAGAAATTTATAAACTTTCTCAGGTGTGACATAGACTTCAATGGCACCAGAGATGATGCTACCGATTAAGACAAAGGGTAAAGCTTCAATGATAATTGAAAGAAAAATGGCGCCAGCTTGTAGCATACTGGAAGGTAAACTTTGAAAGAGTGTCATCTATTTTTTCTTTTCTGCCTTATCTTTCTTTTCTTTGTCATCTGGAAAAGTCACTTGCTTCAAGTCAGGGAGTTTAGCGAATTCTTCGAACATCTTATCTAAGTCATCAGTTTTTGTAAATTTAACAGCCATAAGGCATACCTCGATTCTTTTAGTTAACACTATTATACTATTATTTCTAAGAAATAGTTGGATTTTAAAACGAACTTAGTTCTGGTATTTTTAAAGTTGAATGAAAGCAATAAATTAATGAAAACAAGCTTTCTTCCTTATGGTATAATAGTTTCATGGATAAAAAATATGAAAAAATTTCCCAAGATTTGGGTGTAACCTTAAAGCAGATTGATACTGTCTTATCTTTGACAGCTGAAGGAGCGACTATTCCCTTTATCGCTCGTTATCGGAAAGACATGACTGGAAGCTTAGATGAGGTGGCTATTAAGGCAATTATTGACCTTGATAAAAGTCTAACCAACCTCAATGACCGTAAGGAAGCAGTCTTAGCAAAAATCAAAGAGCAAGACAAGCTAACCAAGGAATTGGAAGAAGCTATCCTAGCAGCTGAAAAACTCGCAGACGTTGAAGAACTCTATCTTCCCTATAAGGAAAAACGTCGGACCAAGGCAACTGTCGCCCGTGAGGCTGGACTTTTTCCTCTTGCTCGCTTGATTTTACAAAATGTTCCCAACTTAGAAGAAGAAGCAGAAAAATTTGTCTGTGAAGGTTTTTCTAGTGGCAAAGAAGCCTTGGCTGGGGCTGTAGACATCTTGGTTGAAGCACTATCCGAGGATGTTCATTTACGTTCAATGACATATCAAGAGGTACTTAGACGCTCTAAGATTACTTCTCAAGTTAAAGATGAGAGTCTTGATGAAAAACAAGTCTTTCAGATTTATTACGATTTCTCAGAGACAGTTGCAAACATGCAAGGTTACCGTACGCTTGCCCTTAATCGTGGTGAGAAGCTAGGCATTTTGAAAATTGGTTTTGAGCATGCGACTGATCGTATTCTTTCTTTCTTTAATGTTCGTTTTAAAGTTAAGAATGCTTATATTGACGAAGTTATTCAGCAATCTGTTAAGAAAAAAGTATTACCAGCTATCGAGCGACGTATTCGAACAGAATTAACTGAGAAGGCAGAAGAAGGAGCTATCCAACTCTTCTCAGACAACCTTCGAAATCTTCTCCTTGTCGCTCCTCTTAAAGGGCGCGTGGTCCTTGGATTTGACCCTGCCTTTCGTACAGGTGCAAAGCTTGCAGTCGTTGATGCAACTGGGAAGATGCTAACAACGCAAGTCATTTATCCCGTCAAACCAGCTTCAGCTCGTCAGATTGAAGAAGCAAAGAGAGATCTGGCTGATTTGATTGGCCAATATGGTGTTGAAATCATTGCTATCGGAAATGGTACTGCTAGTCGTGAAAGTGAAGCCTTTGTCGCTGAAGTACTTAAAGATTTTCCGGACGTCAGCTATGTCATTGTAAATGAAAGTGGCGCATCTGTCTATTCAGCTAGTGAACTTGCCCGTCAAGAGTTTCCTGAGTTAACCGTTGAGAAACGTTCTGCTATTTCGATTGCTCGTCGCTTGCAAGACCCACTTGCTGAATTGGTTAAAATTGATCCCAAATCCATCGGTGTCGGTCAATATCAGCACGATGTTAGTCAGAAAAAACTGTCTGAAAGTCTTGATTTCGTTGTGGATACAGTAGTGAACCAAGTCGGTGTCAATGTTAACACAGCTAGTCCAGCCTTACTTTCACACGTTGCAGGACTAAACAAAACTATTTCAGAAAATATCGTCAAGTATCGAGAAGAAGAAGGTAAAATCACTTCTCGTGCTCAAATCAAGAAAGTTCCTCGTTTAGGTGCTAAAGCTTTTGAACAGGCTGCAGGTTTCCTCCGTATCCCTGAAAGTAGCAATATCCTTGACAATACTGGTGTTCACCCAGAAAACTATGCTGCAGTCAAGGAACTCTTCAAACGTTTGGACATTAAAGAACTAAATGAAGAAGCGCAAGCCAAACTCAAATCTATTTCAATCAAGGAAATGGCCCAAGAACTAGACCTCGGTCAAGAAACTCTTAAAGATATTATTGCAGATCTTTTAAAACCAGGACGTGATTTCCGTGATTCTTTTGATGCTCCAGTTCTTCGGCAGGATGTCTTGGATATCAAAGACTTGAAAGTTGGCCAAAAGCTTGAGGGCGTTGTTCGTAATGTCGTTGACTTCGGTGCCTTTGTTGACATTGGTATTCACGAGGATGGTCTCATTCATATCTCTCACATGAGCAAGAAATTCATCAAACATCCGAGTCAAGTCGTTTCAGTTGGTGATTTGGTAACCGTTTGGGTGAAGAAAATCGATGCTGACCGCGAAAAAGTAAATCTGTCGCTCCTTGCTCCTAATGAATCTAACTGATTACGTTAAACAGGTTTCTATAGAAGATTTTGGAAAACCTTTCAAACACCAAGCTCAGTGGAATACTCGTCTACGGTCGACAGGTGGACGTTTTTTCCCTAAGGATGGGCATTTAGATTTTAATCCCAAAGTTTATCAAGAACTTGGTTTAGAGGTTTTTCGTAAAATTGTTCGTCATGAGCTCTGTCATTACCATCTTTACTTTGAAGGCAAGGGCTATCAGCATAAAGATTTAGCCTTTAAGCAACTTTTAAAAGAGGTAGACGGTCTCCGCTTTGTTCCTCCTTTGCCAAGTTCCAATCAAAAACCAAGCTTAGTCTATGTTTGTCAGTCTTGTCACCAAATCTATCAAAGAAAGCGAAAAATCGATACCAAGCGTTATCGTTGTGGTCTCTGTCGTGGAAAGCTCCTCTTGTTAAATCGGCCTAAGGACTGATGTAGCAAATCTAGCTTAGTGCTATACTAAGATTAAGAAATCCGAAAGAGGAATAAATTATGAATACAAAATTTTATAAAATGAGAAGAGATCGCATGATATCAGGTGTTCTTGCAGGTCTATCTGATAAGTGGAATCTTGATGTAACCCTAGTTCGTTTCCTTTTTGCAATCTTTACAATCGCAAACTTTGGACTCGGGATTATTATCTACATTATCCTAGCTTCGATTCTACCAACAAAAGAAGATATCGAAGCTGAAATGTATGGAACAGGCCCACGCAAGATTAAAGAAGCCAAACCTATCAATGATGACGAAGGTTGGTTTTGGTAAATCAAATTAACTGTTTATATTTTGATAGCAAAAGAGGCTGGGACAAAAGTCCTAGCCTCTCAATTGTCTTTGGATTGCCGAGCAAGACGCAGTGGTTGAGTGGGCTCTTCTACGCTGATTTCATCAGCTTTTACAGCCCTACTCAACTGTGCGGAGGTGGGACGACGAAATCGAATTCTAACGAATTACCGATTTATGTCCCACTCTCTTTTTTAAATACTAAACAATTGACCCAACAGATAGGTCACTCCCATGGTTAGAAGACCGATACAAAGGTTACGAATCATAGCTGTTTTGGTTGGGGCTTTCCCGAGTTTAGCACTGGTGTAACCGGTAACTAATAGAGAAATCGCAACGATAAAGACAGTAGCAGGGATTCGGTAGTCACTTGGAAAGATTATAACGGAAAGCATTGGTGGTAAACTACCAAGAACAAAAGCGATGAAGCTAGATGCAGCAGCATGCCAAGGATTTGTAAACTCTTCATACTCAATTCCGTATTTTTCTTCAACCAAGGCTTTAAGTGGATTTTTAAGAAAAGCTTTATTGACTAAAAGTTGAGCTGAAGTTTCACACTCACCATTTTGAAGATAAGCAG
Source organism: Streptococcus sp. HMSC067H01 (assembly GCF_001814775.1). GTDB lineage: Bacteria > Bacillota > Bacilli > Lactobacillales > Streptococcaceae > Streptococcus. The sequence continues at coordinate 79,929 of NZ_KV817804.1, forward strand.
CATAGAGGGATTTTTTTGCAGCTTCGAGATCCTTATCCAAAAGTAATTGTTCACGCGCTACAGCGGCTTCTTCAGTGTCTTTTTGAGTAGATACAGAGACATACTCGCCTCCAGCCATAGAAAATGCACCTGCTAAGATTGCTGCTAAACCTGAGAGAAAGATAATCCAGATATTGCTGGTTGCACTGGCAACCCCGATAACAACACCTGCAATGGAAATAATCCCGTCATTAGCTCCAAGAACACCAGCACGTAGGATATTTAAACGACCAGCAAAGTTTGTATCTATTTCATGTTTATTTTCTGACATAGTATTCTCCTTTATATCTAGTATAAAGTATAGGAGAAGTGAAAACAAACATTTTTAACTATCTGAAAAAAGTTCTACAATTCTAATAAAAGATTGCTATTTTTCTCAATCAGGCATAGCCATAGCTATTGCTTATGTCAAGATATAACAAAGTTGTATTTGTAACCTGCTAGCTTAGATGGTACAATTAATTTAATGAAATCTTTGGAGGTCTGACTATGACTCGTGAATTTAAATTTGAAACCCTACAATTGCATGCAGGACAAGTGGTAGATGCGACTACCAAGTCACGTGCAGTCCCTATTTACCAAACAACTTCCTTTGTATTTGAAGATACACAAGAAGGTGCAGACCTTTTTGCCCTTCAAAAAGCTGGTAATATCTATACTCGTATCACTAACCCAACAACATCAGCTTTTGAAGAACGTATTGCTGCTCTTGAAGGCGGAGTAGGAGCCCTTGCCACTGCTTCTGGGATGGCAGCTCTTACTTATACTATTCTTGGACTTGCTCACGCAGGAGACCATGTTGTTGCAGCTTCAACTATCTACGGTGGTACTTTTAACCTCTTGAAAGAAACCCTTCCTCGCTATGGAATCACTACAACTTTTGTTGATATCGATAATCTAGAAGAGATAGAAGCAGCGATTAAAGACAATACCAAACTTGTCTTGATTGAAACCTTAGGAAATCCAGTCATCAACATTCCTGATATTGAAAAAATAGCTGAACTTGCTCATAAACATCAGATTCCTTTGGTTGCAGACAATACCTTTGCAACACCTTATCTTATCAATGTCTTTTCTCATGGTGTAGACATTGCAGTTCACTCGGCAACTAAATTTATCGGTGGACACGGTACAACTATTGGTGGTGTTATTGTTGATAGTGGGAAGTTTGACTGGGTAGCTTCAGGGAAATTCCCTCAATTTGTCAATGAAGATCCAAGCTACCATAATTTAAGCTACACTAGAGATGTAGGTGCAGCAGCCTTCATCGTTGCCCTTCGTGTTCAATTGCTACGTGACACAGGTGCAGCTCTATCACCATTTAACTCATTCTTGCTCTTGCAAGGTCTTGAAACACTTTCTCTCCGTGTTGAACGCCACGTTCAAAATGCTGAAAAAATCGTTGATTTCCTTGTTAATCATCCAAAGGTTGAAAAAGTTAACTATCCAAAATTAGCTGATAGCCCTTACCATGCCTTGGCTGAAAAATACCTACCAAAAGGTGTAGGTTCTATCTTTACTTTCCATGTTAAAGGCGGTGAAGCAGAAGCACGTAAGGTGATTGATAACTTAGAAATCTTTTCAAACCTTGCCAATGTTGCAGATGCAAAATCATTGGTAGTTCATCCAGCAACTACAACTCATGCTCAATTGTCTGACTCTGATCTAGAAGCAGCAGGAGTAACTAAAAATCAAATCCGACTTTCAATCGGTCTTGAAAATGCTGATGATTTGATTGAAGATTTGCGACTAGCTCTTGAAAAAATCTAAAAATAACTAGTTTTTATCGAATTATAAATCCTTCTCACGAATAATAAAGTGAGGAGGATTTTTATGTATAGTATTTCATTTCAAGAAGATTCGCTCTTGCCAAGAGAACGACTGGTGACAGAAGGAGTAGAGAGTTTGAGTAATCAGGAATTACTAGCTATTTTACTCAGAACAGGAACTCGTCAATCTACTGTTTTTGAAATCGCTCAAAAAGTATTGAATCAATTAAGTTGCTTAACTGATTTGAAAAAAATGACCCTACAAGAACTACAGGGATTATCAGGTATTGGTAGAGTTAAAGCTATTGAGTTGCAAGCCATGATTGAACTGGGCCATCGTATTCATAAACAAGAAACCATTGAGGCAGAGAGTATTCTCAGTAGTCAAAAGTTGGCTAAAAAGATGCAAGCTGAGCTGGGAGATAAAAAACAAGAGCACCTAGTGGCGCTCTATCTTAATACTCAAAATCAAATCATTCATCAGCAAACAATTTTTATCGGCTCAGCTACTAGAAGTATTGCTGAACCACGGGAAATTCTCCACTATGCTTTAAAGCATATGGCAACATCTGTGATACTGGTTCATAATCATCCATCTGGTGCTGTGATGCCAAGTAGAAATGATGATCATGTTACGAAGCTTGTCAAAGAAGCCTGTGAATTAATGGGTTTGGTCTTATTGGACCATCTAATTGTCTCACACTCCGATTATTTTAGTTATCGTGAGAAGACAGACCTCATATAAAATAATTTAGACAAAACTCATCTTATGGAAAATAATTACATAATAAAAAGCATCATTTCGAGCTTTTTGAACACCTGAAATAATGCCTTTATCTTTTTTAAACCTTTTTGACTCAGCCACTTACAATTTATTAACGACATAGTCAAAGAGCTTCTTATCCTTGGGACGATTTTCATAGAGACTCTCAGGATGCCATTGAACACCGAGAAAGCGAATCTGATCAGTTGTCATTACTGCCTCGATAATGTTATCTTTTGGATCATAGGCGATAACCTTGAGATTAGGAGCCAAGTCCTTAATGCTCTGGTGGTGGAATGAATTGATATGGGAGATTTCCCCGTAAATTTCTCTAAGAATGTTATCTGGCTCTGTTGCCAAGCGCTGAGTAGTGTATTCGGCAGTAGAGTCTTGCCAGTGGTCTTCAATATCTTGAAACAAGGTACCACCCATAGCAACATTAAAGAGTTGAGTCCCACGACAAACAGAAAAAATGGCTTTATTTTGCTGGATAGCTTCTTTTATCAAAGCTAACTCAAAGATATCTCTTTGTAAGTGGTAGTCATCACTATCAATGGTCTTTTCTTCATCATAAAACTTAGGATCGACATTTTGCCCACCAGTAAGGATGAGCTTATCTACCATTGAAACATAAGCACGAGCCATGTCTTCATCACCGATGGGTAAAATAAGAGGTATACCACCTGCTTCTTTGACACCTTCGACAAACCCCTTGATACAATAACTCATCATCAACTCATCATCAGGATGAGTTTTTTCATTTCCAGAAATCCCAATAATTGCTTTGGTCATATATGCTTTCGCTTTCTAATCCTCTTTTCTCATAAAATAGAGGAGAGTTTGCAATTCACTCGTTAAATCAACATACTGGACAACAACATCCTTTGGTAGTTGGAGGTGAACAGGTGAAAAGCTTAGAATCCCTTTGATACCAGCTTCAACCAGGAGATTAGCTACTTCTTGCGATTTGACGCTAGGAACAGTTAGGATAGCAGTTTTTACATCTGCATTTTTTATTTTATCTTTGATTTGGGAAATTCCATAAATTGGGATTCCATCAGGAGTTTGGGTTCCAACTTCAGGATGATCGTCCAAATCAAAAGCCATAATGATTTTCATTTTATTGCGTTCATGGAAGCGGTAGTGGAGTAGGGCATGTCCCATGTTACCAATACCAACAAGCATGACATTTGTAATAGAATTATCATTTAGAAGATCAGCAAAAAAGATCATAAGCTTTTTAACATCATAGCCAAAACCACGACGACCAAGTTCGCCAAAGTAGGAGAAATCTCGTCGAACAGTAGCAGAATCAATTCCAATCGCCTCGGCAATTTGTTTTGAGTTTGCTCTTTCAATCTTTTCGGCGTTAAATCTTTTGAAGATACGGTAATAAAGAGAAAGTCTCTTTGCTGTTGCTTTAGGAATAGTGGACTGTTTTTCTTTCACAAAATCACAACCTTTCTAACTACTATTTTATAGAAAGATTGTGAAAAAATCAACAAAAACAAGAAAAAACTAAGAAAAATCTTAGTTTATCTTGCTTATATCATTTCGAGATAGAAAGTGATAGAGATTTCCTAGAAGTCCCTGATAGATTTCTTTTCCATTATAGGTGAGAGAAGTAATGACTGTCGTATCAGGCAGAGTCACACATCCTGATAGTGAAAGCATGAGTGCCTCGTAATCTTCATATTCTAGGACTCGGTCAATTTGATAAGCATCCTTATAAGCTAGACGGAACATATTGGTATCCTATCTTTCGCTTTTTGTAAAGACGCCTCGTTCTACTAAGCTGTCCATCAGGAAGTAGAACTTTTCTTGGTGGATGTGGTGGTCTTCAGATCTAAAGATATCTACCAATCGTAAACCAAATTTGTCGGTAATATTGATTTTTGCACCATTTAGCTCTTTATTGATAACGATTTTAAGTTGAAAACCTTCACCACTATTAGGAACCTTTTCGAGAAGACGAGTAAGTTCGTAATTACCAACCTTTGTTTCAAAGAAAGTGTTATCTTTAAGAGTAAACTTTTTGACAGTTGGACTGATTGTATAATCGTAACGGCAATTTTTGAGACGAATTGTTTGTTCGAATGCCATTGAGTTAACCTCCGATAATTTCTTTTAGAGTTTCTGCAAGTTGTTTCATTTCTTGAAGAGTATTTTGAGGGGAGATGCTGATGCGAACAGATTCATGTAAGCGATGGGATTCTGGTCCATAGAAAGCTTCTAGGACATGACTAATTTGGACAATACCAGCAGTACAAGCTGAACCAGTCGATATTGAAATTCCAGCAAGATCCAGTCGAAGAAGCAATAAATCATTTTTTTGACCTGGAAATCCAATATTGAGGACATAAGGCAACTGGTTCTTTCCTTGGTTAAGATAATAGTCAGCCCCAGTCATTTCATGTAGAAATACATTTTTTAGTTCTTCCACCTCTTTGAAATGCTGCTCTTGTTTTTCAAGTGCCTCTTTGAGTGCTGCCACCATTCCAACGATTGCAGGTAGATTTTCAGTTCCTGCTCTTTTCTTTTGTTCCTGATCTCCACCATGAAGGTAGGAGTCAAAGTCCATAGTAGCAGAGTAAAGAAAACCAATGCCTTTAGGGCCATGAAACTTATGGGCAGAAGCGCTTAGGAAATCAATTCCCAAAGTCTCAGGGAAAATCGGAACTTTTCCAACTGCTTGGACTGCATCCACATGGAAAGCTGCCTGATGCTGTTTCAGAAGTTCTCCAATTTCAGAAATTGGTAAAAGAGTACCCGTTTCATTGTTGGCATACATAGTTGAGACAAGGATAGTATCATCACGAAGAGCTTCTTGAACTTGTTGAGCAGAGATTTCTTGATTTATGGGTTGTAAAATTGTTACTTCAAAACCAAAATTCTCCACCAAGTATTCAATGGGCTCAAGGACAGAATGATGCTCAATAGCAGTGGTAATGATGTGTTTGCCCAAATTTTGGTGACGGAGACAGTGACCGATAATAGCAGTGTTGTTACTTTCAGTCCCGCCCGCAGTGAAGAAAAGATGTTGGGGTTTAGTTCCTAGTAAAGATGCCAAGTCTTGGCGCGCTTCACGCAATAATTTTCCCGCTTGGCGACCATGACTATGAATACTAGAAGGATTTCCATAGGTTTCCTGCATGACTTGAGTCATTGCTGAGATAGCAACTGCTGACATAGGAGTCGTAGCAGCATTATCCAAATAAATCAAAAGCTCACCTTATTTCTATTTAAATAGTGGACTAACTGGTTTTCTTTCGTGAATACGAACCATAGCATCACCAATCAATTCGCTAGCAGTGATGTATTGTACGTTTTTAGGTGTTTTCCCTTTAGTTGCAACAGAGTCTGTTACCAAGATTTCCTTGATATTTGCTACATCTAACAATTCTGCAGCACCTTCAACAAAAAGTCCGTGACTTGAAACAGCATAGATTTCAGTTGCGCCCTCGCGTTCCACGATTTTAGCTGCTTCAGAGAAAGTACGTCCAGTGTTAAGAATATCATCGATCAAGATTGCTTTTTTACCTTCAACATCACCAATGATATAGCCTTGGTTGCGTTCAGAATCATCTTGCGCATAGTCGATAATCGCAATTGGAGCATCAAGATATTCAGCAAGGCTACGAGCACGTTTTACACCAGAGTTTTTAGGACTAACGACAACCACATCTGAACCAACGAGTCCTTTATCACAATAGTGTTTTGCAAAAAGTGGAATTGTGTAGAGGTTATCAACTGGAATGTCAAAGAAACCTTGAACCTGAACGGCATGGAGGTCTAGAGTCAATACGCGACTAACTCCAGCTTTGACCAACATATTTGCAACAAGCTTGGCAGTAAGTGGTTCGCGAGAAGAAGCGATACGGTCTTGACGCGCGTAGCCAAAGTAAGGAAGGACAACGTTAATCGTATTTGCACTAGCACGAACACAGGCATCAACCATAATCAAGAGCTCCATCAAGTGATTGTTGACAGGGTAGCTGGTTGATTGGATGATATAGACGTCATAACCACGGACACTTTCTTCGATGTTGACTTGGATTTCACCGTCTGAAAATTGACGGGAAGACAACTTGCCAAGTGGTACACCAGCAGCATCAGCAATTTTTTGAGCAATTTCCTGATTGGAATTGAGAGCGAAAAGCTTCATGTTTTTTGTATCTGACATTGATAAACCGTCCTCTATAAACTATGTGAAACTGTGCAGTAAACTATTTTTCTAAAAAGAAGTTCTTGTCTCTTAGTCTGAGAAAAGCTCTTTTGAAGAAAGTATTTGCAACACAGATTCTATTATTTTTTATCCCTTCTATTCTATCAAAAAAAGAAGATTATTTCAGTATTTTTTCATATTTTCTATAAAACGAACTAATTTTGAGGGTGCTTTTTGGTAATGGATGCCATTTGCCTCTAAAAAATCCAGAAAATCAAGCTTTCCTTGGTCGCCATTTTCCACTTCCAACTCAAGTTCGTAGTCAACAATATCAAAGTAATGGCTTTGATCAAGTGCCATAAGACCAATAGAAGTTTCCTTTTCGTAACGAATGGTCGTCAAACAACCTAAAACTGTCCAATCTTTTGGTGAAATACCACGGGAGAGGAGTTCCTCAAGAATCATTCCTTGAGGGAGTTTTCCTGAGTCTAGGCATTTGGTGGCTTCGTCTAAACTTAGAGCTTGGTTATATTCCATATTTCCTACAGTTTGTGGGATTTTAATGGTCAATTCAGCACTGTCCTCAAAGGTGCGAATACGCATGGCAATTTTATGTTTGCGAAGATAAAAATCCGGCGTGTCTAGGTAATAGTTTTTCTGTGTTATCGGTAAAATTTCCGAAAAATTTGCCTGTAATCGGTGATACTCTTCCTTGGTTAAAAGAGTTTTCATTTCAATTTCCAAATGTTTCATTTTTTCGACCTTTTCCTTATCTATGAAAGCGATTATATGGTATAATAAGCATTGTATTTATTGTATATGATTTTTTCTATAAAATCAAAGACTAGATAAATCTAAAGTGTATAGAGAATTGGACACAAAAAATATATGATTACAGAATGGGAAGAGTTTTTAGATCCTTACATTCAGGCTGTTGGAGAGTTGAAGATTAAACTTCGTGGTATTCGAAAACAATACCGTAAGCAAAACAAACATTCTCCAATCGAGTTTGTAACTGGTCGCGTTAAACCGATTGAAAGTATCAAGGAAAAAATGGTCCGTCGTGGAATCGGCTATGATACACTTGAGCAGGACTTGCAGGATATCGCAGGTTTGCGTGTCATGGTTCAGTTTGTAGATGACGTGAAAGAAGTTGTCTCTATCCTTCATAAAAGACAGGATATGAGAGTCGTTCAAGAACGAGACTACATTAAGCATCGTAAGGCTTCGGGTTATCGTTCATATCACTTGATTATCGAGTACACTGTTGATACGATTAACGGTGCTAAAACGATTTTAGTTGAGATTCAGATTCGCACCTTGGCTATGAATTTCTGGGCAACAATCGAACATTCGCTCAACTACAAATATCAGGGAGATTTTCCAGAGGAAATCAAGGAACGACTTGCCATTACAGCGAGGATTTCTCACCAGTTAGACGAAGAAATGAGCAAGATTCGTGATGATATTCAAGAAGCACAAGCTCTCTTTGATCCCTTACATAGAAAGTTAAATGACGGGGTAGGAAATAGTGACGATACCGATGAAGAATACAGGTAAACGAATTGATCTAATCGCTAACCGCAAACCTCAAAGTCAAAGAGTCTTATATGAGTTAAAAGATCGACTCAGGAAAAATAACTTTATATTAAACGACAAAAATCCAGATATTGTGATTTCCATTGGTGGTGATGGCATGCTCTTGTCTGCCTTTCACAAGTATGAAGACCAGCTGGATAAGGTTCGTTTTGTGGGAGTTCATACGGGGCACTTGGGCTTTTATACGGACTATCGTGATTTCGAACTAGATCAACTGGTTACTAATCTGCTTTTAGACAGTGGAGCTCGAGTATCATACCCGCTTTTAAATGTAAAGATTTTTCTGGAAAATGGTGAAGTGAAAATTTTCCGTGCCTTGAACGAAGCAAGCATTCGGAGAACTGACAGAACCATGGTAGCGGATGTTGTTATCAATCATGTACCGTTTGAACGCTTTCGGGGGGATGGTTTGACCGTCTCGACACCAACTGGTAGTACAGCCTATAATAAATCTCTTGGGGGTGCTGTATTACATCACACTATCGAAGCTCTACAATTGACAGAGATTGCAAGTTTGAACAATCGTGTTTACCGAACCCTCGGTTCGTCAATCATTGTACCTAAGAAGGATAAGATCGAGTTGATACCGACTCGCAATGACTATCATACGATATCAGTTGACAATAGTGTTTATTCCTTCCGTAATATTGAGCGAATAGAGTACCAGATTGATCACCACAAGATCCACTTTGTCGCAACTCCAAGTCATACCAGTTTTTGGAATCGTGTCAAGGATGCCTTTATTGGTGAGGTGGATGAATGAGATTTGAGTTCATTGCTGACGAACACGTCAAGGTAAAGACTTTTTTAAAAAAGCATGAAGTCTCTAAAGGTTTGCTAGCCAAAATCAAGTTTCGAGGTGGAGATATTCGCGTAAACGGTCATCCACAAAATGCAACCTATCTCTTGGATATAGGAGATGTGGTTGTCATCGACATTCCTCCTGAGGAAGATTTCGAGACACTGGAAGCAATAGATTATCCACTGGATATTCTGTTTGAGGATGATCATTTCTTAATTCTAAACAAACCCTTTGGTGTGGCCTCGATTCCTAGTGTCAATCATTCCAATACCATTGCTAACTTTATCAAGGGCTACTATGTGAAACAGAACTATGAAAATCAGCAGGTTCACATTGTAACCAGACTAGATCGAGATACTTCGGGTTTGATGCTTTTTGCGAAACATGGTTATGCTCATGCTAGACTAGACAAACAATTGCAGAAGAAAGCCATTGAAAAGCGATACTTTGCTCTGGTTAAAGGAGATGGTTTTCTGGAACCTCAAGGTGAGATTATTGCACCGATTGCCCGTGACGAAGATTCAATCATTACTAGACGAGTGGCAAAAGGTGGTAAATATGCCCATACTTCCTATCGCATAGTGCAGTCTTATGGCAATATTCATCTAGTTGATATTCGACTACATACGGGAAGGACACACCAGATTCGTGTTCATTTCTCCCATATCGGTTTCCCTTTGCTTGGCGATGACCTCTATGGTGGTAGTCTCGAACATGGCATAGAGCGTCAAGCTCTGCATTGCCATTACCTATCGTTTTATCATCCTTTTCTTGAAGAGCAGTTGGAGATGGAAAGTCCACTGCCGGATGATTTCAACACCCTTATTACTCAGTTATCAAATAATAATTTATCTTAAAAGGAGTAAAAACTCATGGAAGTTTTTGAAAGTTTAAAAGCCAACCTAGTTGGTAAAAATGCACGTATTGTTTTGCCTGAAGGTGAAGAACCACGTATTCTTCAAGCAACAAAACGCATCGTAAAAGAAACAGAAGTTATTCCTGTCCTACTTGGAAATCCTGATAAAATTAAAATCTATCTTGAAATCGAAGGAATCATGGATGGTTATGAAGTGATCGATCCTACACATTATCCTCAATTTGAAGACATGGTAGCATCACTTGTAGAACGTCGTAAAGGAAAAATGACTGAAGAAGAAGCTCGCGAAATCTTGGTTAAAGACGTGAACTATTTTGGTGTTATGTTGGTATACATGGGCTTGGTAGATGGAATGGTTTCGGGAGCTATTCACTCTACTGCGGCAACTGTTCGTCCAGCCCTTCAAATCATTAAAACACGTCCAAATGTTAGTCGTACTTCAGGTGCCTTCCTTATGGTTCGTGGCACTGAGCGTTACCTATTTGGTGACTGTGCCATCAATATCAATCCTGATGCTGAAGCTTTGGCAGAAATTGCGATTAACTCTGCTATCACAGCTAAGATGTTTGGTATCGAACCAAAAATTGCAATGCTAAGCTATTCAACTAAAGGTTCTGGTTTTGGTGAAAGCGTAGATAAAGTTGTTGAAGCAACTAAGATTGCTCATGATCTTCGTCCTGACCTTGAAATTGATGGGGAATTGCAATTCGATGCTGCCTTCGTTCCAGAAACAGCTGCTCTTAAAGCACCAGGAAGTAAGGTTGCTGGACAAGCAAACGTCTTTATCTTCCCAGGTATTGAAGCAGGGAATATTGGTTACAAGATGGCAGAACGTCTCGGTGGCTTTGCAGCGGTTGGTCCAGTATTGCAAGGTTTGAACAAACCAGTTAATGACCTTTCACGTGGATGTAATTCAGACGACGTCTTCAAACTTACTCTTATCACAGCAGCCCAAGCTGTACACCAATAAAATAAAAGATAGCTCCTTTTCTGTTAAAGGAGCTTTTCAAGTAGGAAAGATTAAAGAGATTCTTATGCTTTGTCCTAGCTTTTTGGCTAGTTAGCTCTAAGGTTTAGGAGTTCAATTTCTTTATCTTCCAAATACAGAAAGGATTTTATAGATTGAAATACAAATTTCTAATCTTCGACCTCGATCACACACTACTCGATTTTGATGCTGCCGAGGATATAGCTCTGACTCAACTCTTAGAAGAAGAAGGAGTAGAGGATATCCAAGCTTACAAAGATTATTATGTACCTATGAACAAATCACTTTGGAAGGATTTGGAACAGAAAAAGATTACAAAATCAGAATTGATCAATACACGTTTTGCAAAACTGTTTGCTCACTTTGGCATTGAAAAAGATGGTTCCTACTTAGCAGAGCGCTACCAGTTTTTCCTATCAAAACAGGGACAAACTTTCCCAGGTGTCGAAGATTTATTAAGAAAATTGATAAGTCAGGGCTATGAGCTCTATGCTGCGACAAATGGAATCACCTATATTCAAACAGGTCGTCTAGAACAATCTGGAATCGCACCATATTTCACGGAAATTTTTATATCAGAACAGCTCCATACCCAAAAACCAGATGCTGAATTCTATAAAAAAATTGGAGCTTGTATCCCTAACTTTGATAAAAACCATGCCCTTATGATTGGTGATTCTTTGTCAGCTGATATTCAAGGTGGAAATAATGCTGGCATCGATACCATCTGGTACAATCCTCATCATCTGGAAAATAAGACACAACTGCATCCAACACACGAGGTTCATTCTTATAAAGATTTGCTGAATTGTTTGGGGAAACTTTAAAGATTCTAAAATAAAATTAAATAAAAGGAGCATAAAATTATGGGAACATGGGATGCAACGATTTTTGGAAATGATACCTCCTTAGATATTAAAGAAGAATTCTTCGAGAGATACAATCAAGGAGAAGATGCAAATACAATTAAAAATGACTTGGCGTCGGATTTATACGATGACGATATGTATGATGTCTTGTTCGCCTTAGCACATTGTTTATGGGAAGTTGGGCAATTAGATGATGAATTCTTGCTTGAAATCAAAGAGATCATTATCAACAAAGAGGATTTAGAACTTGCCCAAGAATTGGGTGCAGATAGTGAATTTTTAGAACAAAGAAGTGAAAATCTAGAAAAGTTTTTAGAAAAAATTAGTGTAAAAAAAGAAAATCCCAAAAAGAGAATTGCTCCGCCTGTTCCTGTAGAAAGCAAATATAGGAGCGGTGCTGTGATGGTGTTTCAGTATGAAGATGGTATGTATGGTGCTTTGATAGCGGTAGATGGAGCTTTCTTTGATAAGGAAACCTATTATGCTTATCTGCAGACTGATATTAAAATGAGCAGAAAACCCACCATGGAAGATGTGCGATCAGCACGGATTCTTGATCCAAGTTTTCATAGTGCAGAATACAATTCATTTCGTGACTCTAAGTATTACTACTCTTTTGTAAATTGTATTTCAGGCTATCTAAAAAGTTCTGCAACTAAAAAATTTGAAAAATACAATGATAGTGTTTTTGAAATAATAGGCTATCTTTCAGATTGGGGGAGTTGCTGTAGCGCGGCTTCTGGAGGATTTGATTACTATAAACCAAAATCAAGTGATGAGTTTAAGATAAGCGTTGTAAAGGAATTGAATAAAAGATTTGATGAAAAACTTAATACTCGAACAGAATTGATTATTGATGAAATCGACAAAGAATTTATCCTTTCTAATACGAGAAAAGGTGTTGAATAAAGGCTCTTTAGTATAAATTCTCTATAAAACTTCTCAAATCTCAATAGATACTTTTAAAAGTGGTTTAGATAGCCACTTTTTGCTATAATAGAGGCAGTATTAACGAAGGAGTTGGCTATGGAACACTCATCTTGGCATGCTTTGATCAAAGAGCAATTACCTGAAGGTTATTTTGGGAAAATCAATCACTTTATGGAGCGGGTTTATACTCAAGGAACTGTATATCCTCCTAAAGAAAAGGTTTTTCAGGCTCTTATAACAACTCCTCTGGAAGAGGTTAAGGTGGTTATCCTTGGTCAAGATCCTTATCATGGACCAGGTCAGGCGCAGGGATTGAGTTTTTCTGTTCCAGATTCTATTCCAGCACCTCCTTCTTTGCAAAATATTCTAAAGGAACTTGCTGATGATATTGGTCTCAAAACTTCACATGATTTGACAGCTTGGGCGGAGCAAGGGGTTCTTTTGTTAAATGCCTGTCTTACAGTTCCGGCAGGACAGGCCAACGGTCATGCTGGTCAAATATGGGAGCCTTTTACAGATGCTGTAATTAAGGTTGTCAATAATCTTGATAGACCAGTGGTTTTTGTCCTCTGGGGTGCTTATGCACGTAAGAAAAAGTCATTGGTGACCAATCCTAAGCATCTGATTATTGAATCAACTCACCCGAGTCCTCTTTCCGTTTACAGAGGATTTTGGGGTTCCAAGCCTTTTTCTAAGGCCAATACATTCTTAACAGAGACAGGACAAGAGCCGATTGATTGGCTTAGATAAGGAGAGAATATGCCCCAGTTAGCGACGATTTGCTACATTGATAATGGAAAAGAATTGCTCATGCTTCATCGCAATAAAAAGCCTAATGATGTCCATGAAGGAAAATGGATCGGTGTAGGTGGAAAGTTAGAGCGTGGAGAAACTCCACAAGAATGTGCTGCCCGCGAGATTTTAGAAGAAACAGGATTGAAAGCTAAACCAGTTCTTAAAGGTGTAATCACCTTTCCTGAATTTACACCAGATTTAGACTGGTACACCTATGTGTTTAAGGTTACGGAGTTTGAGGGTGATTTAATTGACTGTAATGAAGGGACTTTAGAATGGGTTCCTTATGATGAGGTTTTAAGCAAACCAACCTGGGAAGGAGACCACACCTTCGTAGAGTGGCTTTTAGAAGATAAACCATTCTTTTCGGCAAAGTTTGTTTATGATGGTGATAAGTTATTAGATACTCAAGTGGATTTCTACGAATAAAGGAGAAAGCAGATGTTACTAATTAAAAATGGTCGAGTAATGGATCCTAAGTCTGGTTTGGATCAAGTGTGTGATGTCTTGGTTGAAGACGGTAAAATTGTCAAAATTGCACCACAAATTAGTGAAAAAGATGCAGAGGTCATTGATGCAACTGGTCTTGTAGTTGCACCCGGTTTGGTGGATATCCATGTTCATTTCCGTGAACCTGGTCAAACTCATAAAGAAGATATTCATACAGGTGCACTAGCAGCAGCAGCTGGTGGTTTTACGACAGTTGTCATGATGGCTAATACCAATCCAACCATCTCAGATGTTGAGACTTTGCAGGAAGTTCTTCAATCTGCGGCAAAGGAAAAAATTAATGTTAAGTCTGTAGCAACGATTACCAAGAACTTTAATGGCCAAGATTTGACAGACTTTAAGTCGCTTTTAGAAGCTGGTGCTGTTGGTTTTTCTGATGACGGAATTCCACTTGAAAGCAGTAAAGTTGTCAAGGAAGCCATGGAAGAGGCTAAAAAGTTAAACACCTTTATCAGTCTGCACGAAGAAGATCCTGGACTGAATGGTACGCTTGGTTTTAACGAAAATATCGCTAAAGAACACTTCCATATCTGTGGAGCAACAGGAGTAGCTGAGTATGCTATGATTGCACGTGACGTTATGATTGCCTATGCAACAAAAGCTCATGTCCATATTCAGCATTTATCTAAAGAAGAAAGTGTTAAGGTTGTGGAGTTCGCTCAAGATTTGGGAGCAAACGTAACAGCAGAAGTAGCACCGCAACATTTTTCTAAGACTGAAGCTCTTCTTTTGACTAAAGGAAGTAACGCTAAGATGAATCCACCTCTTCGCCTTGAGTCTGATCGCCGTGCTGTTATCGAAGGTCTGAAATCAGGAGTCATTTCCGTGATTGCGACTGACCACGCGCCTCACCATGCTGATGAAAAGAATGTCGAAGATATTACCAAAGCTCCATCAGGTATGACAGGTTTAGAAACTTCTTTGTCACTTGGTTTAACCTACTTGGTTGAAGCTGGTCATTTGACCTTGATGGAATTGCTTGAAAAAATGACGGTTAATCCAGCTAAACTGTATAACTTTGAAGCAGGTTATTTGTCTGAAAATGGACCTGCAGACATTACCATTTTTGATGATAAGGAAAACCGTATCGTAGGATCACATTTTGCTTCTAAAGCGTCTAACTCACCATTTATCGGTGAAGAGTTAAAAGGGCAGGTCAAATACACCATCTGTAAGGGCCAAATCGTTTATCAAGCAGAGTAGGAGCTTGAGGATGAATTATTTTCGTAAACTTAGAGATAGAAAACGAAAGGCTTGTCACGGTGTGTTTTGTCCTGCTGCCAACCGTACTAAACTTCAATATGAAACCAAGGAAAAAGCCGACCACGCCGTAGACTATGATAATGGAGGCTTGGTTAGGAGCTATTTTTGCGACACTTGTAATTGTTGGCACACGACATCAAAAGCTAGTAATCCACCATTAAGCTTGAAAAAATACGGCTTAAAGCTTTTTGGCTTGGATGAAAAGTAGTAGAAAGAGAAGGTATGTACTCAACTCAACATCTCAAAGATAAAATTATCTTATTTTTAAAAATATTCTTTCCGATATTGATTTACCAATTTGCTAATTATTCGGCCTCCTTTGTTGATACAACAATGACGGGTCAGTATAATACACTGGATCTGGCAGGAGTTTCCATAGCTACAAGCTTATGGAATCCTTTTTTCACCTTTCTGACAGGGATTGTATCAGCCTTAGTACCTATTATCGGACACCATTTGGGCCAAGGACAGAAGAAAGAGGTTGCTTCAGATTTTTATCAATTTATTTATCTATCTTTAGCCTTATCCCTTATTCTTTTTGTACTAGTCTTCTTTTTAGTACCAGTTATTTTGGGATATATGGGATTAGAGACAGCTGTAGCAAGTGTAGCAACCCGTTATTTATGGCTACTAGCTATTGGTATTATCCCGCTTTTACTTTTCAGTGTGATACGTTCTCTACTTGACACACTCGGATTAACAAAATTATCTATGTATCTCATGCTTCTCTTGCTTCCTTTTAATAGTGCTTTCAACTATGTATTGATTTATGGAGCATTTGGAGTACCTGAACTTGGAGGTGCAGGTGCAGGTCTTGGTACCTCACTTGCCTACTGGGTTTTGTTATTGATTTCTATCCTTGTCTTGTTAAAGCATAAAAAGCTTAAGGAATATCATCTAGAAATACCAATGCCCTTGCGAATAGAAAAAATCAAAGAAGCAATTCGTCTCGGGTTACCAATTGGAGGAACCGTCTTTGCGGAAGTAGCCATTTTTTCAGTAGTCGGATTGATAATGGCAAAGTTTTCATCACTCATCATCGCAAGCCATCAGTCTGCCATGAACTTCTCAAATCTCATGTATGCCTTTCCTATGAGCATCTCAACAGCCATGGCTATTGTTGTTTCCTACGAAGTAGGGGCTAGACGCTTAAACGATGCTAAGCAATACATACTTATTGGACGTTTAACAGCTATGATTTTCGCGATTTTGACACTAAGTTTCCTTTATATTTATCGTGAAGATGTTGCTAGTCTCTATGGTCAAGATCCCGATTTCATTCAATTGACAGCTTCTTTTATGACCTATAGTTTGTTCTTCCAGTTAGCTGATACCTTCGCAGCACCTCTACAAGGAATTTTACGTGGCTACAAGGATACAGTTGTTCCCTTCTATCTTGGACTTCTCGGATACTGGGGTGTAGCCATTCCACTGGGATTAGTCTTAGATCACTGGACAGGATTAGGTGCCTATTCTTATTGGATTGGTTTAATTGTTAGTCTGGTGATTAGTGGTATACTTTATCAGTGGCGTTTACAAGTTATTATGAAAACAATCAAATAATTTGATGAAAAAAACTGAAAAACTGTTTGTGAAATAGTTATTTTATGTAAAGAAAAGTCTTGATTTCATTGGCTTTTCTTTTTTTACATTGTGAAAAATTATCAAGCATAATCTTTGACTCTAGTTAACCTATCAGTTAGAATAGAACTATAAGAAATTAAACTTAGAAAGGCAAGATTATGTCAACTTTAGATAAAAATCTTTTGCTTGAGATGTTCCGTAAGATGGAAGAAATTCGTCGTATGGATTTAAAAATTGCTCAATTAGTAAAAAAAGGTAAAGTGCCAGGTATGACGCACTTTTCTGTTGGTGAGGAAGCTGCAAACGTTGGGGCTATGTTAGCTCTAAACGAAGACGACCTCATAACATCGAACCACCGTGGTCACGGACAAGCCATTGCTAAGGGAATCGACCTTAATGGTATGATGGCTGAAATCCTTGGTAAGTATACTGGAACTTGTAAAGGTAAAGGTGGATCTATGCACATCGCCGACCTTGATGCAGGTAACCTTGGTGCCAACGGTATTGTTGGTGGTGGTATGGGAATCGCAGTAGGGGCTGCCCTTACTCAACAAATGAAAAACACTGGTAAAATCGTTGTCTGCTTCTTTGGTGATGGAGCGACTAATGAAGGTGTATTCCACGAAGCTGTTAATATGGCTTCAATTTGGAATCTTCCGGTAATTTTCTACTGTATCAATAACGGTTATGGAATCTCTGCCGATATTAAGAAAATGACTAATGTCAAGCATATCCATGAGCGTAGTGCTGCTTACGGTATTCCTGGAATGTTTATCGAAGACGGTAACAATGTTATCGATGTCTACGAAGGATTTAAAAAAGCAGTTGACCATGTTCGTTCTGGTAAAGGTCCTGTCTTGATCGAAAGTGTAACCTATCGTTGGCTTGGTCACTCATCATCAGACCCTGGTAAATATCGTACACGTGAAGAAGTCGATGAGTGGAAAGAAAAAGATCCAATCGAAAATCTTCGCAAGTACCTTGTTGAGAACAAGATTGCAAGTGCAGAAGAACTTGAAGAAATTCAAGCGCAAGTTAAGGAAGCAGTGGAAGCATCTGTTAAGTTTGCAGAAGAAAGTCCATTCCCTCCACTAGAATCAGCTTTTGAAGATATTTACGCAGACTAAGGAGAAGTAGAGAAATATGGAAACAAAATTAATGTCTTTCCGCGATACCATTATCCTTGCAATGTCTGAGGAAATGCGTCGCGACGAAAATGTACTCTTGATGGGTGAAGATGTCGGTGTCTTTGGTGGAGACTTTGGTACATCTGTAGGTATGCTAGAAGAATTTGGACCAGAACGTGTTCGTGACTGTCCGATTTCCGAAGCAGCTATTTCTGGAGCAGCTGCTGGTGCTGCTATGACTGGACTTCGCCCAATCGTTGACATGACTTTCATGGACTTTTCTGTTATTGCCATGGATAATATCGTCAACCAAGCAGCTAAAACTCGTTACATGTTTGGTGGTAAAGGTCAAGTGCCTATTACAATCCGCTGTGCCGCTGGTAACGGAGTAGGTTCTGCAGCACAACACTCACAATCCTTGGAATCTTGGTTTACTCATATCCCAGGATTGAAGGTTGTAGCTCCAGGTACACCAGCTGATATGAAGGGACTTCTTAAGTCTTCTATCCGTGACAACAACCCTGTTATCATTCTTGAATACAAATCAGAATTTAACCAAAAAGGTGAAGTTCCTGTTGATCCAGACTATACTATCCCACTTGGTGTCGGAGAAATCAAACGTGAAGGAACTGATGTAACTGTAGTAACATACGGTAAAATGCTTCGTCGTGTCATGCAAGCAGCTGAAGAATTGGCTGAAGAAGGCATCTCAGTAGAAGTAGTAGACCCACGTACTTTGGTTCCACTTGATAAAGACCTCATCATTAACTCAGTTAAGAAGACTGGAAAAGTAGTTCTTGTCAACGATGCCCACAAGACAAGTGGTTTTATCGGTGAAATTTCAGCTATTATCTCAGAATCAGAAGCATTCGATTATTTAGATGCACCTATTCGCCGTTGTGCAGGTGAGGATGTACCAATGCCTTATGCACAAAATCTTGAAAATGCAATGATTCCAACAGTTGAAAGCATCAAAGATGCCATCCGTAAAACTTACAGCAAACAATAACACATAATATAAATTATGTAAACAAATTAATCAGACGAGAAGCTTTGTATTTATAGATGCAAAGTTCTCTACGTCCTTAGTATCTTAGATTAGAGCACGGGCTAAAAGCTCGGAAAAAAGATAAATCTCCTTGACTTCATCGAAGTCTGCGTTGATTTCCTATTTTTCGGTCGCTTTTAAACGCCCTTTGCATCATGTAATTGAATTCGGACGGAGGTCTGTGAAAAAAAGATAGATTTCCTTGTGTTCATCGAACACATCGTCAATCTCCTATTTTTTCATTGTCCTCTTCGTCCTTAATATCTTAGTATAGAATAGGAGAGGTCATGGCTGATGATAAGCTAAGAGCGACTCCTGCGGCTAGAAAATTAGCAGATGATTTAGGAATTAATCTCTACGATATTTCTGGCTCAGGCGCAAACGGTCGTGTCCACAAAGAAGACGTGGAAACATTTAAAGACACTAATGTGGTTCGCATTTCACCACTCGCAAAACGAATTGCACTAGAGCATAATATTGCTTGGCAAGAAATCCAAGGAACTGGTCATCGTGGCAAGATTATGAAGAAGGATGTTTTAGCTTTCCTTCCGGAAAATATTGAAAACGATACGATTAAATCACCTGCTCAAATCGAGAAAGTGGAAGAAGTTCCAGATAACGTAACTCCTTATGGGGAAATCGAGCGTATTCCAATGACACCAATGCGTAAGGTTATTGCTCAACGTATGGTTGAGTCATACTTGACTGCACCAACCTTCACGCTTAACTATGATGTCGATATGTCTGAAATGCTTGCCCTTCGTAAGAAAGTCCTTGATCCAATCATGGAAGCAACTGGTAAGAAAATAACTGTTACAGACTTGCTTTCACTTGCGGTTGTTAAGACTCTTATGAAACACCCATACATCAATGCGTCATTAACTGAAGATGGTAAGACAATTATCACTCACAACTATGTCAACCTTGCGATGGCAGTTGGAATGGATAATGGTTTGATGACGCCAGTTGTTTATAATGCTGAAAAATTGAGTTTGTCTGAGTTGGTAGTTGCCTTTAAAGATGTTATCGGACGTACTTTGGATGGTAAACTAGCTCCTAGCGAGTTGCAAAATTCAACCTTCACCATTAGTAACTTGGGAATGTTTGGCGTTCAATCATTCGGTCCAATCATTAACCAACCGAACTCAGCAATCCTTGGGGTTAGCTCAACAATTGAGAAACCTGTTGTAGTAAATGGTGAAATCGTGATTCGTCCAATTATGAGTCTTGGTTTAACAATTGACCACCGTGTCGTAGATGGTATGGCTGGTGCTAAGTTTATGAAAGACTTGAAAGCTTTAATTGAAAACCCAATCTCAATGTTGGTTTAGAGAATTTATTTTTAGAAATATAGATAAAGGAAGTAAGATATGGCCTTAGAAGTAATTATGCCAAAAGCCGGCGTGGATATGACAGAAGGACAAATCGTCCAATGGAATAAAAAAGTCGGAGAATTTGTAAAAGAAGGAGAAATCCTTTTGGAAATCATGACTGACAAAGTCAGCATGGAATTGGAAGCAGAAGAAGACGGTTACTTGATCGCTATCCTGAAAGGGGACGGCGAGACTGTTCCTGTTACTGAAGTTATCGGTTATCTTGGTGAAGAAGGGGAAAATATCCCAACAGCTGGAGCAGCTGCACCAGAAGCTAGCCCAGCACCTGCAGCAAGTGCTTCAAACGATGACGGTAAGAGTGATGATGCTTATGATATCGTTGTTATTGGTGGTGGACCTGCTGGTTATGTATCTGCTATTAAAGCAGCTCAATTAGGTGGTAAGGTTGCTCTTGTTGAGAAATCTGAACTTGGTGGAACATGTTTGAACCGCGGATGTATCCCAACTAAAACTTACCTTCACAACGCTGAAATTATCGAGAATATCGGTCATGCAGCAAATCGTGGTATCGTAATTGAAAATCCTAATTTCACAGTTGATATGGACAAACTTTTAGAAACAAAATCTAAAGTTGTCAATACCCTTGTAGGTGGTGTTGCAGGACTTCTTCGAAGCTATGGAGTTGATGTTCATAAAGGTATCGGTACTATTACTAAAGATAAGAATGTCTTGGTAAATGGTTCTGAATTGCTTGAAACTAAGAAGATCATCCTTGCTGGTGGTTCAAAAGTAAGCAAAATCAATGTTCCTGGTATGGAATCATCTCTTGTGATGACTAGTGATGACATCCTTGAAATGAACGAAGTTCCAGAAAGCCTCGTTATCATCGGTGGTGGGGTTGTCGGTATCGAACTCGGTCAAGCCTTCATGACCTTCGGTTCAAAAGTTACTGTTATCGAAATGATGGACCGTATTGTTCCAGCAATGGATGCTGAAGTATCTAAGAACCTTCGCTTGATTCTTGAACGCAAAGGTATGACTATCTTGACAGGTACTAAACTGCAAGAAATCATTGAAGAAGATGGCAAACTTCGTATCAAGGTTGAAGGAAAAGATGATATCATCGCAAATAAAGCCCTTCTTTCAATCGGTCGTGTTCCAGATCTTGAAGGAATCGGAGAAGTTGAGTTTGAGTTAGACCGTGGTCGTATCAAGGTTAATGAATACATGGAAACTTCTGTTCCAGGTATCTATGCACCAGGTGATATCAACGGTACTAAGATGTTGGCCCACGCTGCCTTCCGTATGGGTGAAGTAGCGGCTGAAAATGCCCTTAAAGGAAATCACCATGTTGCTAAATTGAACTTGACTCCTGCAGCTATTTACACACTTCCAGAAGTAGCAGCAGTTGGTTTGACAGAAGAACAAGCTCGTGAGAAATATGATGTCCAAATTGGTAAATTCAACTTTGCCGCAAACGGACGTGCCATTGCATCAGATGCGGCTCAAGGATTTGTTAAAGTCATTGCAGATAAGAAATATGGTGAAATCCTTGGTGTTCATATCATTGGTCCTGCTGCTGCAGAGTTGATCAATGAAGCGTCAAGCATCATCGAAATGGAAATCACTGTAGAAGAAATGCTTAAGACAATCCACGGTCACCCAACATACTCTGAAGTTATGTACGAAGCATTTGCTGATGTTCTTGGAATGGCCATCCATTCACCTAAGAAAAAATAAAAATAGATAGACTAGACTGGAATTATTTTCCAGTCTCTATCGTATTAGAAGGTATCTTATGAAATACATTATCAATCATTCAAACGACACTGCCTTTAATATTGCTTTAGAGGAGTACGCTTTTAAGCATCTTCTTGATGAAGATCAAATCTTCCTTCTTTGGATCAACAAACCATCTATCATTGTAGGTCGTCACCAAAATACCATCGAAGAAATTAACCGTGACTATGTTCGTGAAAATGGAATTGAAGTAGTCCGTCGAATCAGTGGTGGTGGAGCTGTTTACCATGATTTGAACAACCTTAACTATACCATCATTTCAAAAGAAGATGAAAACAAGGCCTTTGACTTCAAGAGCTTCTCTACTCCAGTTATCAATACTTTGGCTGAACTTGGTGTTAAAGCTGAATTTACAGGCCGTAACGACTTAGAAATAGACGGCAAGAAATTCTGTGGAAATGCACAAGCCTATATCAATGGCCGTATCATGCACCATGGTTGTCTTCTCTTTGACGTGGATTTGTCTGTCCTAGCTAACGCACTTAAAGTGTCTAAAGATAAGTTTGAATCAAAAGGGGTTAAATCAGTCCGTGCTCGAGTAACTAATATTATCGATGAATTGCCAGAAAAGATCACTGTTGAAGAATTCCGTGATTTACTCTTGGAATACATGAAAAAAGAATACCCTGAGATGACTGAGTATGTATTCTCAGATGAAGAATTAGCTGAAATCAATCGCATCAAAGAAACTAAGTTTGGAACTTGGGACTGGAACTATGGTAAATCACCAGAGTATAACGTCCGTCGAGGAACTAAATTCCCAAGCGGTAAGGTTGAAATCTTTGCTAATGTTATTGAGTCAAAAATTCAAGATATTAAGATTTACGGTGACTTCTTCGGTATTGAGGACGTTGCAGCAGTAGAAGATGTCCTTCGTGGTGTCAAATACGAACGTGAAGATGTCCTCAAAGCCCTTCAAACCATTAACCTAGGTCGTTATTTCGCAGGAATTACTGCTGAAGAAATTGCTGAGGCTGTAGTTGAATAAAGAAAAAAGAAGTTGGTTCAATCCAGCTTCTTTTTTACGATAATAATTTACATAATTTATGTTATGTATTCTATAGGCTATCTAAAGCATTTTTTTGCTCATCATTAACGATATGCGTATATAGGTCCGTTACTTGGGTGCTTGCATGTCCAAGTTGATGACTAACCAAAACTTGGGATTTGGTTGCATCATAAAGACGAGTTGCAAGAGTATGACGAAGTTTATGGGGGGTTACACGAACTTTAAAGTCTTCTGAATACTTGGCCACCATCTTTTCAACACTAGAAGCATCAATCCGGTTTGGAACGCCTCGATACAAGGTTAAGAATAGGGCTATATCGGTCTTCTTTGTCTTATAACGTTTGTCTCGAATAGCGAGATATTTTTCTAAATAAGGCTTAGCAAAGGCAGCCACATTAACCGAGTCACGTTTTCCGCCCTTACGAGTAACATCGATGACCATCATCTTAAGATTGAGATCTCGAAGATCTAGGTTAACTGCTTCGGAGAGACGAACACCAGAAGCGAGAAGTAGTGCAATGATAGCTAAATCTCGCTCCTTATTCTTGTTAAAGGACGATAAGGCTCGATTTGAGAGAGTTTTAGGGTATTCCTCATCTATATAATTCAAAAATCCCTCTGTTTCATCACCTAAAAAGAGCTTTTGCTTGATATTTTCAGCTCGCGCAGCCAAGGTTTCTTTCTTTTTCTTGGTAGCAACCTTCTTCATGACATTGCGATAGAAATAAGGTTCACCTTGTTCGTTTTCAACTTCCTCAGTCAAATACTTATAAAGACTAGAAAGTGCAGAAAGTGTACGATTAATGGTTGTTTGAGAAACCCCGTTTTTTGTCGTATTGGCATTGAGCAGAGGACGTTCACGCAAGTAAAGGATAAAGGATTCCATGTCTTTCTTGGTCATGTGTTCCAGAACCTCTAAAGGGATATTGGCCATAGTGTCAGCATCTGATATTCCAGATTCTAAGACCCAGGTGAAAAATCGATCGTATTCCTTTAAGTATTCGTACAAGGTCGTAAAACTGTATGGAACAGCCAGTTTCGATTGATAGTATTCTAGAACATACCAGGGCATGACTTGTTTGAGTTTATCAATACGTTCTAATAAGATCTCGCGTTTCATGTTTTTCTCCAAATCTTTCTATACTAGTAGTATAGCATAGTTAGATATATTTTTCAAGAAAATTATAGTTTTTCGGAAAGATGTTAAAGGGGAGATTTAGGAATAGATAACTACTAGCATAAAATTATGTAACCAAAAAAATTTTTTAAGCGAATTATACTCAATTATGTACTTTATTTAAGTGAACACTGGAAATTTTTAAAGCTGTTCATCTACTGTAAAATGTACTTTATTTAAGTGAAAACTAAAAATTTTTCAAATGTACATTTTGATA
>NZ_KV817804.1:104693-126953 GCF_001814775.1 Streptococcus sp. HMSC067H01
TAAAAACACTTTATATTACTTAAAGTGTTCTTACTTTTTTATATCTTTTTTAAACTGTATAAAATGTTCTTGCTTTCTTCTGTAACCTTTGCAAATCGAACATGCCTTTTTATTTCGCTTTCTGTATGCCATTCTTTCTTTAACTTGAATTTTATAACGATGATCTGGGTTTTCCTGACATATCCACCATACAGACATATTACTCAACTCTGTGATTTCAGTTGGACTTGCTATTAGAAGGTTATTTAAATAATCCCGCTCAAACAACGGAATTAAATTTGTTTTTTGCGCTAAAATGATGCGCACGTTTAGAATAAAACAAGTATTAAACTTAATACAATTTTAACATAGCGGAAAAGAGGTGTAAAGAATAAATACTCTGAAAAGTTTGTATACATTTTTGATTCGTGCACAAGTATGTAAATATTGTAAAACAATTTCAAAATGTGGTAGACTAGATATGAATTTTGATGGACGATAATTAGGTCAGAGAAAAGGTTACAGATGGAAAAATTAGTTTTTATCGGAATGCTAGTGTTCTTGGCAATTGTGTTTATTGGAATATTGTTTTGGCTTCGTTTTAGAATGAAGAACACCTTTGAGAACGGTGTTTCAATGTACGATGCCCCAGCAAATAATCAGACTAGGACGAGTAAGCTAAGCGTAGGAGAGTATGCAGTGCACATAATTTTAATACTAATTAGCGCTGTAATTGCCTTTAAGGTCATGAGCATGTTCCGTCATGGGGCGGCGCCAATTGGTGCTGCTATAATCACGCCTTCTATAATGTCGCTTTTCAATGCACGAAGGAGAACCGGGAAATCTTGGATGGGTATCGTTGCAGTGCTTATGATATTCGTGTTTTTGATGTTTGTATATATAATTATAGGTCTACCTGATAACGCACCTCCACTTAGAATTGACGGAACTGAAATTCATCTTACAGAGACTAAGATTTCGGATTTGATAGACAAGGGGTTTGACATTTATGTGTCAAATGGTAGACATGATTATCCTAATTATAACGAGCTTTTGACAACGGGAAGCTATACTAAATACCAAGGAACTGGGGTTAGCGTTCCAAACGGCTTTAAGTCATATGACTCAGCAGTTACGCGATCTACCTATCTTCTTGTAAAGAAGAATGTAGTTCTCGGATGTATAGGTGTTTACGGAGATAAGAGAAAGAATACGGAGCTGAAGGACTGTGTAGTTACGCAGGTTTGCTTTGATTCTGAGTGCACAGCTGTTACCCAAAAATATGGAATCTCATATAATATAGATGGTATAGATTTACTAAAGAAGCTTGACGAAAACGAGTTCACGAAAGTATTTGGGAAAAAAATATGGCTGACTCCAAGCGAGCCAAGAGATGAATATTTGGGTCATTATGGCGTGCAGTGGGGCGCAGGTAACAATGAATTCTTTTGGAATCATTATTTTATGAATTTAGACCTTGATTCGAATAATGATATAGTTAATTTTAATTTTAGTTCTAATATTGCAGCAGAGCGATAGAAGAATTTGCAGGGATAATTAGGCTAGGCAAAATGAAAAATAAAAAAGTACTAAGTAAGACAAAGTATGCTATTTATCTTCTAGTGATCCACCTTATATGCATACTTTTCACTATAAGCAAAATAGTGATACCTTCATGGGGTCACTGGTTAGAGACGACACGCTTTCTTTGGACAAGCTTTCCTACCTATGTATGCGTGTTAATAGCCATTTTCCCAATGGTATGCTTTTGGCCATATTTGATTAGTGCAGATTTTAAGCCGGGTACAGCAAAGACCTTGCTTGCGACTTCTGGTCTAATAGTAGGTAACGTGACTCTGATTTTGATATATACGACTGTTTTGCACAAGGTATTATAGGTATAAAAAAATCCCTTTATAGGGATTTTTTGATTGCTTCAAGTAGCTCGTCATATTCTTCAAATGCTAGAACCTCTGGGTGATCCTTCTTGATTGATTCGGTGCTTCTAAACAAGAATCCTTGTGGGTGTCTCCTTGGTTGATGACTTACTAGAAATATGAGACGGACTATTGAAACTCGATTTTCAGAACTTTGTGCTTTTTTTGATGTCGAACAAACACTAGCTAGAGGCTTAACAGGATTGCAGTTGAGAATGGAGCAAATTGTACTGACTTATAATCTGAGATACTTTGAGATTAGCTAGCACCACGAGTAAAAATCTATATCTTACTATCAATAAGACCTTAAATGAGTAGCAAAAAATGTACAATTGAACCACTACTTCTTCTGCACCTATTAGAGTAAAAATATACAAATCAATTCCTTAAATCAGATGATGTTATGAACTAGAAAATATACAAAATAACACTTCAAAATAATGTACAAAATAAAAATAAAGTACACTCCTTAAAGAATGTACTTTATGCTTCTAATTCAGTTGTATCAATAGTTTAGCTCACGTTAAGTCAATTGTACATAAACTTTTAGTTTTCTAAAAAACGACTAGATTCGCTAAGTGAATTATTGATCATTAATTTATTGACTTAAAAAATTTCTAAAGCTTCTACAGTTCATTAGAATAAAATATAAAAACTCGATACCATTATTTAGGAATCGAGTTTTTATTCATATGACACGGTCTATCTTTTTAATTACTAATTTTAGACCAACTATACACGAGACATAACATAAGTTATGTAAACAACCAATCCTACAACAACAAATCTTTCACTTTTCCAATTTCACTTTTTGGAATTACGAGATGAATCATATCACCTAGATACATCCTTGTAGATCCATTAACTGTCTTACTTTTACCGTTATGTACCTGGGTTGTGATGAGCACATTGTGTGGTAAATTGAGTTCATGTACCTGCTTACCAGCTATCTTATCAGAAACTGGAATTTCAATTAGGGTAACTTCTCCATCATCAGTTACTGATTCAGGTAGCATTTTCTCCAGCATGGCTTCATAGACGGGCGCCCCTTTGAGCAGATCCATAACAATATAGGCAACTAGGGTTACCATCCCTAAAGGCATTAGATTGCGGATGTCACCAACCATTTCCGTCACAAGAATCATAGCTGTCAAAGGTGCTTTTGAGATGGCCCCAAAATACCCGCTCATTCCAAGAATCACAAAGATAGGGAATTGCTGCTGTGTAACGAGGCCAAGATTGACACAAATAACACCTACCAGGGCACCAAGTAAGGATCCTAAAGCTAAAATTGGCAAGAAAATACCACCTGGCAGTCCACTACCATAACTGATCATACTCCAGATAAATCGAATAATAAAGTAAGCCAAGAGAATTTGAAAACTAAAATCTTGTTCTGTTAAGGATAAGACAACCTGATTGCCTCCACCGAGTATCTGTGGTAGGAATATTCCTAATGGAATGATAAGAAGAAAGGCTAGAATAGGATAATAGGCCTTATCCAGATGAATCTTTTGACCAATCCAATCATATACTTTTCCAACGTTAAGAACGGCTTTTTCATAGAGAAAACCTGAGAGTCCTAGAAAAATTCCCATCACTAGATAAATCCAATATTGGCTCAAGTTCATGAGAGGGATATTGTCCGGCATATCAAGTACAGGTGTTAAGCCAAAGATGAGAAGGGAAACAAAGTTTGCTACTAGACTAGCAGCCAAGGTAGAAACCCAGAAAAATCGTGAAAAATGATGGTAGACTTCTTCTACTACAAATAGGAGTCCTGCAATAGGTGCATTAAAAGCTGCAGCAAGTCCAGCAGCAGCTCCGCTAGCAATCAAAGAACGCTCCTCAACAGGGCTAGACTTGAGCCATTTAGCAATTCCTTTGCCTCCAGCGGCACCTAGCTGAATACTGGGACCTTCACGACCGAGCATGAGCCCACTCGCAATGGCCAAGATACCTAGAATGTATTTTTTCCAGAGGACACTCCACCAGTTGAGAGACATGAGACCTTTTAACTCCGCTTCAACTTGAGGAATACCAGAACCTCTGATATCTTTTTCTGAGCGTGTTAATTTGGCACTAAGTAAGCAAATGAGGATATAAAACAATAAAATGATCAATAGATTCCGTATCAGATTCTCTTGGTCTTGATAAAATCCTTGAACGATATGAAAGCCTTTTTCGATCAAAAATCGAAATGATCCTACAATAAGTCCTACGACTAATCCGACAATAATACCTCGCCCTACTTGAGCTAAGATCGTACTGGACGCGAAGGCAAATTCTTTCTTGGAACTAAGTATTTGCGACTGTTCCTCCATAATTCTCTCCTTTAATTATCTTTTACTAGTTTCTGAAACGATCGTTTTAATCGGTTCAAAACTGGTGCGATGAATAGGTGTGACACCGTGCTTTTCAATTCCTTCTAGATGCTTAGCAGTTCCATAGCCAGCATTTTGAGCAAAATCATAGCCTGGAAATTCTTGGTCATAGTTAGCCATGATCTTATCTCTTGTAACCTTCGCAACGATAGATGCTGCTGCAATAGATAAGGAGTTGGCATCCCCTTTGATGATGGATGTCTGAGAAATCGGCAAGTCCAACTTCATAGCATCAATCAAGAGGTGCTCTGGTTGAGGCTCAAGCTGATAAATAGCTTCTTTCATGGCTAGTTTCGTCGCTTCATAGATATTGACTTGGTCAATGACATGATTGTCCATAATCCCGATACCGATTGCTAGGGCATTCTCTTTGACAGCTTGAAAAATCTCCTCGTGTTTTTTCTTAGGAATTTTTTTGCTGTCATTTAAACCTTTAATTTTACAATTTTGAGGTAAAATCACTGCCGCAGCCACCACTGGACCAGCTAGCGGACCACGTCCAACCTCATCTACACCTGCAATTAGGTTAATCCCTTGAGCATAAAGCTCTTTTTCATAAGATAACATGCCTTCTAGGCGCAGATTTTCATCAATTTCAGCTTGAATAGATTTCTTACGCCTTTCAATTTCCTTTTGTACACCTGTACGAGAATCTTTTTCAAATTCCTTAAAAAGGGGACTTTCAAGATCTGTTATCTTTGCTAATGCTTCTTTTATTTCTTTAATCGTTGCCATTGAGATCATCCAATGTATCTAAGGTATAGTTACCAAGTTTTCCATCACGAACTTCTTTAACAAAGAGATTGTAAAAACGATCGTAATCATCACGGAAACCAAGGATACGCGTCATATCCATGATAATTTCTGGAGCTTCATCGTCCAGATTCATTTGTTTGAAACGTTCTTGAAGCTTTTCAGGATAATGCGTTTTAAAGTAATTGAGACCGAAAATCGTTACCTCATCCATCGGAAGCAACTGGTCTTTGATAGCTCCAGTCAATGCGAGTTTAAGGGCAACCGTTTCATCTTCGAATTTTGGCCAAAGAATACCAGGAGTATCCAAAATTTCCAAATCTTTATTGGTTTTAAGCCATTGTTGGCCCTTGGTGACGCCTGGTTTGTTACCAACTACAGCAATTTTCTTACCAGCTAAACGGTTCATCAGAGTTGATTTACCAGCGTTTGGAATACCAATTATCATGGTACGTAAGGTTTCGATTTGAATTCCACGCTCTTTTTGACGAGCAATCTTATCTGACATAAGTTTCTTAGCAGCATCGGTCACGACTTTAACTGTAATTTGCTCTTTAGAATTGATAGCAAGTGTCTGAATACCTTGTGATTCAAAGTACTGACGCCACTCTTTTGTCAATGTTGGATCTGCAAGGTCTGCCTTGTTTAGAATCAATAGCCTTGGTTTGTCCCCGATGATTTTAGTCAGCATTGGATTTTGGCTAGACAAGGGCAAACGTGCATCTACTAAAACTGTCACAAAATCAACAAATTTTAAATTTTCCTGGACCTGACGACGCGCCTTGGACATATGTCCAGGAAACCATTGAATAATAGCCATAATGTAAAATTCCTTTCTCAGATTGGATTTTATCTATTTTTTTATTTTCTCGAGTAAGCAATAGATAGCATTTTTTTAAAATAAATCACCAACTTCTATTATATCATGATTTCTCCTATTTGACTCTCTATTCAGTCTATTGGTTCCTCTAAAACGATTGAAAAATAATAGTGTTTACCATGATTTTTTACATAATCTCTTATATACTTTTCTGTTTGAAGAATGGATTTGCTACAATCGCTAGTTGGATCTTGTTTCTCATAATGCCAATTGTCATAAGTATGTGTCAATTGAGCATTTTTGTAGCAAAACACATCTCCACCTAATATGGTCAGATTATTCGCTTGGACAATAGCAAGTAAGTCTGTTATAACTGAGTAGCTATAAGCGTATGCATTAATCCCTAAGTGCTTTAGATTTATTCCTCTTTTGTGAATATGTTCAAAATTCATCTTCATAATGAAAAGTCCTCAAGTTTCTCTTGATAAGCAAAATCGATAACCACTTTTCAGTCGTTATCGATTCTAATGATTTCTAGTCTTTTTCGCCCAGCTTACTGTTGATTGTCATCATAATACTTGCAATCTTTTCTCCCCAATATGGGTCTGATGCGTAAAGGACATTCATTCCGGAAGCTTTATTTCCAAGATGGGTTCTACCTTCATCATAATAATTCTCGCGAATCCATTTAGCTGCACCTAAGATACCCTTGTCGACATTGTCAAAACTTTTGGCTGAATCATATGGTGTTGTATCATAGGCTGCAATACCAAAGAAGTTATTCTTATCCTTGGCAATCTGGCTACGTCCCCATGAACTTTCTAGAGCACTGTGGGCAATCAAGTAGAGGGCATTGATTTTATAACGTTCTTCCGCTTCTTTAAAGACTGCACCTTTACCTGCCAAACGACTTCCTTGAATATTCATGATAGAGAAAATTTTATCCAACTCTGCTGCTGTATAATTAGTTGGTTTGCTTAAATCTCTAAACAAGAAAGGATTTTCAACTGTAAAGTTGTCAAAGTTAGCACCATCAGCTGAATAATACTTTTTACCAATGGTCATAGATGAGCTATGTGGTGCAACTCGAATACTAGCATAAGGTGATAACTCGTGGTAGAGATATTTACCATCCGTAGTATAGTGAGGAATGAAGTCACTTGCAGAACTAACTGCTACAAGATCATTCTTGTTCATATAACCTGAAAGGCCAGAGATTTTGACTGGAAGTCGACCACCTTGAACTTCTGCTCCAGTAACTGAAACAATGCTACCTTGTGAGATATAGCTGAGTCTATCACCAGAAGCGCTGTAGACATAAGCTGTAATTGGAGCTACCTTATAGTAAGATGATGGATCAGAAATCCATTTTCCATTACTTTGGAAAGAATAGTCTTTACCTTTGATTTTGAAAGTCCCAGTTACATAAACTCCATCTTCTTTGAGGTAATACCAAGCGTCATAGTCCTTATCAAAAATCCATTCATTCTTAGCCATATAGCCGCCAGATTTTAGATAGTAAGCTCCCTGCCACTGATTTTCAGCGTAGCTACCATCAGCTTTGATATAGAACCAGCTATTGTGTTTCTTATCAAAGATCCATTCATTCTCAGCCATTGCTCCACTATCTTTAAGATAGTATTTCTTTTTCCAGGTGCTACTTTCCATTACACCTTCGGCATCAAAGTGGTACCAGCTATTTTTAATTTTTTCCCATTTGTTTCGTGTGATTTTACCAGATGCGTCGGCGTAATACCACTTATCTTTAATTTTTACCCACGAGGATACGGCTAGAGCCCCATCTTTAGTGAAAAGATAGTCTTTGTAAATCGTTTCACTAAGCATGCCGCCATCTTTGTCGAAGAAATACCAGACATTCTTGATTTTTTCCCATTTATCACGAGAAATCTTTCCTTCTTGATTCCCATGATACCATTTGTCACCAATTTTAACCCAGCTATTTTCTGCTAAGGCTCCACTACTATTGAACAAATAGTCATTGTGGATAGCATTACTGAGCATGATGCCTTCTTGATTAAATCGATACCAGACTCCAGAAATTTTTTCCCATTTATCACGAGTAACTTTTCCCTCCGCCGTAGCATAATACCATTGATTATCGATTTTTGCCCAAGAAGATTCTGCTAAAGCACCGCTATTATTTAACAGATAATCATTAAAAATAGTATTACTTAGCATGATGCCTTTTTGATTGAAATAATACCAAACACCAGCTATCTTCTTCCAATTTAAAACAGGCTTATTATTCTCATAATAGCGCCATTGACTGTTTTCTTTTTGCCAACCTTCTTTGTTAACCTCTTCTACTACTGCTTCTGTCGAAGACTGCTCCTTGGTGTTAGTAGTTTCTTGCTTTGGGGAAGTTTGAGGCTCGACTTTTTCTGACTTGTTTTGAGTTTGGTTCAGATTGTCATTTCCTGCTTGGCTTCCTGTAGCCTTTTCAGAAGTTTGAACTTTATTGGTAGCTTGAGATTCCTCAGCATAGACGGTCGTTTTTGCAAAACCTGCCATAGAGAGGGCAACCGTACTTGCCAGCAATATTTTTTTCATTCTTTTCTCCTAGCAAATACCAAGATTGGGATTTGTTTTTCCTAGATATTGTATTAAAAACGCTAATTATCAATTTTATTATACAATATTATTTTAAATACGAAAGTAGTATTTAAAATTAGAAAGAAACTTGTAATATTTCTACAATATTTTAGAAATAAAAGTCAATAAAAAGTAGTCGAACATAAGCTGAACGACTACTTTTTTATAACATTATGCCTGCCCATAGACTTCTTTGCGTTTCGTTTTAGTTACTTTGCTAGTACTCTTCCAAAGGTTTGGATTGATGAAGATAGTAATGATTGCTAGTATTGCAAAACCAATCCCAACATACCAGTAGGGTGTATCCAAGGTTGTAGAGCGTCCTGAAAGATTGACAATTCCTCGGAAAAGTGTACCCGCTGTAATAATCGCTACTGCCGAATTCCATAGATTTAGACTAATACGAGAGAAATGAGGGAGAACCTTGAGAAAGATTGCTAGTAGAATTCCCCCTACAAGAGGTGCTGCAAATAAATAGTGCATATGAACAGAAGTTTCTCCAAAACTAAAAGCTTCATAAATTCTAGAAAATGCAAAGAAGAAAATAGTGATTAGTGTATAAGAAATGACTGTTTTTTTTAACCGTTTTTTGCCAAGATTAGTAACCGATGTAGACAATGTCACTCACCGCCCTTTCTGAAATTTTGTTTCCACCAGTCGTTGGTTTATTGATAACCTGACCGTTGAAGTAAAGTGTAGATGATCCACCACCATCAAGATTGTAGGCAGTCTTTGCACCATAAGATTTCATGACCTCAGCTAGCTGATAAAGAGAGAGTCCTTCACTTTCTGATGTACGTCCGTCTGAAACAACGATGATATAGTGATTTTCATCGATCATACCAATCGCTGAACGAGGATTTGATGCCATGGCCTGTCCTACTTCTGTATTGGTATCAACTGCAATTTCACCATTTTCGACCAAGGCTGGTCCAAAAGCCAAGAGATTGACGACACCGTCATTAACTAGTTGCTCAGCTGAGATCTGATCTTCGTAAATAACCTTGAAAGAGCCGTCTTTATAAATAGCTAAGTCGCCATTACTAGAATCTTCACGAACAGTATCACGATAGACAACGCCATTACGGATAACATAACCTGTAGAGTTAGCACCATAGTAATCCCCGTTTACTGCTAAAATGGCATTGTTGTCAGCTGCGGTTACAGAGGTTTTTGCAGTTACGTTAGTTCCATAAGCATTTTGAGCAAAGGCAGTTTTCAGATAATCTGATGAGCTCAGAGTAATATCAGCAACGTAGACTTGTGTATTATTGACTGTCGTTTCAGACAAATTGACGGAAATATTGTCATCTTTATAACTAGAGTCAGTGACAGTAGCTGTCTTAGCAGCTTGACTTGCTACTGCAGCATTGGAACTTGTGCTAGTTGTGGCAACTGTTGATATTGTCTCAGCAAGGACAAAGGTCTTTAGCATGGAATAACTAAAGGATCCTGTCAAGAGTAGGCCAAGAACTGAGGCGTAAGCATAGCGTTTCTTTAAAAATTTCATAGTACAGTTGATGTCCTTTCCTTAAAGATGAATTTCTTCTGAACTGTCCAAGAGACAGCGAAGAGAAGAATGCCGACGATAACTTTGGCAATCAGAAGGTTGATTCCAAAGACTGTAAAGAAGAGACGAATCAGAAGCGTGTCTAAGACAAAGAGTCCGACTGCTAGACCAAAGTATCCCATCCCTGTTTTCACAAGACTATCGTCATTTTTAAATACTAGTTTTTTATTTGTAGAATAGTTGAAAACAGAGCTAGTCACACGAGCGACTCCGTTTGCTAGAAAGATACGTAAACTCGTCGGAACTGTCGGCAAAATCAAGATTGCTAGGGCGTAAACGACATAGTCTACAACAAAGCTAC
This sequence comes from Streptococcus sp. HMSC067H01, assembly GCF_001814775.1. Classification (GTDB taxonomy): domain Bacteria; phylum Bacillota; class Bacilli; order Lactobacillales; family Streptococcaceae; genus Streptococcus. The sequence goes on from NZ_KV817804.1 coordinate 115,051, forward strand.
TGAGGGATGATAAGGCAAATTTAAAGATATTTTTATAGATCATGAGCCCGTCTTGGATTGGGCGGAAGTGTGAAGCCTCATTGTCATTAATATAGACAGTTTCAATAGGAACTTCTAAAATCTCGTATTCTTTCGTTGCTTCGAGCAGCATATTCATTTCATATTCATAACGTTGGCCTTCAATCTTAAGCATAAACGGTATCAAGTTTGTAGTAAAAGCACGAAGACCTGTTTGCGTATCTGTTACTCCTACTCCTGTTTGTAGTTTAAAGAGTGCTTTTGTCAAGCTATTTCCGAAACGGCTACGAAGGGGTACTTTACCTGTGAAGGCCCGCACACCCAAGATTAGTTTGTTTGGATTTTCGGAAGCTTTATTAGCCGTGCGGAAAATATCCCATACCTTGTGCTGTCCATCCGCATCTGCTGTGACAACCGTACCATAAATGTTTTGTTCTTGGATATAAGTAAAGGCTGTTTTTAGAGCCTGCCCTTTACCTTGGTTCACTTGGTGACGGATGACAGTTGCATATTGTTCTGCTTTGTCAAAGATTTTTTGGCACTCTGATGAACTGCCGTCGTCTATGACTAAGATATGAAAATCTCTCTTTTCGTGAATTTTTTCGATGAGTTTGATAAGTTGCTTATCTGGTTGATAAGCTGGAATGACTATGTAGTTCATATCGATACCTCTTTCTTTGATGATGGTATAACTATACAGAACATCGCTTAAAGATACCTTATATCAGTTTTCTTTAAGATAAGGTTTAAAAAACTTTAAGCTTAAAAAAGAACTTATCACTTAATAAGAAATATGGTTTGAATTTTCAGATAAAAATAAATATACAAAAATCAAAAAAATTATTTGCTACAGACTCTAACTATAGAAATATAGGGGACTACACTAAAAAGCCATCCAATTTGGATGACTTTTTTAAAACTATTTACTTAGTTCTCTGATTTTTTACTTTTTTGAAAAGTGAAATACCAAAGATTCCAGCTAAAATAGCAAGAAGATTCATAGCTAATGGCGAATCAGAAGTTCCTGTATTTGGTAACTGAGCTTTTTCTGGAGCTGATTTTTGCTCAGTAGATTGAACATTTTCTGGTTGAACAGGTTTTGGATCCGGAGTTGGCTCTGGATTTGGAGTTGGTTTTGGATCCGGTGTTGGCTCTGGATTTGGAGTTGGTTTTGGATCCGGTGTTGGTTCTGGATCAGGAGTTGGTTCTGGATCAGGTTTTGGCTCTGGATCAGGAGTTGGTTTTGGATCTGGTGTTGGTTCTGGATCTGGTGTTGGCTCTGGATCAGGAGTTGGTTTTGGATCAGGAGTTGGTTTTGGATCTGGTGTTGGTTCTGGATCTGGTTCTTTCTCATACTCATAGATAACATGAGTTGTACCTTCTTTTAACTGACCTGTTTCAGGTGCAGATGTTGAAGAAACACCAACTAGATTGTATTTTTTACCATCTACAGTGATAGAAGACGGACGCTCATCTGCGTTTTCAGCAGCATTATAGGTCACAAGATTTCCATCAGATCCATAAATAGAAGTTAATGGTGTGTCTTTATAAGTTTCCTTGATAGATTGATTTGTTCCCTTGATAACATAATCCACCACTACATCTCCATAGTGAAGCGTAGAAACATCCTGGTCAGCCATATCTTCAAATTCTGAAGCATAGTATTTAACAGCAGGATTGGCTTTCAAAGTAAACGTTTTAACATAACTAAAGAAGGTCTCAGGATTAATATTAACATCATGAGGAATAGTTTTCCAGTCACCGTTATTTGGTGTGATATGAGTAGTTGGGTTTGAAACTGACCTAATTAGATGGTCATTCTGAACATAAGTATCATCTACTAAACTTGGATTACCTAGAGCACCATAAGTCGTTTCCCCATTGTTGTCTTGATAATATGGTTGAATTCGATGATATTCTTCTAGACTTTGGCAACCTTCTTCATATGAACCATACCCACCACCATCTTGAGAACATTTCCAAGCAAATCTCGCGTCGATTGGTAAGTACTTGATCTTCTTAGCTTCCTCCAAGGGTACGGTCACAGAAACTCGAAAAGCTGTTGATCTAAATGTATTTGAAACAACAGTATATAAATTAACTGTATCACCATAAGCTGAAGGAAAGGCTGGATCAGGGGAATAACCGTCAGCATCCTTCATATTAACAACGGAAGGTTTCTTACCAGCTGCTAGTTCCTCAGCAGTTGGAACATTCCCCCTTTCATCATCAAGAGGTTCATCATACGAAACCTCTTTCATTGGAACATTAACATCTACAGGATTTCCATTGGCATCATATGTTCCGATCAAAGTGAAATTAGCTTTTGCACCTGAAATCTTAGGAATACGGATACGAACACCGCGAACAGCTTGACCTTGATCACTTGAGTGCAATTCTTTGAAGGCTACAGTGTAATTGTAGACTACACTTTTACCATCTTCACTAAAATGTGCTGGAAGTCCTTCAACATTGACGAAACCACCTTCATCAATGATATTGCTACCATCTGGTTCGCAACTAGCGCCCGGGTTAGAGCCTGGTAAAGTCCCTGCAGGACAGGTTGGCTTATCTTTATCTGTGGTTGCAGCTTCACCATTACTAGTTCCCTCTGCAACATTATTGTCTTCCGGTGCAGAGTTTTCCGAACCTGTTGTATTCGGAACCTCTGGAGCAACTAAAGTTTCTGCTGGTTCGCTATTAGTTTCATCAGCTTGAACCACTGACTGTGATACCAGATTTAGAGCAAAAACAGACATTGTGATAATGCCAAATTTAGTGAGTTTTTTCATACACTTTTTCTCCTTATATGAAAGGGGATAATGCATAAGCAAAATCCGATAGATTGATAATTTTTTCACATACATTATATCATGTAAACGCTTAATTAACAAACAATTACACAATCCATTTAGAAATATTACATGTTTTTTGAAAAAAGGGGAAAGGATGTTCAATATTACACCATAAAATACAGAAAAAACCGAATAAAGATTCCTTCATTCGATTTTTTCTTTTAACTTTTCAACAAAGAGATAGGCTGCTGGACAAGTTAAGGTGTTTTTAATAGTCAGGTTATTGATTTGATAAATCTTTTTACGATCGGTATGTGGAAATTCTCTGCAAGCCTTAGGACGAACATCATATATAGAACATAGATTGTCCCCTCCTAGAAATGGACAGGGCATAGATTTGAAGACCTTATCTCCATCCTCGTCTACCTGCAAAAACTCAGCTTCAAAGGCTGGCAATTTCATTTTAAAGTATTTTGCGATACGTGTGATATCTGCTTCTTTGAAGTCTGGACCAAGACTCTTGCAACAGTTAGCGCAGGCTGTACAATCAATTTCAGTAAAAACTTCTTGATGGATTTCAAGGGCAATTTTATCCAAATTCTTAGGTGCTTTCTTTTTCAGATTTCCTAAAAACTTCCGATGCTCTTTTTGTTTTTGCAAGGCTAGTTGGTGATAATATTCGATATCGATTTCTTTTGACATAGTTTCTTTCTATTTTTTTAATGTTGATACAAATATTTTGAGTTTATACATAAAATAAATTATGTATAATTGCTTTAAGACATAATTTTAATAAACATGAGTCTCTCCATGCAGAACGAAAACTACTGCTATACTATCATTCTTTCTAAAAAAGGTTTGATGCAGTTGGTTAAAATGCCTTCTATCCATGATTTTTGTGCGGATGATAGGTTTTCTGCATTTAAAGTCTCCTTTAAAAAATCACGTACCTGGTCGGGTGCTATTTCAAACTCAAAAGCCTTCATTTTGTAGAAAAAATCAAATAGATTATTAGATAGGTATTCTCTTGAAAATGGGATTTCTCCAGTTTTTCGATACATGGTTAAAAGCCGAGAAAAGCGAGCTTTTTCTTCTGGAATATCTTGAAAATAAGAGTTTAACAACCATACTTGCTTTTGTTTTCTTTCAAGGAGATCTTGACTAGCAATGCGTTGATCCTTTTCGAGTTCTCTTTGGTACTGTTTTGATTTTATAGAACGTTCTGTCCGATTTTTACCGAAGAGAATCTTTTCCCACTGGCGTTCTTCTAGAGTCAGTGTTTCGCTCAGTCCAAAGTAATCTTGATAGACACGTTCAGCTGGTCCCATTGCTAGAACTAGATTATCCGCATATTGTTTAGCAATCTTGTCTCGCTTCTTTCGTTCCTTTTCTGCTTTGATGCGAAGTTCTTGCTCATAGTCAATTTTTTCTTTTCCTAGTTTAACTAGATAGAGTTGATCGTCAGATTTTCCAAGTAGAAAGGGTTTAATAAATTTCTCAAGAACTTCTTCCATACGAGCTTTCTTCACAGGCTCTGCCTTAGTCCAACTTCCACCTTGAAAAACCTCCAAAAAGAGTTGATAATCCTTTTCTGGTGAGAATTGATTACCTCGATTTGACTTAAAAGCTCCCTTTTTCCATAGCCAGTTGATCAGTCGCTCATCAAAATCTGTTTTATTAACTCGAATGGCTTCTTTTTTCTGGGCTTTTCTGGTCAGATTTTCAAGCTTTCTGAGAAGTTTTTCCTCCTCTTCTAGCTGTTGATCTAGGCTAATTCTTTGGAAATGGCGAACACAGTCACTCCCAATGGGAAAGAGACGTTTGCCGGTAACACCGTTAAAAAGTTCATAAGCATACTTAATAGCATTGCCACAGACACAATTACTCCGACCGATTCCATTAAAAATCAAGGAAACTTCACTCCATTCTTTGGTAGCTTGTTCCCAAGTATCGGCTTTAGAGGCCTCTAAAACTGCATCATATAAGTTTTTTCTAACAGGAATGGACATGATGCCTCCTTTCTTTTTATAGTTTAACGACTTCTACTTGGTCTTTACCAAGTAGAATCAAATATTTCTCAACTGTTTCTATCTGATAAGAGCGAGATAGAGCCTCTGCATAGAGATCTAATTGTCCTCGATAGCGTTCAACAAGCTGACTAGCATGCTCATAACGGTCTGTCTTGTAGTCAAAGAGAACAATTTTATCCTCATAAACTAGATAACCATCTAAAATTCCACGGACAACAAAGTTTTCTTGGCTTTTCTCGTCTCTTTTTAACATTGAGAAAGGTTGTTCTCGATAGAGTTTATCTTGATTTGCAAGAATCTCTTGACCTAGAGCTGTATCAAAGAAAGACAAGATTTTTTCCAGATTAACTTTATCTTTAACAGCTGAAGTTGCCTGAACTTGCTCCAAGGCATCTGTCAAGGTTTCCAAAGTAGGTTTCTTAGCGAGATTGATTCGTTGCATCAATTCATGAGTAGCACTACCAATTTCAGCTCCAGTGACTTTTTCTGTCTTGGAGAAGTCTGGAAGTTCAAACTGAATAATAGTTTCTTTTGGTTTAGATTGACCAGCTACTACTACACCTTCCATATCCATGACTGGTTCATAAAACTTCTTAATCTGGCTTGGGGTCTGAACACTCGGAAGATTAATTGCTGCTCGGTGGACTTGATTATAGACTTCCACTTCTTTCAGCATTTCTAAAGCTTCCTTAATGGTATCAGATTGACGGTTATCTGCTTGGGATTGATCTTGAAGCTTACTTTTATTTTCCAAGACTCCAATCACTTCCTTGGTTAAGTCTTCTTCACCCTCGAAACGAACACTAAAGTGTAAGTCCTCTTTCGTAAATGCTTGGTAAATCGCCCAAATCCAGTCTTGGAAATTACTAGCATCTAGTCTAGTTTCTCGAGTCAAAAGACCTTTTCCATTTGTCGGATATTCTTTAGACTCCAACTTTTCTCGAGAACCTTTCCCGACTAAATATAATTTTTTCTCAGCTCGCGTCATGGCTACATAAAGCAAACGCATGAGTTCAGAATAACTTGCTAATTGGAGTTCTTCCTCATTTTGAGTATAAGTCAAGCTAGGGATAGATAATTTAATCGTAGATGGAACGTATTCCTCTTTGGCATTTGTAGCTACTCTAGCAACATACTTGAGCCCAAGGCCATTTTTACGACTTAGGATAACTTCAGACATGGAATCTTGCTTGTTAAATTGCTGATCAATATTAAGGATAAAGACATAAGGGAACTCAAGCCCCTTACTCTTATGAATACTCATAAGCTCCACAGCATCCTTAGGTGGTGCCACAGCGACATTGGCAAGATCATGCTGGGCTTCCAAGACTTGGTCAATCATTCGAATAAAGCGAGATAATCCCTTGAAATTACTCTTTTCAAACTGATCGGCTCTTAGGGCAAGGGCGTAGAGATTTGCCTGTCTGGCCTGACCATTTGGCAAAGCACCAACATAGTCATAGTAAAAGCGGTCGCTATAAATTTTCCAAATGAGATCGTAAAGTGAATGCGTTTTGGAATACAATCGCCAATCTTGGACGGTTTCCATGAAAAAGACTAGCTTCTTTTGTAATTCAGCTTTGATTAAATCCTTTTGAAGACCAATTTTCTCCTGAGCATTGACTAGTTTTTCATAAAAGTTTTCTTGAACCTTATCCTCGGATTTCTGAAGGGCTAATCGAGCCAATTCATCTTCATCAAAGCTAAACATAGGAGACTTCATTAAAGCAACTAAAGCGAAATCTTGAAGAGGGTTATGGATGACTCGAAGAGTATCTAACATGACTTGGACTTCTAAAGACTGTAAATAGTTGCTTTGAGCACCATCTGTCTTGACTGGAATCCCATACTCAGACAAGGCAAGTAGAACCTGGTCATTGCGACTTCTACTGGCAGTCAAGAGAGCAATGTCATTGAAAGGAACCCCTTTATCATTATGAAGATGAATTATCTCCTTAAGCACCATCCGCATTTCACCAGTCAGTTTGTTGGTTACTAATTCCTCATCGTCATCACTATCATCATCCTTATCATATAAGAGAACTTCTGCCTTGTTTTCAGGATTTGCTTGAATATCAGTATTCCCAAAAACAAGCTGGTGCATGCCGTCATAAGATATCTCTCCAACTTCCTCATCCATGAGATGCTTAAAGACGTCATTAGTAGAATCAAGAACTTCTGAACTACTACGGAAATTTTCTTTAAGCAGAATTAACTGACCTTCTTTGCCATCCTGAGCAAAGCTGTGGAATTTTTCATTGAAGATTTGGGGATCTGCCTGTCTAAAACGATAAATAGACTGCTTGATATCTCCCACCATAAAACGGTTATGCCCGTTAGAGAGAAGTTCCAACATTCTTTCCTGGATATGGTTGGTATCTTGGTACTCATCGACCATGACTTCATGGAAGCGTTCCTGATACTCTTGACGTACCTGAGGGAAGTTTTCAAGAATCTCAATAGTATAGTGGCTAATATCCGCAAATTCAAAGGCATTCTCTTCGCGTTTACGCTTTCGATAGGCGTCAACAAAATCACTCATGAAAACTTGGAAAGTCTTTGCAAGTTCAAAAGCTTCCTCATGATACATCTCTTGATATTTGAGTAAGGTACAAGTATCCGATAGAGAAATCAGCTTTTCAAACTTGTCTTTTCTCTCTTGGTTGTACGCTTCTTTTAGAGCTTGGAGTTCAGCCTTGCGACTAGCATTTGTAAGAGCACGGCCACCCTTATCCTTAGAAATACTCACAACTCGTTCTAGAACTTCTTGATATTGATTAAAAGTTGATTCGTTGGTTAAAGCTCCAATTCCATCAAGAACTTGTTGGACAGCTTCTAAGTAGGCTGCTTTCCCAAATTCCTTGGCATCATTCTCTAAATGATAACGGAAGAAACTTTCTAAATCCCAAAGTTTTTCTTTTATAGCATCTGCGAGTTTTTCTTTGGAAACTGTAAAATCAGCCTCTTCAAAGCCTTTTAGAAAAGAATTTTCTAGCCAAGCCTGAGGATTACTTGTAGATTGCAAAAAGTCATAAATCATGTAGACCTGTTTACGCAATCCACGTGCATCCTTGCTTTTACCCGCAAAGTTCTTGACCAACTGACTAAACTGTTCTTGTTCCTTACTTTGGTAGTGTTTTTCAAAAACCTGCCGAAAGACTTCGTTTTTTAAGAGGAGTTGCTCACTTTCATTCTGAAGAATGCGAAAATTTGGAGAGAGGTCAAGGAGATAACCGTGCTTGGTCAGGAATTTCTGGGTAAAAGAGTCCATGGTCCCGATAGCAGCGTTTGGTAAATCAGCTAATTGTCTTCCAAGATGCTTTTTTAGCTCTAAATCCTGAGTCTCTTGGATTTGTTGGCTGATTTTCTTTTCCAAGCGTTCTTTTAACTCGGTTGCTGCCTTTACCGTAAAGGTTGAGATAAAGAGTTGGCGAATTTCTACACCACGCGCTAGTTGATCAAGGATTCTCTCAGCCATGACAAAGGTTTTCCCTGAACCAGCTGATGCTGAGACAAGAATGTTTTGACCAGAACTGTAGATAGCTTGAATTTGCTCAGCAGTTTTCTTGGGTTTCTTGTCAGATTGAGCTTCTTCAATTTGCAATTTTTCAATCTCTTCTTGGGATAAAAATTTCATCGCTCTAACTCCTCTCTTATTTTATTAAACCATGCTTCCTTATCATTGCTCTTAGCAACCTTATCTAACAATCTAGCCTGACCTAGATGGTAATTGGCTTCAAAACCTGTAATGGCTTGATATTGTTGGACATATGGCGCAATACTTCTACCGTCTTCTGTATAAGGATTGATATCAAATCTACCAGATAAAATCTTCTCTGTCGCCTTCTTGTAGATAAGGGCGTTATAGTCTAGCAACAACTGGAATTCCTCATCAGACAACTGGTAAGTCTTATTTTTATTGTAAAACTCTCCAAGGTTTTTTATCTCTTTTTCAAGAAATAGCCCTTGATATTTCATACTCTTAGTCGTTTCTGCCAAAGCCTTTGAAAGAGTTTTAACAGATTGTAAGGACTGAACTGGCTCCGCCATTTCTAAATACATAGCACCAAAGAAGTGTGTATTTCCTTCTTTCTTAAGCGCCGCCAGATAGGTCGGTAATTGTGAGTTAAGGCCATTATAAAAGAGAGGGAAGTTAAACTGAGTTAGAGATGATTTGTAATCTACAACACCAATGGCTTCACTTGTCCTTAAGCGATCTATACGGTCAACTTTACCACGGACATAGACATTTCTGCCGTTTTCTAACTGAACAAAAGCTTGTTCCTTACCACCAAAGACTGCTTCTTCCTGAATTGTTTCAATTTCAGAATTATGACGAAGAATGTGCCCAGTTGCACGCGCAACGTCTAAAAGAACTTCCTTGGTTAATTGGGCTTCTAAACTTTCTTGATAAATGGCTTGAAACTCACGTTCTTGACTGGTTTCAGAAATTGCTTGTTCTAAACGTCGGTCAAAGGGTGTATCAGCAGGAAGTTTCATTGCTCGTTCAAAAATACGATGCAAGAAATTCCCATGGCTTCGAGCATCAGGACGAAGACGCAATTCTTCCTGCAAGCCCAATACATATCGGAGGTAATAGCTATATTCATTTCGATAGAATTCTGTTAGACCAGATGTTGATAGATAAAAATCTTGCTTCTGTGGATATAAAGCTTCTAGAGTATCACTAGCTAAAGTTTTGCTTTTAGGACTTGTTGGTAAAACTGGATTTTCTAAACCTTGGTCTTCCAACTTTTTCCCCATGACGCGAGCCAGAACTTTTATAAAAGTTAAGTCTTCATCACTTGAAGTGGATTCACTTTGTTGATGATAGGCAACGAGACTAGACAAAAGACTGTGATAAGAACCAATATCATCTTTCGATAGATTTTTTCTGTCAATTCTTTTTTCGATTTTAATAAAACCTAAGTTTTGCAATTCTTTCAGATATACCGATTCTTTACTCTCGTTTTCATTGAGTAAACTTGGTGCTGATAAGACTAATTGCTTCTTAGCAGAGTTTACCAAAGAAAGCATGGTATAGCGATTCTTCTTAAGATTTTCATGGCTAGCAATCAGCAATTGAGAGCCATCTTCAGTAATCTGGTTTAAAACTTCTCTTTCTTCATCGCTTAAAAGACTAGTATTTTGGGTGATTTTAGGTAGATGATCCTGCGTTAAGCCAAGTGCATAGATGTAATCAGAAGTCAAAGGCGTAATCAAATCATAACTTTGCACCAGAACCGTATCTACCGTTGCTGGGATTGTACGATAATTTGACAATGACATCCCTGAATGAAGAAGAGCCAAGAAATCATCTAAAGCAATCTGAGTCCCCTCAAATACGGTCGCAAATTGCTCCATTACGTGGCAAAATGTCTTCCATACCTCTTCTTGTCTTTCTTGCTCTGTCGCATCCATCGTTTCAGATAAGGATTGTAATTGCTTGGTAACAGATGCATCCTTCAAAAAGTTCTTCCATTTTGTAAGGATATTTTCAGTCTTTTGCTTACGACTGGATAATAACGTTTCTAATGGATTTAGAACACGGACACGAAGCTCGTTTACTTTCTCTAAATCAAATTTCCCATGATGATTTTTTGTAAATTCTTGTTTAAAGTTAGAAAGTCCATCAATACCTAAATAGCGGATATATTGTTCAAAGCTATCGATTTCCTCTTGACTAAGGTCGGTATATAAGCCGGTTCGTAGCAGATTAATCAAATCTTCCTGACGGAAATAGTACCGTTTGAGACGTCCCACAGATTCTACAAATTGAGTTAAAGGATGATGAGCCATAGACTCGCTTCTCCCTAGATAGAAAGGAATCTGATATTGATTAAAAATAGTCTGCAAGGACAGTTTATAAGACTCTACGTCTCCTAGTAAGATACGAAAATTCTTATAGCTAAGTTCTGGATTTTGGTGCAATTTCTGGCGAATACTACGAGCAACTAGCTCTAGCTCTTCTTTTTGTGTCAGACAAGACCAGATTTGCAATTCTTCTCTATCCTTAGCATCCACTTCTAAGCTAATTTCAGAATAATCATAAGCACTTTCCAGTAATTTTGAGGCCTTGGCAAAAGCGTCAAGATTTTTATGTTCTTGACATGCATCTTCTGGCTTGGTCTGATATTTAAAAGCTAAATGACGTAGAAATTCAACACTGGCTTGATAGAGATTCCCTTCACTAAAAGGGCTGTTATAGGCTCTCTTAGACGCATATACACCAATAATAATCTCAACACCCTTACGATGAAGCAAATCCACAAGGTGTTCCTCTTCTGCAGAAAAACGGGTAAAACCATCAATGACTAGGGCAATCTTACTAAAATCACTACTTACCTTGTTTTCTTCGATAGCATCAATCAGATAGGATAATGGACTTCCTTGTGAAACTTGACCTTGATTTAAATAAGCTGTTACCTTTTCAAAAATCAAGATTAAATCAGAGCGTTTATCAGCATCTGTCAAACTTTCCAAGTCCAAAAAACTCATCTTTGCAGTTGAAATTTCATGATACATCTCAATCAGTTGCTGGATGAATTGCGGATCTTGCTTAATAGCTCCGTAAACACGTAAATCCTTCGGATCAATCTCGGACAGACATTTATAGAAAGCCATACCAAGACCGATATCATCGAGACTTGACTTCTCAGGAATATCATTTAAAACCAGATAACGAGCCATTTGGGCGAAGCGCGTGACTGTAATAGCAAAAGAAGCCTGCTGACTCAAGCACTCCAGCACGGCACGTTCCTTTTCAAAAGAAAGAGAGTTAGGAGCGATATAAAAGACTCGTTTGCCTTGGGCTACCAGTCTTTGAGCCTCCTTGGTTAGGATTTCTGTCAAAGAAGTCCGAATATCGGTATAAAGTAGTTTCATCTCTGCCTCGTTGGAATTTTTCATTACTCTATATTATACCATTTTTTGACTGCTAATCCTATAAATAGAGGGTTCTTTAACTTCTCAAGAAAAGAATGAGGCTGGGACAAAAATCCTAGCCTCTCAATTATCTTTGGATTATCGAGCAAGACGCAGTGGTTGAGTGGGCTCTACT
>NZ_KV817804.1:127053-151686 GCF_001814775.1 Streptococcus sp. HMSC067H01
TTTACAGCCCTACTCAACTGTGCGGAGGTGGGACTACGAATTCGAATTCTAATGAATTACCGATTTCTGTCCCACTCTCATTGATCGTTAAGCACTAACTTCATGAAAAAACGAGCATCCATAATTCCCAAAATGCAGTAATGTTGATCATGATATGGAGCAAAATAGGATAATAGTCTGAAAGATAATTGACTCCATAAGCAAGAATCAAATAAACTGGATATCTCCATTTCCACTTCAACTCAAGCATTTTTCTACCTTCGAATACTAGTAAATATAGCATAGCTAGAAGAATAACGATAAACTCTAAAAAAGCAAAAATTTGAAAAAATTCTCGACTAGCAGCTACAAATCTAGCTGTAAAGTGATTAAAAATCCACCAAAACCATGTCTTCCTATAAATGATTACCAATAAGGCTAGTAAAATCTGTACTACTCTTTTTTTCATGCCAAGTCCTCTGCTTTTTCTTCATTATCTCTATAATCTCAACTGCATTGCAAGTTTAGTATAGCATATATTTACCAAAAAGCTTCTTCAAATCATAAATTGTAATCGAAACGTCCTAAATTGACATAGTAATCCTTATTTCCTCCAAAATATGCTATAATATAGATAAAAGACGTGAAAAGGAAATACTATGATTAAACTACTTGCTCTAGATATGGATGGTACTCTTCTCAACGAAGCCAAGGAAATTCCTCAAGCTCATATTGATGCTATTCATAAAGCTATCGAAAAAGGTGTCAAACTGGTTCTCTGTACTGGTCGTCCCCTCTTTGGAGTTCTTCCCTACTACAAGAAACTCGGTCTTGATTTGCAAAATGAATACGTTATTGTCAATAATGGTTGTTCTACCCACCAAACCAGCGACTGGAGCCTTGTCGACTGGCGAGAACTTAGCAAATCTGACATCGAATACCTGAATGACCTAGCTGAAAAGAGTGAGGTTCAGTTGACTCTCTTTGATGAGGAACACTACTTCGTTCTCGGAGGCAAACCAAATCCTATCGTTCAATATGATGCCACACTTGTTTTTGCTGACCTGACTGAAATCTCACTGGAAGAATCTACTAGTGGTAAATATCGTATGTTCCAGGGAATGTTTTTAGGGACAAAAGAACAAACAGATGACTTTGAACAACGATTTGCTGATGAACTTTGTCAGAGATTTAGCGGTGTTCGTTCCCAACCTGTTATCTATGAGGCAATGCCACTCGGTACAACCAAGGCTTCTGCTCTTTCTCGTTTGGCTGAGATTTTAGATCTCCAACCTTCTGAAATCATGGCTATGGGTGATGCCAATAACGACATTGAGATGCTAGAGTTTGCAGGGCTTGGGATCGCTATGGGAAATGCCAGCGACCACGTCAAATCTCTCGCAGATGCTGTAACTGCCAGCAATGAAGAAGACGGTGTTGCACGCGCTATTGAGAAATATATTTTGTAGAACATTAAAAAGCAACTAACAGTTCATTCTGCTAATTGCTTTTTTTCTATATTAAATTAAAGCTGTCAATGCGGTAATAAGTCCAAAAACGATACCTGGTGCATTAGCTGCTGCCAAAGGAATATCACGTTCTTTTTTAAAGAGACCGTAGTAAACCCAAAGACTGCAGTTAAGTGCAGCTACTGCTGGTTGGATAAAATTCCCTTTTTGACCAGCAAGGTTATTCATAATTTGAGGAATATAAGAGACATACATCATTACAGACATAAAGGTTGCAATCCAACCCAAAGTTTTCATTTGTTTTTCAGACATTTTCTTCTCCTTTCAAAAACATTTTCCATTATACACTATTTGTTTTAATTGTATAAGCCAAAAACTTTTTTGTTAAGAGAATGTAAATTATCACAAGATTGTGACCAGAGGTAACTTGTTTGTTCTTATCTTTAGAAAAGGTATAGTGGCTAACAGTTTTATCATACTATTATTATTTAAAAAATCTCGGATGACCATTTACATCCAAATAAAAAATTACCTTCGCCTCCTTATCTGAAATTACTAATGTATAGTCTTCGAATAAAAAATTATTTGGCGGATACTTTACCAGCATGAACCATAATGTTGAACCTTTGCAATTCATCTTTTCAAACTCATATGGATAAGAGTGCTCTAATCTTAAAAGTTTAGGATCTAAAACACATTCACCCTCAAGTTTATTGTTAGAATGAAAATTTTTACCAATTTCAATAACCTGTAAAGGTGATAAATTCGTCTTCTTTTTCATAGTCATATACCACTGATTTCCATAGAACAAATGAATCTATTATCATTAACTTCAAAAACTGAAACTATGTACTACTTCTTCTCAATCGGTGCTACACTGGCTAAAAGTTTTTTGAGGCCGACTTCTGGGAAATTGATTTTCAATTCCTGAGTAGATCCACTTCCTGAAACTTCTAGAACCGTTCCTTCGCCCCATTTCTTATGAAGAGCAATATCGCCGATAGACCAGCTTGTCTCACTAGAAGCCGATTTTGATCCAGCAGCAAATTGTCCAAAAGGTAGTCCTTTTGATTCAATGGATCTTGGTGCTGCGTTACGTTTACGATCTTGTAGAGCTTGAGCAAGGCTCATGCCTTGACCAAAGGCGACACCTCCACTACTATAGGATGCTTTGAAACTACTATTAGCTGGACGCGCCAAACCTTGATAAGTTAACAAATCTGAACTAATCTCATTGATAAAGCGTGTTGGACGATTATAGTTCGTTCGACCAAACAACAGGCGTGAGTTAGCATTGGTTAGATAAAGGATTTTCTCTGCGCGCGTGATACCGACATAGGCTAGACGGCGTTCCTCTTCTAGTTCATCCATGTCTTCTGCTGCACGACTAAGTGGAAAGACATTTTCTTCCATTCCAATCAAGAATACAACTGGAAACTCGAGTCCCTTGGCCGCATGGAGCGTCATCAAGGTTACTTCTGATGTTTCCTGACTGCCAGAGTCTGTATCTGCAATCAAGGCCAAATCGTTCAAGAAGCGACTGAGCTTATCCAAGCCAGTTTCTTCTTCCTGATTATCTGGATTATCATCAAAGTTCTTGGTAACAGAAAGGAACTCTTCGATATTCTCAACACGAGCCTTACTTTCTAAGGTTGCTTGAGCATTGAGAATATCCACGTAGCCTGTTTTTTCCAAGACTGCTTCCACTAACTCAGTAATGCTTAATTGATCCAGTTGATCCCGCAAATCAAGAATCATATTGGCAAAATCCCAGATAGACTGGGCTGCCTTACCTTTAATCCCTGATAACATGATGTTAGCTGAAGCATCAAGCATCGACATGTTTTGTAGGTTGGCAAAGTCACGGATTTTCTCTACTGTTCCTGGTCCAATGCCACGTTTAGGTTCATTAATGATGCGTTCAAAACTAATATTATCACTCAAATTGGCAATGAGATTCAGATAAGCGATAATATCACGGATTTCCTTACGGCTATAGAACTTAGTTCCACCGACCATAGTATAAGGAATATTAGACTTGAGCAGAGCTTCTTCAATGGTACGAGACTGGGCATTAGTACGGTAAAGAACTGCAAAGTCCTTGTGGAGGAAGTTTTGGCTTCGACCAAGTTCATCAATGGTTTTGGCTACAAAGACAGCTTCGTCTTGTTCATCATTGGCACGATAGTAGACAATTTGTTCCCCATCCGCATTTTGAGTCCAGAGATTCTTAGGACGGCGATTTTTATTGTTTTTGATAACGTCATTAGCTGCTTGGAGGATGGTCTTGGTCGAACGGTAATTTTCCTCCAACAAAACAACCTTGGCTTGAGGATAATCCTTCTCAAAATCCAAGATATTCTGCATATCAGCACCACGCCAACCGTAGATAGACTGGTCAGCATCCCCTACTACGCAGATATTTTGGAAACGAGAAGCCAAGAGTTTGACGAGTTGATACTGAGCATGGTTGGTATCTTGATACTCATCAACATGAATGTACTGGAACTTCTGTTGGTAATAAGTCAAAACATCGGGATTTTGATCAAAAAGACGTAGAGTCAACATAATCAAGTCATCAAAGTCCACCGACTCTGACTGACGAAGTTCTTTCTGATAGGCCGTATAACACTTAGCTGCAATTTGAGTGTACATATCTCCTGCCTGGGCAGCATAAGCAACATCGTCAATCAGATCATTCTTAGCATTGGAAATGGTTCCCAAAATGGTGCGTTCATTCCATTTTTTAGGATCCAAGTTCAACTGCTTGAGAATGCGTTTCATGAGCGTTCGCTGCTCTCCAGGATCCACAATCGTGAAATTGCGATTGTAGCCAATGTGATCCGCATCGCGACGTAGGATACGCACGCACATAGAGTGGAAGGTCGAGATCAAACAATCCTGAGTAGCTGGGTTGAGCCCATAAGCACGCTCCTTCATTTCACGTGCTGCCTTATTAGTAAAGGTAATGGCCAAGATATTCCATGGCTTGACCATCTTTTCATCAATTAAGTAGGCAATACGGTGGGTTAAAACTCGTGTCTTACCAGATCCAGCACCCGCCATGATCAGCAAAGGACCTTCAGTCGTTTGAACAGCCTCAGCTTGACGGTCATTCATCCCCTTTAATAATTCGTTCATTTTCTCTTCCTTATTCTTCAAGTCAATGTTTCTATTATATCAAAAAATTTTGAAAATAACTTTTCTCAGAAACCTTCTGATTATTTTAGTTGGCAAGACAAGAAGAGGCTGGGACAAAAGTCCTAGCCTCTCAATTGTCTTTGGATTGCCGAGCAAGACGCAGTGGTTGAGTGGGCTCTTCTACGCTGATTTCATCAGCTTTTACAGCCCTACTCAACTGTGCGGAGGTGGGACGACGAAATCGAATTCTAACGAATTACCGATTTCTGTCCCACTCTCAGTAATTCTTCTATTAATCCTTTATTGACTGCAAAAGTGCCATTAGGGCTTGGGCAGAACGACGTCCTGCTTCTACGATAAATTCATCAAAGGAAACGGATGCTTCATGGTTGGCATTGTCACTCATGGCACGAACGACTATGAAAGGTAGGTTCAAAGCATGAGCTGCTTGAGCAATAGCAGCCCCTTCCATCTCTACAGCAAGAACTTGAGGGAAGTGCTCTTTTATCGCTTTGATTTTATCTTCTCCAGCAACAAAACTGTCTCCTGTCGCAATCAAACCTAAATGCCAAGTTTGTTCCAGTTTAGACAAACTCTCTTGAATCAAACTGATAAAATTTTTGTCTGATTCAAAATAGAGAGGCTGTTGCGCCATTTGACCGTAATCATAGCCAAAGGCAGTCACATCAACATCGTGATAGGCAAGCTTGTCTGCAATCACTACATCGCCTACTGCAATCCCATTTGCCACTGCACCAGCAGATCCAGTATTAATCACTGCATCCACCTGAAAGTGATCCGCTAAGATAGCGACACTCATAGCAGACATGACTTTTCCGATTCCACTCTCTACAAGTACAAGCTCGACAGAACCAATCTTACCAGTATGATAGCTATTTCCCAGAACCTTTTCTTCGCTGGCATCGTCCAAGTGTTGAATCAAGTAAACTAGCTCTTCTGGCATAGCTGCAATAATTCCAATTTTCATGATAGACCCCTTAAATAAATCTCATTGCTAGAATCAACAAAATCAAGAGAAAAATAACTGCAAATAGAATTTTATTCAATTTAGAATTAAAGACATTTCTCTTAGTATTTTCAATCCGACGACTTTTGTGAATAGAAGGTTCAACTTCGATGGTCAGTGTATCCTGGCTAAAACCATGATCTCTGGTTCGTGAATAGCCAAAATTTTGAGAAGAAGTCGGTAAAATCTTAGTTTCCTCATCATCTAGCAAGGGAGGACCTGAGATGTCCTCTCCTCGATTGGCACGTTCAATCATTTCATCTGTTAATAAAGGTTTACCCATGGGTTCCTCCACTATTTTTTTGTAATTCCCAGTACTGGATAGCCATGATGGTCTTTGCATCACAAATATCTCCTGACTGGATCAGTGCTTTAGCTTGGTCAAGATTGACTTCAAGCAACTCCAAAGTCTCATCTTCATCCTGAGGACGAGGATTTTCAACTTTTGTCAAATCACTTGCCAAGTAAAGTTTTAAGCGCTCGTTACAAAATCCAATCGCTGAGTAAAAATCATAGACAAGGCTTAATTTTCCAGTATAGGCTGCCTCTTCCTCTAATTCACGAAGGGCTGCTGCTTCTGGATCTGCATTTTCACCTACTTCAAGCTTACCTGCAGGAATTTCATAAGAAACTTTCTCAATTGCCTTACGATATTGTTTAACTAAGACAATCTTATTTTCTGGAGTAACTGCTAAGACACATACCGCTCCATTGTGAAAAATCAAATCACGTTGCGCTCTACCTTTGCCAGAAGGGAGTTCAACCTGGTCTTGAACCAATTGGAAGATCGGTCCTTTATAGATTTCTTTACGACTTATAGTCTTTTCTTCGAATTCCATCGTTAGCTCCTATTTATTGTTAGGATGATGAGGGAGGCGAGTTGCATATTCATCCTTATTGACTTGACGACCTCGTCCAATAGCAATGGCATCAGCAGGAACATTCTTAGTGATGGTAGAACCAGCACCAACAAGAGAGTTATCTCCAAGCTCTACTGGAGCAATGATAGTTGAATTAGATCCGACAAAGACATTGTTTCCAATGGTTGTTTTAAATTTGTGTTGACCATCGTAATTTACAGTAATCGTTCCTGCACCGAAGTTGACATCACTACCAACCTCACAGTTACCAATATAAGTTAAATGACCAGCTTTTGTATTTTCACCGATGCTAGATCCTTTGACTTCAACAAAGTTTCCAATGTGCACATCTTTTGCAAGGCTTGATCCCGGACGGACATGAGCATAAGGACCAACTGTAACGCCATCAGCAACTGAGCTTTCCTCAATCATCGAGTTTGTAATCACTGTCCCTGAACCGATACTACTATCAACGATATAAGTTCCGTTGGTCAAAACAGTTCCTGTACCAACCTTACTAGAACCTTTGAGGGTTACATTTGCTTCGATTTGAACTTCTGGAGCGATCTCAACATCAATGTCAATGTAAGTAGCTTCAGGATTCACAAAACTAACCCCATTGACCATATGCGCTTGGTTAATACGGCAACGCATAATGCCTTCAGCTGTCGCAAGGGCAACACGGTCATTAACTCCTAGACTTTCCTCAAAGTCTTTCAGAGTATAGGCACCAACCTTTTCCCCTGCTTCACGGAAAATGCCGATGACATCAGTAATGTAGTATTCACCTTGAGCGTTGTTGGTATTGATATTCTTAAGAGCTTCAAAAAGACGAGCGTTATCAAAGACATAGGTTCCTGTATTGATCTCCTTGATTTGTTTTTCAAAATCAGTCGCATCCTTCTGCTCAACGATACGGAGCACTTCAGCATTCTCATTACGAACAATACGTCCATAACCAAATGGATCTTCAGCTTCTGCCGTAAGGATTGTAGCTACATTCTTGTGATTTATGTGGAAATCAATCAAATTTTTAAGACTTTCCCCAGTGATTAATGGTGTATCACCAGCAATGACCAAAGTTTGACCAGAAAGTCCTTCAAGAATTGGCTCAGCCATCATGACTGCGTGACCTGTACCTAATTGTTCAGACTGTCTTACAAAATCAGTTTGACCAGCCAAGACTTGCTCCACTAGTTCTGCTTTGTGTCCAACAACCGTTACTGTTTTTTCAGGCTTAATTGCCCCTACACTACGAAAAACATGCTCAAGCATTGAAATTCCTGCAACCTTGTGCATGACTTTAGGTAGATCTGATTTCATACGGGTACCTTTACCCGCTGCTAAAATAACTGCATAATTTGCCATATTTTTCTCTTTTCTATAGAAATTCCTTTTAATTATATCATATTTTTGCTCTTTCAAACACAAAAGAAGTCAAGTGACCTAAAACAGAGTCTTTACGGTACAATTTCGAGTATTTTTTTTGATTTTTTCCCCCATTTACGATAAACTATAGAAGTATGAGAAAGAAAATTAATCCCGCTTTTATTTTTACTGTATTAGCTCTTATCGTGGGGGTTTTGGTCCTAAATCGACCCAAGTTTGAAGACCATCCCGTCAAAACAAAGCAAAATCCAGTTCAAGTAGAAACTCAAGCTTTACATAATATCAATAAGCCTATTGTGGATGTTTCTGGTTGGCAAAGGCCGTCAGAGATTAATTATGACACCTTATCTCAAAATATCTCTGGTGCGATTGTTCGCGTTCATTATGGAGGTCAAGTTTCTGAAGAAAATGACGCTGCCTATAAAAACGGAGTCGATAAGGTCTACAAGGAGCATATCACTGAGTTTCAAAAACGAAATATTCCAGTAGCTGTTTATGCTTATGTTGCTGGAAAAAACGTAGAAGAAATGGAAAAAGCTGCCGAAGTCTTTTATAACGCTTCTTCTCCTTATAATCCCAGCTACTATTGGTTAGATGTTGAGGAAAAAACCATGTCTGACATGAACCAGGGTGTTGAGGCCTTCCGTGCTAAATTAGCTTCATTGGGTGCAAAAAATATTGGCATCTATGTTGGTGTTTACTTTATGGAGGAGCATAGTATCAGTACGGAGAATTTCTCGGCTATCTGGATACCGTCCTATGGAACCAACTCAGGTTACTACGAGAGTGCTCCCAATACAGATCTTAACTATGATCTTCACCAATACACTTCTCATGGAAGCCTTGGTGGATTTGTACATCATCTAGATTTGAACCTTATTTCTACTTTAAAAGATAAGGAAGACACATTTAGAAAATTATTCTTAAAACCCTAACGACTATCACAATGAGCAAGTCAGACATTGCTTTCTGCTTGCTTTTCTTTATTTTATAGTTTGGAAATACTATAAATATCTTTAAACTAATTTGAATTTTGGAGGATCTTTATGTTATCATGGCTATCAAAAATTATTAAGGGAATTGTAATCGCCCTAGGTTTTATTCTACCGGGAATTTCTGGTGGTGTTCTTGCTGCAATCTTGGGAATTTATGAGAGAATGATTCGTTTCCTTGCCCATCCTTTCAAGAATTTAAAAGAAGATCTACTCTTTTTCCTACCTGTCGGTATTGGAATGCTCCTAGGTATCGGCCTTTTCTCATATCCTATTGAGTACCTTCTCGAAAATTATCAAGTGTATGTGTTGTGGAGTTTTGCTGGTGCCATCATCGGAACTATTCCAAGTCTTGTCAAAGAATCTACCCGTGATTCCGAGAGAGATAAGATTGATCTCATTTGGTTTTGGGCAACTTTTATCCTTTCAGGTTTTGCCCTCTACGCCTTGAACTTTGTCGTCGGATCGTTGTCAGCTAGTTTCCTTAACTTTACTCTTGCTGGATGCTTATTAGCACTTGGAATTTTAGTGCCAGGACTTAGCCCTTCTAATCTACTTTTAATCCTTGGTCTTTATAGTCCAATGCTAACTGGATTTAAGACTTTTGATTTATTCGGAACCTTCCTTCCAATAGGAATTGGAGCACTTGCTACTCTTGTCATTTTTTCAAAATTTATGGACTACGCTCTCCGTGTCTATCAATCTCGTGTTTACCACTTTATCATCGGAATTGTTCTTTCAAGTACAATCTTAATCCTCATTCCAAATGCTGGTAATGCTGAAAGCATCAGCTACAGTGGATTATCTCTTGTGTCTTATGTCATCATTGCCTTTTTCTTCGCTCTAGGTATTTGGTTAGGTATTTGGATGAGTCAATTGGAGGATAAATACAAATAATGGCTAAAAAAGTAAAAGTCAAAAAAACCTTGGTCCAACAAATTTTAACCAAGGCAGGAATAAACCATACGGGTATTCAAATTAATGCCTTGGAAGGTGAGATGCCTCAAGGTTATGAAAAGAGTCAGATTTTTAAGACTTTAGCCCTTCTGGGAGATAAGACTGGTCCCCTTATCGGTATCCTTCCTATCACTGAACACCTTTCTGAAAAGAAGCTTGCAAAGATTTCTGGTAATAAGAAAGTCAGCATGATTCCACAAAAAGACCTCGAAAAGACAACAGGCTATATCCATGGCGCCAATAATCCAGTTGGAATTCGTCAAAAACATAACTACCCTATCTTTATCGATCAAAGTGCACTTGAGATTGAAGAAATGATCGTTTCGGCAGGTGAAGTTGGGCATAGTATTATTATCAACCCAAAAGACCTTGCAAGCTTTGTTAAAGCAGACTTTGCAGATATTTTAGAAGGACAATGATCAATGAAACTATACTTTGTTCGCCACGGTAAAACTCTTTGGAATCTTGAAGGACGTTTTCAAGGGGCAAGTGGTGACTCACCACTCCTTGAGAAATCCATTGAGACCTTAGAAAAATTGGGCCAGTATCTCCAGGAAATTCCATTTGATGTGATTTATTCTAGTGATCTTCCTCGTGCCGTAACTTCTGCTCAGATTATCCAAAGTCAACTGAAAGAATGCTGTCCCTTACAAGAAACATCCCTTCTAAGAGAATGGCAACTTGGAAAACTTGAAGGAGCAAAATTTGCAACTTTAAAAGCAATCTATCCTGAGCAAATGAATGCTCTCCGTAGCAATTTAGCGAAGTTTGATTCGACTATGTTTGGTGCTGAGTCCGTTTATCAAACAACACAACGAACTATCAATTTTGTTAAATCACTTCAAGATCAAGATTTTGATCATGTTTTAATCGTCGGTCACGGAGCCAATCTCACAGCAAGTATACAAACTCTGCTAGGTTACGATGTTCCTCTACTTAGAAAAGATGGTGGTCTAGCAAATGCTAGTGTTACCGT
Organism: Streptococcus sp. HMSC067H01; assembly: GCF_001814775.1. GTDB lineage: Bacteria > Bacillota > Bacilli > Lactobacillales > Streptococcaceae > Streptococcus. Next base: position 137,844 of record NZ_KV817804.1, read on the forward strand.
TCTAGAAACATCCGACTTTGAAAACTTCAATCTTATAGTCTGGAATGACACTTCTTATCAAACATAGAACTGAACTTAACAATCACTGTTAAGTTCTTTTTATATTTTGTAGAATATCCGTGAATTTATTTGACATTTATGTTAAAATGGGAGTATCGCAATATAGACTCATCCTATCAAGTATTGAGTAAAAACCAGGAGGAAACCATGTCAACAGAACATATGGAAGAACTAAATGACCAGCAGATCGTTCGCCGCGAAAAAATGGCTGCGCTCCGTGAACAAGGAATTGATCCTTTCGGTAAACGTTTTGAACGTACTGCCAACTCTCAAGAACTAAAAGATAAATACGCTGATCTCGATAAAGAAAAACTACACGAATTAAACGAAACTGCTACTATTGCAGGTCGTCTTGTTACCAAACGTGGTAAAGGTAAGGTTGGATTTGCCCACCTTCAAGACCGCGAAGGTCAAATCCAAATCTACGTTCGTAAGGATGCTGTCGGTGAAGAAAACTACGAAATCTTTAAAAAGGCTGACTTAGGAGACTTCCTTGGTGTCGAAGGTGAAGTTATGCGTACTGATATGGGAGAACTCTCTATCAAGGCAACTCACATTACTCACTTGTCTAAAGCTCTTCGTCCACTTCCTGAAAAATTCCACGGACTAACTGACGTTGAAACCATCTACCGTAAACGTTACCTTGATTTGATTTCAAACCGTGAAAGCTTTGAACGTTTTGTTACTCGTTCAAAAATCATCTCTGAAATTCGTCGTTACCTTGACCAAAAAGGATTCCTTGAAGTGGAAACACCTGTTCTTCACAATGAAGCTGGTGGTGCTGCTGCTCGTCCGTTTATCACTCACCACAATGCCCAAAACATTGACATGGTGCTTCGTATCGCGACTGAGCTTCACTTAAAACGCCTTATCGTTGGTGGTATGGAACGTGTTTATGAGATTGGCCGTATCTTCCGTAACGAAGGAATGGATGCTACACACAACCCTGAGTTCACTTCTATCGAAGTTTACCAAGCTTATGCAGACTTCCAAGACATTATGGACTTAACTGAAGGCATTATCCAACACGCTGCTAAAGCTGTTAAAGGTGATGGTCCAGTCAACTATCAAGGAACTGAGATCAAGATCAATGAACCATTTAAACGTGTACACATGGTTGATGCAATCAAGGAAATTACAGGTGTTGATTTCTGGAAAGATATGACTTTCGAAGAAGCTAAGGCAATCGCAGCTGAGAAGAAAGTTCCAGTTGAAAAACACTACACTGAAGTTGGTCATATCATCAATGCTTTCTTTGAAGAGTTTGTTGAGGAAACCTTGATTCAACCAACCTTTGTCTATGGACATCCAGTAGCAGTATCTCCACTTGCTAAGAAGAACCCTGAAGATGATCGCTTTACTGATCGTTTCGAGCTCTTCATCATGACCAAAGAATACGGTAATGCCTTTACTGAGCTGAACGACCCAATCGATCAGCTTAGCCGTTTTGAAGCCCAAGCTAAAGCAAAAGAACTTGGTGACGATGAAGCGACTGGTATCGACTACGACTACATCGAAGCCCTTGAATACGGTATGCCGCCAACAGGTGGTTTGGGAATCGGTATCGACCGTCTCTGCATGCTCCTCACTGATACTACTACTATCCGTGATGTATTGCTTTTCCCAACTATGAAATAAAATATAAATCTCCTAGTCACATTCTAGGAGATTTTTTAGTATTCAAATAAAAGACAAACCCGATTTTGAGCTTGTCTTTTTTTTGTTCAATTAGAATAATCCAAGAACAGTTCCATCACTTTCTACATCCATGTTGAGAGCTGCTGGTCGTTTTGGAAGTCCAGGCATAGTCATGACATCACCAGTTAAGGCAACGATGAAGCCTGCACCAAGTTTTGGTACCAGTTCACGAATAGTAATTTCAAAGTTTTCAGGTGCACCAAGAGCATTTGGATTATCTGAGAAACTGTATTGAGTTTTGGCCATACAGATTGGTAATTTGTCCCATCCGTTTTGAACGATTTTAGCGATTTGAGTTTGAGCTTTCTTCTCAAAGTTAACCTTGCTACCACGGTATATTTCAGTCACAATCTTTTCAATTTTTTCTTGAACAGAAAGGTCGTTGTCATAGAGACGTGTGTAGTTTGCTGGGTTTTCGTCGATTGTTTTTACGAGAGTTTCAGCCAGAGAAACTCCTCCTTCAGCTCCATCAGCCCATACGCTAGCTAATTCGACTGGTACATTGATTGAAGCACACAGTTCTTTCAAAGCTGCAATTTCCGCTTCTGTATCTGAAACAAATTCATTGATAGCAACAACCGCTGGAATGCCGAACTTACGGATATTCTCAACGTGGCGTTTCAAGTTTGCAAATCCAGCACGTACTGCTTCCACATTTTCCTCTGTCAGAGCATCCTTTGCAACTCCACCATTCATTTTAAGGGCACGAAGAGTCGCTACAATGACTACTGCACTTGGAGCTGTTGGCAAGTTTGGAGTCTTGATATCCAGGAACTTCTCTGCACCAAGGTCTGCACCAAAGCCAGCTTCTGTTACAGTATAATCAGCTAAACGAAGAGCTGTTTTTGTCGCCAATACAGAGTTACAGCCGTGGGCAATATTGGCAAATGGACCACCGTGTACGAATGCTGGTGTTCCATAGATTGTTTGCACCAAGTTTGGTTTGATAGCATCTTTCAAAATCAATGCTAAGGCACCCTCAACCTGTAAATCACCAACCGAAACTGGTGTACGGTCATAACGGTAGCCGATGACGATATTTGCCAAACGACGTTTCAAATCTTCAATATCAGTTGCCAAACAAAGGATAGCCATGATCTCTGAAGCAACTGTGATATCAAAACCATCTTCACGTGGAATACCATTAAGCGGGCCACCAAGACCAACAGTTACATGGCGAAGAGCACGGTCGTTTAAGTCAACAACACGTTTCCAAAGAATACGACGTTGGTCGATTCCTAGCTCATTTCCTTGGTGCAAATGGTTGTCAATCAAGGCAGAGAGAGCATTGTTTGCAGTTGTGATAGCGTGCATATCTCCAGTAAAGTGAAGGTTGATGTCTTCCATTGGTAATACTTGAGCATAACCACCACCTGCTGCCCCACCTTTAATCCCCATGACAGGACCAAGAGAAGGTTCGCGAATAGCAATCATGGTTTTCTTGCCAATCTTATTCAAAGCATCCGCAAGCCCGATGGTAATAGTTGACTTTCCTTCACCAGCAGGTGTTGGATTGATAGCAGTAACTAAAATCAATTTACCGACTGGATTACTTTCAACCTCACGAATCTTATCAAAGCTTAGCTTAGCCTTATATTTTCCATACAACTCCAAATCATCGTATGAAATACCAAGTTTCTCAACAACATCAACTATTGGTTTTAATTCGATACTTTGTGCAATTTCAATATCTGTTTTCATAACAAACTCCTCTACCTCAAATGTGTTAATTCATTATAACACAAAACAAGATTTTTAACAGACATAAAGCTTGATAATGTTCGTAAATATAGCACCCTTAAAGGATTTATCGGCTACTATTTAAATTTTTATATGCCTTTATAAGTTTTAACTATAGTTTAAAGTTGGGATTTCACATAATATTTTATCGCTTTCATTTTACTTACTGCTCATTTTTTTGTACAATAGTTCTATGAAAATTTTAGTTACATCTGGTGGTACAAGCGAAGCCATTGATAGAGTTCGCTCCATTACCAACCACTCTACCGGTAGACTTGGTAAAGTAATAACTGAGGCTTTACTAAAGGCTGGGCATCAGGTCTGTCTGATTACTACGCAACAAGCGTTAAAACCAGCTCCACACTCAAATTTATCCATCATTGAAATCAAAAACACTTCCGATTTACTTCGAGAGATGAAACGGATTGTTCCTGATTATCAAGTTTTGATTCATTCCATGGCAGTTTCTGACTATAGTCCTGTTTACATGACTGGTCTTGACCAAGTTCAAGCAAGCCAAGATTTAAGTGAGTTTTTGCATAAGAAAAATATGGAAACAAAGATCTCCTCTAAGGATGAGGTGCAAGTCCTATTTCTCAAGAAAAATCCTAAAATTATTTCTCTTGTCAAAGAATGGAACCCAAGTATTCATCTCATCGGCTTTAAACTGCTTGTCGATGTTACCAAGGAGCATCTGATTCAAATCGCTAGAGAAAGTCTTGAAAAGAATCAAGCTGACTTGATTGTCGCTAATGACCTCACTCAGATTAATGCTGATCAGCACCTGGCTTATCTAGTAGAAGAAAAAGATTATCAGCTTGCTACTAGCAAGAAAGAAATCGCTGACTTTTTAGTCAAGAGAATTCAAGGATTTGATCGTTAGAAAGGAAAATTATGGCTCGTATTACACTCGCTGTTACAGGCTCTATCGCTTCTTACAAGGCTGCTGATTTGGTTAGTAACTTGAAGAAACAGGGGCATTCTGTTACGGTACTTATGACCCAGGCTGCGACTGCCTTTATTCAACCTTTAACCCTTCAAGTCCTATCTCAAAATACCGTACATCTGGATGTTATGCGGGAACCTTATCCTGATAAAGTCAATCATATCGAGTTAGGCAAAGAAACAGATTTGTTTATCCTTGCCCCTGCTACCGCTAATACGATTGCAAAAGTAGCATATGGTTTTGCCGACAATATGGTAACCTCTACTGCTCTTGCCTTGCCCCACTATGTTCCAAAACTAGTGGCGCCTGCTATGAATACCAAAATGTATGACCATCCAGCAACTCAAACAAACTTAAAAACTTTAGAAACTTATGGTTATACAATTATTGCTCCAAAAGAGTCCCTACTGGCCTGTGGCGATGTAGGACGTGGTGCTCTTGCTGATCTTGATACTATTTTACAACAGATAAAGGAAAAACTTCATGAACAAACGCTCTAATATTGCTCCTATTGCTATCTTTTTTGCCAGCATGATTGTCATTCATTTGCTGAGCTCTATTGTCTTTAATGTCTTGCCCTTTCCAATTAAGCCAACCATCGTCCATATCCCAGTCATCATTGCTAGTATCATCTACGGACCACGGATTGGGGCTATCTTAGGTTTCTTGATGGGAATGATTAGCTTGACTGTCAATACGATCACTATTCTCCCAACTAGCTACCTCTTCTCTCCTTTCGTACCAAATGGGAATCTAGCTTCACTTGCTATTGCTATTATTCCTCGTATCTTAATTGGTTTAACACCATACTTTGTCTATAAACTCCTCAGAAACAAAGCGGGGCTTATCTTAGCGGGGGCACTCGGTTCCCTTACTAATACTGTATTTGTACTAGGCGGTATCTTCTTCCTTTTTGGAAATGTTTTTGATGGAAATATCCAGAAACTATTAGCTACTGTTATCTCAACAAACTCTATCGCAGAACTGATTATCTCAGCAATACTCACCCTAGTTATTGTTCCGAGACTTGAAAAAATCAAAAAATAAGAGGTCGGGAAAATCCCGACCTCGATTTTTATTTGCGCTGAAACTCTGCTCCAGCATTTAGTGAATCTTAAAGAGTCAAAAAATCCTTTGAAACAATATTTTTCTCTATCTAAAAGCATGATTGTAAAGATTCACGGATATGAGAAAAAGGTTCAATCTTGATAAAATCTTTACTTTCCCACAGCCTTTTTATCTGCTTATTATTGGGCAAGACGTGCTTCTTCTAAAATCTTTTCAATCTTTGTTGTTAGCAAATCAATAGCTACTGTATTAGTCACACCTTCTGGAATAACGATATCTGCATAACGCTTTGTTGGCTCGATAAATTGATGATACATGGGTTTCACTACACCAAGATACTGGTCAATAACGCTATCTAAACTACGACCACGTTCTTCCATATCACGCTTAATACGACGAATGATACGGACATCATCATCTGTATCTACGAAAATCTTGATATCCATCAAATCACGAAGACGTTTGTCCTCCAAAACCAAGATTCCTTCTACAATAAAGACATCTTGAGGTTCTTGGCGATAGGTTTTAGAACTTCTGGTATGAGCAGCATAGTCGTAGGTAGGAATATCAACTGGACGTCCTGCCAACAACTCTTTGATTTGCGCAATCATCAAATCAGTATCAAAAGCAAAAGGATGGTCATAGTTGGTTTTGATTCGTTCTTCAAAGGTTAGATGAGATTGATCTTTATAGTAGGAATCATGCTCAATCATAGCTATTTTCTCGTTTGGAAAATGCGATAAGATTGCTTTAGATACGCTTGTCTTTCCTCCTCCAGATCCCCCTGTTACTCCGATAATGATTGGTCTATTTTGCATTGTAGCCTCCTTGTATTTTCCCTTGTCTATTTTACCATATTTTTGATAAATTTTACAGATGGAGTTTTCTACAAAAAGAGAAGAAAAAGTCCTCATAGCTAGAAGCTACAAGGATTTGTAATTGATTAATCGAAGTCAACGTATTCTTTAGATAGTTCAAGAACTTCTTCCATTGTTGAACATTCTGTAAGAGCGCGGTTAGCGTATTCTTGCATTTTAGCAGTGTCAAGTTTCTTCATCAAGCTACGTGTACGAAGTACAGATGTAGCTGACATAGAGAACTCATCCAAGCCCATTCCGACAAGAAGTGGAACAGCTGTTTGGTCACCAGCCATCTCACCACACATACCAGCCCATTTACCTTCAGCGTGAGCTGCTTTGATAACGTTGTTGATCAAACGAAGGATTGATGGGTTATATGGTTGATAAAGGTATGAAACTTGCTCGTTCATACGGTCTGCTGCCATTGTGTATTGGATCAAGTCGTTTGTACCAATTGAGAAGAAGTCTACTTCTTTTGCAAATTGGTCTGCAAGCATAGCTGCCGCAGGAATTTCAATCATGATACCAACTTGGATGTCATCCGCAACTGCGATACCTTCAGCAAGAAGGTTTGCTTTTTCTTCATCGAATACTGCTTTAGCTGCACGGAATTCTTTCAAAAGCGCAACCATTGGGAACATGATACGCAATTGACCGTGTACAGAAGCACGAAGAAGGGCACGGATTTGAGTGCGGAACATTGCATCTCCAGTTTCAGAGATAGAGATACGAAGAGCACGGAAACCAAGGAATGGGTTCATTTCATGTGGCATATCGAAGTAAGGAAGCTCCTTGTCACCACCGATATCCATTGTACGAACGACAACTGGTTTACCGTTCATTCCTTCAAGAACAGCCTTGTACGCTTCGTACTGTTCGTCTTCAGTTGGGAAGTCTTGAGAATCCATGTACAAGAACTCTGTACGGTAAAGACCTACAGCTTCTGCACCGTTTTCGTTAACACCTTCAACGTCTTTTGGAGTACCAATGTTGGCAGCCAATTCGAAGTGTTTACCGTCAGCAGTAACTGTTTGAGCATCTTTCAAGAGTGCCCACTCAGCTTTTTGTTGAGCGTAAGCTTCACCAGCTGCTTTAAATTCAGCCGCTTGTTCTTCACTAGGGTTGATAATCACTTCACCTGTAATACCGTTAACGGCAAGTAGGTCACCATCTTTGACAATTTCAGTGATATTGTTTGTACCCAAAACAGCAGCGATTTCAAGTGTACGAGCCATGATAGCTGAGTGACTTGTACGTCCACCAATGTTTGTTACAAAAGCTTTTACAAAGTTTTTGTCCAATTGAGCTGTATCAGATGGAGTCAAGTCGTGAGCAATCACGATCACTTCTTCATTGATAGAAGCTGGGTTTGGCAATTTTTTACCAAGGAGGTTAGCCAATACACGTTTTGTTACGTCGCGGATATCCGCTGCACGTTCTTGCATGTATGGGTTGTCTTCCATGCCTTCAAAGATTGTGATAAACATGTCTGTAACTTCTTTCAGACCTGCTTCTGCATTCACTTTCTTAGCACGGATAGTTTCTTTGATTTGACCGATCAATTCAGGGTCAGCAAGAACCATCAAGTGAGCGTCAAATACTTGTGCCGCTTCTTCACCAAGCGTACCTACAGCCTTCTCGCGGATAAGAGAAAGCTCGTTTTGAGAAGCTTCAAGAGCAACATCCAAACGAGCCTCTTCTGCATTTGTATCTTCGACTGTAACAGTCTCGAATGATAAATCCGGTTGAACGAGTAGATATGCTTTTGCAACTGCAACACCGTCAGATGCTGCGATTCCTTTAAGCATTTCTGTCATTTCCTTATGCCAATCCTTCTTTTTCCATTGTTTCTGAGATTGCAGCGATAGCGTCATCAGCGTCTGCACCTTCAGCAGTGATTGTAACGTCAGCACCTTGACCAACACCAAGACTCATTACACCCATGATAGATTTAAGGTTAACTGATTTACCTTTATACTCAAGAGTGATATCTGAAGCAAATTTGCTAGCAGTTTGTACCAACAATGTTGCTGGACGTGCGTGGATACCTGTTTCTGCCACTACGTGGAAATCTTTAGAAGCCATAGTTTGACTCTCCTTTAATAGTTTTCTTGTTGGGTTATATCTGATAACCCTTACAATTTAGTATTATATCACCTTCATTGATATTTTTCAAGTGTTTTATGGACTTTCTTCAATTTCCTTTCAGATAACTTGCAGAAAATCTTCTATATTATTTAGCAAAACACAGTATGTAGTTTTGGTGAAAATCCTAATCATTGAAATAATGCTTTTTCGCTAGTTGCTTTCAAAACCCACACTATATATTGTGTTTGTAGGTAAAATCAGTAAAACAATTACACAAGATTTAGTTTTAGAAAGTTGACAAAGTTTTTTTTTCTGATATACTAAGAAAGTAATAATTTTTTAAAGAGGAGTTACAGAAATGGTAACCGTATATTCTAAAAACAACTGTGTCCAATGTAAAATGACCAAACGCTTTTTGGACAGTAATAATGTTGAATATAAAGAAATCAATCTTGATGAACAGCCTGAATACATTGATCAAGTGAAAGAGCTTGGCTTTAGTGCCGCTCCTATCATTCAGACACCAACAGAAGTTTTCTCTGGTTTCCAACCAGGTAAACTCAAACAACTTGCTTAAGAATCAAGACAAAAGCTTCTATGTCTATCTTAGAAGCCTTTCTTTTGTAATTAGATAAAGGATTTTTTATGGGATTAAAACAACTTGAAGATGTGACTTACTTCCGTCTTAATAACGAAATTAACCGTCCTGTGAATGGACAAATCATGCTTCACAAAGACAAGGAAGCTCTTGAAGCCTTCTTTAAAGAAAATGTTGTACCTAATACAATGGTTTTTAATTCAATTACGGATAAAATTAATTTCCTTATTGAACATAACTATATTGAAACAGCATTTATCAAGAAATACCGTCCAGAATTTTTGGAAGAACTATCTCAATTTATTAAAGATCAAAACTTCCAATTTAAGTCTTTCATGGCTGCCTATAAATTCTATAATCAATATGCTTTGAAGACTAATGATGGGGAGTACTATCTTGAGAGCATGGAAGACCGCGTCTTCTTTAATGCTCTTTACTTTGCTGATGGTGATGAAGCGATTGCTATTGATATCGCTAATGAAATCATCCACCAACGTTATCAACCTGCTACTCCTTCTTTCTTGAATGCAGGTCGTGCGCGTCGTGGTGAATTGGTATCTTGTTTCTTGATCCAGGTAACAGATGATATGAACTCTATCGGACGTTCTATCAACTCTGCTCTTCAACTTTCACGTATCGGTGGTGGGGTCGGAATTTCCCTCAGCAACCTTCGTGAAGCTGGAGCTCCTATTAAAGGATACGAGGGTGCTGCTTCTGGTGTCGTTCCGGTTATGAAGCTTTTCGAAGATAGCTTCTCTTACTCAAACCAACTTGGGCAACGTCAAGGTGCTGGGGTTGTTTACCTCAACGTCTTCCACCCAGACATTATCGCCTTCCTTTCAACAAAGAAAGAAAATGCCGATGAAAAAGTTCGTGTCAAGACTCTCTCACTTGGTGTTGTGGTACCAGATAAATTCTACGAATTAGCACGTAAAAATGAAGAAATGTATCTCTTCAGTCCTTATTCTGTTGAAAAAGAGTATGGCGTACCTTTCAACTACATTGATATCACTGAAAAATACGATGAGCTAGCCGCAAATCCAAACATCCGTAAGACAAAAATCAAGGCGCGTGATTTGGAAACTGAAATTTCTAAATTGCAACAAGAATCTGGCTATCCGTATGTAGTCAACATTGATACAGCTAACCGTGCAAATCCTGTTGATGGTAAGATTATCATGAGTAACTTGTGTTCTGAGATTCTCCAAGTGCAAGAACCAAGTCTTATCAATGATGCTCAAGAATTCCTTAAAATGGGGACTGATGTCTCATGTAACCTTGGTTCAACAAACGTGGTCAACATGATGACTTCACCTGACTTTGGTCGTTCTATCCGCGCCATGGTCCGTGCCCTTACTTTCGTTACAGATAGTTCACACATCGTAGCTGTACCTACGATTGACCATGGAAATAGCCAAGCTCACACCTTTGGACTTGGTGCTATGGGACTTCACAGCTATCTTGCACAACAACTGATTGAATATGGATCTCCTGAGTCCGTTGAATTTACAAGTATCTACTTTATGCTTATGAACTACTGGACCTTGGTTGAGTCAAACAATATCGCACGTGAACGTGGTGTTACCTTCCACAACTTTGAGAAATCAGACTATGCTAACGGAAGCTACTTTGATAAGTATTTGACTGGAGAATTTCTTCCGAAATCAGACCGTGTTAAAGAACTCTTCAAAGATATCTTTATCCCTACTGCTGCTGATTGGGCTGAACTTCGAGATAAAGTTAAAACAGATGGTCTTTACCACCAAAATCGACTTGCTGTAGCACCAAATGGTTCTATCAGTTATATCAACGATGTATCTGCTTCTATCCATCCAATTACGCAACGTATCGAAGAACGCCAAGAGAAGAAAATTGGTAAGATCTACTACCCTGCTGCAGGATTGTCAACAGAAACCATTCCTTACTACACTTCTGCTTACGACATGGATATGCGTAAAGTTATTGATGTTTACGCAGCTGCAACAGAGCACGTGGACCAAGGACTTTCACTCACTCTCTTCATGCGTAGTGATATTCCAAAAGGACTTTACGAATGGAAGAAAGAAAACAAACAAACGACACGTGACTTGTCTATCCTTCGTAACTACGCCTTTAACAAGGGCATCAAGTCTATCTACTACGTCCGTACCTTCACAGATGACGGCGGAGAAGTTGGTGCCAACCAATGTGAGAGCTGTGTGATTTAATTCGTCTCTCAAAAGTATCGCATTTACTCAATCTATTAAACGTATTTTTCTGATAAAATCATGTAAGAACATAAAAGTCGGGCTTCCGACTTTTTGTTCGATTATAGCATAGAATTATGATAAAATAAGAATGATTATGTTATCGCATTACTACATACAGAAAGAGATTTCAAATGAAAACTTACTACAAAGCCATTAACTGGAATGCCATCGAAGATGTCATCGACAAATCAACCTGGGAAAAACTGACGGAGCAATTCTGGCTCGATACGCGCATCCCCTTGTCAAACGACTTGGATGACTGGAGAAAGCTTTCTAACAAGGAAAAAGATCTTGTTGGTAAAGTTTTTGGTGGTTTGACCCTTCTTGACACCATGCAATCAGAAACTGGTGTCCAGGCTCTTCGTGCTGATATTCGTACACCTCACGAGGAAGCTGTTTTTAACAATATCCAGTTTATGGAATCTGTTCATGCCAAATCTTATTCTTCTATCTTCTCAACCTTAAATACCAAGTCTGAAATTGAAGAAATTTTTGAATGGACTAATACCAATCCATATCTTCAGAAAAAAGCTGAAATTATCAATGAAATCTACCTAAACGGAACGCCACTTGAAAAGAAAGTAGCTAGTGTTTTCCTTGAAACCTTCCTCTTCTACTCTGGTTTCTTCACTCCACTCTACTATCTAGGAAATAACAAGTTGGCTAACGTAGCTGAGATCATCAAGTTAATCATTCGTGATGAGTCAGTTCATGGAACCTACATTGGCTACAAGTTTCAGCTTGGTTTCAACGAATTACCAGAAGAAGAACAAGAAAAACTCAAAGAATGGATGTACGACCTGCTCTACACTCTCTACGAGAATGAAGAAGGCTACACAGAAAGCCTCTATGACGGTGTTGGTTGGACAGAAGAAGTCAAAACCTTCCTTCGCTACAATGCTAATAAGGCCCTTATGAACTTGGGACAAGACCCTCTCTTCCCGGACTCAGCGGACGATGTAAACCCAATTGTTATGAACGGGATTTCAACTGGTACATCAAACCACGACTTCTTCTCTCAAGTTGGTAATGGTTACCTACTTGGTGAAGTTGAAGCTATGCAAGATGACGACTATAACTATGGTCTAGATTAATACAAGACTTTAAAAAAACATCTGACTTGTTTAAAAAACCAGATGTTTTTTTGTTTTTGTTTATTTTTGTTCTTTACATTGATTGATTTTCTAGTTTATGGTATTATAGTAATAGATATGGAGGTGATCCGATGCTTAAGCAAGAAAAATTAGATACTATCTTAGAAATTGTTAATACAAAAGGAACGATCACTGTTAAAGAGATTATGAGTCGCCTAGATATTTCAGATATGACTGCTAGACGTTATTTACAAGAGTTAGCAGATAAAGATTTACTGGTTCGTGTTCATGGTGGAGCCGAAAAACTTCGAACAGGTTCTTTGTTAAACAATGAGCGTTCTAACGTTGAAAAACAGGGGTTACAGACAGCAGAAAAGCAAGAAATTGCTCGCTTTGCTGGTCATTTAGTTGAAGAAAGAGAAACTATTTTTATTGGTCCAGGTACTACCTTAGAGTTCTTTGCGCGTGAGCTTTCTATCGATAACATTCGTGTTGTTACCAATAGTTTGCCTGTATTTCTCATTCTAAACGAGCGTAAGTTAACTGATCTAATTCTAATCGGTGGTAATTATCGTTCAATTACTGGAGCCTTTGTAGGCACTCTAACCCTCCAAGATATTGCCAGTTTGCAATTTTCAAAAGCCTTCGTTAGTTGTAATGGTATCAAGGATCAAGCTATCGCTACTTTTAGTGAAGACGAAGGGGAATCTCAGAAATTAGCACTGGAAAATGCCAATAAAAAGTATCTCCTAGCTGACCATAGCAAATTTGATAAGTTTGATTTCTTTACATTTTACAACATTTCAGATATCGATACTATTATCACTGATTCTAAATTAAGTGACGAAACACTCCTATCCCTATCTAAACAAACTAAAATTATCAAGTCTAAACCTTAAACTTTAGAACTAGTCATAGAATCTAGTAACTGCTACTAATTCAATGGCTAGTTTTTTATTTTGCAAAAATTATAAAAAGTTCCCGAAATGTTTATAGATATTTACCAAGCACAAATATTATAAAACTAAAAAACCTGAAAGTTATATCTTTCAGGTTTTTTGATCGAATTAATCAACTAATAGAATCGTTAGAAGATTTATTCTTCATCATCACGCTTACGACGTTTAGCCACTAATCCTAATCCTGTTAGACCTGCTACAGCTCCAAGAAGAGCATTTGTAGCTGAAGCTGTTGTTCCAGTATTTGGAAGTTGCTTACGTGTTTTACTGCTATCAGCTTGAGGAGTTTGACTAGTTGAAGTCGAATGTGCCATTGATTGGCTAGTACTTACTGATAATGATAGTGATTGCGATACTGATGTGCTGATCGAATCCGATGTAATCACACTATCGATATCTAAGCTATCAAGCGATAAGCTCTCTGGCATTCCCTTACTTGTAACAACAGATGTGCTTGCTGACTCAGATGCTGATGTGCTTGCA
>NZ_KV817805.1 GCF_001814775.1 Streptococcus sp. HMSC067H01
ATCCAACTGTAACAGATGTAACAGTAGGTAATGATGGTACAGCTACAGTTACTTACCCAGATGGCACAACAGCTGTTATCCCAGCAGATAAGACAGTTAAGGAATCAGCAGATAAGGAACTTAAGGTCCCAGCTGTAACCCCAGTTACAGATCCAAGTAACTTGACTGATGCCGAAAAAGCTAAGGTAGTAGAAGAAGTTAAGAAAGCTAACCCAACAGTAACT
>NZ_KV817806.1 GCF_001814775.1 Streptococcus sp. HMSC067H01
ATCCAAGCAAACCAGGTAAACCAGTAGAACCAGGAACACCAATCACTCCTGAAAATCCAGGTACTGACACACCAATCATCTACGTACCAATCGTAAATGATGTGAAGAAACCAACTAAACAAACAGTTAAGTTTGAAGGAGCAGGCGATAAGACTCCAGGAGACAATGTCCAAGATGACTTTACGTTTACGGGTAAAGAAAACAAAGCTGATGGAACTACAACATGGAATGAGAAGAACCATACTTACGGTAAGGTATCTGTACCAGTAATTCCAGGTTACTACGCTGATAAGACAGAAGCTGGTGGTAAGACAGTTACTCCAGAAAATCCTGAAGCAACAGATACAGTAACCTACAAACCACTTGGAAACTTGGTTCCGAAATCTGATGATCCTAAGTTCCCATCAACACCAGATGTGAAATATCCAAATGATCCAAAAGATCCAAGCAAACCAGGTCAACCAG
>NZ_KV817807.1:0-326 GCF_001814775.1 Streptococcus sp. HMSC067H01
TCTTAACTGTCTTATCTGCTGGGATAACGGCTGTTGTGCCATCTGGGTAAGTGACTGTAGCTGTACCGTCGGTACCTACTTCAACCTTGCTTGCTGTTGGGTTAGCTTTCTTAACTTCGTCAGCTACCTTAGCTTTATCTGCATCAGTCAAGTTGCTTGGATCTGTAACCGGAGTTACTGATGGATCCTTAATTTCTTTATCTGCTAATTCCTTAACTGTCTTATCTGATGGGATAACGGCTGTTGTTCCGTCTGGATAAGTGACTGTGGCTGTACCGTCGGTGCCGACTGCTACATCTGTTACGGTTGGATTAGCTTTCTTAACT
>NZ_KV817807.1:426-760 GCF_001814775.1 Streptococcus sp. HMSC067H01
CTGATTTCTTAACTGTCTTATCGGCTGGGATTACGGCTGTTGTGCCATCTGGGTAAGTAATAGTTGCTGTACCGTCATTACCTACTGTTACATCTGTTACAGTTGGATTAGCTTTCTTAACTTCGTCGGTTACCTTAGCTTTTTCCGCATCAGTCAAGTTGCTTGGATCTACAACTGGCGTTACGGCTGGATCCTTAGTACTATTATCATCTGATTTCTTAACTGTCTTATCGGCTGGGATAACCGCTGTAGTTCCATCTGGATAAGTGACTGTGGTTGTACCGTCATTACCTATCGTTACATCTGTTACGGTTGGATTAGCTTTCTTAACTTC
>NZ_KV817808.1 GCF_001814775.1 Streptococcus sp. HMSC067H01
CATGTGTCGGCGGTTCGATTCCGTCTCGCGCCATTTATATTATTAAGGAAGGGTAGCGAAGAGGCTAAACGCGGCGGACTGTAAATCCGCTCCTTCGGGTTCGGGGGTTCGAATCCCTCCCCTTCCATAGTAACGGGCATAGTTTAAAGGTAGAACTAAGGTCTCCAAAACCTTCAGTGTGGGTTCAATTCCTACTGCCCGTGTTTGTTAAATTATGGCGGGTGTGGTGAAGTGGTTAACACATCAGATTGTGGCTCTGACATTCGGGGGTTCGATTCCCCTCACTCGCCTATTTATATTATTGGGGTATAGCCAAGCGGTAAGGCAAGGGACTTTGACTCCCTCATGCGTTGGTTCGAATCCAGCTACCCCAGTTATACTTTGCCGGCGTGGCGGAATTGGCAGACGCGCTGGACTCAAAATCCAGTGTCCGCAAGGACGTGCCGGTTCGACCCCGGCCGCCGGTATAATATAGTATTAAGAAACGTTGTTAAATCAACGTTTCTTTTTGATTTGGTAAACTTTTGGTCAATAATTCTATTTTTTAACTAAACTTGTTAATACTGCACGAACTTTATTGTTCTCAATTTCTGCTTTTTCCTTTATCAGATGACCGTAAGTTTCAGTTATTTGCTTAATATCTCGATGCCCCATTAACTTTGAAACTGCCCAAATATCAACACCCATTGCTAACATTGTTGAACAATATGTATGTCTCAAACCTGTACTTGTCATAGTCTGCGGATAAATTTTCAAATCTTTTAAAATTTGCTTTAGATGCTTATTGATTCCTGCATTTGTTACAATCTTATAATTTAAATCTACTAAAAGCATATTTTCGTTATTTGTAATTGTGCCGTTTTCAATGAATACAGTTTGTTCTTGTTTTAATTTTTTTAGAATAGTTAAAGTATCATTGTCAATTGGAATTGTACGAATTGATTCTTCTGTTTTTGGGTTTGTCCATCGTTTTCTAGCTGTATCATATCGTCTATAAGTCTTGATTTCTGAACTTTCCCACAACACACAATCCCATGTGAGTCCTGCAACCTCTCCCGCACGTAATCCCGTTTTTAGTTGAATCAATAGTAAATACGGTACAATTGAAGTTGTTAAATCAAGATTGTTTTCTAAATATGTTACTAGTTTTTGATAGTCATTAAAGCTATGAATATATTTTTCATCTCTTCTTTTTTTAGGAGGACGTCCTGAAAGAATAACACCTTCAGTAAAATCTTCAATATTAAGTTTATCTCTTTTCGCAAATACAATAACATTTCTAATTTCTGCATTCATTCTACTAACATTGTCACGACAATTTGTTTCAGCGTACTTATTAATAAATTCTTGATATTCGCTTGCTTTAATTTTTAAGGCTGGTTTATCTTTAAAATATGCTTGAATGAATTTACCACGTATTTGATGCTTATTGAAAGTAGATTCCGCTTTTCCAAGTGGTTTAACTGTTAATTCTAGCCACTTTTCCCATAGAGCATAAAATGTAATATTTTTATCAATTATTGCACCATTAAGCAATTTTAACTCAAGAGCTAACGCTTCAATTTCAGCTTCTCTTTTTGTCTTAAAGCCTGAATTTGAAGCAACTACCTTTTTATTTTTATCAAAAATTCTATAATCCCATAAATTCTTTTTTCCTCGTTTTCTGAATGAAACTGACATGATTACCTCTTTCTAAAAGACGATAACCAAGATATTATCTTGATTATCGTATCATAAACTAAAGATTTCTGCAAAGTTTTCTTCAAAAAATTGTTTCGTTTTGCTGGCTAAAAAGTAGTACCGTCCGCCCTGACTGTCTGGATATTTTACAAAACCATCTTTATTCTTCTCAATATCGATTTTTGAGCGAATATCAGACCTATAGAGAACATTTTCTAACAGCCAAGGCCTAGAGACTGAAACCATCTCTAAAACCTCGGATAAGCTCATATATTTCCCTTCTGAAGCTTGCTTCTTCATATTGAGATATTCTTCCTTTTCTACAATGATATGTGTGTTGGGAAGATTTACTTCTAAATTGTCTATTTTGATTAAAATCTTATCTGTCATATAATTTTTCCTTATTCTATGATAAAATAGAAGCAGAAATAGTATTGATTATTTCTACTAGTTTTAGTTATCACTGCACTCACTTTGGTCGGTTGAGTCTGTAGTGATAACTTTTCTTTTACTATCAATATTTTTTTCTTTCTTAATTCTTTCTAATATATCTGAAGCAATTTTTCGAAATTCTTCTTCATTTTCTACACTGTTTAGTGTATACGTCTCTAATTTTTTAAATGCTTGTTTTGCTTTTTCTTTTAAATCACGTGTTGCTGTATAATTCCATAATTCAATTTTGATAACCTTATTCTTTTCATCGTGAATCATTTTAATTACAAATCTAATTCTTCGCATTAGCTGATGATATTCTTTATTTTTCTTTCCAAACCACGAATCACACCAATCCCAATAACTATCTGAATTTGTGATAATTGTTAAATCATTGATGATATACGCATCTTTAAACCGTGAACTTAACTGTGTAGCTGAATCTGGTTCTAGTATCTGAAATAACTCTCGAAAAGTCATGCCACAACTTGCATCTAATTCATTGATTACAATTGTTTTTTCCCCTTTGTAGCCAGAACCTAAATCAAAACGCTTTTTATTTATTGATGGGGTATGTGCTCCTAATCTATCACGTTCTTCTGCAAGTAAGCGTGCTAAATATGATTTTCCTGTTCCCCCTTCAGCTTGAATATAAATACCTGTGTGATTTCGTTCGCCCTTGCTCATACGAATAAACTCCTTATGAATATATTCTTGTCTGTTTTCCTCAAATTGTCTTTTATTTGAATTCCACGCTTTTTGTGCTATACGTTGAGTGAATTGCTCAAATAATTGTTGTTTTGCTTCAGTTGTAAGTAAGCCTTCTTCTGAGATTAGATAGCTTAATTCTAAACAATAATCGTCTATTTCTAGACCATTGTCAGATTTTTCTTTGCTATGATTTTTGATTTTTCCCATGATATCATAGATATAGTTTGTATTTTCTGATGAAATGACTTCCGAAACTTCGTAAGGAAATTTGTGTTCTTCCATGTTACGTTCTTTGCGATGTGTAAGATATCGGCATGCTTTTATCGAACTACGAACAAATTCTAAATTTTGTTCCCTTGAAATTGATAGAGCCTTAAATACTGATATGTAAGTATGAGCATGCTTGAAATCAATATAAAAATGTGCATGTAGTGGTTTTGAACTTCCGTCATCTTTTAAATCTTTATCGTGAAAAATAATATGATACCTATCTTCTTCATTTTTACAATAGTCTTTAATCCGTTGAATAACTGATTCACGAAAATCTTTTTCAGTTAATTTTGAATTTGCATTATGTTCATATTCGAAAGAAATTTGACCAAAAAATTTTCGTTTTCTATCATTTTGATTAATTTTCATAAAAATCCTTTCTGTTTTTGACACAAAATGAATAGTTTGTGTTGATTTGTGTTGATTAGATATGTTGTTGATGTGGATGCACTGACGGAGAAAACTGTGCATCCACATCCAAACAAACATCATATTTCCTTGACACATCACAACATAAAATTCTTATTCATTAGACATGGATTGTTTAAATATTTTGGTGCTGGTGTACCTGCCTGCCTTCAGCAGCAGTACACCGCACTATTATTTTTTTCTAAATGCTGTTGAGCTGAATGTTCTACTATTTTCTAATCTAATGAAATCATTAAATAAATAATTACTGTCTAACTGATTTAATTCTCTTTTTGCCTGTGCCAATAATTCTTCCATAATATTATAACTTTCACAATTGGCTGGAAAAGTCCATTTTGCTACAGCTCTGTGTTCATAGTAAACAACAGTTAATGTCAACAGTGAACGATTCGCTTTTCTGATAATTTCTTGTTTTGAATTGCTGTAACGAGAAGATTCTTCCAAACTTGGCTCTACATTTATCTGCCTACAAAATCGCCTAATCTTGTATGTAGCGATATATGATTTGATACTATTTCTGAAATAATCAAACTCAGCATTTCGAAATCCAAAATCAATAATAACTATGTATAACAATAAAGAAAATGATAAAATTGAAATTAAACGTAGTACTGAAATAAAAACAATAAAATTAAAAAATGTTTCTAAATGTGTTTGAAAAATGAGAAATGTAGCTAAACGTTCAAAAATAAAGAATATTAATGAAATAAAAATTGTAAAATTAATTACATTATACTTGTTCAAATAATTTTTCATGTACTTTGTTCCTTTCTAATCGTGTATGTTGGGGTCAATAGTGGCATAATATGAGTCCGATGGTCACTATCTGTAAATTTAACAATACCTGTGCCGATACCAGAGGGGACTACAATATTATCGACATTGATGTTGGGCAACAAAAATTGACAAGTGTTCGCATTTATTTCACCTAAAATAAATATACAGTTGATTTGTTCACGTACTGCTGTATTACCTCCAAAAGCCGTAGCATCAAAGCGTTGACTTAATAAAATTAGACTAATATTTGTTTGCCTCCCCAGTAAAGCAATTGTTCCTAACAATTGAGAAAATGCTTCACGTGCTTGTTTTGAACTCCCCTGCACTAATGCCAATAGCTCATCAATAACAATATAAATGCGTTCGAACTTAGTATCTGGTTCTGTTAATAATATCTCTTGACGTTGATACAGTTTAGTAATAACTTTTGCGAGTAATGCATTACATTCTGATATAAAACTATTCAAGTTTGAGCCTTGAGTTGGAGAGAACACTTCTAAATTTAACTCTTTAGCTAATAAATAAATATCTGACAATTTAGGGTCAATACAGATGATTTGATTCGTAATAGATTTTAAACAATAAATGAGATATTGAACAAAATGTGTTTTCCCCTGACCACTCGCCCCACTTATGGCAACGTGGACTACTTTTGTCATGTCAATTCCAACGTTGTTTTCCATTATAGGAATATATTTTTCTGATACCTTTTCTTTAATAAAAGTTTGTAAGTTACTTATCTTTAGACGAGTTGGGACACCATCTAACCATGGGAAGAAGAAAGCCCGAGCCATGTTTGGATTTCTAGTGTCATAAGGGACGAAGTAGGCATTGTTTTGGGGGAGAAGAGTTTTATAGGGGTAAAGTATACCAGCGAGAATTGCAAAAATATCAAAGTATAGTTTCTTGCTTAAAGAATAACTGACAGGGAGATTGGGGATGTAAAAAACGCCAGAATCATTGCTTGCGACCTTAATATCAAATGAATTTAAATAAGATGATTCATCATTAATATTGAGAGCGTTATTCAAATTTCTTAGAATGAATTGTTCTAATTCAAATTTGTTTTTACCAAATTCAGCCACACCAGCAGAAGTTGATGATGTGGCTTGACTTTGGCTTTTATTCATTGAAAAAGCCATATGTTACTTTCCTTTCTTAATACCTTTTGCACGAAAATAAATCTTACGATCCATGTCAATTGCTTCTAAATGTTCAAACTCGATAGAATCACCAATTTTATAAGCAGATAAATCAATATCATAATCTGCAGGGAGTTTGATTTTGAAAGGATTATGAGTTTCAGTTGCGACCCAAACTTGTTTTCCTGTTACTTCGTCGGTTGGTTTGTTATCCTCAAATTTGACTTGTGTTTCAGCTTTAAGACCAACCAGAATGATTTGTTCATTACCAATAGCAGCTTCAGCGTTTGCTATTGAGTAGGAAGAAAAATGTTTGTAAAATACCATCACTGGTACCTCCGTTATAAAAAATTTTTTTAAAGTTTTGCTACGCGAGCATTAACTTCATGAGTCTATTCTAACAATAATTTTTTCTAAAATCTACAAAATGTGTATTTTAAATTTGACAAAATGGTATTTACGATGTACAATTAAAGCATACGATACACATTTTATTTTATGGAGGACAAGAAAATGCTTAAAATAAAAATAAAACGATTATCTGATTTTATGGATGACATGATACAAAAGTATCAAATTGAGGAAACAGAAAATCTTAAAAAAAATTTACGTACGAAATTTCAAAGAGAACTGGAAGCTATGGGTGAGTGGGAAACAGCTCCGTTAAAGACATTTGGTAGAAACAGAACAAAGGTATTCAAGTATGAAATTCTCGATAGATTAGAGAAACGGTGTGAACCATATTTAGTTAAGAAGAGCGGATTTGATTTTGATAAGTTCAAAGATTATAAAAGCAATATAGACAGTGAAAACTATTTTGAAGAAGTAACAGAAGATGAGATAAAGGATATGCATGAAAGAGCTGTTTTTAGGTCATGGGCTGGTTCTATTTCAAAAGAGGAGATTCGAGATGTTATGTTAACAGCTTTATTTGAAAAATTTTTTACTCCTATTGATATCGAACAATGGCAAAATGATAGTGATATTTTAACAATTGTTGATGTTAATGATGATAGAGAATCTAGTTTTGAATATTACAGGGCGAAGGAGCGTTATTCGTCTCATAATAAATCTGCATACTATAAGGAAAGAAAATAAATGAATAAAAAATAACCGCTAAGATTTTTTTAGCGGTTATTTATGTTATTTAATAGAGTTGATATTGCATCAATTATCTCAGTTTTTTGTGGTTCGGGTATTTGTTCAAGTTGATTGATAATATTTTCAATTTCTTTACTCTTTTCTGGAAATTCGAAATTAAAAAATGTTTTTTCATCTACTCCAAGAGCCGAAATGATTTTGTTTAACGTTTGTATTTGAAAATTATATTTTTCATTTTCTATATTATGGATATGTTTCGAACCTAAGCCAGCCAATTCTGAAAGTTTTTCTTGGCTAATTCCTTTTGATAGTCGTAAATATCTAATTCTTTTTGCAATAAAAGTTTGTAAGTTGTTTTGATTCATAGTTTTTACCTTCATTTATTATTTTAAAGATAAAAATTATAAATAATAAGTAGTACAAATTACACTTGTACACTATATAAGTGTTGAATATTACACTTTATAATGATAAAATAGTGTAGTAAAACTATAAAAATTAGCTCATTTTATCAGCCATCAAAGGAGAAAATGATGAAGAAACTGAAAACCCTAACAACTTCAACAGCTATTGCGCTTGCATCAGTTGGTGGAACTGCATTTGCTCAAGAAGCTCAAGCGACTCCAGTTGTTTCTGACACTGCTGTCAATGAACCAGCTCTTGTTACTAAGTCACAAGTGAAACCACTTGAAAAGAGTGAAGTTCCTGCGCCTTCTACAGTGAAACCTGCTCTTGACGCTCAGAAAGCTGTTGTGAAAGATGCTGAAGCTAAGATTGACACAGCTAAAGCTGATGTAAAAGCAAAAGAAGCTACTGTTGCTTCAACTGAAAAAGAAGTAGCTACAGCTACTCAAGCTGTCAAAGATGCGGAAGCAATTGCTTCTCAAGTAACACCTGCCAAAGTTGCTGAAGTCAAAGATGCTCAAACTAAAAACCTTGAAGCACAAACTGCTAACCAAGAAGCAACTGAAGCTACAAATGCTCAAATCAAGACTGAAACAGCAGTTCTTGCTGAAAAGCAATCAGACGTAGCAACAGCTAAAGAAAATCTTGAACAAGCTGAAAAAGATGTCCAAACAGCTGAACAAACAGTGGCAAATGCAGAATCTGCACTTGACGGAACTGGACTAGCAAATGCTGAGAAGGACTTGAAAGAAGCTCAAAAAGGTGTCAAAGACGCAGAAACTACAGTCTCTGACGCACAAACTGCATTCAAAAATGCAACAAAAGCAGATGCAGACCGCGACCAAGCTATCAAATCAGCTGAAACTGATGTAAATACTAAAAATGATGCTGTCAAATTGGCTAAAGAAAAATTGGCAACAGCTAACCAACATGCTGAGTCAGTAGATGCTAAGTTGCAAACAGCTCAAGATGAGTTGACAAAAGCTCAAGATGCACTCAAAAATGTTGATGTTGTAAATATCCAAAATCCAACTTTCCACATCTCTGATAGTCTCCGTGATAAAATTGGTGCAAAATCAAATGATATCACATACAAAGACGCTTACGAATTGTGGGGAGCAAATGATAACGAAACAACTCGACGTGTTATGCGCGGTATGGCTGTTCAAATGTCAAGTGCTTCCACTATCAAAATCAGCGAAGCTGATAAAAATCGTCCAGTTGATTTGAATAACTTGACTGATGACCAATTGGTAGAAATCAGCCAATTCTATGCTAAAATGTTGACCCAGTTGAACCACAATTTTGGTTACAATGAAAATAAAAAAGCATATGTTTCAAGTGAAACACTTGAACGCTCAAAACGTGAAGCGAAACAATACGAAAAACGTGCCCTTGACCCACGTACAGCTGGTCACATTCCTGGAGGAATCGAAAACCTCATGCCTATGGGAAATGGAAGTGACGAACAAACAATGTATGGTCTTAAACAAGCTGTTATTAGAGCATTTGAATTATCTTCATACGAAGATGAACCTTCTAAATGGGAACATCTAAGTAGTAACTTATTCAATAAAGCCTATAAACCAGTAGCTCTAACAATCGCTAACATCAATGGTGAATATTGGATGTTAACCACATTTAGTGGTAGCCAAGAAGATCCAATCGAAGACAAAACTGACATCGCAACTCTTGAAAAAGCTGTCGCAACAGCTGAATCAAACCTTGAAAAAGCTAAAACTGCATCAGAAAATGCTAAAAATGCTTTGACAACAGCTTCAACTGATTACGCAAGCGCACTCAGCTTGAAAACTGAAGCTGAAAAAGTCTTGGCTGACGCAATGGCTACGCCACTCCAAGCTCAAGTTGCTGAAAACAACCTACGTTTAGCAAACATTGCTCTTGAAAACGCTAAAAAACGTGAAGCTACAGCAAGTGAAGCAGTCGCTAACTTCTCAGCAAGTCTAGCTGACAAGAAAACTGCTCTTGAAAAAGCTCAAGACGAACTTAAATCAGCTAAAACTGTTAAAACAATTGCGTCACAAGCTCTTGAAAATACTTCAGCCAAACTTGAAGACCAAGAAACTAAACTAGACAGCTTGAACAAACAAGTTACTAAACTTCTTGCTGAAAAAGATGCTCTTGTTAAAGAAGCTAAAGAATTGGCTGAACAATTGCAAGCATATTTGGACGCACCTGTTGCTCTAGCAAATGCTCAAGACACTCAAGCTAAAGCTGAAGCTAAACTTGAAACAGCAAAAGCTGAACTCACTACGGCACAGTCTACTCTTGAAGACTTGTTATCTGCGTATCGTACAGAATATGCTAAGTTGGTTGACTTGCAAACAGATTACGATGAACTCGTTGACCTTGCAGAGAAAGCTCAAGAAAATGTTGTTGCAACACTTCCTGACGGTACAGTAATCGCTATCCCTAAAGGTGCTCCAACTGCTGAAGTGCTTCCTGAAGTTAATGTTGACGAATTGCAAAAAGCTCTTGCAACTGGTAAAGAAGTGACTTTGGATGCTCAAGGAAAAGTTGTTGTGAAGGAAAAACGTGAAACATACTCAGCGCCTGCTGTTAAATTAGTAGAAAACGAAAAAGTGACTTACTCAAGAGTAGAGCGTGCAAAAACATTGCCAAACACTGGCGAAAACTCAAGTGTTGCGATGTTGGTATTTGGTGCAATTCTTGGAACATTTGGACTTGTAACAGTACGTAGAAAAAATTAGAATAATGAAAAAATCTTCTTATTACAAATAGGAAGATTTTTGTTAAAATATATTAGAAGAAAGAAATAATGTGAGGGTTAAAAAATGAGAACTCCTAAGAAATATACTGATTTAATTAAGAATAAAGAAATAACAAATCAAATTATTGCAGAATGTATATATTCTGTTAATAAAAGAGCAAAAAACTATCGAGATAAAATAGAAGATTATAAGCAAGCTGGGTTCTACAAATACAAAGAAAATAATATTGAAAATGCAAAAGAACAGAAACAAAAATACTATAGTATGAAAGAAGATTTATTATTAAACTTCAGACCAAAATTAATTCATAAACAGTATGTAGGGGAGAAAACACAACGTGTCTATAGTTATCAAAAAAATTATACAAAACTATATAATGAAAAAATAAATGATATTATTAAGGAAAATAGTTACTATGATTACGATAGAAATAGGGAAGTTGATTTTTTTGATTACAGCTTAGGTGAGAAAAAACATCTTTATTTTTTATATTATGAAATCGGTGAATATAGTTTTCATACCCCAATTACAGAAGAAAGTGCAGAAAAAAATACTCAATTAGAAATCAAAGAAATAGATGAGAATTTTCAAACTCATGGAGCTGATATAGCAGACTTACTCTCAACACAATTTGTTCAAAAAGTAATAGACTTGTTAGATAGTGGAGATTATACAATTATAGAATAATTAAAAAAATCTTCTTATTATAAATAGGAAGATTTTTTGGATTCACAAAAATAGTTTAAAAGACTACGCTATTTAAACCATTTTTGAGAATGAATATTGGACTATACCGATTGTGCCGAACACGGTATCGAACTATGTATAAAAAATTGTGATTATTAAATTTCAAGGCTATAAAATTAAAGCAAAAGTTTAAAATTTATTTGGTCAACCACTGGTCAATTTCCTCAATTTCAATACTAACTAGCGTGTGATAATATCTTGATTTAATCGTTTCTTGGTTATTTATTTTAACTTATTTTAACACTAGTTTGTTGGCCGCCGGTATAGTATTAAAGACAAGGTTTTAGGACCTTGTCTTTTTATTTAGGCTTATATTCCTGGTACAAACCATCCGTTTGACGGGTTGTTATGATTCTTCAAATAAGGTTTAAAAAAATTTTACTAAAAATAGGTCTATACCATTTACAAATTCTTTTGAAAGGTTTATAATGTAATTGACATAATAAATAGTAGAATATTTTCTTAAGGAGGATTTCATTATGCCTAAGTATATTAAAGCTGATCAATTTTTCTATCCACATGGTATTCGTCGTGGAGGTTATTTGGAACTTATTGCTGGCAAGTTTGGTAAGCACGTTGAAGAGATTTCTGAGGATGCTGAAATTTTAGACTACTCTGGTTACAGCATTGCACCGGGTCTAGTTGATACTCACATTCACGGTTTCGGTGGTGTCGATGTTATGGATAACAATATTGAAGGTACACTTCATACGATGAGTGAAGGTCTTCTTAGTACTGGTGTTACTAGTTTTCTTCCAACTACTCTTACTTCATCATTTGAACAGTTACTAGCGGTTACTGAGAACATTGGTGCACGCTATCAAGAAGCATCTGGTGCTAAGATTCGTGGTATTTATTTTGAAGGACCTTACTTCACTGAAGAATTTAAGGGCGCTCAAAATCCTGCATATATGAAAGATCCTCGCATGGATGAATTTCGTGCTTGGCAGAAGGCTGCTAATGGTCTTCTAAATAAAATTGCCCTTGCACCTGAACGTGAAGGTGTTGAGGACTTTGTACGTACGGTTACTGGTGAAGGTGTTACTGTTGCTTTAGGTCACTCAAATGCAACTTTTGATCAGGCTAAGAAGGCTGTTGACGCTGGTGCAAGTGTTTGGGTTCATGCTTATAATGGTATGCGTGGGTTAACTCACCGTGAGCTTGGTATGGTTGGTGCTATGTATGAATTGCCACATACTTATGCTGAATTGATATGCGATGGGCATCACGTTGATCCTAAGGCCTGTGACATCCTACTTAAACAAAAAGGTACTGAAAATATTGCTCTTATCACTGACTGTATGACAGCGGGTGGTTTGCAAGATGGTGACTACATGCTAGGAGAATTCCCAGTTGTGGTTGCAAATGGTACTGCACGTCTCAAATCTACTGGGAACTTGGCAGGTTCTATTCTCAAACTTAAAGATGGTTTGAAAAATGTTGTTGAATGGGGCATTGCAAATCCACATGAAGCAGTTATGATGGCCAGTCTCAACCCAGCAAAATCTGTTCACATTGATGATGTCTGTGGACAAATTCGTGAAGGCTACGATGCTGACTTTATCGTTCTTGATAAGGATTTGGAATTGGTAGCAACTTACCTTGATGGTGAAAAACGTTATCAAGCATAATCTCTAAAGTAGAAACTAATTTAGTTTCTACTTTTTTAAATTTAATTTGTTAATTTCTTCACATATCACTTGATTTTATTTATGAAAAGGCTTACAATTATGATGTAAACAATACAAATAAAAAAACGGAGGTAAGCTTTATGAAAGCCTATACTTATGTTAAACCAGGACTTGCTTCATTTGTTGATGTTGACAAACCAATTATTCGCAAGCCAACAGATGCTATTGTGCGTATCGTTAAGACTACTATTTGTGGAACAGATCTTCATATTATCAAAGGAGATGTCCCTGCATGTAAGAGTGGAACTATCCTTGGCCATGAAGGAATCGGGATTGTAGAGGAAGTTGGAGCAGGCGTTTCAAACTTCAAAAAAGGCGATAAGGTTTTGATTTCTTGTGTTTGTGCCTGTGGTAAATGCTACTACTGTAAAAAGGGAATCTATGCCCACTGTGAAGACGAAGGTGGTTGGATTTTTGGACATTTGATTGACGGTATGCAAGCAGAATATCTTCGTGTGCCTCATGCTGATAATACTCTTTATCATACTCCATCTGACTTGTCTGATGAAGCCTTAGTTATGTTATCTGATATCTTACCAACTGGTTATGAAATTGGTGTCTTAAAAGGGAAAGTAGAGCCTGGTTGTAGTGTGGCAATCATTGGTTCAGGTCCAGTTGGCTTAGCAGCTCTATTGACTGCTCAATTCTATTCACCAGCCAAATTGATCATGGTAGACCTAGATGATCATCGTTTGGATACAGCAGTTTCCTTTGGTGCTACTCATAAAATCAACTGTGCAGATGCTGAAAAGGCTATTCAAGAAATCTACGATTTAACAGATGGTAGAGGGGTTGATGTAGCTATCGAAGCAGTTGGGATCCCACAAACTTTTGACTTCTGTCAGAAGATTATTGGAGTTGATGGAACTGTAGCAAACTGTGGTGTGCATGGTAAGCCAGTTCAGTTTGATTTGGATACTCTATGGATTCGTAACATTAACGTAACTACCGGTTTGGTTTCTACCAACACAACTCCTCAGCTTTTGAAAGCTTTAGAAAGCCATAAAATTGAACCAGAAAAATTAGTAACTCATTACTTCAAACTAAGTGAAATTGAAAAGGCCTATGAAGTATTTGGTAAGGCTGCTGATCATCATGCGATTAAAGTCATTATTGAAAACGATATTTCAGAAGGTTAATCTTATCTTTGAATCCAGTTATTTTTTTGAATAGCTGGATTTTTTTGAAAAAAGCTTTATAATTCGTGAAAATGAGCAAATTTCTTTCATTATTCTAAAAAATTCGCTATAATATACGGTACAAAGGAAGTAAGAAATGTATCGAGTTATAGAAATGTATGGAGATTTTGAGCCTTGGTGGTTTTTAGAAGGCTGGGAAGAAGACGTCATTGCGAGTAAGCAATTCGAAAACTACTATGACGCCTTGAAGTATTATAAATCTTGTTGGTTTGATTTGGAAGAGAGAATCCCGCTCTACAAGAGTCGTGGAGATTTGATGACCATATTTTGGGATCCAGGTGACCAACGTTGGTGTGAAGAATGTGATGAATTTCTGCAGCAATATCATTCCTTGGCTTTATTGGAGGATGGGCAAGTCATTCCAGATGAAAAATTTAGACCTGGCTATGAAAAACAAACAGGGCTTGAGGTGCACAGAACCTGCCGTATCAAAAAAGAAGGGACAACTTTTTAAGGAAGTTGTTCTTTTTTTGTATTTTCTTCGAATAATAACAGTAAGGAGGGAGATATGGTACAAGCACTTGCACAAGAATTGATTACACTGGCCAAAAAAGAAGGAGCTCAAGACATCTATTTTGTTCCTAAAAATCTGATCTATGAGCTACATATGCGAATTGGAGACGAGAGGCGATTTGTTGATAGTTATGACTTTGAAAAGTTGGGTGCTGTCATTAGTCATTTTAAGTTTATTGCGGGGATGAACGTTGGCGAAAAACGTCGTAGTCAGCTTGGTTCCTGTGATTATCAGCATGATGGCAAGATTTCTTCACTACGCTTATCGACGGTAGGAGATTATCGTGGTCATGAGAGTTTAGTTATTCGCCTTTTACACGATGAAGAGCAAGAGTTACGCTTCTGGTTTCAAGATATTAAGGAACTAGAAAGGAGCTTTAGGCAACGGGGCCTTTATCTATTTGCAGGACCTGTAGGAAGTGGTAAAACAACCCTGATGCATGAATTAGCCAAGTCACTGTTTAAGGGACAACAAGTCATGTCCATTGAGGACCCAGTCGAGATTAAGCAAGAAGAGATGCTGCAATTACAACTCAATGAAGCTATTGGACTGAGCTATGAAAACTTGATAAAACTATCCCTTCGTCATCGACCAGATCTTTTGATTATTGGGGAAATTCGGGATAGAGAAACAGCCCGTGCTGTTGTAAGAGCGAGCTTAACGGGAGCTACAGTGTTTTCGACCATACATGCAAAGAGTATTCGTGGTGTCTATGAGCGTCTTTTAGAACTCGGTGTCAGTGAGGATGAACTCGCAGTTGTTTTACAAGGTGTTTGCTACCAGAGACTAATCGGGGGAGGAGGAATTATTGATTTTGCAAACCAAAATTATCAAGAACACCAAGCTCATAAGTGGAATGGGAAAATTGACCAGCTTCTTAAAGAAGGACATATCACTGCCCTTCAAGCTGAAACAGAGAAAATTAGCTTCTAGTAAGCAGAAGAAAATTATCACTCTCTTTAACAATTTGTTTTCTAGTGGTTTTCACTTGGTAGAAATTATTTCCTTTCTAGATAGAAGTCTCTTGTTGGAAAAGGAATATGTATCGCAGATGCGCCTAGGGCTCTCGCAAGGGAAATCTTTCTCGGAAATGATGGGGAATTTAGGTTTTTCGAGTGCGATTGTCACTCAACTTTCATTGGCTGAAGTTCATGGAAATCTCCATTTGAGTTTGGGGAAAATTGAAGAATATTTGGATAATCTTGCTAAGGTCAAGAAGAAGTTAATTGAAGTTGCGACCTATCCAGTCATTTTGTTGGCTTTCTTACTGCTTATTATGTTGGGCTTGCGAAATTATCTCTTGCCTCAACTGGATAGTAGCAACATAGCTACCTTAGTGATTAGCAACCTGCCACAGATTTTTCTTGGGCTTGTTCTAGCGTTAGGTCTAGTATCTTTAACAGGACTGATATTCTACAGAAAATCTAGGAAGATACAAGTATTTTCTTTTCTAGCTAGAATCCCCTTTCTAGGTGTGTTTGTTCAGTATTATCTAACTGCCTATTATGCTCGAGAATGGGGCAATATGATTGGACAAGGTTTAGAGTTGTCACAGATTTTCCAGATGATGCAGGAACAAGGAAATCTTCTTTTTAGGGAAATCGGACATGATTTATCCCTGTCCTTGCAAAATGGGCAGGAATTTTCGAAAGTTGTGCAAAATTATCCTTTC
This sequence comes from Streptococcus sp. HMSC067H01, assembly GCF_001814775.1. Classification (GTDB taxonomy): domain Bacteria; phylum Bacillota; class Bacilli; order Lactobacillales; family Streptococcaceae; genus Streptococcus. The sequence continues at coordinate 15,524 of NZ_KV817808.1, forward strand.
TTTAGAAGAGAGTTGGGTTTAATCATTGAATACGGAGAGGTCAAATCCAAACTGGGAAGCGAATTGGGAATATATGCGGAAAAAACTTGGGAGGCATTTTTTACCCGAGTCAATCGTACCATGAATCTAGTTCAACCGCTGGTTTTTATTTTTGTAGCCCTGCTAATCGTTTTATTGTACGCAGCCATGTTGCTGCCCATGTATCAAAATATGGAGGTAAATTTTTAGATGAAAAAGATGATGATGAAATTAAAAGAAGCTAAGGTAAAAGCTTTTACACTGGTAGAAATGTTGGTGGTATTGCTTATCATTAGCGTCCTACTCTTACTGTTTGTGCCAAATCTTACTAAGCAAAAGGATGCAGTCAATGATAAGGGGAAAGCAGCTGTCGTCAAGGTGGTAGAAAGCCAAGCTGAACTCTATAGTCTGGATAAAAATGAAGATGCTAGTCTAAGCAAATTACAGGCAGATGGACGTATCACTGCTGAGCAAGCAAAAGCTTACAAAGAGTATCATGATAAACAAAAGACAAGTCAAACAGTTGCGGATTAGGGCTTTTACCATGCTAGAAAGTCTATTGGTTTTAGGGATAGTCAGCATTTTGGCTTTGGGTTTGTCAAGTTCAGTTCAATCCACTTTTGCGGCGGTGGAAGAGCAAATTTTCTTTATGGAGTTTGAGGAACTTTATCGAGAAACCCAGAAACGAAGTCTGGCTAGTCAACAAAAGATGAATTTAATGTTAGAAGAGAGGAGCATTAGTAATGGTTATCAAAAGTTAGCCATTCCTAAAGGGATTCAGCTTCAGTCACATCAGTCAATAACATTTGATAAGGCTGGAGGTAGTTCCTATCTGGTTAGCATCAGATTTCAAACAAGGAAAGAAGTAGTTCGCTATCGACTAAATATAGGAAATGGAAAGATTAAACGTATTCAAGAAGCAAAAAATTAAGGCGGTTATTTTACTGGAAGCAGTGATTTCACTAGCCATTTTTGCCAGTATTGCAACCCTCTTGCTAGGGCAGATTCAAGAAAGTAGACGACAGGAAGCAAGACTCATAGAACAGGAAGAAGTTTTGCGTGTGGCTCGTATGGCTTTGCAGACTGGACAAAAGCAGTTGACTGTCAATGGTCTTACGGTTCACGTTGTCTCGAATGAGCGAGGTTTGGAGGTGTATCATGGAACTGAAAAATTACTGGCGATTGAGGAAAAGTAAAGCTAGAGCTTTTACACTTTTAGAATCTCTCGTAGCCCTAGTCGTTATTAGTGGGAGCCTGCTTCTTTTTCAATCTATGAGCCGACTCTTGGTTTCAGAGGTTCGCTACCAGCAGAGAAGTGAGCAAAAAGAGTGGCTTTTATTTGTGGATCAACTGGAAACAGAGCTTAACCAATCCCATTATCAAAAAGTGGAAAACAATCGTATTTATCTGAAACAAGATGGCAAACCCATTTCCATGGGTAAATCAAAGTCAAATGATTTCCGGAAAACAGATGCTAGTGGACGTGGTTATCAACCCATGGTCTACGGTCTAAAATCAGCTCGAATTCAAGAAAAAGGGCAGGGGCTGCACTTTCACTTTCAGTTTGAAAAGGGACTAGAGAGGGAATTTATCTATCGTGTTGAAAAAGAAAAAAGTTAGAGCAGGAGTTCTCCTATACGCTGTCACTATTGCTGGAATTTTTAGTCTTTTGTTGCAGTTTTATCTAAATCGGCAAGTAGCACATCATCAGGATTATGCCCTCAATAAAGAAAAACTCCTTGCATTTGCAATGGCTAAGAGGACCTATGAAAAAGCTAGTTCTGAGAGTGGTCAGCAGTCGTTTAATGTAGGGAAGTCAACTTATCGAAATGACGAAAAATTCTTCACAACGACTATTGACACAGGAAAAAATAAGTTTGAATTTCACTTTTCTCCTTTGAAAAAGACCGGCCAAAAGTCAGAGAAAACAGAAAACAAGCCCAAAGAAGGAGATGAGGAGAAAAAAGAAGAAGGGGTAAAAAAAGAGACGGCTATTTCTTCCAAATTAGCACCGTCAAAGAACGGCACAGAGTAGTTTGGACGAGGTTTTTACCTGAAATCATGCTATAATAGATACATATGGAGGACAGAATATGTCAAGTGTAAAATTGTATCTAGTGCGTCATGGGAAAACAATGTTTAATACGATTGGGCGTGCTCAAGGTTGGAGTGATACTCCTTTAACAGCTGAAGGTGAGCGAGGCATTCACGAATTGGGAATTGGTTTGCGTGAGTCTGGCTTAACCTTTGAGCGTGCTTATTCAAGTGATTCTGGGCGGACCATTCAGACAATGGGAATTATCCTTGAAGAACTTGGTTTGACAGGGCAAATTCCTTATCGTATGGATAAGCGAATCCGTGAGTGGTGCTTTGGTAGCTTTGATGGTGCTTATGATGGGGACCTATTTATGGGCATCATTCCTCGTATCTTTAATGTCGATCATGTGCATCGTTTGTCCTATGCGGAGCTAGCTGAAGGTTTGGTAGAAGTGGATACAGCAGGCTGGGCTGAAGGATGGGAAAAACTAAGTGGTCGTATCTGGGAAGGCTTTGAAGCTATTGCAAAGGAAATGGAAGCCAATGGCGGAGGGAATGCCCTCGTAGTCAGCCATGGAATGACTATTGGAACTATTGTTTACCTCATTAACGGCATGCATCCGCATGGTCTTGACAATGGGAGTGTTACGGTCCTCGAGTATGAAGATGGTCAGTTTTCAGTCCAGGTTGTTGGGGATCGTAGCTACCGTGAAATTGGACGAGCTCAATTATACGAGCAAGATAGTTCAGAACAATAAAATTCAGTACTAAATGTAGAAGAATTTTTAAAGGATTGATAGAATGCTAATGTCGTGCTTGCACAAGCTTCTGATAGCTGAGTGCTTTGACAATAGCATTCTTTTTTGTTAGAATAGTATCAACATGAAAGCATAAGAAGGGACTGACAGAACTGTAGTCCCCTTTTGTCTATCTTATAAGGGGGAAATATGCTGTTTCAGAAAATAAAAGCCTATAAATGGCAGGCCCTGGCTTCCTTGGTTATGACAGGTCTAATGGTAACGAGTTCACTCTTGCAACCACGTTATTTGCAGGAGGTTTTAGAGGCACTGCTAACGGGTGATAATGAAGCTATTTATACTATCGGATTTTGGTTAATTCTTGTTGCCTTGATTGGTTTGGTTGCAGGTGGGATCAATGTAGTGTTAGCAGCTTACATTGCTCAAGGAGTTTCGTCTGACTTACGTGAAGATGCCTTTCGTAAGATTCAAACTTTTTCATACGCCAATATTGAGAAGTTTAATGCAGGGAACCTTGTTGTCCGTATGACCAACGATATCAACCAGATTCAAAACGTCGTTATGATGACCTTCCAAATCCTCTTTCGACTACCGATTTTATTTATTGGTTCCTTTATATTAGCTATTGTTACTCTGCCTTCGCTATGGTGGGTGCTGGTTCTTATGGTCGTTTTGATCGTCGCCATGACAGGTCTTATGATGGGGATGATGGGACCTCGATTTGCAAAATTCCAGACCTTATTGGAGCGTATCAATGCCATTGCCAAAGAAAATTTACGTGGTGTGCGCGTGGTTAAATCTTTTGTCCGGGAAAAAGACCAGTTTGATAAGTTTACGCAGGTATCCGATGAATTGTTGGGAGAAAACCTTTATATCGGCTACGCCTTTTCTATCGTTCAACCTGTAATGATGATGATTTCATACGGGGCTGTCTTTCTTTCAATCTGGCTTGTAGCAGGTATGGCAGAGTCAGATCCGTCAGTAGTTGGTTCCATTGCTTCCTTTGTAAACTACCTGAGTCAGATTATCTTTACCATCGTCATGGTTGGATTTTTGGGGAACTCAGTTACTCGTGCCATGATTTCCCTTCGTCGTATTCGTGAAATCCTTGATACAGAACCAGCTATGACTTTCAATGATGTGGAAGATGAAGAATTGGAAGGAAGTCTCAGTTTTGAAAATGTGACCTTTACCTATCCAAATGATGAAGAACCTATCCTAAAAGATGTATCCTTTGATATCGCAGCTGGTGAAATGGTTGGGGTTGTCGGAGCAACTGGTGCAGGGAAATCAACCTTGGCTCAGTTGATTCCACGATTATTTGATCCTCAGCAAGGTTCGATCAAGATTGATGGAAAGGATATTCGGACAGTTAGTGAAGGGACGCTTCGTAAGACAGTTTCTATCGTCCTACAAAGAGCCATTCTCTTTAGTGGAACCATCGCAGATAATCTCAGACAAGGTAAGGGAGATGCGACAGTTTCAGAAATGGAACGCGCAGCTCGTATTGCCCAGGCCAGTGAATTTATTAGTCGTATGGACTTGGCCTTTGAAAGTCCGGTTGAGGAACGTGGGACCAACTTTTCTGGTGGACAGAAACAACGAATGTCTATTGCGCGTGGGATTGTCAGCAATCCTCGTATCTTGATTTTTGATGATTCAACCTCTGCCCTTGATGCCAAATCGGAACGTTTGGTTCAAGAAGCCCTCAACAAGGATTTGAAGGGGACGACTACGATTATCATCGCACAAAAGATTAGCTCTGTTGTGCATGCTGATAAAATTTTAGTGCTTGACCAAGGTCGCTTGATTGGTCAAGGCAAACACGCTGACTTGGTTGCATCAAACCCAGTTTATCGTGAAATTTACGAGACGCAAAAAGGAAAGGAGGAGTAGGATGAAGACATTTGAATTCTTTTGGAACTATTTTAAAGTTTATAAGATATCCTTTGTCGTTGTTATTGCGATGATTATCATTGCAACGATTGCACAAGCCCTCTTTCCAGTATTTGCAGGTCAAACAGTCACAGAGCTGGCTAATTTGGTTATAGCTTATCAAAATGGAAATCCTGATATGGTTTGGCAAAGTCTATTAGGACTCTTGATTAATCTTGCTTATATTTTGGTTGTGCTCGTGGTGTCGAGTCTTATCTATATGGTTTTGATGAGCCGTATTATTGCTGAATCGACAAATGAGATGCGTAAGGGCCTTTTTGGCAAGCTTTCTCGCTTGACTGTTTCCTTCTTTGACCGCCATCAAGATGGTGATATCCTGTCACGTTTTACCAGTGATTTGGATAATATTCTCCAAGCTTTCAACGAAAGTTTAGTGTCTGTCATGACCAATATTGCCCTTTACATTGGTTTGCTGATTGTCATGTTCGCAAAAAATGTTACCTTGGCTTTGATTACAATTGCCAGCACTCCGATAGCTGTCATCATGTTGATTGTCATTTTGAAATTGGCAAGAAAATATACCAATCTTCAACAAAAAGAGGTTGGCAAGCTCAATGCTTATATGGATGAGAGTATCTCTGGTCAAAAAGCCGTTATTGTTCAAGGCATTCAAGAAGATGTGATTGCAGGTTTTGTTGAGCAAAATGAACGGGTTCGAAAAGCAACCTTTAAGGGCAGAATGTTTTCAGGAATTCTCTTTCCTGTCATGAACGGAATGAGCTTGGTCAATACAGCTATTGTTATTTTTGTCGGTTCAGCTGTCTTACTGAATGATAAGAACATCGAGACAGCGACAGCTCTGGGTTTGATTGTCATGTTTACCCAGTTTTCTCAGCAATATTACCAACCCATTATCCAATTAGCGGCGAGCTGGGGAAGTTTGCAACTGGCCTTTACAGGTGCTGACCGTATCCAAGAAATGTTTGATGCAGAAGAAGAAGTCCGTCCTCAAGATGCTCCAGTCTTTAATGAATTAAAAGAGGGTGTAGAGATTAGCAAGGTAGACTTTTCATACCTGCCAGGGAAACCGATTCTAAAAGATGTTAGCATTTCAGCTCCAAAAGGGAAAATGATTGCGGTAGTTGGTCCGACAGGTTCAGGGAAAACAACTATCATGAACTTGATCAATCGTTTTTATGATGTGGATGCAGGTGGTATCAGCTTTGATGGAACAGATATTCGCGAGTTTGATTTAGACAGTTTGCGAAGTAAGGTAGGAATTGTCCTACAGGATTCTGTTTTGTTCAGTGGAACTATTCGGGACAATATTCGATTCGGTGTACCGGATGCTAGTCAGGAGATGGTAGAAGCAGCTGCTAAGGCTACGCATATCCATGAATATATCGAAAGTCTACCAGATAAGTACGATACTCTGATTAATGATGATCAGAGCGTATTCTCAACCGGTCAGAAGCAGTTGATTTCTATTGCTCGTACCTTGATGACAGATCCTCAGGTCTTAATTTTGGATGAGGCAACATCAAACGTGGATACTGTAACAGAGAGCAAGATTCAAAATGCCATGGAAGCTATTGTGGCAGGAAGAACTAGTTTTGTGATTGCTCACCGCTTGAAAACCATTCTTAATGCGGATCAGATTATTGTCCTTAAGGATGGTCAAGTTATCGAACAAGGAAATCATCATGAATTACTCAAGCTTGGAGGATTTTACTCCGAACTGTACCATAATCAATTTGTCTTTGAATAATACTCTTCGAAAATCTCTTCAAACCACGTCAGCGTCCCCTTGCCGTATATGTGTTACTGACTTCGTCAGTTCTATCCACAACCTCAAAACTGTGTTTTGAGCAACCTGCGGCTAGCTTCCTAGTTTGCTCTTTGATTTTCATTGAGTATAAGCAAAAAAGTTGTCCTAATTTTGGGCAACTTTTTCTGATAAAAAAAATTTATCACGGACTTAAAAAATACATATTAGACAGGAGTGGGGAAGGATGATAAGATAAGATTATCAATGGAGAAGGAAAGGAAATCAGTGATGGCAAGAACAGTTGTTGGAGTTGCAGCAAATCTATGTCCTGTGGACGCAGAAGGAAAAAATATTCATTCATCAGTCTCTTGTAAATTTGCTGAGAGTATTCGTCAGGTTGGCGGACTTCCTTTGGTCATCCCAGTTGGTGATGAGTCGGTGGTCCATGACTATGTAGAAATGATTGATAAGCTTATCTTAACTGGAGGGCAAAATGTCCATCCTCAGTTTTATGGTGAGGAAAAAACAATTGATAGCGACGACTATAACCTAACTCGCGACGAGTTTGAGCTAGCTCTTCTACAAGAGGCCCTACGTCAGAATAAGCCAATCTTAGCCATTTGCCGTGGCGTTCAGCTTGTCAATGTTGCCTTTGGTGGGACACTCAATCAGGAGATTGAAGGTCATTGGCAAGGCCTACCTTTTGGGACTTCACATTCTATTGAGACAGTGGATGGCAGTGTCGTGTCGAAATTATTTGGTAAAGAAAGTCAGGTTAATTCAGTGCATCGTCAGAGCATTAAAGATCTGGCACCCAATTTCCGTGTGACGGCTGTGGATCCACGTGATCAAACTGTTGAAGCAATTGAATCCATTGATGAGCACCGTATTATTGGTCTTCAGTGGCATCCAGAGTTTCTAGTCAATGAAGAAGATGGCAATTTAGAATTATTTGAGTATTTATTGAATGAATTGTAACGACTAGAAAATTAGTCGTTTTTTATTCAATATTTACGAATATTTATAGAATTGTATTTTTACGCAAACGTTTGAATTGTGATAAAAATTGGAAATTTTTAGTATAAAAACTTGAAAAAATTGTTAGTAAGCGTTATGATAGAAAAGAAGAAATTTTGGAGGAATACTATGTCACATATTAAATTTGATTATTCAAAAGTATTAGACAAATTTGTTGCACCACATGAAGTGGACTACATGCAAGCACAAGTTACAGCAGCAGACGAATTGATCCGTAAAGGAACTGGTGCTGGGAGCGACTTCTTGGGTTGGTTGGACCTTCCTGAAAACTACGACCGCGAAGAATTTGACCGCATCTTGAAAGCAGCTGAACAAATCAAATCAGACAGCGATGTTTTGGTTGTTATCGGTATCGGTGGATCTTACCTTGGAGCGAAAGCAGCCATCGACTTCTTGAACCACCACTTTGCAAACTTGCAAACCAAAGAAGAACGCAAAGCACCACAAATCCTTTACGCTGGAAACTCAATCTCATCTACTTACCTTGCTGACTTGGTAGAGTACGTTGCAGACAAAGACTTCTCAGTAAACGTGATTTCTAAATCAGGTACAACAACTGAACCAGCCATCGCTTTCCGTGTCTTTAAAGAACTTTTGGTTAAGAAATACGGTCAAGAAGAAGCTAACAAACGTATCTACGCAACTACTGACCGCCAAAAAGGTGCTGTTAAGGTTGAAGCAGATGCTAACGGTTGGGAAACATTTGTGGTTCCAGATGATATCGGTGGACGCTTCTCAGTATTGACAGCAGTTGGTTTGCTTCCAATCGCAGCATCAGGTGCAGATATCAAAGCCCTTATGGAAGGTGCTAATGCTGCTCGTAAAGACTACACTTCAGACAAACTTTCAGAAAACGAAGCTTACCAATATGCTGCAGTGCGTAACATCCTTTACCGTAAAGGCTATGCAACTGAAATCTTGGTAAACTACGAGCCATCACTTCAATACTTCTCAGAATGGTGGAAACAATTGGCTGGTGAGTCAGAAGGAAAAGACCAAAAAGGTATCTACCCAACTTCAGCTAACTTCTCAACAGACTTGCACTCATTGGGTCAATTTATCCAAGAAGGAACTCGTATCATGTTTGAAACAGTTGTCCGTGTTGACAAACCTCGTAAGAACGTGATCATCCCTACTTTGGAAGAAGACCTTGACGGACTTGGTTACCTTCAAGGAAAAGACGTTGACTTTGTAAACAAAAAAGCGACTGACGGTGTTCTTCTTGCCCACACTGATGGTGACGTGCCAAACATGTACGTGACTCTTCCTGAGCAAGATGCCTTCACTCTTGGTTACACAATCTACTTCTTCGAATTGGCCATCGCCCTTTCAGGTTACTTGAACGCTATCAACCCATTTGACCAACCAGGTGTTGAAGCCTACAAACGTAACATGTTTGCCCTTCTTGGTAAACCAGGATTTGAAGAATTGAGCAAAGAACTCAACGCTCGTCTATAATAGAGCTAAAAAGAGTGGTAAATCCACTCTTTTTGCTATTTCTTGAAAAGAGAAATTGGACTCTGGCAAGACTTGTGATATAATATAGAGAGCAAAAAGGCAGACGCCTAGAGACTTTATAGGAGAAGATATGTCAAAAGATATTCGTGTGCGTTATGCACCAAGTCCAACAGGACTATTACACATCGGTAATGCCCGTACAGCATTGTTTAACTATTTGTATGCACGCCACCATGGTGGAACTTTTATCATCCGTATCGAAGATACTGACCGCAAACGTCATGTCGAAGACGGAGAACGTTCACAGCTTGAAAACCTTCGTTGGTTAGGCATGAACTGGGATGAAAGTCCAGAGACTCATGAAAACTACCGCCAGTCTGAGCGTTTGGAACTCTATCAAAAATATATCGACCAACTCTTAGCTGAAGGAAAAGCCTACAAATCTTACGTTACAGAAGAAGAGTTAGCAGCAGAACGTGAACGCCAAGAAGCCGCTGGTGAAACACCTCGCTACATCAACGAATACCTTGGTATGAGCGAAGAAGAAAAAACAGCTTACGTTGCAGAACGTGAAGCAGCGGGCATCATCCCGACGGTTCGTTTGGCTGTCAATGAGTCTGGTATTTACAAGTGGCATGACATGGTCAAAGGCGATATCGAGTTTGAAGGTGGCAATATCGGTGGGGACTGGGTTATCCAAAAGAAAGATGGCTACCCAACTTACAACTTTGCCGTTGTGATTGATGACCACGATATGCAAATCTCTCATGTCATTCGTGGAGATGACCACATTGCCAATACACCAAAACAACTCATGGTTTATGAAGCACTTGGATGGGAAGCACCTGAGTTTGGTCACATGACTTTGATTATTAACTCTGAAACTGGTAAGAAGTTGTCTAAACGTGACACCAATACACTTCAGTTCATCGAAGATTACCGTAAGAAGGGGTACCTTCCAGAAGCAGTCTTTAACTTTATCGCTCTTCTTGGCTGGAACCCTGGCGGGGAAGACGAAATCTTCTCTCGTGAAGAACTCATCAAGCTCTTTGATGAAAACCGTCTTAGCAAGTCTCCAGCAGCCTTCGACCAGAAGAAACTTGATTGGATGAGTAATGACTATATCAAGAATGCAGACCTTGAAACTATTTTTGAAATGGCAAAACCATTCCTTGAAGAAGCAGGACGTTTGACGGATAAGGCTGAGAAATTGGTGGAACTTTACAAACCACAAATGAAGTCAGTTGACGAAATCGTTCCATTGACAGACCTTTTCTTCTCAGACTTCCCAGAATTGACAGAAGCTGAGCGAGAAGTCATGGCTGGTGAAACTGTTCCAACTGTACTTGAAGCCTTCAAAGCAAAACTTGAAGCTATGTCAGACGATGAGTTTGTGGTAGAAAATATCTTCCCACAAATCAAAGCAGTTCAAAAAGAAACAGGTATCAAAGGGAAGAACCTCTTCATGCCAATCCGTATCGCTGTTTCAGGTGAGATGCATGGGCCAGAACTACCAGAAACCATCTACTTGCTTGGCCGCGAAAAATCAATCCAACATATCGAAAAAATGTTGGCAGAGATTGCAAAATAAGCTAAGTTTCGACTACTTTTAATTATAGTAATTGTAGGACTTAGTTCAGAGAGAATCAGATGGTTCTCTCTTTTTTATTGCCAAAGCAGAATCATATTCAATTAATACTCTTCGAAAATCAAATTCAAACCACGTCAGCTTCGCCTTGCCGTACTCAAGTACAGCCTGCGGCTAGCTTCCTAGTTTGCTCTTTGATTTTCATTGAGTATAAATTTTTAAGTGACGCTTTAAAAAGAGTTCTTTTTATATGTACTTATTTGAAAATGCAAAAGTTTTAGTGTATAATGTTAAGTGACAGGGCAGGGGAAAGAAGTCAGTGATATGGTAAAATTCTTTACAAACAGACTCGAATTAGCCCAGACATCGTCTATGTTGTTTGTTGAGTCGACTTATTTTTTCTTTGCGTTTTGCTGATCACAGGAAGAAATTCGTGCGTTCATGCAACTATCATCCATAACGATGCCTTCGTTTTCGATTCTTAGTTGATATGCAACTGTGTATCTACTCTTTCTTTTCCAGAGAATAGAAAGGAATCGACCTTGCTCTGTTTACCTTGCGTTAAGCAAGGTTTTTTTGTGGAATAGTACTGGGCGATTTACGATTTTTCTATCAAGTGGTATAATATTAACTATCCTGATGAATTGAGGAACTCAAATGAAAGAATTTAACAAATCAATCAAATTAGAGCATGTGGCTTACGACATCCGTGGTCCAGTCCTTGAGGAGGCCATGCGTATGCGAGCAAATGGGGAAAAAATCCTCCGTTTGAATACAGGGAACCCAGCTGAGTTTGGCTTTACAGCACCAGATGAGGTCATCCATGATTTGATTATGAATGCGCGTGATAGTGAAGGTTATTCGGACTCAAAAGGGATCTTTTCAGCTCGCAAAGCAATCATGCAGTACTGCCAGCTCAAGAAATTCCCCAATGTTGGTATTGACGATATTTACCTTGGGAATGGGGTTAGTGAGCTGATTGTTATGTCTATGCAAGGTCTCTTGGACAATGGTGATGAGGTCTTGGTCCCTATGCCTGACTATCCTCTTTGGACTGCTGCAGTCAGCCTGGCTGGAGGAAATGCCGTTCACTACGTCTGTGATGAAGAAGCTGAATGGTATCCTGACTTAGATGATATCAAGTCTAAGATTAGTTCAAATACTAAGGCTATCGTTTTGATCAATCCAAATAATCCAACGGGAGCCCTCTATCCTAAAGAACTCTTACTAGATATCATTGAGATTGCTCGTCAAAATGACTTGATTATCTTTGCGGATGAAATTTACGACCGTATGGTTATGGACGGCAATGTCCACACACCAGTAGCTAGTCTAGCACCAGACCTTTTCTGTGTCAGCATGAATGGTCTGTCTAAATCTCACCGTATCGCAGGTTTCCGTGTGGGTTGGATGGTTTTGTCTGGTCCTAAGAAGCATGTCAAAGGCTATATCGAAGGGCTTAATATGCTCTCAAATATGCGTCTCTGCTCTAACGTCCTAGCGCAACAAGTTGTTCAAACTTCACTCGGTGGTCACCAATCGGTGGACGAACTACTATTGCCAGGTGGTCGTATCTATGAACAAAGAAACTTTATTTATAATGCCATTCAAGATATTCCAGGTTTGTCCGCGGTTAAACCTAAAGCGGGTCTTTATATCTTCCCTAAAATTGACCGCAATATGTACCGTATCGATGATGATGAGCAGTTTGTCCTTGATTTCTTGAAGCAAGAAAAGGTGCTTTTGGTTCATGGACGAGGATTTAACTGGAGAGAACCAGATCACTTCCGTATCGTTTATCTACCACGTGTAGATGAGTTAGCCCAAATCCAAGAAAAGATGACTCGTTTCTTGAAACAGTATCGTAGATAAGGCTTTCATAGCAAAAAAGCTGGAAACATTTGTCAGAGCTATTGACAAATGCAAAAGAATCAGATAGAATAGTAAAGTATGTTTAGTAACTGATCACTTTATAGCCGGCTAAACGAATACAAAATCTATGAGGAGGTATTCATCGTGAAACGTACTTATCAACCAAGTAAACTACGTCGTGCGCGCAAACACGGATTCCGTAACCGTATGTCAACTAAAAACGGTCGTCGCGTATTGGCAGCTCGTCGTCGTAAAGGACGCAAAGTTTTGGCTGCATAATCCAAACAAATTCAACAATGAAGTCAGTAGGAACTCGAGTCTACTGGCTTTTGTTTTGCTCTAAAATAATAGTTTGTATAAGCTTTCTATTTTTTCTATAATAGTGTATAATATTTCATATACTATATAAATGGAGAATATTTATGAAAAAATCAAAAATCCTTCTACTAGGAGTTGGGCTTTTGAGTGCAAGCTTCTTGATGGCAGCTTGTAGCTCGACACAGTCAAATGCATCTGATAAAACCTACTCTTATGTATTTGCTAGCAATCCAGATACATTAGACTACATTACTTCGACACGTGGCTCGACGTCTAGCATTACGACAAACTTGATTGATGGTTTGTTGGAAAATGATAAGTATGGCAATCTGGTTCCTTCCATGGCTGAATCATGGACAGTATCAAAAGATGGCTTGACCTATACCTATAAAATCCGTCAAGGTGTCAAGTGGTATACCTCTGAAGGGGAAGAATATGCAGAGGTAACAGCTCATGACTTTGTGACAGGCCTAAAGTATGCGGCGGATAAAAAAGCAGAAAACTTGTACCTGGTGCAAGACTCTATCAAAGGTTTGGCGGACTATGTTGAGGGGCAATCATCAGACTTTGAGACTGTTGGTATCAAGGCAGTCGATGACTATACTCTCCAATATACCTTAAACAAGCCGGAGTCCTATTGGAATTCTAAGACAACAGGTGGAATTTTGAGTCCAGTCAATGAAGCTTTTTTGAAATCTAAGGGGGACGAATTTGGAAGTGTAACTCCATCTAGTATCCTGTCAAATGGACCTTACTTATTCAAATCATTCACTTCAAAATCTTTAATTGAGTTTGAAAAAAATCCTAATTACTGGGACAAGGACAATGTGAAGATTGAAAAAGTAAAACTTTCCTTCTATGACGGTTCAGACCAAGATAGTTTGGCTAGAGGATTCTTGGAAGGCAACTATACAGACGGGCGTATTTTCCCAACAAGCTCAGTCTTTGATCAGCTGAAAAAAGGGAATGAAGATAAGATTACCTATACCCCTCAAAATGCTGTAACCTTCTACTATCTCTTTAATGTCAACCGTCAAAGCTACAAGCAAACCATGAAACAGACGGATAAAGAAAAGACGGATTCTCGTCTAGCGATGCAAAATAAAGACTTCCGTCAAGCTATTAACTTTGCCTTTGACCGTCATGCCTATGCTGCACAGACAAATGGAGAAGATGGGGCTGATCGAATTCTTCGAAACACAGTCACACCAAGTAACTTTGTTCAAATCGGCGGCAAAAACTTTGGAGATGCTGTCAATGAAAAGATGGTCAACTATGGTACAGAGTGGTCTAATATCAATCTGAACGACGCTCAAGCTGCTTTCTTAGATCCTGAAAAAGCCAAGGCTGAGTTTACCAAGGCTAAAGAAAGTTTGCAGGCAGAAGGTGTGACCTTCCCTATCCACTTGGATATGTTGGTAGACCAAACTGCTAAGTTGGACGTTCAACAGGCAAGCTCCTTCAAACAGACCGTTGAAGCAACGCTTGGATCAGATAATGTTGTGATTGATATTATTCAATTGTCTCCAGATGAGAAAGACAATGCTACCTTCTTTGCGGATACCGCCGATCAAAAGGACTATGACATCGACATCTCAGGTTGGAGTGGGGATTTCTCAGATCCGAAAACCTATCTTGATCTCTTGGATCCAGACTCTGGTTCTCAGTTGAAAAATCTTGGCTTGACTCCAGGAAAAGACAATGAAGTCAAAGAAAAACTCGATTTAGCTACCTACAAGGAGTTGTTGGATGCGGCAGATAAAGAGAATGAAAATACGCAAACACGTTATGAAAAATTTGCCGAAGTTCAAGCTTGGTTGACAGATAGTGCTCTCTTCCTACCAGTTCAAAGTGGAGGAGCTAATCCAATCTTCCGTAAGACAGTTCCGTTTACAGGGGCCTTCTCATTTGTTGGGCACAAAGGAGATGCGGACAACTACAAATATGTTGAATTGCAAAAGGAACCAGTGACTGCTAAACAGTATCAAGAACTTTATGAAAAATGGCAAAAAGAAAAAGCTGAGTCTAATAAAAAAGCCCAAGAAGATTTGGCTAACCACGTTCGATAGAAGAAGGTTATCAATAAAATTTTAATACTCTTCGAAAATCTCTTCAAACTGCGTCAACGTCGCCTTTCCGTAGGTATGGTTACTGACTTCGTCAGTTCTATCCACAACCTCAAAACTGTGTTTTGAGCTGACTTCGTCAGTTTCATCTACAACCTCAAAGCAGTGCTTTGAGCAACCTGCGGCTAGTTTCCTAGTTTGCTCTTTGATTTTCATTGAGTATAAGTCTAATTTTAGGGACTAGATTCAGAAAAAAGGCATTACCAGGAGCTTATTGGTTCTGGTAATGCCTTTTCTTTATTCTTTCAAATGATATGAATAGCTAGCAACGACGACATCTTCGTGCCATCTGAGAGCGTATTTTAATTTGAGACTCATTTGATTGTGGAGGATATTTTGCCAAGGTTTGTTAGGGATAAATTGGGGTACTAGAACTGTAACCGTGTAGTTCTTTTTCTTGGCTTCTTGAGAGATTTTTCGAACATATCGAACTGTAGGTGTGATAATATTGCGATAGCTGGTATTAATGTTTTTAAGAGTAATATTTGGGAAGTAGTCGGCAAATTCTTGGAGGATTTCTTGGTCTTTTTCCTCAGTTTCCTTGGTGGAAATATGCATGGCCAAAACTTCATCTCCGATGCTTTGAGCGTAATTAATCGCTCCAACACTGACTCGAGTAACATTTCCCACTAATACAAGAACGACATTGCCATCGTAGCTTTGCTTTTGAATTCCTTCATAAAGTCGAAGTTGTTTGGCCACTTTTTGGTAATGACTGTGGATGGACAAAAATAGGAAGGTTAGGACCAGGATAATTGGGAAGAAGGGCCAGATATCCCCAAGTCTGAAGAAGAGTAGGATAAGAACGATAGCGTAACAAATGATGGCGCCGAGGATGTTAGCAAAGGCAGATTTTAAGAAATGAGAGCCTTTTTCTTTTTTCCAATGACGAATCATACCTGTTTGAGAAAGGGCAAAAGGAACAAAAACTCCGATAGTATAAAGAGGGATTAAGCGTTCTGTATTTCCATTGAAAATAAGCAGAAGGATTATAGCACCAAAAGCTAAGGTTAAAATACCGTTTGAGTAACCCAGGCGGTCTCCCTTTTCCATAAAGAGATGGGGCATGTACTTGTTCTTAGCCATATTGTAAGCCAACATTGGAAAGGCAGAAAAACCAGTATTTGCAGCAACGGCTAGGATTAGGGCAGTTGAGAATTGGAAGAGATAATAAACAATCTGACCGAGAGCTGAATCCCCTAAAATCCCTTTAGCCATTTGTGAGAGGATTGTTTCTCCGTGTTGAGGTGTAATCCCCATCCAGTAGTTTAAGAAGGTAATCCCTGCAAATAGAAATCCAAGAATCAGAGACATGATGGTCAATGTTTGAGCTGCGTTTTTTTCTTTAGGGGTCTTGAAAAATGGAACGGCATTTGAGATAGCTTCAACTCCAGTTAGTGAGGCCGAACCGCTGGTAAAGGCCCTTAAAATTAGGACAATTGAGAGACTTGGGACGGTTTGACCAATAGAGGAAGTTGCATGATAGCTGAGAGAACCTGTCAACAGTTGGAAGATACCAAACAATAAGAGGAAGACGGTACTAAAGATAAAAAGATAGACCGGAATCATCAGAGAACTAGCAGATTCCCTCAAGCCTCGCAGATTCAAAAGCATGAGCAAACATACTAGAAAAATGGAGATGTGGAGGTTATAGGGGTGGAGGGCAGGAAGTGCAGCAGTGATAGCGTCAGCGCCTGCTGCCACTGATACGGCTACTGTTAGCATATAGTCAACAAGCAGACTTCCCCCAGCAATCAAACCTAACTCAGGGGAGAGGTTTTCTCGAGTAACCATATAGGCACCTCCACCTTGAGGGTAGGCATGGATGATTTGTCTATAAGAAATGGTCAGGCTAGCTAATAGTAAGAGGACAAAAATGCCGATAGGAAGACTCCACCAGATAGCAAGCGGAGAAAGACTAGCCAAGACGAGAACGACCTGTTCAGGTCCATAAGCGATAGAAGATAGGGCATCACTTGATAGCATTGCGAGTGCCTGCGTTTTTCCAAGTAGTCCTCCCTCGCCTTCAGTTAAGGACTTAAGGGGACGACCAATAAAGGTATATTTTAGTTTTGTAAACATTTTCTTTCCTTTTCTGAAAATTTCAACAAGAGTTATTATACTGCTATGAAAAAAAGTCGTCAAGAAAAAATGAATGATTTCAAAATATTTTTTCCTATAAGGATGAGACTAGTTTTTTTGGTATAATAGAAGGTAGAAAAAACGAGGAAATATAAATGATTTTTGATACACATACACATTTAAATATAGATGATTTTTTAGGACGTGAGGAAGAAGAACTAGCCTTAGCAGCTGAAATGGGCGTGACTCGGATGAATATTGTAGGTTTTGACAAACCGACTATTGAGCGTGCTCTTGAACTAGTGGACAAGTATGACCAACTCTATGCGACTATTGGTTGGCATCCTACGGAAGCAGGGACCTATACAGAGGATGTTGAGAATTACTTATTGGAAAAACTAAAACACCCTAAAGTGATTGCCTTGGGGGAGATTGGTTTGGACTACCACTGGATGACAGCATCTAAAGAAGTGCAGGAGCAAGTTTTCCATCGTCAGATCCAGCTGTCTAAGGAACTAGACTTACCATTTGTGGTTCACACCCGTGATGCGCTTGAAGATACTTATGAGATTATCAAGAGTGAAGGAGTTGGTCCTCGTGGTGGCATCATGCACTCCTTTTCAGGTTCTTTGGATTGGGCGGAGAAGTTTGTAGATCTTGGTATGACTATTTCCTTTTCTGGGGTGGTGACTTTCAAGAAGGCGACAGATATTCAGGAAGCAGCCAAAGAGTTACCTTTGGATAAGATTTTGGTAGAAACGGATGCACCTTATTTAGCCCCAGTACCCAAGCGTGGTCGCGAAAACAAAACAGCTTACACGCGCTATGTAGTGGACTTTATTGCGGACTTGCGTGGCATGACGACAGAAGAAATAGCTGCTGCGACCAGTGCCAATGCTGAAGGAATCTTTGGACTGGAACATAAATCATGAAAGAGAAAATTTCCCAAGTCATCGTAGTCGAGGGGCGTGATGATACGGCCAATCTTAAACGTTATTTTGATGTGGAGACCTATGAGACTCGTGGTTCGGCTATCAATGAACAGGACCTTGAACGAATCCAACGTCTACATGAACGTTATGGGGTGATTGTCTTTACAGATCCTGATTTCAACGGGGAACGCATTCGTCGGATGATTATGACGGCCATTCCGACAGTTCAGCACGCCTTTCTCAAACGAGACGAGGCAGTTCCTAAGTCTAAGACCAAGGGACGTTCTCTGGGAATAGAACATGCCAGTTACGAAGACTTGAAAACAGCGCTAGAACAAGTAACAGAACAGTTTGAAGTAGAAAGCGACTTTGATATTAGCCGTAGCGACTTGATTCGTCTTGGTTTTCTAGCTGGAGCAGACAGCCGAAAACGCAGAGAATATCTAGGAGAAAGCCTTCGTATCGGTTATTCCAATGGGAAACAACTCCTTAAACGTTTAGAGTTATTTGGGATTAGCTTGGCAGAAGTTGAAGAGGTCATGAAATCGTATGAGAATTGAGAAACTGCCCCAAAATACCAAGGGAATATGATACAATAGAAGTAATCATATGCTGGTTATCAGGAGATAAAAGGCTACTTGATAGCAAGACTTAGATAAGAGTATTGACAACATCATTTCTTGCCTAAACTGCTAAGGAGTAGTAACAACAAGGAGAAAAAATGGGAATCTTTGACTATTTGAAAAAGACTGAAGCGGAAGAAGAGTCTAAAAACAATGCATGTGTGGGAGTTTTGGACTTTCTCCCGATGAAGGAAACGAATCAATTATTGATTGTTGGGAGTTTAGAAGGTAGGCTCAAGGTTGGGGATCAGTTGCAGTTTTGCAATCCTGACCAAGGAATGGAAAGTCTTGGTACTGTAGAAGTCCAAAAACTCAGCAGTCAAAACAAAGATGCAGCTAGTCTAACTGATGAAGTTCTTGCCCATCTAGTGGTTGATAGGATTCCTTCTTTGGATAAACTGAAAAAGGGAAGTGTGCTCTTTAGTTCAGGTATTGAGGAAGAGCAAAAATTATCTAGCTATTCAGATGCTCTGTATCGTGTTTTTGTAGCCATCCAAGAGGGGCAATTAACCAATGAGGATTATTTGGCAGCTAGCCTTGATGACAGCGTAGAGATTTTACGTCTCTTTTTATGGAAATGCCGTCAAAATCATGAAACTGAAAGTGAAGAAAACTATCAAGCCAACACTCGCAAGTTGGAACGTCTAGCGGAAGTCGTTAAAGATAAGCTCTTAGAAGCAGATGTAGTTTATGCAGTTTATTCAGAAAAAACAGGCGAACCTTACCTCTTTTCAACTACTTATGATAGAGGTGAGGAAGGTTATCTGTGTACTGATCCCATGATCATGCTTTTGACACCATCTTGGTATCGCCAATTCAAGGAAACCATTGACAGCCGACCAAACTCAGTTGTAAAACTGATTGAAAATACGGAAGATAAAAAAGGGATTGAGAATTTCCTTGGGACAGCATTTTACTTAAATGGTGCCTTGGGAGCAATCTTTAATTCCAAGGAAGTCAGCATCAGTGCTCCTGCCTTGGTTCAAAAACCAGATTTTTCTGATTTACCAGAAATACAAGTGCCTGTCATGAATCCTGACCTGGTAAGATGGATGCTCTTGATGGGGCAGATGGACCAACCGACTACAGAAGAGCAAGAACTAGTTTATGGGCTTTACTACAAGTTCTTCTCTATGGCTATGCCTAAAGCAAAATTCTTGCTTCCATTAGATGCAACATCAGGATTCCCAGAGGATAATTCAGAAGGGAATTCCTTTGTTTTGGAAAAAGACGCTAACTTTAATATTCCCGTTAGAGAGGGAAAAGATGGACGAAATTCAATTCCAGTATTTACTGATTGGAAACGTCTGAGAATGGTCTTTGATGAAAAGTGGAATGGCATGATTGAAGAAGCTGGAGGCATGATTGAAGGCTTTGACTATGCCATAAACCCAACGGAATACTATGAAGCGGGTGCTTATGTTAGTCTAACAGCTTTTAAAGAAATGCAAGAGCTCAGTGACAAGCAAAGAGGAAGAGCTCAAGATTAGAAAGTTCTTTAATATTAGAAAAGAGAATAAATGAGAATTGCAGATTATAGCGTGACCAAGGCAGTGCTGGAGCGTCACGGTTTTACCTTTAAAAAGTCCTTTGGGCAAAATTTTTTGACGGATACCAATATCCTTCAAAAAATTGTGGATACGGCTGAAGTTGATGACCAGGTCAATGTCATTGAGATTGGGCCAGGTATTGGTGCCTTGACTGAATTTTTGGCTGAGCGTGCAGCTGAAGTCATGGCCTTTGAGATTGACCACCGTTTGGTACCGATTTTAGCAGATACCCTGCGTGATTTTGACAACGTGACCGTAGTTAACGAAGATATTCTTAAGGTTGATTTGGCGCAGCATATCCAAAATTTTAAAAATCCTGACTTACCAATTAAGGTAGTGGCCAACTTACCTTACTACATCACGACCCCTATTCTCATGCACTTGATTGAAAGTGGGATTCCTTTTAGTGAGTTTGTGGTTATGATGCAGAAAGAAGTAGCAGATCGTATCTCTGCACAACCAAATACCAAGGCTTATGGTAGTTTGTCGATTGCAGTTCAGTATTACATGACGGCCAAGGTTGCCTTTATCGTACCTCGTACGGTCTTTGTGCCAGCGCCAAATGTGGACTCGGCTATCCTGAAAATGGTACGTCGTCCAGAGCCAGCGGTTGCGGTTGAAGATGAGAACTTCTTCTTTAAGGTTTCCAAGGCTAGTTTCACCCATCGTCGTAAGACCTTGTGGAACAACTTGACTGGTTACTTTGGGAAGACTGAGGAAGTTAAGGATAAGCTGACCAAGGCTTTGGACCAAGCAGACTTGTCACCATCTGTACGTGGAGAAGCTCTGGGCTTGGCGGAATTTGCTAGTTTAGCAGATGCACTTAAAGGACAAGGACTCTAAGATGCAGGGACAAATCATTAAAGCTTTGGCGGGTTTCTACTATGTGGAGAGTGATGGCCATGTTTATCAAACACGCGCGCGTGGGAATTTTCGTAAAAAAGGCCACACACCCTATGTTGGGGATTGGGTAGATTTTTCTGCAGAGGAAAATTCCGAAGGTTATATCCTCAAAATTCATGAACGAAAAAATAGTTTGGTTCGTCCACCCATTGTTAATATTGACCAGGCCGTTGTCATTATGTCTGTTAAAGAACCTGACTTTAATAGCAACTTGTTGGATCGCTTCTTGGTTCTTTTAGAGCATAAGGACATTCATCCTATCGTCTATATTTCCAAAATGGACTTACTAGAGGATAGCGAAGAGCTGAATGTTTACCAGCAGACCTATGGTGCTATTGGTTACGACTTTGTGACGAGTAAAGAGGAACTCTTACCCTTGTTGACGGACAAGGTTACGGTCTTCATGGGGCAGACAGGTGTTGGGAAGTCAACTCTCCTTAATAAAATTGCACCTGACCTCAATCTCGAAACAGGAGAAATCTCAGACAGTCTGGGTCGTGGTCGTCATACTACTCGAGCTGTTAGTTTTTACAATCTCAATGGGGGTAAAATCGCAGATACACCAGGCTTTTCATCCTTGGATTATGAAGTGTCAACGGCTGAAGACCTTAATCAGGCCTTTCCAGAAATTGCCTCTGTTAGCCGAGACTGCAAGTTCCGTACTTGTACTCATACTCATGAGCCTTCTTGCGCGGTCAAGCCAGCAGTAGAAGAAGGTATCATTGCGTCCTTCCGTTTTGACAACTACCTGCAATTCCTCAGTGAAATTGAAAATCGCAGAGAAACCTATAAAAAAGTCAGCAAAAAAATTCCAAAATAAGGAGAAACCTATGTCTCAATACAAGATTGCTCCGTCAATTCTGGCAGCAGATTATGCCAACTTTGAACGTGAAATTAAACGCCTAGAAGCAACTGGGGCAGAATATGCCCATATCGATATCATGGATGGTCACTTTGTGCCACAAATCAGCTTTGGCGCAGGTGTGGTCGAAAGTCTTCGCCCTCATAGCAAGATGGTCTTTGACTGTCACTTGATGGTAGCTAATCCAGAGCATCATCTTGAAGACTTTGCGCGTGCAGGGGCAGATATCATCAGCATTCACGTAGAGGCAACACCTCATATCCATGGCGCCCTCCAAAAGATTCGTTCTCTAGGAGTCAAGCCATCGGTTGTTATCAATCCTGGAACGCCTGTTGAAGCGATTAAGCACGTGCTTCACCTAGTTGACCAAGTATTAGTCATGACAGTTAATCCTGGATTTGGTGGGCAAGCTTTTCTGCCTGAAACCATGGATAAGATTCGTGAGTTAGTTGCCCTTCGTGAAGAAAAAGGACTGAACTTTGAGATTGAAGTGGATGGCGGGATTGATGATAAAACGATTGCTCAAGCTAAAGATGCTGGTGCTACAGTCTTTGTAGCAGGATCCTATGTTTTTAAGGGAGATGTCAATGAACGAGTGCAAGCCCTCCGAAAACAACTGGACTAAAGTTGCAGTTTTTGCTGGTGGAGACCGTGGACATTATCGGACAGATTTTGATTGCTTTGTCGGTGTGGATCGAGGCTCGCTTTGGGTATTGGAGGAAAAACTTCCTCTTGCTCTAGCCGTTGGGGATTTTGATTCTGTGACTGTAGAAGAAGGTCAGTTGATTCAAAAACGTGCGCGACACTTTGTCCAAGCCCAGCCAGAGAAGGATGATACCGATCTGGAACTAGCACTTTTAATGGTTTTTGAAAAGGATCCTCAAGCTCGAGTGACCATTTTTGGCGCCCTAGGTGGTCGCATCGACCATATGCTGGCCAATGTCTTTCTGCCTAGCAATCCTAAATTGGCGCCCTATATGCGTCAAATAGAGATTGAGGATGGGCAAAACTTGATTAGCTATTGCCCAGAAGGGACCAGTCAGCTACATCCCCGTTCAGACTACGACTATCTTGCTTTTATGCCGGTTCGGGATAGCCAGCTGACTATTCTTGGTGCCAAGTATGAGTTGACAGAGGAAAATTTTTTCTTTAAAAAAGTGTACGCTTCTAACGAATATATAGATAGGGAAGTTTCGGTGACTTGCCCAGATGGTTATGTAGTTGTCTTGCATAGCAAAGACAGGAGGTAGGATGGAAAGTTTACTTGTTGTTTTATTAGTTGCTAATCTAGCCGGCCTCTTTCTTATTTGGCAAAGGCAGGACAAGCAGGAGAAATATCTGACCAAGAGTTTAGAAGACCAGGCAGACAACCTTTCAGACCAGCTAGATTATCGTTTTGAACAAGCTCGACAAGCTAGTCAGCTGAACCAAAAAAAACTAGAAGTGGCTGTTAGTGACCGTTTGCAGGAGGTGCGAATCGAATTGCACCAAGGTTTGACTCGGGTTCGACAAGAGATGAATGAAAACCTTCTCCAAACTAGAGATAAGACCGACCAACGACTCCAAGCCTTGCAGGAGTCAAACGAGCAACGTTTAGAGCAGATGCGCCAAACGGTCGAGGAAAAGTTAGAAAAAACCTTGCAGACACGCTTGCAAGCGTCTTTCGAGACAGTTTCAAAACAACTGGAATCTGTGAATCGCGGCCTTGGAGAAATGCAGACGGTTGCCCGTGATGTTGGTGCTCTTAATAAGGTCTTATCTGGTACAAAAACTCGAGGAATTCTAGGAGAATTACAGCTGGGGCAGATTATTGAAGATATCATGACACCTGCCCAGTATGAACGAGAATTTGCAACTGTTGAAAACTCGAGTGAACGTGTGGAATACGCTATTAAGTTGCCTGGACAAGGAGACCAAGAATATGTCTACCTACCGATTGACTCCAAGTTTCCGCTGGCGGATTATTATCGCTTAGAAGAAGCCTATGAAGCAGGTGAAAAGGACGAGATTGAGCGCTGTCGTAAGTCTCTCCTAGCAAGCGTCAAGCGTTTTGCTAAGGATATTAAGAGTAAGTACCTGGCGCCACCTCGGACAACCAATTTTGGAGTCTTGTTTGTTCCGACAGAGGGTCTCTACTCAGAAATCGTCCGCAATCCGATTTTCTTTGATGATTTGAGACGAGAGGAGCAGATTATCGTTGCAGGACCAAGTACCTTGTCTGCCCTTCTCAACTCCCTTTCAGTTGGCTTCAAGACTCTCAATATTCAAAAGAGTGCGGATCATATCAGTAAAACCCTTGCTAGTGTCAAAACCGAATTTGGCAAGTTTGGTGGGATTCTGGTCAAGGCACAAAAACATCTCCAACATGCCTCTGGCAATATTGATGATTTATTAAACCGTCGTACTACAGCTATCGAGCGGACGCTCCGTCACATTGAGTTATCAGAAGGTGAGCCTGCGCTTGATCTACTCCAGTTCCAAGAAGATGAGGAAGAATATGAAGATTAGTCACATGAAGAAAGATGAGCATTTTGAAGGTTTTTACCTAATCAAGTCAGCTGATCTTAGACAAACTCGAGCTGGGAAAAACTACCTAGCCTTTACCTTCCAAGATGATAGTGGGGAAATCGAAGGCAAACTTTGGGATGCTCAACCACATAATGTTTCAGCCTTTACTGCAGGTAAGGTTGTTCACATGCAAGGCCGCAGAGAGGTTTACAATAACACCCCTCAGGTCAATCAAATTACCCTTCGGCTGCCTCAACCCGGTGAACCCAATGATCCAGCTGATTTTAAGGTTAAATCTCCAGTTGATGCCAAAGAGATTCGTGAGTATATGTCACAGATGATTTTCAAAATTGAAAATCCGATTTGGCAGCGAGTTGTTCGGAATCTCTACACCAAGTATGACAAGGAATTCTACTCCTATCCAGCTGCTAAAACCAATCATCATGCATTTGAAACTGGCTTGGCCTATCATACAGCAACCATGGTTCGTTTGGCGGATGCAATTGCAGATATTTATCCTCAGCTCAATAAAAGTTTACTTTATGCAGGAATTATGCTCCATGATTTAGCCAAGGTCATCGAGTTGACAGGTCCTGACCAAACTGAGTACACAGTAAGAGGAAATCTTTTAGGGCACATTGCTTTGATTGACAGTGAAATCACAAAAGCAGTTATGGAGCTTGGAATCGATGATACCAAAGAAGAGGTTGTCCTTCTTCGTCATGTCATTCTCAGTCACCATGGTCTCCTTGAGTACGGAAGCCCAGTTCGTCCTCGTGTGATGGAAGCTGAAATTATTCATATGATTGATAATTTAGATGCGAGTATGATGATGATGTCAACGGCTCTCGCTCTTGTTGATGAGGGAGAAATGACCAATAAGGTCTTTGCCATGGACAATCGTTCCTTTTATAAGCCAAAATTAGACTAGAAACTAAAAAAATGAGCTTTATTTAGGTAATAAAGTTCGTTTTTTTAACTCTAGTGTGATATAATGAGAAAAAGACTAAATAAAAAAGAATGGTAAATGCATAATGAAATTAAGAAGAAGTGATCGGATGGTTGTTATTTCCAATTACTTGATCAACAATCCATACAAATTAACCAGTCTCAACACCTTTGCAGAAAAGTATGAATCTGCCAAGTCTTCTATTTCAGAAGATATCGTCATCATCAAACGTGCTTTTGAAGAGATCGAAATTGGTCATATCCAAACAGTGACAGGTGCAGGTGGAGGAGTTATTTTTACACCATCTATTTCTACCCAAGATTCTAAAGCTATTATTGATGAGTTGCGTGAAAAGCTCTCAGAAAGCGACCGTATCCTTCCAGGTGGCTACATTTATCTATCGGATCTGCTCAGCACACCGTCCATCTTGAAAAATATTGGTCGCATTATTGCTAAGAGCTTCATGGATCAAAAGATTGATGCGGTTATGACTGTGGCAACCAAAGGGGTTCCGCTTGCTAATGCAGTTGCAAATGTCCTCAATGTACCTTTTGTCATTGTCCGTCGAGACTTGAAAATCACAGAAGGTTCGACCGTAAGTGTCAATTACGTTTCAGGTTCTAGTGACCGTATTGAAAAAATGTTCCTTTCAAAACGTAGCCTCAAAGCGGGAAGTCGTGTCTTGATTGTCGATGACTTCTTGAAGGGTGGAGGAACCATTAACGGGATGATTAGCCTTTTAACAGAGTTTGATTCAGAGTTGGCTGGTGTAGCTGTCTTTGCTGATAATGCTCAGAAAGATCGTGAACAACAGTTTGACTATAAATCACTCTTGAAGGTTACCAATATTGATGTGAAGAACCAACAAATTGAAGTTGAAGTTGGAAATATCTTCAATACAGAAAAATAAGAAATAACTTGAAATACAAAGGTTGGAACGGTTGTCCCAGCCTTTCTTTGCCAGTCGATGTAAAGGAGAGCTGCCCTATGAAAACACCATTTATTAACCGTGAGTCCTTGGAAAAAATTGTTGAGGAGTTTCCAACCCCTTTTCACCTCTATGATGAGAAGGGGATCCGCGAGAAAGCACGCGCAGTAAACAAGGCCTTTTCTTGGAATAAGGGCTTTAAAGAATACTTTGCTGTCAAGGCGACTCCGACACCAGCTATTTTGAAAATCTTACAAGAAGAAGGCTGTGGAGTGGACTGTTCTAGTTATGTCGAACTTTTGATGAGTCACAAGCTTGGGTTTGCAGGCTCAGACATGATGTTCTCATCCAATAACACCCCAGACCAAGAGTACGCTTATGCCAGTGAATTGGGAGCTACCATTAACTTGGATGCCTTCGAAGATATTGAGCATTTAGAGCGGGTGGCAGAAATTCCTGAGATTATCTCTTGCCGTTACAATCCTGGAGGAGTATTTGAACTGGGTACGGACATTATGGATAATCCTGGTGAAGCTAAGTTCGGGATGACTAAGGAACAGCTCTTTAAAGCCTTTGCCATCTTGAAGGAAAGGGGAGCTAAAAACTTTGGGATTCATTCCTTCCTAGCTTCCAATACAGTGACCCATCTCTACTATCCAGAATTAGCACGTCAACTTTTTGAATTAGCCGTAGAAATCAAGGAAAAGTTGGATATTTCGCTGGACTTTATCAATCTTTCTGGAGGGATTGGGGTCAACTATCGCCCAGACCAAGAGCCTAATGACATTGCCTTGATTGGTGAGGGAGTTCGCAAGGTATACGAAGAAGTCTTGACACCTGCGGGTCTTGGTCAAGTTAAGATTTTCACGGAATTAGGTCGCTTTATGTTGGCACCTCACGGAATTCTAGTCACAAAAGTAACCCATAAAAAGAAAACCTACCGGACTTATCTCGGAGTAGATGCATCAGCTGTCAACCTGATGAGACCAGCTATGTATGGAGCCTATCACCACATCACCAATATGATGCATCCTGATGGTCAGACTGAAATCGTTGATGTTGTTGGTTCTCTCTGTGAAAATAACGATAAGTTTGCAGTTAATCGTGAGCTACCTCAAACAGAAATTGGCGATCTACTAGTTATTCATGATACAGGTGCGCATGGCTTCTCTATGGGTTACCAGTACAATGCCAAACTTCGTTCAGCAGAGATTCTCTACACAGAGGACGGTGGAGCACGCTTGATCCGCCGAGCAGAGCGACCAGAGGACTATTTTGCGACTCTCTATGGCTTTGATTTTGACAAGGATGAGTAAATTTTTGAAAATCATGAAAGTTGAAAGTGAAAAACAGATTGTTTTCTAAAAAATAGGCAAAATCTGTGGTTTTTCTTTTCAGGCATGATATAATAAAGCTATAAAACGGTTTCAAGAAAGGGAACAATATGACTGAAGAAACAATTGATTATGGACAAGTGACAGGAATGGTACACTCAACAGAGAGTTTTGGGTCGGTAGATGGACCCGGGATTCGTTTTATTGTCTTTCTTCAAGGATGTCAGATGCGTTGCCAGTACTGTCATAACCCAGATACATGGGCTATGGAAACCAATAAATCTCGTGAACGAACAGTGGACGATGTTCTAGAAGAAGCCCTCCGTTATCGTGGCTTCTGGGGGACAAAAGGTGGTATTACAGTCAGTGGTGGAGAAGCGCTACTTCAGATTGACTTTTTGATTGCCCTCTTTACCAAGGCAAAAGAAAAAGGTATCCACTGTACCTTGGATACTTGTGCTCTTCCATTCCGTAATAAACCACGCTATCTAGAGAAATTCAACAAATTGATGGCTGTTACAGACTTGGTTCTCCTTGATATCAAGGAGATCAACGAAGCGCAACACAAGATTGTGACCAGTCAAACCAACAAAAACATCTTGGCATGTGCTCAATACTTATCAGAAATCGGTAAACCTGTATGGATCCGTCATGTTCTCGTGCCTGGATTGACAGACCGAGATGAAGATTTGATTGAACTTGGTAAGTTCGTAAAAACTCTTAAAAATGTTGATAAGTTTGAAATCTTGCCTTACCACACTATGGGTGAGTTCAAGTGGCGTGAATTGGGAATTCCTTATTCGCTCGAAGGAGTTAAACCTCCGACAGCAGAGCGTGTGAAGAATGCTAAGGAACTAATGGATACAGAAAGCTATCAAGATTACATGAAACGTGTACATGGATAAAAAGAGAGGTTGGGATTTATGATCCCGACCTCTTTTCTACAATAGAAAAGGCTTAGCTGAAATGCTAGGCCTTTTAGTTTTTATCTAGAATGTTGCTTTCCAGAATTACGTTTTTTGTTTTTCTTCTTGTTAGAAGTTGTGATAGCTGAGACTGGTTCAGGTGTGACATCTTTACGAGTGACTGAAGATTTACTTGCCTTTGGTGGATTCTTGGCATATTCTTCACGTACTTTTTTACGAAGTTTTGGACGAACCATGTAGTTGATGATGAATTGTTGGAGAATCATCATGAAACCACCGACAACCCAATAAAGTGTTACACTGGCTGGCGAGAAGATTGAAAACATGACAATCATGAGAGGACTCATATAGAG
Source organism: Streptococcus sp. HMSC067H01 (assembly GCF_001814775.1). Lineage (GTDB taxonomy): Bacteria > Bacillota > Bacilli > Lactobacillales > Streptococcaceae > Streptococcus. Next base: position 44,351 of record NZ_KV817808.1, read on the forward strand.
CATCTTCTTGATTTGTTCTCTTTGAGTCTCATCTTCAACTCCATGTAGAGAAAGGAGTGATTGGACATAATAGAGCACACCTGCGAAGGCTACGAGAAGCCAACTTGGAGAACCAAGTGCAATTCCTAAGAAGCTAGCTTCAGAAACGCCTTCTGTATGTTGAGCAGCAAAGTAGATAGCTGAGAAGAAAGGCATTTGAAGGAGGATAGGGAAACATCCTACACCGCCAAACATACTGATGCCGTGCTCTTTTTGAGCGGCAAAGAGAGCTTGTTGGGCTTCGAGTTTTTCTTCTTGTGTTTCTGCTTCCTTGAGACGGGTTTGATGTGGTTCAAGGACATGTTTGAGGGCATTCATCTTTTCAGAGTGAAGTGTTGCCTTCCATGATTGGTAGATACCAAGTGGCAAGATAATCAAGCGGACAATGATAGTCACGATGATAATTCCGACACCGAAGCCGAGTCCCATATCATTGGCGAAGTATTTGATGGCTTCCCCCATTGGTGCTCCGATGGTATTCCAAATCAATCCTGTAGGTTGTCCTGTTGTTTTATCAACCTGAACACAGCCTGTTAAGACTAATAGCATAGCCACTCCCATGATAGAGAGGGCGATTCGTTTAATTGATTTCACTGTTTTAATTCCTTCTTTAAAAATTATACCTTTCTATTCTACTGTTTTTTTGGAAAATATACAATAGTTCTCTGGACCTAATTTGCGACTTTGAAATCCGAATAGGATGGGAAGTTACTCATTTGCACATCTAGGTAGGTTACTTTAGAGAAAGGTGTAGGGCCTTTTCGGATCTCTTGGATAAACTTGGCCATGATGGCTGAAGACTCAGCCTGGGCCAGAATCTCAACGGTTCCGTCATCGTTATTCCAGACACGACCCGTAATGCCACCTAGTTCTAGAGCCAGACTATAGACACCCCAGCGGAAGCCCACTCCCTGGACGCGACCTTGGGCGATCATTTTAACCTTTTGCATACCAAACCTCCTTGATTGTGTTATAATATTTCTATGACTATTATAACCTCTAAAGCCAATTCTGTGGTGAAAAATGCCAAAAAATTACATCAAAAAAAATATCGGAAAACCTCTTACTTGATTGAGGGCTGGCATCTGTTTGAAGAAGCTATTCAGGCTGGTGCAAAGATTGAGAAAATATTTGCCCTTGCAGAGTATGGCGAAAAATTAATGGACTATTCCCAGACTGTCTTTGTTACTGAAGAAATCTTGCTTGATTTAGCAGATTCGCAAACGCCTCAGGGTATCGTTGCCATTGTCCGAAAGGAGGAGGAGCAGTTGCCAAATTTGACTTCTGGGAAATACCTCTTCTTAGAAGATGTGCAGGATCCTGGAAATGTTGGGACCATGATTCGAACAGCAGATGCGGCAGGATTTTCGGGAGTCATTGTCTCAAGCAAGTCGGCAGACATCTATAGCCTCAAAACTCTTCGCTCCATGCAAGGCAGCCATTTCCATTTGCCGATTTATCGTATGTCTGTCGAAGGGTTTGTGGAACAAGCTAAAAAGAGCGATTTACCGATTCTAGCAACTACCTTGTCCCAAAACTCTAAAGATTATCGTGAGCTGGCTTATCAAGAGGATTTCGCCTTGGTCATGGGAAATGAAGGTCAAGGCATTAGTCCATTCATAGCAGAGCAGGCGGACCAACTGGTGCATATCAGCATGAAGGGCCAGGCGGAAAGTCTCAATGTCGCTATCGCTGCAGGCATACTCATGTTTTATTTGAGTTAAAATAGTTTATTTTTGTTATAATCAGTAAAAAAGATTTCATAAGGAGAAAAAAGATATGAATCAAACAATTATTCAAGAACGTTCTGGTTTGAATCAATTCTATGCAAAAGTCTATGCTTTTGTAGGTTTGGGAATTGGCTTATCAGCCCTTGTCTCAGGACTCATGTTGACAACTTTCCAGGATTTGCTCGTTCAAATTATGATGAGTGCTCGTGTATGGCTAATAGTTGCGGGCTTTGTAGAAGTTGCTCTGGTCTATGTAGCGAGTAGTATGGCCTTAAAGAATAGTCCAGCAGCCTTGCCAATTTTCTTGCTTTATTCCGTTTTAAACGGTTTTACACTGAGTTTCGTTGTTTCGCTCTACACCCCAGGTACTGTTTTAACAGCCTTTGTTTCTAGTGCAGCTCTCTTCTTTGTGATGGCTCTTATCGGAGTTGTGATTAAGAAGGACTTGAGCGGTATGGGACGTGCCTTGTTGGCAACTTTAGTGGGCCTCATACTAGCTATGATTGTCAATATCTTTTTAAACAGTAGCCTTTTTGACTATATCATCAGCATTATCATGGTTTTCGTTTTTGCAGGCTTGATTGCTTGGGACAACCAAAAGATTCGCTATGTTTATGAGGAGTCAGGTGGTCAGGTTGCAACAGGTTGGGCAGTTTCTTTGGCGCTCAGTCTTTACTTGGATTTTATCAACGTATTCCTTAGCTTGCTCCGTATTTTCGGTAGTGACGATTGATTTTTTGAGAGTGGGACAGAAATCGGTAATTCGTTAGAATTCGATTTCGTCGTCCCACCTCCGCACAGTTGAGTAGGGCTGTAAAAGCTGATGAAATCAGCGTAGTAGAGACCACTCAACCACTGCGTCTTGCTCGACAATCCAAAGACAATTGAGAGGCTAGGACTTTTGTCCCAGCCTCTTTTTTTTAATTTTTACTTTCATTTTTACTGGCAAAAGGGTATAATCATCTTATTATTCAAAAGGAGAGATGTATGAAGAAAAGTTTTATCCATCAACAGGAAGAAATTTCCTTTGTAAAAAACACCTTTACCCAGTATTTAAAAGATAAGTTAGAAGTGGTTGAGGTACAAGGTCCTATCTTGAGTAAGGTTGGGGATGGGATGCAGGACAATTTATCAGGTGTGGAGAATGCCGTGGAAGTCAAGGTTCTCCAAATTCCCGATGCAACTTATGAAGTGGTGCATTCACTTGCTAAGTGGAAACGTCATACCTTGGCTCGATTCGGTTTTGGTGAGGGAGAAGGTCTCTTTGTTCACATGAAAGCTCTTCGTCCAGATGAAGATTCGCTAGATGCAACTCACTCAGTCTATGTGGACCAGTGGGACTGGGAAAAAGTTATTCCAAACGGACAACGCAATCTTGCCTATCTTAAAGAAACAGTAGAAAAGATTTATAAGGCCATCCGTTTGACAGAACTCGCAGTCGAAGCACGCTACGATATTGAGTCTATCTTACCAAAACAGATTACCTTTATCCATACAGAAGAATTGGTCGAACGTTATCCGGATTTGACTCCAAAAGAACGTGAGAATGCCATTTGTAAGGAATTTGGAGCGGTCTTCTTGATTGGTATCGGTGGAGAGTTGTCAGATGGAAAACCTCATGACGGCCGTGCACCGGACTACGATGACTGGACAACAGAATCTGAAAATGGTTATAAGGGTCTGAATGGGGATATTCTAGTTTGGAATGAGAATCTTGGTGCAGCCTTTGAGTTATCTTCAATGGGAATTCGTGTCGATGAAGACACTCTTCGCCGTCAGGTAGCTATCACAGGAGACGAAGACCGTTTAACTTTAGAATGGCATAAGGCTCTCCTAAATGGACTCTTCCCATTGACAATCGGTGGAGGGATCGGTCAGTCTCGTATGGCTATGTTCTTGCTTCGTAAAAAGCATATCGGAGAAGTTCAAACCAGTGTTTGGCCTCAAGAAGTGAGAGATACTTACGAAAATATTCTTTAATCAATCGAGCCGTAAGGTTCGATTTTCTTTTTTTGATAAGAATTTGGTATAATATACGGTATGAAAATCGTATCAGGAATCTACGGAGGGCGTCCATTAAAGACGCTAGACGGGAAAACAACTAGACCGACATCAGATAAGGTTAGGGGCGCTATTTTTAATATGATTGGTCCCTACTTTGAAGGTGGACGTGTGTTAGATCTTTATGCTGGCAGTGGCGGTCTATCCATCGAGGCTATATCAAGGGGAATGTCCAGTGCAGTACTGGTTGAGAAAGATCGCAGGGCCCAGAGTATTGTGGCAGAAAATATTCGGATGACTAAGGAAACCTCTAAATTTCAATTATTGAAAATGGAATCCAGTCGTGCTTTGGAGCAGGTGGATGGAGTCTTTGATCTCATCTTTTTGGATCCTCCCTATGCAAAAGAACAAATCGTGTCAGATATTGAAAAAATGGCAGAGAGAAATCTTTTTTCAGAAGATGTCATGGTGGTTTGTGAGACCGATAAATCAGTAGAACTTCCAGAAGAAATTGCCTGTTTGGGTATCTGGAAGGAAAAAATATATGGAATTAGTAAGGTGACGGTTTATGTCAGATAAGGTTGGGCTATTTACAGGTTCCTTTGATCCGATGACTAATGGACATTTGGATCTCATCGAGCGTGCAAGTAAGCTCTTTGATAAATTGTATGTCGGAATTTTTTATAATCCACACAAAATGGGATTTTTACCGATAGAGAGTCGAAAGAAGACTGTTGAAAAAGCAGTGGGACATCTCAAAAATGTGGAAGTGATGGCTTCTCACGATGAATTGGTAGTTGACGTTGCTAGAAAACTTGGAGTTCAGGTCTTGGTGCGAGGATTACGCAATGCTACAGACCTCCAGTATGAAGCCAGTTTTGACTATTACAATCACCAGCTAGCAAGTGAACTAGAGACGATCTATCTCCATAGTCGTTTAGAGCATATACACATTAGCTCTTCAGCTGTCAGAGAACTATTAAAATTTGGTCAAGATATCAGTGGATATGTGCCAAATACTGTCTTGGAGGAATTAGAAGATGAAGAAAAAGACTAGATGGCCCATATACCTGATTGTGGGACTTATCATTACCTTTGTTGCTTTTACAGTGCCCCTGCCTTATTACATTGAGGTTCCAGGGACTTCAGAGGATATTCGTAAGGTATTACAGGTAAATAATCAGCCTGATCAAGAGGAAGGTTCTTACCAGTTTGTAACAGTTGGTGTTCAGCGTGCTCGACTAGCGCATTTGATCTATGCTTGGCTAACACCTTTCACGGATATTCATAGTGCTAAGGAAATGACAGGTGGTTCATCAGATGCAGAATTTGTCCGCATCAACCAATTCTACATGGAAACTTCGCAGAATATGGCTAAATACCAAGGCCTGAAGGCTGCTGGAAAAGAAATCGAGCTTAACTATCTTGGGGTCTACGTTTTAACCGTTACCGACAATTCGACCTTTAAAGGGATTCTCAACATCGCTGATACAGTAACAGCTGTTAATGATAAAACTTTCGAAAGTTCTAAGGATTTAGTTGACTATGTCAATTCTCAAGCTCTGGGAGATAAGGTTAAGGTCACCTATGAAGAAGATGGGGAAATCAAGTCTGCCGAAGGGAAAATTATTACTCTGGAAAACGGGAAAAATGGTATCGGAATTGGCCTGATTGACCGCACAGAAGTGACTAGTGATATCCCAATTCGTTTTTCAACAGCAGGAATTGGTGGGCCGAGTGCTGGGCTCATGTTTAGTCTATCTATTTATACACAAATTGCAGAACCAACTCTTCGGAATGGTCGTATCGTAGCTGGTACAGGAAGCATTGACAGAGATGGTAATGTGGGTGATATTGGTGGGATTGATAAAAAGGTTGTCTCCGCAGCTAAAAAAGGAGCAACAGTCTTCTTTGCTCCTAACAATCCAGTAACTGAAGAAGCTAAAAAGGCCAATCCACATGCAAAAAGTAATTATGATACGGCTGTAGAAGCTGCAGAAATGATTAAAACAGACATGAAGATTGTTCCAGTAAAAACACTTCAGGATGCGATTGACTATTTGAAAAATAATCCCTAAAAAGTAGGGGAGCCATAAACTAGCGTAGAAAAAGGGAAGATGGTATAATAGGCCGATGATTCAATTATTTTTTACCCTTAGTAGTCATATGTTCTTTGTCTATCTAGTCTTTCAACTTTTGAAAGACCTGGTTAAATGGGATCAGATTTTAAAGGTGACCAAGGACAATGCGGGGAAGATTCGACTCTTGGTAGTATTGTGTAGTATCGGTTTAGGATATCTGATTAGTTCCTTTTTCCTAAATCTCTACCAACTCTGGCAAGAAGCAATTAGAGCTCTATTCTAAAATTGTAAGTAAAGGAAAATATTTTATGGAAAAAATTGTAGTTCGAGGTGGCGATAATCGCTTGGTTGGAAGTGTCACCATCGAGGGCGCAAAAAATGCAGTTTTGCCTCTGCTAGCGGCAACTATTTTAGCAAGTGAAGGAAAAACTGTTTTAAAAAATGTTCCAATCTTATCAGATGTATTTACCATGAACCAAGTGGTTCGTGGATTGCATGCTCAAGTTGATTTTGATCAGGATGCTCATATTGTCGAAGTTGATGCAACTGGGGATATCACAGAAGAAGCTCCCTACAAGTATGTCAGCAAGATGCGTGCTTCTATTGTAGTATTGGGGCCAATCTTGGCTCGTGTAGGACACGCAAAGGTTTCTATGCCAGGTGGCTGTACCATCGGTAGTCGCCCTATCGACCTTCACCTAAAGGGACTCGAAGCAATGGGAGCTCAAATTACTCAGACAGCAGGTTATATTGAGGCTAAGGCGGAACGCTTGAAGGGCGCACATATTTACATGGACTTCCCTAGTGTAGGTGCTACTCAAAACTTGATGATGGCTGCAACTCTTGCTAATGGCGTTACTGTCATTGAAAATGCGGCGCGTGAACCCGAGATTGTAGACTTAGCTGTTCTACTAAATAAAATGGGTGCCAAAGTCAAAGGTGCTGGTACAGAAACTATTACCATTACGGGTGTTGAGAAATTGCACGGTGCGACTCACAATGTTGTGCAAGACCGTATCGAAGCTGGAACCTTCATGGTAGCAGCTGCTATGACCGGTGGAGATGTCTTGATTCAAGATGCCATTTGGGAACACAACCGTCCCTTGATAGCTAAATTGCTCGAAATGGGTGTTGAAGTCATTGATGAGGATGAAGGGATTCGTGTACGTTCTCAGCGGGATAAGCTAAAGGCGGTTCATGTTAAGACATTACCACATCCAGGATTTCCAACAGATATGCAGGCCCAGTTTACGGCCTTGATGACGGTAGCTCAAGGTGAGTCAACCATGGTGGAGACTGTGTTTGAGAATCGCTTCCAACATTTAGAAGAGATGCGTCGGATGGGCTTGCACTCAGAAATTATCCGTGATACAGCTCGTATTATTGGCGGACAGCAACTCCAAGGTGCAGAAGTTCTATCAACTGACTTGCGTGCTAGTGCGGCCTTGATTTTAACAGGACTAGTAGCTGAAGGAGAGACAGTTGTTGGGAAACTTGTCCACTTGGATAGAGGATACTACCGTTTCCATGAAAAGTTGGCTCAGTTAGGAGCTAAGATTGAACGGGTAAGTGTGGAAGCTGATGAAGATGAATAAAGAAGCTAAATATGTATTGCGTCGTTTTGTCTTGGTTATGCTAGTTCTCCTTCTAGGTGCTTTAGCTCTTGCAATTGGTTTGATGATTGGCTATGGCATACTAGGAAAAGGGGAAGACCCTTGGGCTATTTTGGCGCCAGCAAAATGGCAAGAACTCATCACAAAATTTACAGGAAAATGAGAGTGGGACAGAAATCGGTAATTCGTT
>NZ_KV817809.1 GCF_001814775.1 Streptococcus sp. HMSC067H01
TTCTTACTTGTCAACACCTTTTTAAAACTTTTTTTCACCAACCTTTGAAGACTATCTCTAACTCCCTGAGAAGGGACTTGCGACCTTTGAAGCGTTCATCTGCCCATAGACGTTCGTAGGTTTTTTGCTTATCTTGGGGCAACTTTCTTCTATAATTATCTAACAATTCATGAAGGGCATAATAATCATCCAGCCATAGACCTCCTTCTGGTAGTCGATGGCTGATCTCTCCTACTTCTTCATAAGCCATTCGATCCAGACGTCGCTTTTGGCTCTCTTGTTTTCTTACAGTATCAAGGATTCGGTTCCGGAATTTTGTTTTGAAGTAGACGTAGAGTTTCTTTTCTTCTTCCACTAGTTCTGGATGGGACTCTAGAAGTTCGTAAAGGCAGATCAGTCCTTCTTGATCCCAATCCTCCTTCTCCCATAGATGGAGATAATAATCTTTTCGGCATTTATGGACAATCCCTTTTACCTTTGCATAGTATTTCTCAAGCATTTGCTTTCCCCCTTTCTCTGCTTGTAGTATAGCAGAGAAAGGGGGAAAGAAGGGCCCTAGTTTCTATCTTGTCTCTTTTTAGCTCTCTGATGTTACGGAAGTCGTGAATACTGACTAGTGAGGGTGAAAAAAGACAATCTCTTTGTGAATTCAAATGGAGATTTTCGTAAAGTGATTTATATAATAAACAACATCTCAAAGATAAAGCAAAAAGCCCACTGTTGTAGGCTTTCTGTATCATATATCTTAAAATTAAAGCATTTTGTTGTAGAATTCAACGACAAGGGCTTCGTTGATTTCTGGGTTGATTTCATCACGTTCTGGCAAACGAGTCAATGAACCTTCCAATTTTTCTGCGTCGAATGATACGAACGCTGGACGTCCAAGAGTAGCTTCTACTGCTTCAAGGATTGCTGGAACTTTCAATGATTTTTCACGAACTGAGATCACTTGACCTGGAGTCACGCGGTATGATGGGATATCAACGCGTTTTCCGTCAACAAGAATGTGACCGTGGTTTACGAATTGACGTGCCTGACGACGTGTAGTTGCAAGACCAAGACGGTAAACAACGTTATCCAAACGGCGTTCCAAAAGAAGCATGAAGTTGAAACCAAGGATTCCTTCTTTGATCTTAGTAGCTTGTACGAACAAGTTACGGAATTGTTTTTCACCTACACCGTAAGTGAAACGAAGTTTTTGTTTTTCAGCCAATTGCAAACCGTATTCTGATAATTTAGAACGGTTGTTTGGTCCGTGTTGTCCTGGTACGTAGTTACGACGTGCCAATTCTTTACCTGTACCTGTAAGTGAAAGGCCAAGGCGACGAGCTTGTTTCCAAGATGGTCCTGTATAACGTGACATGTATATGTCCTCCTGATATAAATAATATTTCGGTGGAAATAGTCACTTAGAAAGCCCTGATTCGTGCAGATGCCCTTCGCCTAAACAGCCAAGGTTACTTATCAGAAGACATCTGTTGACGAGCTTCATGCTTTCCTGCTGATATTTCACACAAAGGATATTGTACCATGAATGGTTAGATTTGTAAAGGGGTTTTACGGCTTTATTTCAAATTGAGGCTGAATGTGAACTTGCTTCCTAAGCCATATTGACTTTCTGCTGTGATTTCGCCACCAAGCTGATGGGCTAGTTCTCGTGCAATCGCAAGTCCTAATCCATGACCACCTGTCTTCATATTACGCGACGTCTCTACACGATAAAGTCGGTTAAAAATTTTTTCCAAATCTTCAGGAAGAATACCTTGACCCTCGTCTTTCACACTGATTATCAGCTCTTTTTCTGTTAATTGAGCAAGGACTTCAATCCTAGTTCCAGGTTCTGAATATTTAAATGCATTGTTTAACAAATTGACTAGAATACGAGAGAGTTTGTCATAATAACTCTTGATTTTCGCAGACTCAGGCTTTACTTGAATGTAGACATCTCGCTCCTCTTGTTCAATCTGAAGTTGAAATTCACTCATCGACTCAATCAACAGCTGATCTAAAAAGACCTCTTCGACTTCTTCATCAGCTATATCTTGAGGCTGAGCGTTAAGAGTCAAAACATCCAATTCCTCTACTAGCTTGTTTAGACGCTCAGTTTGCCGACCAATCGTAGCTAAGTAGTGGAGCCGCTCCTCTTCCTTGATCACTCCATCTAGAATTCCTTCCACAGTAACCTGAATGGAGGTAATGGGAGTTTTAATATCGTGAGAGAGCTGAGCAATCATCATTCTCTTTTCTTGCTCACTCTCATCAAGTGATTGAAAGGTAATCTGCAAATTGCGGGACATGTCATTAAAAGCCTGCCCCAGCTCTTGAAATTCTATTGGTCCTTTGGTTTCTATTTCTGTACTAAAATTCTTGCTAGCTATATCTTGGGCTTGTTTTTTCAAATGTTTCAGAGAAGAAAAAACAGGTGACAAAAGAAAGATGCTCACTGCAGCGCCAATGAAACTAGCAATCAAGGTCATTCCAACCAGAAAGTAAACTTCACTTTTCTCAATCAACATTCGTTGGATTGCCCAGAAAACGACCAAAATCGTTAGTAGAGTCGAAACTAGATAGCCCACTAAAATATAGCTTTTTAATTTCATTTTTTACCTCTCGGTCTTTCCATCTTATAGCCTAATCCCCAAACAGTTTTGATAGCAGGAGTGTTTAAATTCGTATACTTACTCAACTCTTGTCTCAAAGCATGGATATGAACATTGAGTGTATTTGTATCATCCACATAGTCCTCCTGCCATACCTTCTCGTAAAGTTCAGTCTTTGAAAAGACTCTCTCAGGATTGCTGGCTAATATCCATAGAAGTTCAAAAGATTTCACTGTCAATTCCAATGGCTGTTCCCCAATGCGAACCTCATGAGTCACATGGTTGATCACTAAGTCACCAAACTCAATCTGCTCGGTCTCTCCGCCACGACTAAGGCGGCGCAAGATATTATTCACTCTCAAAACCAATTCCCGTGGGCTAAATGGTTTAGCTATAAAATCATCCGCCCCCAAACTTAATCCATAAATCTTATCCTGTTCGCTTGTCTTAGCAGTTGTAAAGAGGAAGGGTTGATCCGGAGCGATATACTGAACTTCACTGATAAAATCATAACCGTCCATATTGGGCATCATGATATCTGTGATAATGAGGTCGATAGATTTTTTTCTGAAAAGTTCTAATCCCTCCTTACCATCATGGGCAACCAAAACATCGTAACCTGCCTGTATAAGATAGCGGTTTTGAATATCTAGAATATCTATCTCATCATCAACCAGCAAAATTGTCTTTTTCATCTGACACTCCTTCGATAAAAACAGTGTTATACTTGCTTTAGTATAACACTATTTTCCCTAATGTTTAAGTGATTTGAATCTTAATCTTCTCGTTTGGTTGTCAAACCCAAAAGTCCAACAAGACCTGCCAAGGCTAGACCAAAGATACCAAGTCCAGCTGTAGCTGTTTGAGCTTCCCCAGTATTTGGTAGCATCGCTTTATCATCTTTTTTCATCATATTAGCCATTGGGCTAGAAGCTGGTTGATCTACTTTCATATCTGACATATGGTGATTTGTACCCATCATACCCTCAGTCGTACCTGTAGAGCCTGTTTCAGAAGGCTTCGTATTCATCTGACCTTGTTGAGATGGTATTGTCGCCATTTCTTTTCCACGAAGCTGAATCGTTACTTGACGAGTAGCAATCAGATTGGTCAAATCAGGTTTGCCGTCTTTAGCACCATAGACTTTAACAGTAGCTAGATACGTATGGGTTCCGTTAGCTCGAAGTTGCTCAAGCAAGGCCTGACCATCTTTGCCAACCGTATTGCCATTCAAATCCACTTCGTAGAAATATTGGCCTTTAGCCAAGCCTTCAAGTGGCAATAGAGCAGGATTTTTAGCTGTTCCGTTGTCTGACCATGGGGCTTTGTCTGAGGCTTTTAACAAGAGGCGAGTCAACATACCATCTCCACCAAAAGCTTCGTATGGAATAACTTGGTTGACACCGGCCAAGAAAGGTCCAGGAACCTTAGCTTTATCAAGGTAGCTAGCTGGAACATCAATCATGTCTTTGACATTGTTAACAACAGACTCTTTAACCTGATTTGGTGTGGTCAAGCCATTCAAGTTTACTGTCAAATCCTTAGTCGCTACAAGGTTGCTCAAATCGGCCTTGCCATCTTTCGCACTGTACACTTTAATAGTAGCTTTATAACTTTGAGTACCGTTTTGTTTCAAGAAATCAAGAAGCTCTTTGTCTGATTTGCCTTGGGTGCCTGCCAAGTCTACTTCATAGAAATAGAGACCTTTGCCCAATTTTTCTACTGGTGGGAGAGTGGGATTCTTGGCTGAACCGTTGTCTGACCATGGAGCCTTGTCTGAGGCCTTCAAGATAAGACGAGTCAACATACCGTCACCAGCGAAGAATTCGTATGGGATAACTTGATTAACACCAGCTGTGAATGGACCTGGGAAGTTGGCTTTATCTAGGTAAGTGGCTGGGACGTCCACTGTGTCTTTAGTATTGTCGGCTACGCCTTTTTGTACTTCAACTGGAGTAGTTAATCCGTTCAAGTTGACATCCAAATCTTTTGTCGCTACAAGATTGCTCAAATCAGCCTTGCCATCTTTAGCGCCGTACACTTTGATGGTTGCCTTGTAGCTTTGTGTACCATTTTGTTTCAAGAGGTCTAGAAGCTCTTTGTCAGATTTACCTTGAGTACCGGCCAAATCCACTTCATAGAAGTAAAGACCTTTGCCCAATTTCTCTACTGGTGGGAGAGCGGGGTTTTTAGCCGAACCATTGTCTGACCATGGAGCCTTGTCTGAGGCTTTCAAGATTAGACGAGTCAACATGCCATCACCGGCGAAGAATTCATATGGAATAACTTGATTGACACCGGCTGTGAATGGACCTGGGAAGTTGGCTCTATCCAAGTAAGAAGCTGGGACATCTACTGTATCTTTGGTATTGTCGGCCACACCTTTTTGCACTTCAGCTGGGGTAGTTAAGCCATTCAAATTGACATCCAAATCCTTTGTCGCTACCAGATTGCTCAAGTCTGCCTTACCATCTTTTGAACCGTACACCTTGATAGTAGCTTTATAGCTTTGCGTGCCGTTTTGTTTTAAGAGGTCAAGCAAGTCTTTGTCAGATTTGCCTTGGGTGCCTGCTAAATCCACTTCATAGAAGTAAAGACCTTTACCCAATTTCTCTACTGGTGGGAGAGCAGGATTTTTAGCCGTTCCGTTGTCTGACCATGGGGCTTTGTCGGATGCTTTTAACAAGAGGCGAGTCAACATACCATCTCCACCAAAAGCTTCGTATGGAATAACTTGGTTGACACCAGCTGTGAATGGACCAGGGAAGTTGGCTCTATCCAAGTAAGAAGCTGGGACATCTACTGTATCTTTGGTATTATCGGCCACGCCTTTTTGGACTTCGGCTGGGGTGGTTACTGGTTGCGCTTCACTTGCTTCACGATCTTGCCCAGAAACTGTAGACGTAGGACCTTCCACAGGTTTAACTGCATCTTCTATTTGGTTCTTAGAGTCAGCTTGGGATTGCACTTCTTCTTTTGGTGCTACTACTGGATCTTTAGCAGTTTCGTCCGCTTTTTCTGGAGAGCTTGTAGTATCCAAGCTTGCTTTAAGTGTTGATTCTGCCTGTTCTGAAGGAAAAGCTACATCAACTGCTTTCTTGAGAACCTCTGCTGGTAAGTCGCTCTTTTCACTCACCGAAGTAGCATCTGTCCCAACTTGAGCAGGGGTCGGATTGACCACATCGGCACGTACAGAACTTGGTTGACCAACTAGGATAAAGAAGCCACTGGCCACAACAACTGAGGCAACACCGACACTGAGACGGCGAATAGACCAACGAGTATAGCTTTGATTTGGATTGAATTTCATAGGATTCTCCTTAGAGTTTTCTTTTTTTGATAGCTCTAGTATAATCTCCTAAAATTAAAAAGGATTAAGAAAAAGTTAAAATTTTTCTTAAATCCCTCTTATAAATTACTTATATTAGTTATCTATTCACTAATTTCAGCGAGTTTGTCTAAATGCTGATTATTAACTACTCCCATGATGTAGGTATTGGCTTGTAAGATATCGTCTGGTCCAAACTGGACATCTAGTGGCGAGTTTTCTTGATCTCGAAATCCTAGGACATTTAGCTTGTATCTTCCACGGAGATCTAGTTGATTTAAGCTTTGACCCACCCAGACTTGAGGAATTTCCATCTCAACAATGGAAACATTTTTATCTAACTGGAAAACATCAACACTATTATGGAAGAGAATCGTTTGAGCAAGTGACTGTCCCATCTCATATTCTGGTGAAATAACAAAATCTGCACCGATTTTTTCTAAAACCTTCTTTGCTGTATGGCTTTTAACCTTGGCAATAACTGTTGGAACACCTAGACTCTTACAGTGCATGACTGCAAGAACACTTGACTCTAGGCTTTCCCCTGTCGCAACCACTACCGTATCGCAGGTATCAATACCTGCTGAGCGCAGGAGTTCTTCATCGGTAATATCTCCTACAACACCGCTCGTTAATACTGGTTCAAATTGATTGATCCGTTCTTCGTGATTATCAATGGCGATAATGTTCATATCTAGCTTTGAGAGCCCTTCTAGAACACTTGAACCAAACACACCTAGACCTAAAATTCCTATTGTACGTTCTGACATGATTTTCCTTTCTTATCCAATGGTAATATCTGCTTTCATATAATGCATCATATCTTTTTTGCTTGGTTGATAATCTGCTAGACTGACCAGCAAGGTCAGTGGCCCGATACGTCCGATAAACATAAGCAACATGATGACGCTTAGAGCTAGCTGACCTAGATTCGGTGTTAGATTGGCTGTAACACCAACTGTCGCAAGGGCTGAAATAGTCTCAAACATGAGATGAATAAAGGGCGGATTGCCACTAGTTGTTAATCCAAGTAAGACTAAACCTAATAAAAATGTTAACAAAAAGATGATAAAGACACTAAAAGATTTTTGTACAGTTCGTGGATCGATGGTTCGTTTGGCAATATTTACATGGGGTAGACCAAGTAGCTCCGTTCTAGCGAAGAGGATTAAGACTAGGAAGGTTGTAATTTTCAAACCACCCGCCGTTCCTCCAGGAGCTCCACCTAAAAACATCTGAAGGATATAAATAAGTAGGGTAACAGGACGTGCTTGTGTAAAATCAATAGAAGCAAATCCTGCCGTCCGCATGCTAACGGTTTGGAAAAAGCTGACTAGAACTTTTTCTGGGAAACTGAGATTGCCAATTGTTCCAGTATTACCCCACTCTGTCAGTAGGGTAGTCACCGTTCCAAAAAGGAGAATTCCCACTGTCAGCATCAATACCAACTTCGTATGAAAGCGAAGTCTTCGCTTTCTTTTACTACCTACTTGTGTCGCTAGGTCAAACCAGACCATGAAACCAAGACCGCCTGTGATAATCAAAGCAGAAATTACAAGATTTACCAGTGGATCTGTTTGGTAGGCTACTAAACTGGTCGTTCCAAAATTATCAAAACCAGCATTACAAAAAGCGGAAATGGCTAGAAAAGCAGAGGTAAAAAGACCTCGCCCCCAACCAAACTCAGGAACAAAACGAAAACTAAGGAGCAGGGCTCCCACAGCTTCTACCAAAAAGGTGGTTAGAAAAATCGATTGGATGAAGCTTTTCAAAGATCGAGTTTCGCCATAATTAAAACTTTCCTGGATTGTTTCTCGGTTTCTAAGACTCAATTTTTGCTTACTCTGAATATAGAAAACTCCGATAAAGGTCATGAGACCTAAACCACCAATCTGAATTAAGAACATGCAGATTAGCTGACCCCAGATATTATAAGTGGACGCTACAGGTTGGGTAAAGAGCCCCGTCACACAGACCATAGACACGGTAGTGAAAAGGTGGTCAAAATAAGTTGCTCTGGAAGTTGCTACCTGTACAACGGGTAGGCTCAAAAGTAGGGAACCTAGTAAAATGACTAGGGCAAAACTCAAAAAAATTCGACGAGCAGGTGACATCTGAGCCAGACTCTGCTCTATTTTTTCTCTTAATGATTTGAATAACATAGCTACATTGTACCACAAAACAGTTAAAGCCGTCACATATGACTAACGATTTCAAGACAGAGTTCTAAGGCCTTGTCAAAAGCTTCTGCGCCCCAATCGCGACTATCATAATTTTCTAAATCCGCCAGAGAGTCGGCTGTAAATAGAAGTTGTCCCCAAACGACTCCTCGAAGTTGGGCAACTGCTGCAAGAGCTGCACACTCCATCTCCACAACAGCACAGCCTTCTTCCTTGCGATAGGCAACCTTTTCAGCTGTCTCTCTGTAAAAACCATCTGTCGACCAAGTCATTACCTCTTCATAAGGAATACCTAGTTGTTCCAAAACTTGCTCGATAGCAGAAATCGCTTCTACATGTACATCCATATAACGAGAAGGCGCTGCATAGTGGTAGCTCGTCCCCTCATCTCGCAGAGCGCGAACAGGGACGAGAAAGGCATTTTCCTCAATATCGGCTAGGACTCCACAAGTACCAGTGGAAATGATTTGCTCCACACCATAGCCAATCAACCAATCCATAAACTGGGCGGCCGGGGCAGAACCTACAGGAGCTTGGGCTAGACAAACTTTTTCACCTTTGTAGTCCATGACATAAACCGGGTAGGTCTTAGTGGCAGAAACAAACTCCCCTACGCAATCTGCTTCTACTTCCTGAGCATAACGGTCAATCTCCTCCTCCAAAAATGCATAGATGCACTTCTTTGGCAACTTCAAGTCTAACTCCTCATGCGTTGGCATAAGGACCGCTTGGGGATTGTCGTCAAACTCTAAAATGGGAATCGCATGTTTCTGAATCATAGAATACCTCCTCTAAATTTTTACTATTATATCAAATACAAAGGGAAAGTCAAGATGGGAGGCTAAGTCAAATCAGAAAAACCTACCTTAAGTAGGAAACAACAATTAAATGCTTTTTCCTCTACTAACAAAATTGCTAAAACTTAGGAATTATTTTATAATAGATTGAATTAAAAAAAGTGAGGGAGTTTTATGAAATTCTATTCCTATGACTATGTGCTCAGTCAGATCAGTCAACAGAATTGGGCCATGATTATCGTATCAGCTTTACTGCTTATCGTGACTGGATTTTTTGCATTTAAAGCTTTCAAAGATAAAAAAGGGAGCAAGTTCCGTGAATTATCGCTCATTTCTATTTTGACGTTAATTGCTTTTGTATTGATTAGCATTACGAATTTTCAAAACAGCCAATCCAATGATAATCAATTTCGTAGTTCCTTACACTTCATCGAGATTGTATCAAAAGAGTTAGGTGTTGATAAAAAAGATATTTATGTCAATACTTCAGCTACTACTGATGGAGCTATTATTAAGGTTGGCGACAATTTTTATCGTGCCATTAGCGGGACTGACCAAGATAGCTATTTGTTAGAAAAGATGGAACTCTATAAATCAGATGTGGAACTCGTGGAGGTTGAAAAATGATAAGCTTTTTTGCTACGATTGCAATTAAATTGGCCTTGGGGCTACTTTCTCTTGTTTTTGTTATTAACGTAACAGGTAAAGGAAATTTAGCACCAAGTTCTGCAGTAGATCAAATCCAGAACTTTGTTCTCGGGGGTATTATCGGTGGGGTTATCTACAATAGCTCGATTACCATCATCCAATACGGAACAATCTTAATCATCTGGACTATTCTCATCCTGCTCCTTAAATGGTTGAATACCAATATTTCCTTTTTCAAACACTTAATTGACGGGAAACCAACTCTTATCATCAAAAATGGTAAGTTAGATCCTGAAGCCTGTCGCACAAAAGGTCTTGCAGCTGCAGATGTAGCTCTTAAATTGCGCGCTCAAGGAATCTTCCAATTAAAGGATGTCAAGAGAGCTGTGATTGAGCAAAATGGACAATTGATTGTCGTAAGAATGGGTGACGAAAATCCTAAATACCCAGTCATTACAGACGGTGTTGTCCAAGTTGAAATTCTAGAAACTATTGGCAAAACTGAAGAATGGCTAACAGAAAAATTGAAAGAAGAAGGTTTCGAAGAAGTCTCAAATATCTTTATCGCTGAATATGATAAAGGTCAATTGAATGTTGTAACCTATTAAAAAAATAAACTGATGCTTTTCGTATCAGTTTTTTGCTTTTTAGCATAAAAGGGTATATACTTAAATTAATATCTGATGTAATTTAGATAATACATAAAATTAACGGAGGTAACCCCCATGTCAATCGAAGAAAAATTCAACCAAGCTAAAGGTTCTGTTAAAGAAGGTTTTGGTAAACTAACTGGCGATACAAAAACTCAAGCAGAAGGAGCTGCAGAAAAGGTAGCTTCAAAAGCTAAAGAAGTTGCTGAAGATGCAAAAGAAGCTGTCGAAGGTGCAGTATCTGGCGTAAAAAACATCTTTAAAAAAGACGGAGAATAATTCTTCTTCGTCCTAATAATAAGAAAATCTCCCTTCTCTTTCGAGAAAGGAGATTTTCTTTTATGGTCGTCCACCAGGGCCTCCATTTCCTTGAGGGCCACCGCCAGGTGCTTCTCCGCCTCCAGGCATAGAGTTGACAATCTCAGTTTGTTTTTCACCGTTGATGTAGATATCTCCACCTGTGTAGGTCGCTGTTCCATCAAAGTCAAAACCAGATTGACCTGTCAATTTAATGGTTCCTCCCGTAACAGTAATGTTACCATTTGAGTCGATTGGATCCGTGTCCCCTTGACCAACTTCAACCGTCAAGTTCCCACCATTCATAGTGAAGAAAATTTCACTTTGTTGGGCATTTTTATTGGCTGCATTGACACCATCATCTGTTGAGTATATGGTGATGTCTCCACCGTTGATAGTAATTGACTTACCTTCAAGCCCTTCTGTAGAATTCTTAACCGTATAGGTACCACTATCAATAACCAAATCACCTGATGCGTGGATACCATCGTCCCCTGCAGTAACAGTGATGGTATTATCAGAGAGATACATGGTTCCTACAGATGTTTCCTCATCATTGTCGACCTTAACTCCGTCTTCCTTGGCATCGATAGTCATGGTTGTGCCGGTAATGTTGAGTTCATCATTGATATTAAAGGCATCTCCGACTGCTGTGATGTTGTAGGTTCCACCTGTGATGTGAAGTATATCGTTGGCCTTAATACCATTGTTTTTCTTACCATCTACATTAAGAGTTCCCTTACCATTGATGGTCAAGTCCACTTTAGAGAAGAGGGCCGCGTCAGCTTTTTCATCACTATTAGAAGCAGAATCTGAGAGGCTATTAGTTGTGCCATCTGCTAGAGTTAGGTAAACATGACCAGCTGATGTTGCAGAAATAGCTGCATTGGTATTGGTCATGGTCACACCCTTTAGTACGATATGTACATCATCAGAATTCCCAGCTTCGATCTTGATTTGAACTCCATCAGATTGACCAGAAATCACATAGGTACCTGCCTTAGAGATTGTAACGGTAGATCCTGATACGGCAACTCCGTCACCTGATACCTTCGCTGTTGATCCTGACAAAGTTACAGTTGCAGCTGTTTTTTCATCATAAGAAGTATCATAGTCCTTATCTGTAAAGTAACTAGATGTTTTCTTATTGGTAGTTACTGTTGTCGTTGCAGTACTATTGCTAGCTGTTGTATTTGAAGTTGACTGGGTACATGCTGTTGCCAGTGCTAGAGTTGTTATACTTGTTAATAGGAATGTCCATTTTTTTGCTTTCATGCTCATTTCCTCGTCTTTCATTTTACATGCTCTTAGTCTACGGGTCTTTCCTAAAAGAAGCCTAAACTTTTTCTGAAAGTTTTCTTAAGTTTAGTTTCAATTAAGTTAAATTTAACAAAAGTTTTAGAAAATCCCCCTAAAATCAAACACAAGCAAGTTTACCTTGTTTAAAAATAGTATAACCTAAGATTAGAGGAGAAGGAATTATGAAACCAATCGAAACAAGTTTCAAACGGATTGAAACCAAATATATTGTCTCCAAAGAAATTTTAGATAAACTCATCCAAGATTTAAAGGAATATTTAGTAGAAGACGACTATCCAATTTCAACTATTTCAAATATCTACTTTGATACGGAAGACTTTGCTGTGCTCCAAGATGATGATTTTGGAAATAAGCGAAAAGAAAAGGTTCGGATGCGGACCTATCTCAGCCACCCCAAAGCAGATAGTCAAGTATTTTTAGAAATCAAAACCAAGGATCAAGAAGGAGTTGGTCGCAAATTTAGACTACTCTCAACTCCTATTTCCATCCTTAACTTTATGACCAAAGGGCACTTGGATGCTAGTATTACTGATACAGTCGTCATTGAAAAAGTGAAAAAGCTTCACCAAGATTACAAGCAGGCTATCAAGCCTCGTATGTACATCTACTACGATCGTTATTCATTAAAAGAAAAAAAATACATCGAGGGCTACGACTATAATAAAATTCGTATCACCATTGACCAAAATCTAATCTATAGAGATGAAAATGTCAGTCTCTTCGCAGGAAATCAAGGGGCTCCTCTATTAGATGACAATACTGTGATTATGGAGATTAAAGCTCCTGGAAACAAACCTCAGTGGTTACAAGACATTCTAGACAAGTATGGTTTGATGGAGCACAAATTTTCAAAATACAGTTGTGCTTACCACAAATCTCAAGGGCTTCCTTATGCACCACGTCCCAGTATAGAAAGCGCAGGTATCGCTTATGCTTAATCTATTTAATTCCATTTTCAAGAACGCCACTGCAAGTGCAGATCCCTTCCAACTACTGCTGGCACTTCTAGTCAGTCTAGTTCTCGGTTTGGCACTTACTTGGACCTACAAATATCGGACCCTCTACACCAGAGAATTTGCTATCAGCTTGACTCTGCTTCCCTGCCTTATGACCTTGGTTATTTTTCTGGTCAATGGGAGCTTGGGTACGTCAATTGCTGTAGCCGGAACCTTTAGTTTGATTCGTTTCCGTTCTGCAACGAGTGGTTCAAGAGAACTGATTGCGATTTTCCTAGCCATGATTATCGGTTTGGCTTGTGGAACAGGCTATCTCTTCCTGGCCATTCTCTTCACACTCTTTATCTTGGGCGTTTGGTTCCTTTTGGAGAATCAACAAGTTAAATCTGACAATCAACGCCGTAGACTTTTGACAATCACGGTAACTAATCAAGAGAAGATTCAAGATGCTATCCAATCTGCTCTTGACCAATTCTGCTCAGAAGTTGACATGATTACGATCAATAGCACAAATGCAGGGGACAACCTTAGCATTGTCTATGAAGTCGAGCTAAAAACAGAGGTCGATGATTTCCAAGTGACTAGCTATCTTACACAAAATATTGATCAATGCGATGTGGCATTGACTAAAAAAGCTAAAAAGAGAAAAAATCTCTAAAGACGAAAAACGAGGCTGGGATAAAAATTCCGACCTCGTTTTTTGCTAGCAATAAGTTTTTGACACTGAGACTGATTAGGCTTTCCAATTCCAAAGAGTTCTTTTGAAAAAGACTTCATCTTCTCTATCTCAACCTTTAATTTCCTTTAACTGGAATTTCTTTGATAACTCGTGCTGGGTTGCCTGCCAGAACGACATTATCGCCAAAAGATTTAGTAATGACAGCTCCTGCTCCTGCAACAACGTTATCACCTAGTGTAACACCTGGAAGGACAATAACCCCACCACCTGCCCAGAAGTTCTTGCCAATTGTAATTGGTTTTCCAAATTCTAAACCTGAATTTCGTTCATCTGGATCCAGCGGATGAAGAGGTGTTAAAAACTGACAATTAGGACCAATCATGGCATTATCACCAATGGTAATAGGACAAACATCCAACATGGTTAAATTCCAATTGGAATAAAAATTTTCTCCCAGATGAATATTGACCCCGTAATCTACCATCAAGCGAGTGTTGATGTAGAGATTTTCACCAGTAGAACCAAACCATCCTTTGATGATTTCCATACCTTTTACTGGGTCGACCTCTTCATTAAAGGAGGCTTGCTTTTGTCTCGCTGTTTGTGCTAGAGAACGGAGGTCTGGGTCGAATGGGTGATAGGGTTCTCCTGCGATCATTTTTTGATATTCACTTTTCATGTTTTAATTTCCTTGCTTTTTTAGATGATTGTAGCATAGTATTGTATCTCGAGCAAGTTAAAATAAGTCGCTCTTTATGAATTGAAAATGTGGGTAGAACGTAAACCTAACATTAAATACAAAAAGCGAACAAATCCAGTTTTCTGACAATCAGAATTCTGCCTTGTTCGCTTTTTTATCTAGTGGATCCTTCTTAAAAATCTATAGTGAATGTTTTCTAAAGTCCTTTTTATATCAGACCTTAAGTAACACCTACTTATTCGCTTACTTCAACAGTTTCAACGACTTCTTCTACAGTCGTATCAACTGGAGCTTCTTCTTGTGAAGATGCTAGGTAAGACTCTTCGTTGACTGCTTGTGGTTCAAGGTTACGGTAACGTGCCATACCTGTACCAGCTGGGATAATCTTACCGATGATAACATTTTCCTTAAGACCAAGGAGATGGTCTTTCTTACCACGGATAGCTGCGTCTGTAAGGACACGAGTTGTTTCCTGGAAGGAAGCTGCTGACAAGAAACTATTTGTTTCAAGTGAGGCTTTGGTGATTCCCATAAGGACTGGACGACCAGTCGCTGGCACTCCACCTGCGATGAGAACATCCTTGTTAGCATCTGTAAAGTCGTTGATGTCCATAAGCGTTCCCATGAGAAGATCTGTATCTCCTGGATCCATAACACGAACTTTACGGATCATTTGACGAACCATTACCTCGATGTGTTTGTCACCGATTTCTACCCCTTGGCTACGGTAAACTTTTTGTACTTCACCGAGGAGGTAAGTTTCAACTGACAAGACATCACGTACAGCAAGGAGACGTTTTGGTTGGATTGAACCTTCTGTCAATGCTGCACCACGAGAGACTTGGTCCCCAACTTCAACACGCATACGAGCTGTAAATGGTACCACGTATTCGCCTTCTCCAGTTTCACCTTTAACGAAGACTTTCTTAGTACGAGTTGATGCATCTTCTTCGATAGCGGTAACTTGTCCTTTGACCTCTGTGATAACCGCTTCCCCTTTAGGATTGCGGGCTTCAAAGATTTCTTGGACACGAGGAAGACCCTGAGTGATATCGGTATTTGAGGCAACCCCACCCGTGTGGAAGGTACGCATTGTAAGCTGTGTACCAGGTTCCCCGATAGATTGGGCAGCGATTGTACCAACTGCTTCACCGACTTCGACCGCATCACCAGTCGCCAAGTTGATACCGTAACAGTGACGGCAGACACCATGACGAGTGTTACATGTAAATACAGAGCGGATAGTCACTTCTTCCACACCAGCATTGACAATTTCACGCGCCTTGTCTTCTGTAATCAACTCATTTGGACCGATAATAACTGCACCAGTTTCTGGATGTTTAACAGTTTTCTTAGTGTAACGACCATTGAGGCGCTCTTCAAGAGACTCGATCATCTCTTTTCCTTCTGCAATAGAACGGATCAAGAGACCACGGTCAGTTCCACAGTCGTCCTCACGGATGATAACGTCTTGGGCAACGTCAACCAAACGACGAGTCAAGTAACCTGAGTCGGCTGTCTTAAGAGCCGTATCGGTCATACCTTTACGAGCACCGTGAGTTGAGAAGAACATTTCCAATACCGACAAACCTTCGCGGAAGTTTGAAAGGATTGGCAATTCCATAATACGTCCGTTCGGAGCAGCCATCAGACCACGCATACCGGCAAGCTGTGAGAAGTTTGAGATGTTACCACGGGCTCCAGAGTCCATCATCATAACGATAGGGTTCTTAGGATCTTGGTTAGCAATCAAACGTTTTTCAAGTTTTTCACGGGCAGCACGCCATTCAGCTGTTACAGCATTGTAGCGCTCGTCGTCCGTAATCATACCACGACGGAATTGTTTGGTGATTTGTTCTACACGTTTGTGTGATTCTTCAATGATTTCAGCCTTATCATCAACGACTGGGATATCGGCGATACCCACTGTCAATCCTGCAAGAGTTGAGTGGTGGTAACCGAGGTTCTTCATGCGGTCAAGTAGGGCAGAAGTTTCTGTCGTACGGAAACGTTTGAAGATTTCAGCGATGATATTCCCAAGGTTTTTCTTCTTGAATGGAGGGTTAAGTTCAAGATTGCTGATAGCTTCCTTGATATCTCCACCAAGTGGCAAGAAGTATTTAGCTGGAACGCCTTCTGTCAAGTTGGCATTGTTTGGTTCTTGCAAGTATGGTAAACCCTCTGGCATGATGTCGTTGAAGAGGATTTTACCAACTGTTGTAAGCAAGACCTTGTGTTTTTGCTCTTCTGTCCATGGTTTGTTGAGGCTGTCTGTTGCAATACCAACACGTGAGTGGAGGTGAACATAACCATTGCGGTAAGCCATAACCGCTTCGTCACGGTCTTTGAAGACCATTCCTTCACCTTCACGACCAGCTTCTTCCATGGTCAAGTAGTAATTACCCAAAACCATGTCCTGAGATGGAGTAACAACTGGTTTACCATCTTTCGGGTTCAAGATGTGCTCAGCAGCCAACATCAAGATACGAGCTTCTGCTTGGGCTTCTTCTGAAAGCGGTACGTGAATGGCCATTTGGTCCCCGTCAAAGTCGGCATTGTAGGCTTCACAGACAAGTGGGTGCAAACGAAGGGCTTTACCGTCAATCAAGACAGGTTCAAAAGCTTGGATACCCAAACGGTGAAGGGTCGGTGCGCGGTTCAAAAGCACTGGGTGTTCCTTGATAACTTCTTCGAGGATATCCCAGATACGCTCATCTCCACGTTCCACCAAGCGTTTAGCGGCTTTAACGTTTTGCACAATATCACGCGCTACGATTTCACGCATGACAAATGGTTTAAAGAGCTCGATAGCCATTTCACGTGGCACACCACATTGGTACATCTTAAGAGTTGGACCAACGGCGATAACGGAACGTCCTGAGAAGTCAACACGTTTACCGAGCAAGTTTTGACGGAAGCGTCCTTGTTTACCTTTAAGCATGTGGCTCAATGATTTAAGGGGACGGCTACCTGGTCCTGTAATTGGACGACCACGACGACCATTGTCAATCAAAGCGTCAACCGCTTCTTGAAGCATACGCTTCTCATTTTGAACGATGATACCTGGTGCGTTCAACTCAAGCAAACGAGCCAAACGGTTGTTACGGTTGATAACACGACGGTAAAGGTCGTTCAAGTCAGATGAGGCAAAACGGCCACCATCCAACTGCAACATTGGACGAAGATCTGGTGGAATAACCGGAAGGATGTTAAGAATCATCCATTCAGGTTTATTTCCAGATTTGTAAAAGGCATCCAAAACATCCAAACGACGGATGGCTTTGATACGTTTTTGTCCAGTTGCTGTTTTCAATTCTTCTTTAAGTTCAGCAATTTCTTTTTCAAGATCTACTTGTTTCAAGAGGTCTTGGATAGCTTCGGCACCCATTTTAGCAACGAATGATCCGTAGCCATATTCACGCAAGCGCTCACGGTATTCACGCTCTGTCATGATTGATTTGTGCTCAAGTGGTGTATCCTTCGGATCGATCACCACATAAGCTGCAAAGTAGATAACTTCCTCAAGTGCACGAGGACTCATATCAAGGGTCAAGCCCATACGGCTTGGAATCCCCTTGAAATACCAGATATGAGATACAGGAGCTTTCAACTCGATGTGTCCCATACGTTCACGACGAACTTTTGTACGCGTTACTTCAACACCACAACGGTCACAAACAATCCCTCTGTAACGAATGCGTTTGTACTTACCACAAGCACATTCCCAGTCTTTTGTAGGACCAAAGATGACTTCGTCAAATAGTCCTTCACGTTCTGGTTTCAACGTACGGTAATTGATTGTTTCAGGTTTTTTGACTTCTCCATAAGACCATGAACGGACTTTACTTGGAGAAGCTAGTGTGATTTGCATACTTTTAAAACGATTTACGTCAACCACTATTTCTTCCCTTTCTATTCTAAGTGAGCTACTTATTCTTGTTCAGTAGCTTCTTCTGTTGCTTCCGCTTTTGCACCCTCTTCAGCTTCAAAAGCAGCTTTTGCTTCTTCAGCAGCTTTTTTACGTGCTTTTTCAAGGTCATCTACGTGGATGACATCTTCGTCCATGCCCTCATCAAGATCACGAAGTTCCACTTCTTGATCGTCTTCGTCAAGGACACGCATGTCAAGACCAAGTGATTGTAATTCTTTAACAAGAACTCGGAAGGATTCTGGAACACCTGGTTTTGGAATTGGTTTTCCTTTTGTAATAGCTTCATACGCTTTCAAACGTCCGTTGATGTCGTCAGACTTGTAAGTCAAGATTTCTTGAAGGACATTTGAGGCACCATAGGCTTCAAGCGCCCAAACCTCCATCTCACCGAAACGTTGTCCACCAAACTGAGCCTTACCTCCGAGTGGTTGTTGCGTAACGGTCGAGTATGGTCCGACTGAACGAGCGTGCAATTTATCATCAACCATGTGGTGGAGTTTGATCATGTACATGACACCAACTGACACACGGTTATCAAATGGTTCACCAGTACGTCCATCGTAAAGGATAGTCTTAGCATCGCTATCCATACCTGCTTCCTTAACAGTTGACCAAAGATCTTCTGAACTTGCTCCGTCAAAGACTGGTGTTGCGATGTGGATACCAAGGGTACGAGCTGCCATACCAAGGTGAAGCTCCATTACCTGACCGATATTCATACGTGAAGGCACCCCAAGTGGGTTCAACATGATATCAACTGGAGTTCCGTCTGGAAGGTAAGGCATGTCTTCTACAGGAACGATACGAGAGACAACCCCTTTATTTCCGTGACGTCCGGCCATCTTATCTCCGACCTTGATCTTACGTTTTTGAGCGATGTAGACGCGAACCAGCATATTAACACCTGATTGCAATTCATCTCCATTTGCACGTGTAAAGATCTTAACATCACGAACGACGCCATCGGCACCGTGTGGTACACGAAGAGAAGTATCACGAACTTCACGAGACTTGTCTCCGAAGATAGCGTGCAAGAGACGTTCTTCAGCTGAAAGGTCCTTCTCACCCTTAGGTGTTACTTTACCTACAAGGATGTCCCCTTCTTTAACCTCAGCACCGATACGGATAATCCCCATTTCGTCAAGGTCTTTAAGAGCATCTTCACCAACGTTTGGAATTTCACGAGTGATTTCTTCAGGTCCAAGCTTTGTATCGCGCGTTTCTGATTCGTATTCTTCAAGGTGGACTGATGTGTAAACATCGTCTTTAACCAAGCGTTCGCTCATGATAACGGCATCCTCGAAGTTGTAACCTTCCCATGTCATGTAGGCAACGATTGGGTTTTGTCCAAGCGCCATTTCCCCATTTTCCATAGAAGGTCCGTCAGCGATAAAGTCGCCTTTTTCTACAAGATCACCAACTTTAACAAGCGTACGTTGGTTGTAGGCAGTACCTGAGTTTGAACGACGGAATTTTTGGATATGGTAAACATCAAGGGAGCCATCTTCACGACGAACTTCTACCTTGTCCGCATCCGCATAGGTAACCTTACCACCATGTTGTGCAATCACTGCAGCTCCTGAGTCATGGGCTGCTTGGTATTCCATACCAGTACCAACGTAAGGTGCTTTTGGATTGATCAAAGGAACAGCCTGACGTTGCATGTTGGCACCCATGAGGGCACGGTTGGAGTCGTCGTTTTCCAAGAAAGGAATACATGCTGTCGCAACGGCAACTACCTGCTTAGGTGATACGTCCATATAATCTACAACGCTAGCTGGATACTCTTGGTTGACCCCTTGATGACGTCCCATAACTGTCTTCTCAGCAAAGGTCCCATCTTCGTTAAGGCGTGAGTTAGCCTGCGCTACAGTAAATTCATCCTCTTCATCGGCAGTCAACCAAACGATTTCGTTAGTTACTTTGCCTGTTTCACGGTCAACCTTACGATATGGTGTTTGAACAAAACCATATTTGTTCAAGTGACCGTAAGATGACAAGTTGTTGATCAAACCGATGTTCGGTCCTTCAGGTGTCTCGATTGGACACATACGACCATAGTGAGTGTAGTGCACGTCACGCACTTCATATCCAGCACGGTCACGTGTCAAACCACCAGGTCCTAAGGCTGACAAACGACGTTTGTGAGACAACTCAGAAAGAGGGTTGTGTTGGTCCATGAACTGTGACAACTGTGATGAACCAAAGAATTCTTTAACCGCAGCTGTTACAGGACGGATGTTGATAATTTGTTGTGGTGTTAAGACTTCATTGTCCTGAACAGACATACGTTCACGAACGTTACGTTCCATACGAGAAAGTCCTAGACGTACTTGGTTAGCAAGCAATTCACCAACGGCACGGATACGACGGTTCCCAAGGTGGTCGATATCATCAACACGGCCAATACCCTCAGCTAAGTTGAGGAAGTAGCTCATCTCAGCCAAGATATCCGCAGGAGTTACGATGCGAACCTTGTCATCTGGATTAGCATTACCGATAATAGTTACAACACGGTCTGGATCAGTTGGTGCCACAACCTTGAATTTTTGAAGAACAACTGGCTCTGTTACTACGGCAGCATCATTTGGAATGTAGACAATCTTGTTCAAGTCGCCATCCAAATGACTTTCGATACTTTCAATAACGCTGCGAGTCATAACTGTCCCAGCTTCTACCAAGATTTCACCAGTTTCAGGATCTACCAATGGCTCTGCAATAGTTTGGTTGAGCAAGCGTGTTTTAACATTGAGTTTTTTATTGATTTTGTAACGACCAACTGCTGCCAAGTCATAACGACGTGGATCAAAGAAACGAGCCACTAACAAGCTACGTGAGCTTTCAGCAGTCTTAGGCTCACCTGGACGAAGACGCTCATAGATTTCTTTCAAAGCTTCGTCTGTACGAGAGTCCATTGGATTCTTGTGAATATCTTTTTCAACAGTGTTACGAACGAGATCGCTGTCACCGAAAATATCAAATATTTCGTCATCACCTGAGAAACCAAGCGCACGAACCAAGGTCGTAAATGGAATCTTACGAGTACGGTCGATACGAGTATAGGCGATGTCTTTTGAGTCGCTTTCAAGCTCTAACCAAGCTCCACGGTTAGGGATTACAGTTGAACCGTAGCCCACTTTACCATTTTTGTCTACCTTATCATTAAAGTAAACACCTGGAGAACGAACCAACTGTGATACGATGATACGCTCACCACCATTGATGATGAAGGTACCCATCTCAGTCATGATCGGGAAGTCACCAAAGAAGACTTCCTGTGTCTTGATTTCGCCAGTTTCTTTGTTAATCAAGCGGAAGGTTACAAAGATAGGTGCTGAGTAGCTAGCATCATGGATACGAGCTTCTTCAAGCGTGTATTTTGGTTCTTTGATCTCATAGCCTACAAACTCCAACTCCATTGTGTCTGTGAAGTTTGAAATTGGCAATACATCTTCAAATACTTCCTTAAGACCGTGATCTAGGAAATCTTTGAATGAATCTGTTTGAATTTCAATCAAATTTGGTAAGTCAAGAACTTCTTTGATTCTTGAAAAACTACGACGGGTACGATGTTTCCCGTATTGAACGTCATGTCCTGCCAAGATGATTCTCCTTTAAAATAAAGTTTCAAGCCTAGTCGTCTAGGCCTTTGATTATCGTCAAAAGGTTGTAAACCTTCTATCACCTTATCCCCCTTAACTAATTTTCAGAATTTTTAAATCTTTGTTACAAACACTAGAAAACCTGAAAAAAAGCACAAAAAGAGCAGCTAAATCTGACTTTTGTAAGAAGATTTAACTGCTGTGAGCCTTGCCTGGACAATATTTCAGACAAAACCTACGACAAATGATTATTCATATTATACCTAATTTTCTTTGATTTTTCAAGGGTTTTGAACGATTTTTTTGCCTGAAATATTGATAGGGCTTGTTTTCAGAAAAGAATGTTTTCATCGGTTTGTTCTTGAATAATTAGAATCACTTGTATGATATATCCTGCCGACCAACTGAAAAAACGGTTCTCCCTTGTTTGTAGTGTATCATATAACATACTGGAAAAGCACAAGAACTTTTCTAAATAAGAAAGAATGCTTGTCAACTCAACTTTCTTGACAAAAACTATACTTAGTGGTTTAATATACCCCATAAGGGTATGTTTGGAGGTACCTATGTTTCACCTATTTACAAAAATTGACAGTATTCCTACCAGCGAGTTAGAAGCTAAACTCAAGGAACCCATTCAGCTACTGGACGTTCGGACGCCTACGGAATTTCGCAGAGGCCATATCGAAAGCGCCAAGAATGTTCCCCTAACTGAAATCGGTTCTTATGAACCAGCGACAAAAGAAACACTTTATGTCATTTGTCAGTCTGGTGTTCGTAGTAAGATAGCTGCAAAAAAACTAAAGAAAAAAGGCTATGATGTCATCAATGTTCGAGGTGGCATGAAAGCTTGGAGGAACTAGACAGGAACCAAACCTACATCGTTAGCTACCACAGTAGTCTTGGTAGCTTTAGCGCTAAGCGAATCCTCAAGTAAGCAAGCGTTGCCGTCCAAAAGCTTGACGGCGTTCCCTATACAAAATGACTAACCCAGAAGGAGTCAAATATGAAAACTAGTATCAGCATTGCTGACTTTTATGAAAAGTATCAGAAACAAGAACTCAATCTTATCGACGTACGTGAAGTACATGAATACCAAGCAGGACATGCACCAGGTGCCAAAAATCTTCCGTTAAGTACCTTGGAGCAAGACTACAAGGAACTCAAAGACGATCAAGAATACTATATCATTTGCCAAGGTGGAGCTCGCTCCGCATCTGCCTGCTCCTTCCTTAGTGCCCAAGGACTCAAGGTCACAAATGTAGAAGGTGGTATGAACCACTGGCCAGGCCAAGTAGGATCAGCACAATAGGTTGGATGAGATTAATACTCTTCAAAAATCTCTTCAAACCACGTCAGCTTCGTCTTGCCGTACTCAAGTACAGCCTGCGGCTCGCTTCCTAGTTTGCTCTTTGATTTTCATTGAGTATAAAATGGAAGTGAAAATTCAGTATACTTCCCTATAATAAAACGCCTACTATCAAGTTTTGTCTGTACTGACCCCAAAAAGTTAGACAATTAATTT
>NZ_KV817810.1 GCF_001814775.1 Streptococcus sp. HMSC067H01
TGTTCGACAAAGATGGTAACAAGATTGGTGAAGCGGCAACAGGAGCAAATGGTAAAGCAATCATCACACCAACTGTAGATATT
The DNA here is from genome assembly GCF_001814775.1 of Streptococcus sp. HMSC067H01. Taxonomy (GTDB): domain Bacteria; phylum Bacillota; class Bacilli; order Lactobacillales; family Streptococcaceae; genus Streptococcus. Next base: position 84 of record NZ_KV817810.1, read on the forward strand.
CCAGAAGGTAATGTGACAGCTAAAGCTACAAAAGATGGTCAAACATCAGAAGCAAGCGCACCAAAAGAAGCTACAGCAGCAACTCCAACAACACCAACTCAACCAGAAATTACAACAGACCTTACAGGTAAAGCCGGCACTAAGACACCAGTTGAAGTGACAGCAGAACCAGGGTCTAAGGTTGAAATGTACGATAAAGACGGCAACAAGATTGGTGAAGCAACAGCTGATGAGAATGGTAAAGCTACAATCACACCAACAGTCGACATTCCAGAAGGTAATGTGACAGTTGTAGCAACCAAGGATGGTCAAACACCAGAAGCAAGTGATCCAGTTCCAGCAACAACTGCTAAGGATCCAGCAACACCAGCTAAACCAAGCACACCAGTTGTAGATACAGACCTAACAGGTAAAGCAGGAACTAAGACACCAGTTGAAGTGACAGCAGAACCAG
>NZ_KV817811.1:0-16219 GCF_001814775.1 Streptococcus sp. HMSC067H01
CCCAGGTGAAGACACACCAATCATCTACGTACCAGTAACTCCAGAGAAACCAGTAACTCCAGAGAAACCAATCTCTGCTAAAGAAAATACTCCTCAGTTGCCAAATACTGGTACTGAAGATCATACTAGCTTAGCAGCACTTGGACTTCTTGGAATAATGAGTGGATTTGGACTTGTAGCTCGTAAGAAAAAAGAAGATTAGTATCTTTAATATTCTGAAGGAATAGCTATTGCGTTTTAATAGAACTAATTTTCACTAGGATAAATCTGAGGGCTAAAAATCTACTATTTTAAGTTTAAAGTTTCTTTAATTAAATTCTTAAACTGAATAGGTACTAAAAGTGAACAAGACAGAATTCTGATTTTTAGAAAATCTGTTTTGTTCGCTTTTTGTGTAATGAGCCTACTTTTGTACTAGAATTGTTCTTTGTTGTATAATTGTTATAATAGATAATGTGTGGCTTTAAGATGGCGATCTAAAATGGCAACTAATTGTGCTTATTATAGTTCAGTTTCTTTATTTATAATTATTGAAAAGAATCCAAATGAATAAAGATTTTTAAGCATATTTTTGGTATAATAATACCCAAGGAAAACTAGAGAAAAGAAGGAGGTAGAGATGGAAAAGTATTTATCGGTCACAACTTTGACCAAGTATCTAAAAATGAAATTCGATAAAGACCCCTACTTGGAACGGGTCTATTTAACTGGTCAAGTCTCTAACTTCCGCAAGCGTCCAACGCATCAGTATTTTTCTCTTAAGGATGACCGAGCAGTTATTCAGGCAACTATTTGGTCGGGAGTCTACCAACGTTTAGGTTTCGACTTGGAAGAAGGTATGAAGATCAATGTAGTTGGTCGCGTCCAAGTCTATGAGCCAAGTGGAAGTTACTCGATCATTATTGAAAAAGCTGAACCAGACGGTGTCGGTGCCTTGGCTATCCAATTTGAACAGCTTAAGAAGAAACTGGCAGAAGAAGGTTTATTTCAAGAACGCTTTAAACAATCTTTACCACAATTTTCAAAAAAAATAGGTGTGGTGACCAGTCGAAGTGGTGCTGTTATCCAAGATATCATCACTACAGTCAGTAGACGTTTCCCTGGTGTGGAAATTGTCCTATATCCTACTAAAGTTCAAGGTGATGGTGCTGCAGAGGAGATTGCTCGTAACATTGTGAAAGCTAATGAGCGTGATGACTTAGATGTTCTGATTATTGGTCGAGGTGGTGGATCCATTGAAGATCTTTGGGCCTTTAACGAAGAGATTGTAGTTCGCTCTATCTTTGAATCACGGCTACCCATCATTTCAAGTGTGGGGCATGAAACGGATGTCACTCTGGCTGATTTTGTGGCTGATAAGAGAGCGGCAACGCCGACAGCTGCTGCTGAACTCGCTACACCAGTAACTAAGTTAGATCTTTTAACCTATCTTCAGAATCAAGAAAAACGCATGACTACAGCGGTTAAGTATAGTTTGTCAAAGAAACAAGAAGCTCTGAGAATCCTCAGTCAATCGGTCATCTTCAGACAACCAGAGCGTTTATATGACGGTTATCTACAACGCTTGGATCAGTTACAGCTACGACTGAAGCAAGGACTGAATGCTGAATTGGTTCGAAATCAACAAAAGGTTCAAGAACAAATCCACCGTTTGGAACAATTATCACCAATCATCAAAATCCAGCGTTATCAGGATCGTATTTTCCAACTGCAAAAACTAATGCGTAGCCAGATGGCTGTGACCTATGATGCAAAAGTAGCAGAAGTAAAACGCCTATCAGAAGCTCTCCTTATGCTAGATACTAGTCGAATTGTAGCCAGAGGTTATGCAATTGTCAAAAAAGGAGAAGTTGTAGTGGCTTCTGCGAAAGATTTGAAAGAAAATGACCAAGTATCACTGTTGATGCGGGACGGTCAAGTAGAATTAGAGGTAAGAGATGTCAAAACAAAAGAAATTTGAGGAAAATCTAGCAGAGCTTGAGACTATTGTTCAAAGCTTAGAAAATGGTGAAATTGCTTTGGAAGATGCTATTTCCGCTTTTCAAAAAGGAATGCTCTTATCCAAAGAATTGCAGGCAACACTTGATAAGGCTGAAAAGACCTTGGTCAAGGTTATGCAAGAAGATGGAACAGAAAGTGAACTCCTATGAACAAGCAGGAAAAATTAGCTTTGGTCGAATCAGCTCTTGAAGACTTTTATGGTGACAAACAATTTGCATCCAGTTTAAGAGAAGCGGTTCTTTATTCCATCCATGCTGGTGGTAAACGGATTCGTCCATATTTACTTTTAGAAGTTTTGGACTCCTTACAAGTGCCTATCACTCAGGAACATGCTCAAGTTGCAGCGGCACTAGAAATGATTCATACAGGAAGTTTGATCCATGATGATCTTCCTGCTATGGATAATGATGATTTTCGTCGGGGGCGTTTGACCAACCATAAGATGTATGGTGAAGCTCTAGCTATTTTAGCAGGGGATGCGCTTTTTTTGGATCCCTATGCTTTAATTGCTCAAGCTGATTTGCCGAGTCAAACAAAGGTTGATTTAATAGCTAATTTATCACTTGCTTCTGGAAGTATGGGAATGGTGGCTGGTCAAGTTTTGGATATGGAAGGCGAAGGAAAATACTTGAATTTAGAGGAACTTCAGACTATCCATGCTAATAAGACCGGTAAACTTTTAGCCTTTCCTTTCCAAGCGGCTGGAATCATTGCTGGATTGGATGAAAATCTTCAGAAGCAGCTTAAAACAGTTGGCGAGTTGATTGGCCTGGCTTTCCAAGTGAGAGATGATGTGCTTGATGTTACAGCAAGTTTTGAGGAAATCGGCAAGACACCCCAGAAAGATTTGCAAGCTGAAAAGTCAACCTATCCTGCTTTGTTGGGATTAGATCAGGCGATAGCGTTTTGCAATCAAACCTTGGATCAAGCTAATGCAAAACTTGAAAAGATTAGCCAAGTTGTGAGCTTTGACAAGGAACCAATTGTAAAAATAGTAGAAAGTTTGAGAATCAATGGCTAAGGAAAGAGTAGATGTACTAGCATATAAACAAGGTTTATTTGAAACGAGAGAACAAGCCAAACGAGGTGTTATGGCAGGTTTGGTAGTTGCTGTTATAAATGGCGAACGATTCGATAAGCCAGGAGAAAAAATCCCTGATGATACAGAGTTGAAACTCAAGGGTGAGAAGCTCAAGTATGTTAGTCGTGGTGGTTTGAAGCTAGAGAAGGCTTTAGAAAAATTTGATTTAACTGTTGAAGATAAAACGACCATCGATATCGGAGCTTCTACAGGAGGATTTACTGATGTCATGTTGCAAAACGGTGCTAAACTAGTTTTTGCAGTCGATGTCGGGACTAACCAGCTTGCTTGGAAATTACGCCAGGATCCTCGTGTTGTTAGCATGGAGCAGTTTAATTTTCGCTATGCTGAAAAGGCCGACTTTAATCAGGAACCAAGTTTCGCAAGTATCGATGTCAGTTTTATTTCCTTAGGCCTCATTTTACCAGCCTTGCACCGAGTTTTAGCTGATCAAGGGCAGGTTGTTGCTCTAGTTAAGCCTCAGTTCGAGGCTGGACGTGAGCAGATTGGTAAGAATGGGATTATCAGAGATGCAAAGGTGCATCAACATGTACTGGAAACAGTTACCGGAATGGCAGTTAGAGAAGGTTTTTCGGTCCTAGGATTGGATTATTCTCCGATACAAGGAGGACATGGAAATATTGAATTCTTAGCATATCTACGGAAGGAAGACCAGCCAAGCAATCAGGTTGTTACTGAAATAGAAAAAGTTGTAGAGAGAGCACATAGAGAGTTTAAAGATGAATAAAAAAGAGAGACTTGAAAAAATTAGAAGATTTGTAACAGATTATCAAATCGGTACCCAGGAAGAAATCGTTGAGCATTTGAAAGAGGCCGGTATTTCTGCAACACAAGCAACTGTATCACGAGATATTAAGGAACTTGGAATTGTTAAAATCCCATTAAAAGATAATACCTACATCTATGAATTGCCAAAATCAATCGTTAGAAGTTTGCAATTGGCAGAAAATAACATTATCGATTGTGAACGCATGGGAAATATGATTAATTTGCAGATTATCCCAGGAAATACTGTTTTCGTCAAGAGTCAGTTGACAGATGCTTTTTCTGATCAAATTTTTAGCTGTATTGCTGATGATAATTCCATCTTGATGGTATTTAGAAGTGAAGAAACAGCCAAAGAAATTTTTGAACAAGTTAAAAATTGGTAGGTTTATATGTTACTGGAAATTTCGATTAAAAATTTTGCCATCATCCAATCAATCTCTCTGAATTTTGAAGAAGGGATGACTGTTTTGACTGGTGAAACAGGGGCTGGAAAGTCAATCATCATCGATGCTATGAATATGATGTTGGGAGCGAGAGCTACGACCGATGTGATACGTCACGGTGCACCTAAAGCAGAAATTGAAGGTCTTTTCTCACTTGAAAATAGTCGGATTTTACAAGAAATTTTTGACGAACAAGGCTTGGAAATGAGTGATGAAATCATTATTCGTCGCGAGATTTTGCAGAATGGTCGAAGCATCAGTCGTGTTAACGGGCAAATGGTTAATCTTTCCGTTTTAAAGGCTATTGGTCAACAGTTGGTTGATATTCATGGTCAGCATGATCAGGAAGAACTAATGAGACCACACCGACATATTCAGATGCTGGATGAGTTTGGTGATGCTGATTTCTTCGAATTAAAAGAAGCCTATCAGACTAGCTTTGATGATTATCGTCAAATGCGCAAACAAGTTCTTGATATCAAGAAGAACCAGCTAGAGCACAAGGCGCGTATTGAGATGTTGGAATTTCAAATGGCTGAAATTGAAGCAGCTAATTTGAAAGCAGGTGAAGATGTTATCCTCAATAAAGAACGGGACAAACTTCTTAACCATAAAAATATTGCGGATACCTTGACAAATGCTTATAGTATGCTCGATAATGAGGAGTTTTCAAGTCTAGCAAATGTCCGTTCAGCTATGAATGATATGGAAGGGCTTGAAGAGTATGATCCAGACTACCGTGAGATTTCTAGCTCCCTTTCTGAGACTTATTATGTCCTAGAAGATATCACCAAACGCTTAGAATCCATCATCGATGATTTGGATTTCGATGGGAATCGCCTCATGCAGGTTGAGAGTCGTTTGGATTTAATTCACACCATTACACGTAAATACGGTGGTAGTGTGGACGATGTCTTACTCTATTTTGAAAAAATTACAGATGAGTATAATCTTTTAACGGGGAACAATCTCTCGTCTGAGGATATGGAAGTCGAACTCAAGAAACTTGAAAAGAATCTTGTGGACCTAGCAGGTCAAGTTGCTCAAGCTCGACATAAAATAGCGAAGGACTTAGAAGCTGAAATCAAGCAAGAATTGCAAGACCTATACATGGAGAAAGCACAATTTCAAGTTCGTTTTAGTCAAGGAAAATTCAGCCGAGAAGGAAATGAAAGTGTTGAATTTTATATATCAACCAATCCTGGTGAGGACTTTAAACCCTTGGTAAAAGTAGCATCTGGTGGTGAGTTGTCTCGTTTGATGTTAGCTATCAAGTCCGCTTTTTCTCGTAAGGAAGGCAAGACCAGTATCGTCTTTGATGAGGTGGATACGGGAGTTTCAGGTCGTGTAGCTCAAGCCATTGCACAAAAGATTCATAAAATTGGGCAACATGGTCAAGTCTTAGCTATCTCACACCTCCCGCAAGTGATTGCTATCGCGGACAATCAGTTCTTTATCGAGAAGGTGAGTGATGAGAATTCCACAGTTTCAACGGTTCGTTTGTTGAGTTTAGAAGAACGTGTAGTAGAAGTTGCTAAAATGTTGGCAGGAGAAGATGTGACCGAAGCAGCTCTGACACAAGCAAGAGAACTGTTAAAAGGTAAGGAGAAATAGATGACAGACTATTATGTAATTGGAGATGTTCACGGAAAAGCTGGAATGCTTGAGGACCTACTAAAGACATGGGATGGGAAGACTCAACTTATTTTTCTTGGAGATTTGATTGACCGAGGTGAAGATAGTCGCCGTGTTCTAGAGATAGTTAAGGACTTGGTTGAAAATCAAGGGGCAATTTGTTTGTCTGGGAATCATGAGTATATGTTTTTAACCTGGTTAGACAATCCAGAAGAGAGTTACGATCACTACCGTCGAAATGGTGGTGATACAACTATTAACTCTATTTTAGGTCGGCCTTTGGATGCTCCGGTTGATGCTATTGCAAATGCTAAACGAGTTGAGACAGAAGCAGCAGACCTAGTTGCTTTTATTCGTCAAATGCCTTTTGTGATTGAAACAGATAAGTATATCTTTGTTCATGCTGGTATTGATTTGACCTTGGAAGATTGGCACGAAACTACAGATTATAAGAAAGTCTGGCTCAGAAAACCCTTCCATGAGGCAGAAAACCATACTGGAAAAACCATTGTCTTTGGGCATACTCCTGTTTATGGTTTGTTGGATCAAAACCCTGGCACATCTGAACTCTGGATAACAGAAGATGGTAAAGTTGGTATGGATGGGGGAGCTGTCTATGGTGGTGTTCTTCATGGTATTATCTTTACAGATCAAGGCATGACTGAGCGTTATTATATTGAAAATGACGGTTTTATTGCTGAAGATTAGTACTCCTAACAGGGTATGGTCTTGTCAAAATGTTAAAAACAATTTATAATTAATAGATACCCTGAAAGGAAGAGAATGATGAACTTAGAAGAATTGAAAAAACGACAGGAGAAGATTCGTAACTTCTCTATCATTGCCCATATTGACCATGGAAAGTCAACACTAGCAGACCGTATTTTAGAAGCGACTGAGACAGTTTCTAGTCGAGAAATGCAGGCTCAGCTTTTGGATAGTATGGATTTGGAGCGTGAGCGTGGAATTACTATCAAACTCAATGCTATCGAGCTGAATTATACTGCTAAAGATGGTGAGACCTATATTTTCCACTTGATTGACACACCAGGGCACGTAGACTTTACTTATGAAGTATCGCGTTCGCTAGCTGCCTGTGAGGGCGCAATTTTGGTCGTTGATGCTGCCCAAGGGATTGAAGCTCAAACCCTGGCAAACGTCTACCTTGCTTTGGATAATGATTTGGAAATCATGCCAGTTATTAACAAGATTGACCTGCCAGCAGCAGACCCTGAGCGCGTGCGTACAGAGATTGAAGATGTGATTGGTTTGGATGCCAGCGAAGCAGTTTTGGCCTCTGCTAAGGCTGGTATCGGTATCGAAGAAATCCTTGAGCAAATTGTCGAAAAAGTCCCAGCCCCAACTGGTGATGTAACAGCACCGCTTAAGGCCTTGATTTTTGACTCCGTTTATGATGCTTACCGTGGGGTTATCCTCCAAGTTCGTGTCATGGATGGAGTTGTTAAGCCAGGTGATAAGATTCAGCTCATGAGCAATGGTAAAACCTTTGATGTTACTGAGGTCGGAATATTCACACCCAAAGCAGTAGGACGTGACTTCCTTGCGACAGGTGATGTTGGTTATATCGCAGCATCTATCAAGACTGTTCAAGACACTCGTGTCGGTGATACAGTTACCTTGGCGGCAAACCCTGCTTCAGAACCCCTATCTGGATACAAGCAGATGAATCCGATGGTTTTCGCTGGTCTTTATCCAATCGAATCAAACAAGTACAATGACCTTCGTGAAGCCCTTGAAAAATTGCAACTGAATGACGCTAGTCTTCAGTTTGAACCAGAAACATCTCAGGCTCTTGGCTTTGGTTTCCGTTGTGGTTTCCTTGGTCTTCTCCATATGGATGTTATTCAAGAACGTTTGGAGCGTGAGTTCAACATCGACCTCATCATGACTGCTCCGTCTGTTATCTACAAAGTCAATCAGACTGATGGTGAGTCTATGGATGTATCGAATCCATCCGAGTTTCCAGATCCAACCAAGATTGCTACCATAGAAGAACCTTATGTTAAGGCTCAGATCATGGTTCCACAGGAGTTCGTTGGTGCAGTTATGGAGTTGGCACAGCGCAAGCGTGGAGACTTCGTGACGATGGATTATATTGATGACAATCGTGTCAATGTTATCTATCAAATCCCACTAGCTGAGATTGTCTTTGACTTCTTTGATAAGCTCAAATCTTCAACACGAGGTTATGCAAGCTTTGACTATGAATTGTCAGAGTATCGTCCATCTAAGTTGGTTAAAATGGATATCCTTCTTAATGGTGATAAGGTGGATGCTCTCAGCTTTATCGTTCACAAGGACTTTGCATACGAACGTGGAAAACTTATCGTTGATAAGCTCAAGAAAATCATCCCTCGTCAACAATTTGAAGTTCCAATCCAAGCAGCTATTGGACATAAGATTGTGGCTCGTACAGATATCAAGGCCCTTCGTAAGAACGTACTTGCCAAGTGTTACGGTGGTGACGTTTCTCGTAAGCGTAAGCTACTGGAAAAACAAAAAGCTGGTAAGAAACGAATGAAAGCTATTGGCTCAGTGGAAGTACCACAAGAGGCCTTCCTTAGCGTCTTGAGTATGGATGAAGAATAGTTTTTTCTCAAGAATAGTAGAGATTTCAAGAAAAAAATAAGCTAATTATAAAATAATGATTTTTTAAGTGTCAAGATACAGTTATATTTTGACACTTTTCTTATTATCTAAGGACACTTGATGCAAGATCATGTACATATGTTAGTAAGTATTCAACCAAGGATAAGTGCTTCTAGTTTCATGGGTTATTTAAAAGTAAAAAGTGAATTCATGATGTTTGATATACACACAAATCTGAAATATAAGTTTGGAAATCGACATTTTTGGGCAGAGGGATATTATGTGAGTACAGTTGGTCTCAATGAAGCCACAATAAAGAAATACATTCAGGAACAAGAGCGAAAAGATATTGCTTTAGATAAGTTGAGTGTAAAAGAATATGAAGATCCCTTTAGGGATAGTGGTAAGTAGTACATATGCCTCTTTGAGAGGCTTGTGACGAGTCAAATGCAATAAGGTTTGAACAAGGTGAAAGCCAGCGTCTTTAGGCGCTGGCTGGTAATTTGGGCTTATAGCCCTGGTGCAAACCAGCCGTTAGATGGGGGTTATGTTTTTTTGATTTTTTTCAATTTTTATTCTACAATAAAATTATATGAAGAGAAGGCGGTAACAATATGCTTAATGCGAAAATTTTTTATATATTTTTATGTTTGATCGTTGTCGAAACTACAGGCTTGTTGTTGTTGAAAAACGGTCTTGAAAGAGGTTATTTAGATACAGGAGCTATCATCCTTGCAGTTTTTTCATTTGCTTTCTACAACCTATGTTCATTCGGTTGGGTCTGCTCTACAATAAAAAACAATAAAAAATAAATAGACGTATTTTTAGTCAGAACCTCTCAAAAAACGCATTTTCTTGCACCTGCTCCGTAAATGTGTTATACGAATTCTGCAAAAAAGTGATAGATTTCTAAGTCAGGAGCAACGGAAAAGCCCCAGCAGTGCAAGTGCTGAGGCTTTATTTGCGTGGTTGCGAATCACGTCCGGCCCAGTGGCACTTAATCATCGTCTATCTAATCTAGCCAAACGGAGGAAACTAAAATAGTTGGTTCCGATAATTATGGTTATGTAAAAATACCAAAATCATGGATTCAGTTCAAAGAGATTGAAGGTGGAGATAATTTCCAGTACTGTGATGTAACTGAAATCAATATTGTAATTCTCAATACCTTAAAATCAGAGCAATTCGGAATCTCAGAGAGCAAATATGCTGCACTAGAAACAGTTCAAATCTCGAATAGTATCTATGACTCAAAACTAAATAATCCAAACTTTACAAAAGTTTGGGGAGCTAAGTCTACTATTGGAGGATATGAAGCTTATGTCGTTAACTGTATTGCAAAAGATCGCAAATTTTTGATTACATGGATTTTTAAATCAGACGACGGTAAGTTTCGCTATGTATCCCTTGAAGGAGAAGGAAAAACACTAAAAACAATCCATCCAATGGTTGAAGAAAGTTGGACAACAAAAAAATAAAGAATAATAGGAGCAGGTCTAAGGGCCTGCTATTTTTATGGTTTAAAGTTGATATAGAGGATTAAGAATATCTGTCTACATTTCTGTTTGAAAGTGATTGTCGGGAATTTATCAAACAAAAAAATAAAAAATCAAACAAAATACAACAAAAAACATTGACAACGGTTTCATATAGTGTTATACTTAGACCATAAAAGTTAAAGAAAGAAGGGAGAATGTTATGGGATTAGGTCATTTCTTTGACAAAGACTTAGTGTTTTGCTTAGAAGCGGATAATCAAGAACAACTCTTTGATCAGGTTGCAACTTTATTAGAAGAACGTAAAATTGTTACGGATACTTATCGATCGGCTTTGATTGAACGTGAAAAGTCATTTCCAACAGGTTTAGATATGGAATTTTTAGGGAAGGACTTGCCAAACGTAGCGATTCCTCACACTGATACCATTCATAACCTTACTGAAAATGTAGTTGTAGTACGTTTAGAGAAGCCAGTTACATTTCACAATATGATTGCTCCTGACAAGGAAGTGGAAGTTTCACTACTCTTCTTTATCATCAACAACTCAAGTTCAAGCCAAACAAATATCCTAGCTCAGTTGATGGACTTCTTTACTGGTAATGGACATCTGGCAGATTTAGCCAAGATTACAGAACCAGAAGCTTTATTCCAGTATATCTCAGAAGCAACAGCTTAATTTGTAAATTAAAAAAATAACAAAACGGAGGAAATCCAAATGATTAAAATTCTTGCTGCGTGTGGTGCAGGTGTTAACTCAAGCCACCAAATTAAAAGTGCTCTAGAAGAAGAGCTTTCTAGCCGTGGATATGATGTTCACTGTGATGCAGTTATGGTAAAAGACGTCAACGAAGACTTGATTAAAGGTTATGACATCTTCACACCTATCGCTGCTACAGATCTAGGCTTCGATCCTGGTATTCCAGTTGTTGAAGCTGGACCAATCTTGTTCCGTATTCCAGCTATGAGCGCTCCAGTCTATGACAACATTGAAGCAGCAATCAAAGAACACGGACTAAGCTAATTATTACTTTGTTAATATTCCATAAAAAATAAAGGGAGGAAAATTATGGATTTCATTATCAATCTGGCCAACGATTTCTTTAAACCTATCTTGGCTATGGGTGGCCCAATCATCATGCTGATCATTTTGACAGTATTGGCCTTGCTTTTCGGAGTGAAATTCTCCAAAGCACTTGAAGGTGGTATCAAACTTGCCATCGCTCTTACAGGTATCGGTGCGATCATCGGAATGCTTAACGGAGCTTTCTCAGCTTCTCTTGCAAAATTCGTTGAAAATACTGGTATTCAATTGAACATCACCGACGTTGGTTGGGCACCACTTGCTACAATCACTTGGGGTTCTGCCTGGACACTTTATTTCTTGCTTGTGATGTTGATTGTCAACATTGTGATGCTTGCAATGAAGAAAACTGATACACTTGACGTTGATATCTTCGATATCTGGCACTTGTCTATCACAGGTCTTTTGATCAAATGGTACGCTGACAACAATGGAGTTAGCCAAGGAGTTTCACTCTTCATCGCGACTGCAGCAGTTGTCCTAGTAGGGGTTCTTAAAATCATCAACTCTGACTTGATGAAACCAACATTTGATGACCTTCTTAACGCACCAAGTTCATCACCAATGACTTCAACTCACATGAACTACATGATGAACCCAGTTATCATGGTTTTGGATAAGATTTTTGATAAATTCTTCCCTGGTCTTGATAAATTCGACTTTGACGCTGCTAAATTGAACAAGAAAATCGGTTTCTGGGGTTCTAAATTCTTTATCGGTTTCATCCTTGGTATCGTTATCGGTTTGATGGGAACTCCACATCCAGTTGCTGGAGTAGAAGATGCATCTTCATGGGAACTTGTTATTAAAGGTTGGTTGTCACTTGGTTTGACTGCCGGTGTCTGCTTGGAGCTCTTCTCATTGATCGGTTCATGGTTCATCGCTGCAGTAGAACCACTTTCACAAGGTATTACTAACGTTGCTACTAAACGTCTTCAAGGACGTAAATTTAACATCGGTCTTGACTGGCCATTCGTAGCTGGTCGTGCTGAAATCTGGGCTTGTGCTAACGTACTTGCACCAATCATGTTAATCGAAGCTGTGCTTCTTTCTAAAGTTGGAAATGGTATCTTGCCACTTGCTGGTATCATCGCAATGGGTGTAACTCCAGCTCTCTTGGTAGTTACTCGTGGTAAATTGCTTCGTATGATTATCTTCGGAACACTCTTGTTGCCACTCTTCCTTCTTTCAGGAACACTTATTGCACCATTTGCAACAGAACTTGCTAAAGGTGTAGGTGCCTTCCCAGAAGGTGTAAGCCAAACTCAGCTCATTACTCACTCAACACTTGAAGGACCAATCGAAAAACTTCTTGGTTGGACAATTGGTAACACTACAACAGGTGATATCAAAGCAATCCTTGGTGCTGTAGTATTCCTTGCTTTCTATATCGGTATCTTTGCTTGGTACAGAAAACAAATGATCAAACGTAATGAAGAATATGCAGCAAATGCAAAATAATTCGCTCCTAAAAATGTAAATTGTAAAAACTAGGTTGTCAGTTTCCAAGTATGGAGTCGGCAATCTAGTTTTTTTAGGGAAAAAATTAATGGAGGTAACCCTAGTGATTGAATTACAATCAGAACAGTTAAGTGTACAATTTCAGACCTTTGGAGGTGCTCTAACTTCAATAAAAGACAAGGATGGAATTGAGTATTTGTGGCAAGGAGATCCAACATACTGGAGTGGTCAAGCACCAGTTCTATTTCCAATTTGTGGATCTGTTAGAAATGATACTGTCCTATATGATCAAGAAGATGGTAGTCAAGTAAAAGGTAAAATTCCACGTCATGGATTGGTTCGGAAAAAAGAATTTGTGTTAGTGGAGCAAACAGAGAACTCAGTTACCTTTGCGATCGAAGACGACCAAGAAATATATGAGAATTATCCCTATCATTTACGCTTAGAAATAACTTATACAGTGACTGGAAAGACTATTCGTACACAGTATCAAGTTACTAATAAGGAAACAGATAAAAAGATGCCTTACTTTATTGGTGGACATCCAGGTTTTAACTGTCCTTTATTTGATGATGAAGCCTATGAAGATTACTATCTTGAATTTGAAAAAGTTGAAACTTGCACGGTTCCGAAACCATTCCCAGAAACAGGAATGTTAGATGTTCAAGATAGGAGTGTCTGGCTAAAAGATCAAAAGGAATTAGATCTAAATTATGATTTCTTTAGCTATGACGCTGTGACATTAGATGAATTAGCATCTCGCTCTGTTTCCTTACGGTCACGCAAGCATGATAAGGGATTGAAACTAGATTTTAAAGACTTTCCAAACCTCATCATTTGGTCGACTCTTAATAAAGGACCTTTCCTTGCTTTGGAACCTTGGTCAGGTTTATCAACATCACTCGAAGAGGGCGATCATCTAGAAGATAAGAAAAATGTTCGAATCTTAGATCCAGGTCAAATTGATCAACTTGGTTTTGATATCGAAATTTTATAAAAAATAAACAAAAACAAACATAAACTGTTGACTTTTTTAAACAATAGTAGTATATTATGTTTAGAAAGAACAATTTGTGTTTGTTTTAACAAGTTATTCTTCCAATTTCTCTTAGGAGAAGTTTTTAAGAGTGATTAGATGAATCATTCTTAATCTAAAATAGTCAACAAAAACTACTAGTAACTACTTGGTGATGGTCATTTTCTTTCCAGAACCAAAAAATTTTTACTGGTCTATTATAAAAAGGAGTATACAATATGTCTATTGTTATTGGTGCAGATGCTGCAGGTTTGAGATTGAAAGAAGTCGTTAAAGATTTCTTGGAAAAAGAAAACTTCCACGTTGTGGATGTTACAGCTGAAGGTCAAGACTTCGTTGATGTAACTCTTGCAGTTGCTGCAGAAGTAAACAAAGAAGAACAAAACCTTGGTATCGTCATTGATGCTTATGGTGCAGGTCCGTTTATGGTTGCAACTAAAATCAAAGGAATGGTTGCTGCAGAAGTATCTGACGAACGTTCAGCTTATATGACTCGTGGTCACAACAACTCACGTATGATTACTATGGGTGCTCAACTTGTTGGTGACGAATTGGCTAAGAACATCGCTAAAGGCTTTGTAAATGGTAAGTATGATGGCGGTCGTCACCAAATCAGGGTCGACATGTTGAACAAAATGTGCTAATACTCTTCAAAAATCAAGATAATCTGTCGTCAGCTCACTTTAGCTAACTTCAGTTATGCTTGTAGCTCGCTTCCTAAGCTAATCTTGATTTTTCTTGAGTAAGGATAAATGATATTAGATTTATATAATTAATCGGAGGGAATAACTAATGAGAATTGCAATTGGATGTGACCACATCGTAACAAATGAAAAAATGGCGGTTTCAGAATTTTTGAAATCAAAAGGACATGAAGTCATCGACTTTGGTACTTACGACCATGCTCGTACCCACTACCCAATCTTTGGTAAAAAAGTTGGTGAAGCAGTAGTTAGTGGCCAAGCTGATCTTGGTGTATGTATCTGTGGTACTGGTGTAGGTATCAATAACGCTGTTAACAAGGTTCCAGGTGTTCGTTCGGCTTTGGTTCGTGATATGACAACAGCTCTTTATGCAAAAGAACAATTGAATGCCAATGTTATCGGATTTGGTGGTAAAATCACTGGTGAGTTGCTCATGTGTGATATCATTGAAGCTTTCATCAATGCTGAATACAAACCATCTGAAGAAAACAAAAAATTGATCGCTAAAATCCAACACGTTGAAACTCATAACGACCATCAAACGGATGCCAACTTCTTTACAGAATTCCTTGAAAAATGGGATCGCGGTGAATACCACGACTAAGAGGTGACCTATGATTTTAACAGTCACAATGAACCCATCCATTGATATTTCCTATCCTTTGGATGAATTAAAAATTGATACAGTCAATCGTGTTGTTGATGTAACAAAAACGGCAGGCGGTAAAGGTCTTAACGTTACTCGGGTCCTATCAGAATTTGGTGACTCCGTAGTCGCAACAGGACTTGTCGGTGGTAAACTTGGTGATTTTTTAGTAGAAAATATTGATGATAAAGTAAGCAAACGTTTCTTCTCTATTCAAGGTGAAACCCGTAACTGTATCGCAATTCTACATGGAGAAAACCAAACAGAAATCCTTGAAAAAGGTCCTGAAGTTCAAGAAAAAGAAGGTCAAGATTTCTTGGCTCATTTCAAAGAACTTTTAGAGACTGTAGAGGTAGTGGCCATTTCAGGTAGTCTACCTGCAGGACTTCCAGTGGATTATTATGCTAGTCTGGTTGAACTTGCTAACCAAGCTGGTAAACCTGTTGTCTTGGACTGTTCAGGTGCTGCACTTCAGGCAGTTCTTGAGTCTCCACATAAACCAACAGTCATCAAGCCAAATAATGAAGAATTATCTCAACTTTTAGGAAGAGAAATTTCTAAAGATTTGGATGAGCTAAAAGCTGTTCTTCAAGAACCACTATTAGATGGAATCGAATGGATTATCGTTTCCTTAGGTGCTAACGGAGCATTCGCTAAACACGGTAACACTTTCTACAAAGTAGATATTCCAAGAATTCAAGTAGTAAATCCAGTTGGTTCTGGCGATTCTACAGTGGCAGGTATTGCTTCAGGATTATTCCATAAAGAATCTGATCAAGAACTGTTGATCAAGGCAAATGTCCTTGGTATGTTAAATGCTCAAGAAAAAATGACTGGTCATGTCAATATGGCTAACTATCAAGGTCTATATGACCAATTAATTGTAAAAGAGGTATAAAATGGTTTTAACAGAAAATAAACGTGCTTGTATGCAAAAACTTTCAGATGAAAATGGTATCATCTCAGCTCTTGCTTTTGACCAACGTGGTGCTTTGAAACGCCTTATGGCTCAATACCAAACAGAAGAGCCAACAGTAGCTCAAATGGAAGAACTTAAAGTCTTGGTAGCAGATGAATTGACAAAATACGCTTCATCAATGCTTCTTGACCCTGAGTATGGACTTCCAGCTACAAAAGCTCTTGATCCAAAAGCTGGTCTTCTCCTTGCTTATGAAAAAACAGGTTACGACACAACAAGTACAAAACGTTTGCCAGACTGCTTGGATGTTTGGT
>NZ_KV817811.1:16319-46382 GCF_001814775.1 Streptococcus sp. HMSC067H01
CTGCAAAACGTATCAAAGAACAAGGTGCAGATGCTGTTAAGTTCTTGCTTTACTATGATGTAGACAGCTCTGACGAACTCAACCAACAAAAACAAGCCTACATCGAACGTATCGGTTCTGAGTGTGTGGCGGAAGATATTCCATTCTTCCTTGAAATTCTTGCTTACGATGAAAAAATTGCTGACGCTGGTTCTGCAGAATACGCTAAAGTAAAACCACACAAAGTTATCGGTGCCATGAAAGTCTTCTCAGATCCACGTTTCAACATCGATGTCTTGAAAGTGGAAGTTCCAGTTAACGTGAAATACGTTGAAGGATTTGGCGATGGAGAAATCGTTCATACACGTGAAGAAGCAGCTGCTTTCTTCAAAGCTCAAGACGAAGCTACTAACCTTCCTTACATCTACTTGAGTGCAGGTGTATCAGCTAAACTTTTCCAAGAAACTCTTGTCTTTGCCCACGAATCAGGCGCAAACTTCAATGGTGTTCTTTGTGGACGTGCAACATGGGCTGGATCAGTTGAAGCTTACATCAAAGATGGTGAAGCAGCAGCTCGCGAATGGCTTCGTACAACTGGATTTGAAAACATTGATGAACTCAATAAAGTACTTCAAACAACAGCTACTTCATGGACTGAACGTGTCTAAATTTCCCCCCTTTTATGTCCTAAAACCTAGCTAAAAAACTTTTAAAAAAGTTGTATGTAAAGGTTTACAAAATAAAAATCTTGTGCTATACTTAAGTCACAAGTTAATACAAAGTGAGTGTTACTAAGTAATATTAGGCATGATCACAGATGACTCAGAGGTATATTTTCTGAACTCATTTGTGGTCATTTTTTATGCTCACAAAACTTAAATAATAGGGCAAGGAGGTTGCCATGTATCGGATATTAAATCCAATGAATAACAATGTTTCTCTCGTGCGGAATAGCAAAGGAGAGGAGTTGATCGTAATTGGTAAGGGTATTTCATTCGGTAAGAAGAAGGGAGATTTGATTTCTGAGGATCAGGTTGAAAAAGTTTTTCGGATGAAAACAGAAGAGTCGCGAGAAAATTTTATGGCTCTTCTCAAGGATGTACCGCTTGATTTTATTACGGTCACTTATGAGATTATTGATAATCTTTCTAAAAAATATCAATATCCTGTCCAAGAGTATCTATACGTCACTCTGACAGACCATATCTATTGTTCTTATCAGGCTATTAGCCAAGGACGCTATAAGGATAGTAACTTGCCTGACATTTCTGCAAAATATCCTATCGCTTTTCAAATTGCACAAGAAGCTTTCGAAATTTATCGTCAAAAACTGACAGAAAATTTTCCTGAAGACGAAATCATTCGCATCGCTTATCACTTCATCAACGCGGAAGGTGAGAATGCAGTCGAAGTTGTTGAGTCAATTGATAAGAGAAAGGAAATTTTAAAGAAGGTCGAAAGCGTTTTGAAGAGTTATAAAATCCAGCGAACACCTGAAAATAATAATTTCTACGACCGCTTTATGATTCATCTAAATTATTTTTTGGATTATCTGGATCGTAGTCGCGATGATAATCAATCCTTGCTCGATATGGAAGAACATATAAAGAATAGCTATCCAGAAGCATTCGAGATTGGTAGTAAAATTTATGAGGTCATTGCTCAGGAAACTGGTCTTGACCTCTACAAGAGTGAACGAGTTTATCTTGTTCTACACATCCAACGTTTATTGTCATAACGATTTACTAAAAAATATATAAGGAGAATTCTATCATGAATAGAGAAGAAGTAACATTGTTAGGTTTTGAAATCGTTGCCTATGCAGGTGATGCTCGTTCAAAATTATTGGAAGCTTTGAAGGCTGCTGAAACTGGTGATTTTGCGAAAGCGGATAGCTTAGTTGAGGAAGCTGGTAGCTGTATCGCTGAAGCACACCACGCGCAAACTAGTCTTTTAACCAAGGAAGCTGCTGGTGACGATTTGGCTTATAGCGTGACCATGATGCATGGCCAAGATCACTTGATGACAACTATTTTGCTAAAAGATTTGATGCACCATTTAATCGAACTTTATAAAAGAGGAGCTAAATAATGAATAAATTAATTGCCTATATCGAGAAAGGGAAGCCTTTCTTTGAAAAACTATCTCGAAATATCTATCTTCGTGCTATTCGTGATGGATTTATCGCAGGAATGCCAGTCATTCTCTTCTCAAGTATTTTTATCTTGATTGCCTTTGTACCAAACTCATGGGGCTTTAAATGGTCTGATGAAGTAGTAGCACTTTTGATGAAACCTTACAGCTACTCTATGGGGATTCTAGCAGTCTTGGTAGCTGGTACCACTGCTAAATCTTTAACGGACTCCGTCAATCGTAGTATGGAGAAAACCAACCAAATCAACTATATGTCAACGCTATTGGCGGCTATTGTTGGTTTGCTGATGTTAGCAGCTGACCCAATCGAGGGTGGCTTTGCAACTGGTTTCCTTGGAACAAAAGGGTTGCTTTCAGCCTTCCTGGCAGCTTTTGTAACTGTAGCTATCTATAAGGTTTGTGTTAAGAACAACGTTACTATTCGCATGCCTGACGAAGTTCCACCGAATATCTCACAAGTCTTTAAAGACGTTATTCCGTTTACGCTTTCAGTTGTTTCTCTTTATGCTCTTGACTTGCTCGCTCGTCAATTTGTTGGTGCAAGCGTTGCAGAATCAATCGGTAAGTTCTTTGCCCCTCTTTTCTCAGCAGCAGACGGTTATCTTGGTATTACTATTATCTTTGGTGCTTTTGCCTTCTTCTGGTTTGTCGGTATTCACGGCCCATCTATCGTTGAACCTGCCATTGCAGCGATTACTTATGCAAATGCCGAAGTCAACTTGAACCTTCTTCAACAAGGTATGCACGCTGATAAGATCCTTACATCTGGTACACAGATGTTTATCGTCACTATGGGTGGTACAGGAGCAACTCTTGTAGTTCCATTCATGTTTATGTGGTTGTGTAAATCGAAACGAAATCGTGCTATTGGACGTGCTTCAGTAGTTCCTACATTCTTCGGTGTAAACGAACCAATCTTGTTTGGTGCACCACTTGTTTTGAACCCAATCTTCTTTATCCCATTCATCTTTGCACCAATTGCAAACGTATGGATCTTTAAGTTCTTTATCGAAACTCTCGGCATGAACTCATTTACTGCCAACCTTCCATGGACTACACCAGGACCTCTTGGTATTGTTCTTGGTACAAACTTCCAGTTCTTGTCATTTGCTCTTGCAGCATTGTTAATCGTAGTGGATATTGCAATCTACTATCCATTCCTCAAGGTTTATGATGAACAAATTCTTGAAGAAGAACGTTCAGGTAAAGCTAATGATGAATTAAAAGATAAAGTAGCTGCAAACTTTAACACTGCAAAAGCAGATGCTATTCTTGCAAAAGCTGGAGTAGAATCAGCACAAAATACAATCACTGAAGAAACAAACGTCCTCGTTCTTTGTGCGGGTGGTGGAACAAGCGGTCTTCTTGCCAATGCTTTGAATAAAGCTGCAGAAGAATACAATGTTCCTGTTAAGGCAGCCGCTGGTGGCTATGGAGCTCACCGTGAGATGCTACCAGAGTTTGATTTGGTTATCTTAGCACCACAAGTTGCTTCAAACTTTGAGGATATGAAAGCTGAAACTGATAAATTAGGTATCAAACTTGCTAAGACAGAAGGTGCACAGTACATTAAATTGACACGCGATGGACAAGGTGCTCTAGCCTTTGTTCAAGCTCAATTCGATTAACGATAGGGACTCTGAAATAGTCTCCTATCGTTACGGAAATCGCTATGGCGAATTTCCTAATCGCCTTATTAATTCGTCGGTAAAAAGATATCATTTTTACCTCCTCATGTCACAATTCGGTGACTTGCTACAAGAAGTGAGATGGAGATGGATAGCTCACTAGCTCCTCTCCGCTCGCTTTTCATTTTATCCAATCAAGAAATAGGTGAAAAATGACAAAAACACTTCCTAAAGATTTTATATTTGGTGGCGCAACAGCTGCTTATCAAGCAGAAGGAGCTACTCATACAGATGGTAAAGGTCCTGTCGCCTGGGACAAATACCTAGCAGATAACTATTGGTACACAGCTGAACCAGCTAGTGATTTTTACCATAAATATCCAGTAGATTTGCAGTTAGCTGAGGAATATGGGGTAAACGGTATCCGTATTTCTATTGCTTGGTCACGTATTTTTCCAACTGGTTATGGTGAAGTAAATCCAAAAGGGGTAGAATTCTATCATAACTTATTTGCAGAATGTCATAAACGTCATGTAGAACCGTTCGTAACTCTTCACCATTTTGATACACCTGAAGCTCTTCACTCAAATGGAGACTTCTTGAATCGTGCGAATATTGAACACTTTGTAAATTATGCTGCCTTCTGTTTCGAAGAATTTCCAGAAGTCAACTACTGGACTACTTTCAATGAAATCGGCCCTATCGGAGATGGTCAATATTTGGTAGGTAAATTCCCTCCAGGCATTCAGTATGACCTTGCTAAAGTTTTCCAATCACACCACAATATGATGGTTTCTCATGCGCGTGCTGTGAAATTGTACAAAGACAAAGGTTATAAAGGTGAAATCGGTGTTGTTCACGCCCTTCCAACGAAGTATCCATTAGATCCTAAAAACCCTGCAGACGTTCGTGCAGCTGAGTTAGAAGATATCATTCACAATAAATTCATCTTGGATGCAACTTATCTTGGTCATTATTCTGAAAAAACCATGGAAGGGGTCAACCACATTTTATCAATAAATGGTGGTAGCTTGGATCTTCGTGACGAAGACTTTGCAGTACTTGAAGCAGCTAAAGATTTGAACGACTTCCTTGGAATTAACTACTACATGAGTGACTGGATGGAAGCCTTTGATGGTGAAACTGAAATCATCCACAATGGTAAAGGAGAGAAAGGAAGTTCTAAATACCAAATCAAAGGTGTTGGTCGTCGTGTAGCTCCTGACTATGTACCTCGTACTGACTGGGACTGGATTATCTATCCTCAAGGATTATACGACCAAATCATGCGCGTGAAAAAGGATTATCCAAACTACAAGAAAATCTACATCACAGAAAACGGGCTTGGATACAAAGATGAATTTGTCGATAATACTGTTTACGATGATGGACGTATTGATTATGTGAAACAACACTTGGAAGTTATTTCAGATGCCATTGCTGATGGAGCAGTAGTTAAAGGCTACTTCATCTGGTCACTCATGGACGTCTTCTCTTGGTCAAATGGTTATGAAAAACGCTATGGCCTCTTCTATGTGGACTTTGAAACGCAAGAACGCTATCCAAAGAAATCAGCTCACTGGTACAAAAAACTAGCTGAGACCCAAGTGATTGAATAGTACAACTAGTTATCAGGTATAGAATTTAAGCGAGGAAAGTTTATGCTCAAAGATTTTATCAAATCAATCTATGAAAAAGTTTATATTATTAACTTTGAACATTGCTCTCATGTACCATCCTTGACCAAGGAGCAACTTGCAAGTCTTGAAAAATGGTATGTCTCGACGGGTAAGGAGTGGATTTGTCATTCAGACTATGAATTTGAAGAATTTCAAAAGCTATTTTTAAATTTTGTCAACGCAGAAGATAAGGATAACATTTCCTTTGAATCGGATTTTATGCCATTTCAACACTAATATAGCAAAAAGAGGAATCTATCTCATACTAGGGGATATTCCTCTTTTTTATCTACTTTTTACCAAAATTTTAAAAATTTTCTTGACAGATTTATGTGATAGGAGTAAACTATTAACTAGTTAAATAACTGGTTAAGTATATAAAGAGGTAACTCACTCGCTCAAATCTTGTTTGATAAATAGAAAATAGAAGGAGGAGTTTTAAAAGTGAGTTATTTTTCTAAATATATGTTTAACTGGTTAAGGAAGTTCTTTAGGAAAAAGTGTAGTTCTTCTTTAACGAATAAATGAAATAGAAAGTGTATTAAGATGAAAATCAATAAAAAATATGTTCTTGGTTCCGTAGCTCTTTTAGCCTTAAGCCTTTCAAGTTATGAATTGGGGCGTTACCAAGCGTTACAGACTAGCAAAGAGTCTAATCGTGTGTCTTATATAGAAGGGAATCAGGCTAGTGCTAAAACTGAAAATCTGACGCCAGATGAGGTTAGTCAGCGAGAAGGCATTAATGCTGAACAAATTGTTGTTAAAATTACCGATCAAGGTTACGTGACTTCACATGGAGACCATTATCATTACTTTAATGGCAAGGTTCCTTATGATGCTATTATTAGCGAGGAACTCCTGATGAAGGATTCGAATTATCAACTTCGAAATGAGGATATTGTCAACGAAGTCAAGGGCGGTTATGTCATTAAGGTTGATGGTCGCTATTATGTATACCTCAAAGATGCATCCCATGCAGAAAATATTCGTAGTAAGGATGAGATCAATCGTCAGAAGCAAGAACACGGACATGGTAGTGAAACAAAAGTTAGCAATGAAGTTACCCTAGCAAGGGCTCAGGGACATTATACAACGGATGACGGCTATGTTTTTAATGCAAGTGATATTATTGAGGATACTGGCGATGCTTACATCGTTCCACATGGCAATCACTTCCATTATATTCCAAAGAGTGACTTGTCTGCCAGTGAATTAGCTGCGGCCCAAGCCTTCCTATCCGCTAAAGGTGGTCAAACAAGCTCAGTTGGGTATCGACCGTCAACAAATTCTTCTAGCAATAGCTCATCAGATGCTTCGAATAGTAGTACATATAGACAAACGAATCAAAGCAATGTTGAGGCAAATACTAGAAGATGGACCCCAAGTGTTAGCCCACAAGTGGATAATAGTTATCAAGCAAGTCCAAGTGAAGACGTATCTAGTCTTTTGAAACAACTTTATGCCTTGCCACTCAGCCAACGACATGTGGAATCCGATGGTTTGCTCTTTGACCCTGCCCAAATCACAAGAAAAACTGCGAATGGTGTTGCAGTGCCACACGGAGATCATTACCACTTTATCCCTTATTCTCAAATGTCTGATTTAGAGCAGAGGATTGCGAGAATGATTTCAGTAAATTATCAAGGAAATCATACAACTGCAGGTGGTAAAGAATTAAAACCAATTCCGACTCCAAGTCTTCCAAATCCAATCCCTGCTCCAGAGCCTACCCCAATACCAAGTCCACAGCCCGTCCCAAATCCGCAACCAGCTTCAAGCAATCCAATTGATGGAAAATTGGTAAAACAGGCGATTCGAAAGGTGGTTGATGGTTATGTCTTCGAAGAGAATGGAATTTCGCGTTATATTTTTGCCAAGGAACTTTCAGCAGAAACTGTTGCAGCCATTGATGATAAACTTGCTCAACAAGAAAGTTTGTCTCATGAGTTAGGAGCTAAGAAAACCAATCTTGTATCTGGTGATCAAAAATTTTACAACAAAGTTTATGATTTACTAGCAACAGTTCATCAAGATTTGATTTCCAATAAAGGGCACCAAGCTGATTTTGACGCTTTGGATAGACTATTGGAACGTCTCAACGATGAGTCAAGTGATAAGGTCAAGTTAGTTGATGATATCCTTGCTTTTCTAGCGCCGATTCATCATCCAGAACGTTTAGGAAAACCAAATGCACAAATAGCTTACACAGATGATGAGATTCAAGTAGCCAAGTTGGCAGGCAAGTATACAACAGAAGATGGCTATATCTTTGACCCCCGTGATATCACCAGTGATGAGGGGGATGCCTATGTAACTCCGCATATGAGCCACAGTCATTGGATTAAGAAAGAAAGTTTATCTGAAGCTGAAAGAGCAGCAGGTCAAGCTTATGCTAAAGAGAAAGGTTTGACGCCTCCTTCAACAAATCATCAAAGTTCAGGAAATACTGAGGCTAAGGGAGCAGAAGCGATTTACAATCGAGTAAAAGCAGCTAAGAAGGTACCACTTGACCGTATGCCTTACAATCTACAACATACTGTGGAAGTTAAAAATGGAAGTTTGATTATACCTCATTATGACCATTACCATAACATCAAATTTGAGTGGTTTGACGAAGGACTTTATGAGGCACCTAAGGGGTATACTTTAGAAGAGCTATTTGAAACTGTGAAGTATTATGTCGAACATCCAAACGAACGTCCGCATTCAGATAGTGGTTGGGGCAATGCGAGCGACCATGTTCACAGAAACCACAATAGTCAAGCTGCTAGCAATCAAACAGAGAAACCAACAGAGGAGAAACCTCAGACAGAAAAAATTGAGGAGGAAAAACCTCGCGAAGAAAAACCGAAAAATGAGAAAGCAGAATCTCCAAAACCAAAAGAACCAGAGGAATCAGAAGAAGAATCACCATCGGAACCAGAGGAACCTCAGGTTGAAACTGAAAAGGTTGAAGAAAAACTGAGAGAGGCGGAAGAGTTACTTAAAAAGATTCAGGATCCAATTCTTAAGTCCAATGCCAACGAAACTCTCACAGGATTAAAAAATAACCTGTTATTTGGTTCTCAGGACAACAATACTATTATGGCAGAAGCTGAAAAGTTATTAGTCTTGTTAAAGGAGAGTAAGTAACTATACAACTATTATAGAGGATAAAAAGGGAGCAGAATATGGATTCTGTTCTCTTTTTTATGAAATTGTGTAAAAATTCTTGACATATTTTCTAAATAAAGATAAACTATTTACTAGTTAATTAAATGGTTAAATACTAGTTAAGGAGTTGTTATGAAAAAAAGAAGTATCCTATGGCTCATGCTTGCCTTCCTTGCTCTCGTTTTAGGAGCTTGTGGACAGAAGACCAGTCAAGACAAGAGTGATGAAACTAAGGGAATGAAGATTGTGACCAGTTTTTATCCTGTTTATGCCATGGTCAAAGAAATTTCTGGTGATTTGAATGACGTTCGGATGATTCAGTCTAGTTCAGGTATTCATTCTTTTGAACCTTCAGCAAATGACATTGCGGCCATCTATGATGCTGATGTTTTCGTCTATCATTCCCATACCTTGGAATCTTGGGCAGGAAGTTTGGATCCAAGCCTGCAAAAGTCCAAGGTAAAGGTCTTAGAAGCATCTGAGGGGATGACCTTGGAGCGCGTGCCTGGATTAGAAGATATGGAAGCTGGAGATGGGATTGATGAGAAAACCTTGTATGATCCTCATACTTGGTTAGATCCTGAAAAAGTTGCTGAAGAAGCACAGATAATTGCTGATAAGTTATCAGAATTAGACAGTGCTAACAAGGATACCTATCAGAAAAACGCACAAAGTTTTAGTGCTAAAGCTCATGATTTGACAAAGAAATACCAACCCATCTTTGAAAAGGCTAATCAAAAGACTTTTGTAACCCAACACACAGCCTTTTCATATTTAGCTAAACGATTTGGACTTAATCAACTTGGTATTGCAGGGATCTCTCCTGAACAAGAACCAAGTCCAAGACAACTAACAGAAATTCAGGAATTTGTTAAAACTTATAAGGTTAAAACGATTTTTACAGAAAGCAATGCTTCATCTAAGGTAGCTGAAACTCTTGTCAAATCAACAGGTGTGAGTCTTAAAACCCTCAATCCTTTAGAGGCAGACCCACAAAATGACAAGTCCTACTTGGAAAATTTAGAAGAAAATATGGCTATCTTAGCTGAAGAATTGAAATGAGGAGATTATGAAGATTAATAAAAAATATCTAGCGGGATCTGCAGTGGTCCTTGCCTTAAGTGTTTGTGCTTATGCTTTAAATCAACATCAAGCACCTGAGAAAAAAGATGACAACCGTGTATCCTACGTTGATGGTAAAGAGTCTGAAGCTAAAAAGAATGAAACTCTTACACCAGACCAAGTTAGCAAGAAGGAAGGCATAGAAGCTGAACAGATTGTTACCAAAATCACTGATCAAGGTTATGTGACTTCACACGGCGACCATTTCCATTACTATAATGGTAAGGTGCCTTATGATGCTATCTTTAGTGAAGAACTGGTCATGAAAGATCCAAACTATCAGCTGAAGGATGAAGATATTGTCAATGAGATTAAAGGTGGCTATATCATCAAAGTTGATGGCAAATACTATGTCTATCTAAAAGATGCTAGCCATGCAGATAATGTTCGTACCAAAGACCAAATTGAGCGTCAGAAACGGGAAGGCACATCAGATAGAGGAAATGAAACTAAGGAAGTCCTTGCTGCACGAGCTCAAGGCCGATATACAACGGATGATGGTTATGTCTTTAATGTTGCAGATATCATTGAAGATACAGGTGATGCCTATATCGTTCCTCACGGTGGACATTATCACTACGTTCCAAAGAGTGCACTTTCCTCAAGCGAGTTGGCTGCTGCACAAGCCTATCTGGCTGGCAGGAGAAGTCAACCGAGTGTGACGGACTATAAACCGAATCCAAGTGTCGAACCAAGTCCTCAAGCAGATAACTCAGCTACAAACAAACCAGTAGCTCAAGCGGACGACCTTCAAAGTCTTCTTGCTCAGTTATATGCTTTACCAGTTAGTCAACGCTATCGAGAATCTGATGGTTTGGTATTTGACCCAGCTAAAATTACCAGTCGTACACCATCAGGGGTGGCTATTCCACACGGTAATCACTACCATTTCATTCCCTATAGTAGTATGTCTGCTTTGGAACAAAAGATTGCTCGTTTGATGCCACTTTCAGGTCTTGTAACACCATCAAATCCTGTAGAAACTCCAAGTAAACCTAGTGAAGATCATGAGCACAACCATGACCATGAAGATGGAGAGAATCCTGATCATAACCACCATGGACACGACCAAGAAGAGCCGGGTCATCATGGTCAGGAAGGCGAAGGACAAGCCCATAACCATGACCACGATCATGCTAATCATCATCACGATGAAGAAGATCATGACCATGACTTCGCAGCTGATCGAGTGATTAGTGAGGACGACCAAGGTTTCGTAGTTTCACATGGAGACCACAATCATTATTTTTACAAGAAAGATTTGACGGCTCAACAGATTAAAGAAGCTCAGGAACACTTGAAAGGTAAAACCGAAGTTAAACCTAATCCATCGGATGAGCACCATGATGAAGACGGGCATGATCACCACCATGGTGAAGACCACGATCACGGATTCGATGCTGATCGAGTGATAAGTGAAGATGAGGAAGGTTTTGTC
This sequence comes from Streptococcus sp. HMSC067H01, assembly GCF_001814775.1. GTDB lineage: Bacteria > Bacillota > Bacilli > Lactobacillales > Streptococcaceae > Streptococcus. The sequence continues at coordinate 27,473 of NZ_KV817811.1, forward strand.
GTTTCACATGGAGATCACAATCACTATTTCTTTAAAAAGGATTTATCAACAGAGCAGATTAAGGCTGCTCAGGAGCACTTGAAGGAACACCATCAGGCAGAGCCTGTTAAACCACTTGCAAAAGATGTAGAAGCTTTCTCGAGAGATGCAAGTGATGAAGAAAAAATAGCTTATATTTCTAAGACTTATGGTGTTCCACTTGAAGCCATTCGTATCTCAAATGGATTCTTTGTATTTGGTAATCCAGATCAGGCTTATGATCCAACTCACATTCACCCTTATGCAGTTCGAAAGGAACACGTTCGCATTCCTCTCCAAACAGGTGATGCAGAGCTTGATTTCCTAAACGAACTCTATACAACCGCTCTTCGTGATGGCGTTTCTCCTTATAGTTTGCAGGTTGAAAATGGTAGCTTCGTCATTCCTCACGGTGATCATAATCACTACATCAAGGTTCAAACTAAAGGTTATGAAGTCGCTTTGAAAAACAAAATTCCTGCATTACAGTCAACTTACCAACCTGGTGCTTTTGATGAAAAAGCAGTCCAGTATAAGATTGATCAACTCTTGGCAGAGAGTCGTAAAGTCTATAAAGATAAACCAATTCTTCAAAGACAAATTGAGCTTGCCTTGGGTCAATTCTCTGAAAATATGAAGAAGCTCTCAACCAACTCAACAGCTGGTTATCTGGCTGCTTTAGATCTCTTTGACAAGCAGTATATCCACGTTGACTCTAGTGTAAAACCAACAGAAATCAGTCCATTAGACAAAAAATATCAAGCTTTAGTAGATAAGATTAATACCTTGGATACGGATGCTTATGGACTTCCTAAAAAGGATCTCTTGGCTCAACTCCAAGAAAATAAATTGGCTCAAGATGAGGCTGGTTTAGATGCAGTTGAAGCTAAACTACAAGCTCTGCAAGATTTTAATGATCGTACTGGAGTTACAACAGTAGAATACATCAAGTATTTCTACCAACATCTATCTGACGGTCGCTTAAATGACACTCTTAGAAATAAAGTTGCCAACCTAACGTGGACACTTTATCAGTCACAATCCTTCCTTAAGGCAACTGACTTGAACAAACTCTTCCCAGAAATCTATCAAACAAAACTAGAAGTTGAAGAAGCAGTGAAGAATGAACCAGTTGCTCATAAACCTTCTGAAACGATCCTCGACACTGAAAAAGTTGATGGTCATAGTGCTAAAACTGCAGTTTATGAGTTCTTGAAAGGTTTGTTTGATGATATTCAACCTGAGGAACAAAGTAACCATGTCTTAAAAGGTCAGGTGGCAGGACTTTTAACAAAAGCTGTAGAATTGGTAAGCCAAGTGAAAGAAGAAGGTGTTAAAGCTTCACTCTCTGACGAAGTGAAAAATTTGACGGTTGCTTTGGAGAAAGACGACGCAGACCTTGATGAATTAAATACGCAAGTCCAAGATCTTCTGAAGCGTATTTCACAAACCATTCAGAATGAACGTGAGAATGTCAACCAAGACCCAGAGGTCATGGCTCTTTATCAACAGCTTTATAACGGTATTATTGCCCTCCATAGCTATCTAGAGATGAATCATGGTTCAGATGCTGACTTTGAAAAAGTCGATGCTCTGTTTGATAAACTAGCAGCAGCTAACAAAGACAAGCAAGCTCTTCTATCAGTTGCTCAAGAAATCTTAGTATTGAATCAAGAAATTAGAACAAAAGCTGCCCTAGCTGAAACAAATAAAGAATCAGCAAGTGATAAACAAGATGATTCAAGCTCAAAACCTACAGCTACAACTCCTGAATCAACAGAAAAAGTAGCAGAATAATAAAAAGTTCAGACAGATACCGTGTTAAAAGTAGGCTGCTGATAAAAAGAGGTCGGGAATTTTTTCCCGATCTCTTTAGTCTTTATAAGCTACAATCCCAATAATGGTGTCAACTGCACGTTCCATTGTTTGTAGACTAACGTATTCAAAACGACCGTGCATATTTTCACCACCAGCAAAGATATTTGGCGTAGGAATTCCCATAAAGGAAATTTTAGAACCGTCTGTTCCTCCACGGATAGGTTCGATAATTGGTGTGATACCAAGGTCTTCCATAACTGCTTTGGCAATGGTTACTGGAGTCATATCCTTTTCAATGACTTCTTTCATGTTGTAGTACTGGTCTGTCAATGTTAAAGTAACACGATCACTACCAAGTTCTTGGTTCATTTTATCAGTAATAGCTTGCATAGCAACTTTACGCGCTTCAAAGGTTTCTTTTTCGAAGTCACGAATGATGTAGCTAGCACTCGCTTCCTCAACAGTACCCGTAACATCCATTAGATGGTAAAATCCTTGGTAACCCTCAGTCAACTCAGGTCGGTCACCAGCTGGGAGTTGGTTGTGGAAATCAATGGCTAACTGAAGGGCGTTAACCATCTGTCCTTTGGCTGTTCCTGGGTGAACATTACGCCCTTGGAAGTGCAGTTCTGCACCTGCAGCAGAGAAGGTTTCGTATTGAAGTTCACCAAGAGGTCCACCGTCAACTGTATAAGCAAAGTCGACATCGAAATCTTCTGCATCAAATTTATTGGCACCAACACCGATTTCTTCATCAGGTCCGAAGCCAACACGGATTTCACAATGTTTAATCTCAGGATGAGCAGTCAAGTATTCGATAGCTGTCATGATTTCAGCGATACCAGATTTGTCATCAGCCCCGAGCAAAGTAGTTCCATCAGTAGTTATCAAGGTTTGCCCAGGATATTTCTCTAGGCTCTTGAAATCTGCTGGATCAAGCTTGAAACCAGAATTACCAAGCTCGATAACACCACCGTCGTAGTTTTCAATAACTTGTGGATTGACACCTTCAGCATTAAAATCTGCTGTATCCATGTGGGAGATAAAGCCAATCTTACGAGTCAAACTAGGATCGTTAGCTGGAAGAGTACCGATAGCAAAACCGTTTGGTAGATAGTAGACATTTTGCAAACCAACACGTTTCATCTCAGGGATAAGGACATTGGTTGCGAAGTCTACTTGACTTTGGGTACTTGGTGTAGTGGTTGAATGTTCGTCAGAACGTGTATTGACTTTGACATAAGTCAAAAAACGCTCCAACAATGTTGGATATTTCATCGTAACTCCTTTTTTCCTTCTTTTAAAACCATTGTATCATAGAAAGAAGAGAAAAACAAAAGTCAGAAGGGAGATAAAATCCTTATGTTAGCGTTTACTTATGGCTTCTTTAGTGATACAATAAAAAAGATAAAAATATCACAAGGATGCAAATATGAAAAAAGCAATTTTAATGATGACTTTCGGTTCGCCAGAAGAGATTACTTTTGAAGGTGTGGCTGATTTTTTCACAAATATTCGTCGAGGAGTTCGACCTCAAGACCACGAGATTCAAACTCTCTATGATAATTATGTACGAATTGGAGGAACTCCACTTCAAAAAATTACCCGTGAAGAAGTTGCCTTGGTAGAAGCTAGGTTAGGAAATGAATATAGTGTCTATTTTGCCAATAAATTTTCAACCCCTTTTATTTCAGATGTAATTCGGCAAATGGAAGCAGATGGAATTGAAAAGTGTATTTGCTTGATTTTGGAGCCACACTATTCCTTTTACTCTGTTATGGGGTACGAAAAGTTTCTGGAAAGCAAACAAATTCAGTTTTTAGTTATTAAGGACTGGTATCAAGAAGAAGCACTATTAAACTATTGGACAGCTGAAATTGCTAAAATTTTAAAAGAAAAGGTGAAAGAGGATAGCTTTAAAGTCATCTTTTCTGCCCACAGTGTGCCCATTTTTGCCTTGGATTTTGGTGATCCCTATATCGACCAGATTTTCGAAAATAGCAAGTTAATTGCTGAGAAATTAGGCTTGAAACCAGAGCAATATACCAACACTTGGCAGAGCGAAAGTGATATTGGTATTCCTTGGATTAAGCCAGATGTTCTGGAATATCTTAGAGAACAGGAAGAACATCCAGAGCATTATATTTTTGTGCCTATTAGTTTTATCAGTGAGCATATTGAAGTCTTGTTTGACAACGATGTGGAATGTCAAGACTTGTGTCAGGAATTTGGGGTCAACTACCATCGTCCACCAATGCCAAATACAGATTCTCGTTTGATTGATGCCTTGGTCAATATTATCCGAGCTAATGAACATAAAGAATTTAGAGAATTCCTCCCAGAAGAAGAAACCTTTGATGAATTAGTCCCTTCGGAGGAAACTAAGAATATTTTAGATGAATCACAAGACTTACAAATGCCAGAATTTGTTAAAAAATTAATTGAGAAAAAAGGTCGTGAAAATGTCAAGATGCCTTATTTAATCAAAAAAATGCTTGAAAAAGCTGGCAAATTACCTAAAGACTAAGTGAAAATAGAAAAGAACTGGTAATACTCTTCGAAAATCAAATTCAAACTGCGTCAACGTCGCCTTGCCGTACTCAAGTACAGCCTGCGACTAGTTTCCTAGTTTGCTCTTTGATTTTCATTGAGTATAAGTTTTGTTTCAAATATCTGCTAAGGCAGGATATAACTTAGAAGGTGAAAGAAAAGGCGGTGGGACAGAAATCGATAGACAAAGTCTTGATTTCGTAGTCCCAGACCCGCGAGGATGATTAGGAGCTTTTTGGAGTCTAAAAGACGAACAAAAAGTTCAATCAGCTACCGCGTCAAATTATGATTGATAATAAAAAGTGAGGTCGGGATCTTTTTGTCCCAACCTCTTTTTAGGTGACTAGCATTTTTTTTGACCTAGTTTTTATGTTATTTACCCAGACAAAATTGGCTGAACAACTGTGTAATGAGTTCATCTGGAGCAGCATCACCAGTGATTTCTCCGAGGATTTCCCAAGTACGTGTCAAATCAACTTGAAGCAAATCAACTGGCATTCCTAGTTCAAGGCCTTCGTTTACAGCTTGTAAGCTTTCAACAGCCTTTGCGATTAATGAAATGTGACGAGCATTGGACAAGTAAGTAGCATCTTGTTCGACCAAGCCAGCATTTTCAAAGAAGAGGTTGTTAATCCGTTCTTCAATCTTATCAATGTTTTGATTTTTTAGGACTGAAATACGGATGACATCTTCAGGAAGTTCCTGAGTTTCGATAGCCTCAGGTAGGTCAGTTTTGTTAAGTAGGATGATACGGTTGGTATCTTGGCTGATTTCAAGAAGTTGTCGGTCTTGGGCAGTTAGAGGTTCGCTGGCGTTTAAGACAAGTAAAACCAAATCAGCTTCCTTGAGAGCTTTTTTGGAGCGTTCGACACCGATTTGTTCGACGATGTCATCTGTTTCACGGATACCCGCAGTATCAATCAACTTAAGTGGAACACCGTTGATATTGACGTATTCTTCAATGACGTCACGGGTTGTACCTGCAATATCCGTTACAATGGCTTTATCTTCGCGCAGGAGGTTATTAAGAAGGCTAGACTTCCCAACGTTTGGACGACCAATGATAGCCGTTGAAATCCCTTCACGGAGAATCTTCCCACGACGGGCCGTTTTTAAGAGATTAGTTAAGAGTTGTTCAAACTCCAAGGTCTTTTCACGGACTACAGCAGTAGTGGCTTCCTCAACATCGTCATACTCAGGATAGTCGATATTAACCTCTACCTGAGCCAAGGTATTGAGAATTTCCTGACGAGTATTGTTAATGAGGTCAGATAGGGATCCATCAAGTTGTTTGACTGCTATATTCATAGCCTTGTCAGTCTTAGCACGAATGATATCCATAACAGCTTCAGCCTGAGTCAAGTCCACACGACCGTTGAGGAAGGCACGTTTAGTAAACTCTCCAGGCTCTGCCATACGAGCCCCTTCACGGATAGCCAATTGTAAGATTTCATTAGTCACTGCAATTCCACCGTGAGTATTAATCTCGATAATATTTTCACGAGTGAATGTTTTTGGAGATTTCATAGCCCCAATCATAACCTCGTCCATGACTTTACCAGTTTGAGGATCAACAATGTGACCGTAGTTAAGAGTGTGGCTAGCAACCTTGCTCAAGTCCTTGCCTTTAAAGATTTTCTGCGCAATGGCAAAACTATCCGTTCCGCTTAAACGAACAATCCCAATAGCCCCTTCACCAAGCGGTGTCGAGATGGCTGCAATGGTATCAAATTCCCGTGTAATCATTTCAATTCCTTTATAGTTTATTTGTTTGTATAGACTAATATCTCTTCAAATTGTAACAAATTTTAGTATTTTCTTCAATGAATGTTACTTATAAAGAAAAGCCTAAGCAGATTGCTTAAGCTTTACTTAGTGCGCATTTCCCCTTGTGGGAAGTAAGTTCCTTCAGGCATATCGTTGATGATGACATGAACAGCAGATTGTGGTGCACCAGTGTTACGTACCACAGCTTCGGTTACTTCCTTTGCTAGGGCTTTCTTTTGCTCTAGCGTGCGACCTTCAAATAAATCAATGCGTACAAATGGCATAATAGCTTCCTCCACTAGTTTTTGATTTCTTCTATTTTACCACATTTTGCCGTTTAAAGCTTAAGAAAATTATGATATACTAGAATGTAGCAAAAAATTAGAAATGGACGTGAAATAGAAGCATGGCACAGTTGTATTATCGTTATGGGACTATGAATTCAGGAAAGACCATTGAGATTCTTAAAGTAGCCTATAACTATGAGGAGCAAGGAAAAGGAGTTGTCATCATGACTTCAGCTCTGGATACACGTGATGGTGTTGGCTATGTTTCAAGTCGGATTGGGATGAAAAGACCAGCAGTTGCTATTGATGACACTACGGATATTTTTGGTTATATTCGAGATTTACCTGAAAAGCCCTACTGTGTTTTGGTCGATGAAGCCCAGTTTCTAAAGCGTCACCATGTTTACGACCTAGCTCGTGTCGTCGATGAGTTAGACATACCCGTTATGGCATTTGGTTTGAAGAATGATTTTCGCAATGAACTGTTCGAAGGATCTAAACATCTCTTACTCTTAGCAGATAAGATTGATGAGATTAAGACTATCTGTCAGTATTGTAAGAAAAAGGCGACCATGGTATTACGAACATTGGATGGGAAACCTACTTATGAAGGTGAGCAAATTCAGATAGGTGGCAATGAAACCTATATCTCGGTTTGCCGTAAACATTATTTTGCGCCAATGATAACATCTAACAAGGAGCAAGACTATGACAATTGAACTAAGAGATGTTACAATGGAAAATTATTTTGATGTTCTGCATTTGGATGTTAAGGAATATCAAAAACAATTTATTGCTACCAACGCAATTAGTTTAGCTGAAGCATATGTCTACACAAAAAATGGAGATTTTGTAGCTCCATTGGCAGTTTACGATAATGATGCAATCATAGGTTTTGTGATGTTAGCTTATGATAAAAAAATCGGAATTAGTAATGGAAATTATTTACTATTTCGTTTCATGATTGATAAGCATTTTCAAAATCAAGGATATTTTAAACCAATTATGGATAAGGTGATAGACTATGTTCGGACAGCGCCAGCAGGTTTATCCAATAAACTTTGGTTGTCTTATGAACCAGAAAATGAACATGCAAGATATTATTACCTCAGTTATGGATTTAAAGAAACTGGGGAAATATTTGAGAACGAAGTAGTAGCCATATACGATTTAACAATTGAAAAATAAGGAGAAAAAATGAACATCTATGATCAACTACAAGCTGTAGAAGACCGTTATGAAGAGTTGGGAGAATTGCTGAGCGACCCTGATGTGGTCTCTGATACCAAGCGTTTCATGGAGCTTTCAAAAGAGGAAGCTTCTACTCGTGATACTGTAACTGCCTACCGCGAATACAAACAAGTCCTTCAAAACATTATCGATGCCGAAGAGATGATTAAAGAATCAGGCGGAGATGCGGACTTGGAAGAAATGGCCAAACAAGAATTGAAAGATGCCAAGGCTGAAAAAGAAGAGTACGAAGAAAAACTGAAGATCTTGCTACTTCCTAAAGATCCAAACGATGACAAGAACATCATCCTTGAAATCCGTGGAGCAGCTGGTGGTGATGAAGCCGCCCTCTTTGCTGGCGATTTGCTAACCATGTACCAAAAGTACGCTGAAGCCCAAGGCTGGCGCTTTGAAGTCATGGAGGCTTCTATGAACGGTGTCGGTGGTTTCAAGGAAGTGGTTGCTATGGTATCAGGTCAGTCTGTATACTCTAAGCTTAAGTATGAGTCTGGTGCCCATCGTGTTCAACGTGTCCCTGTGACAGAAAGTCAAGGGCGTGTTCATACCTCGACAGCTACTGTCCTTGTCATGCCTGAAGTGGAAGAAGTAGAGTACGATATTGATCCCAAAGACCTTCGTGTGGATATCTACCACGCATCTGGAGCTGGTGGACAGAACGTCAACAAGGTTGCGACTGCCGTTCGTATCGTTCACCTGCCAACCAATATTAAGGTTGAGATGCAGGAAGAACGTACCCAACAGAAAAACCGTGAGAAGGCAATGAAGATCATTCGTGCGCGTGTGGCAGACCACTTTGCACAGATTGCCCAAGATGAGCAAGACGCTGAGCGTAAGTCTACTATCGGTACAGGAGACCGTTCAGAACGCATCCGTACCTATAACTTCCCACAAAACCGTGTGACAGACCATCGTATCGGCTTGACTCTACAAAAACTAGATACGATTTTGTCTGGTAAACTAGATGAAGTTGTGGATGCCTTGGTTCTTTATGATCAAACGCAAAAATTGGAAGAATTAAACAAATAATGAAATTAGCTCAATTATTTTCAGATTTTGAAGAAGAGTTGATAAGACAAGGAGAGGAAGCAGAAAGCCTCTCCTTTGTCTATCGTAGCCTGAAAAATCTATCTTTTACTGACTTCGTCTTTGCCCTTCAGCAAGAAGTTACAGAGGAAGAAAAAGAGTTTGTAGAGGAAATTTACACGAAATTAGTAGCACATATACCTGCCCAGTACATTATCGGTCATGCAGAATTTTTTGGGATGCAGTTAAAGGTTGATGAGCGGGTCTTGATTCCTCGCCCAGAGACAGAAGAGTTGGTGGAGCTCATCCTAGCTGAGAATCCAGAGGAAAATCTCAAAGTTCTGGATATCGGAACAGGAAGCGGTGCTATCGCCCTTGCTTTAGCTAAAAATAGACCAGATTGGACAATCACAGCTAGCGATATCTCTCAAGATGCTCTCGATTTGGCTAGAGAAAACGCCGAAATTCAAAATCTTAATATATTTTTAAAAAAATCTGATTGTTTCTCTGAAATTTCTTCAAAATATGATATAATTGTATCCAATCCACCTTATATATCTCGAGTAGATGAGGCAGAAGTTGGTTTGAATGTTCTCCATTCAGAGCCACATTTAGCCCTCTTTGCAGATGAGGATGGTCTAGCGATCTATCGCAGAATCGCGGAGGAAGCTAAAGACTATCTAAGTGATGGTGGTAAGATTTATCTTGAAATTGGCTACAAACAAGGACAAAGCGTTCCAGCTCTTTTCAAGGAAAATTTTCCTGAGAAGCGAGTTCGAACTCTGAAAGACCAATTTTGCCAAGATAGGATGGTTGTCATTGATGATGGAGAAAATTAAGCACGAGCTTGAAAATGGTGGAGCTGTTGTTTTGCCAACGGAGACTGTTTATGGACTTTTTGCAAAAGCATTGGATGAAAAGGCTGTTGACCATGTTTATCAGCTTAAATGTCGTCCAAGAGATAAGGCGCTCAATCTCAATGTCGCTAGTCTAGACGATATCTTGAACTTTTCTAGGAATCAGCCAACTTATTTACAACAATTGGTTGAAAATTTTTTGCCAGGCCCTTTGACCATTATCTTAGAAGCTAATGACAAGGTTCCTTACTGGGTCAATTCAAATTTGACGACAGTTGGATTTCGCATGCCGAGTCATCCTGTAACTCTGGAGTTGATTCGTGAGTTTGGCCCCTTAATCGGACCTTCTGCCAATATTTCAGGTCAATCAAGTGGAGTAGATTTTCACAAGATTCTTCAAAACTTTGACCAAGTGGTCTTGGGACTAGAAGACGATGCTTTTTTAACGGGTCAGGATTCGACTATTTTAGACTTATCTGGCGACAAGGTAAAGATTCTACGCCAAGGAGCGATTACTCGAGAAGATATCCTTGCCAAGATACCAGCCATTCCTTTTGAGGAGGTATGATATGCTACGTGATTTGAAAACAACAGATGTTGCAGCTATTTGTGAGATTAACAAAGAAGCTTTAGGTTATTTGTTTAGTTTAGAGGAAACGTCTAGTCAACTAGATAAGTTGTCTCAAGACTCTCATCACTACCTACTGGGTTTCGAGGATTCGACCAGCCATGACTTACTTGGTTATGTTCATGCCGAGGTTTATGAATCCCTTTATTCAAAACCAGGTTTTAATATCCTAGCTTTAGCTGTTTTGCCTCAAACACAGGGTCAGGGTATCGGAAAAACTTTACTTCAAGGATTGGAACATGAAGCAAAAAAACGAGGCTATAACTTTATTCGCTTAAATTCTGCAGACCATCGTTTAGGTGCGCATGCTTTCTATGAAAAAGTTGGTTATACCTGCGATAAGACGCAGAAACGGTTTATTCGCATTTTTTAGTTTGGATTTTATATTCTTGTTGTAAAAACAAACTAAAGAACTGTCACACTATAAAGGAGAAGACCTATGATTTTTGACAAAGATGATTTTAAAGCTTATGACGCAGATCTTTGGAATGCTATTGCTAAGGAAGAAGAACGCCAACAAAACAACATTGAGTTGATTGCTTCGGAAAACGTTGTTTCCAAGGCTGTTATGGCAGCTCAAGGGTCTATCTTGACGAATAAATATGCCGAAGGTTACCCAGGACGCCGTTATTATGGTGGAACTGATGTGGTAGACGTGGTAGAGACTCTAGCCATTGAACGCGCAAAAGAAATTTTCGGTGCAAAATTTGCCAATGTCCAACCTCACTCTGGAAGCCAAGCTAACTGTGCGGCTTACATGGCCTTGATTGAGCCAGGTGATACGGTCATGGGGATGGATTTGGCAGCAGGTGGTCACTTGACTCACGGAGCTCCTGTCAGCTTCTCTGGTCAAACCTACAACTTTGTTTCTTATAGCGTAGATCCAGAATCAGAGCTCTTGGACTTTGATGCTATCTTAAAACAAGCCCAAGAAGTAAAACCAAAATTAATCGTAGCAGGAGCTTCAGCCTACTCTCAAATTATTGATTTTTCAAAATTCCGTGAAATTGCAGATGCTGTTGGTGCTAAACTCATGGTAGATATGGCTCATATTGCTGGCTTGGTTGCTGCTGGTCTTCATCCAAGTCCAGTGCCTTATGCACATATTACAACAACAACGACCCACAAAACCCTTCGTGGACCACGTGGTGGTTTGATTTTGACCAATGATGAAGATCTTGCCAAGAAAATCAACTCAGCTATTTTCCCAGGTATCCAAGGTGGACCTTTGGAGCACGTTATCGCTGCTAAAGCTGTGTCTTTCAAAGAAGTTTTGGATCCAGCCTTCAAGGAATATGCTACCAATGTCATCAAGAACAGCAAGGCTATGGCAGATGTCTTCTTGCAAGACCCTGATTTCCGTATCATTTCTGGCGGAACTGAAAACCACCTCTTCCTAGTTGATGTAACCAAGGTTGTAGAGAACGGAAAAGTTGCTCAAAACTTGCTAGATGAGGTCAATATTACCCTAAATAAAAACTCAATCCCTTACGAAACCTTGTCACCATTTAAGACAAGTGGTATTCGTATCGGAGCTGCAGCAACAACTGCACGTGGGTTTGGTGAAGAAGAAAGCCGTAAAGTGGCTGAACTTATCATTAAAACCCTTAAAAATGCAGAAAATGAGGCTGTTTTAGAAGAAGTGAGAAGCGAAGTTAAAGAATTGACAGATGCCTTCCCATTATACGAGGACTAAAATTTTTATGGACATTTATATTAAGAAAGCCATTATCCATCAGTTCAGCCCAGATGACACGGAGTTGTTTCTAGCGGATAAATTTCTCAATATCACTCCAAAAATCGAAGAATACCTGCGCAAGAAAATTGAACGTGTGTATTCAGATGAAGCCAAGACTGGGATTTTCGAAGAAGAAAATCCCTTCTTCAATCACATCACAGACGATTTGTTGGAGACATCGGTGACACTGGCAAACCTCTGGAAAGAGGAGTTCAGAATTTCTGAAAATCTTAAGACCAATGACTTGATTTTTGTGAAGTTTTCTAAAGAAGGAGTGGAACATTTTGCTTTCTTGCGAATTGCCCTGCGTGAGACCTTAACCCATCTGGGTGGAGAAGTTGACAATCCAATCAAGCTAACTCAAAACAATCTACCAGGATTTGGAACGGGTGCTGACGAAGCCTTGGTGGTCAATCTTCAGAGTCGAAAATATCACCTGATTGAAAAAAGAATCAAGTACAACGGGGCTTTTTTGAACTATTTTTCTGAGAATCTGATCCAGGCTCAGCCAAAGATTTCACCTAAAAAGTCTATCAAGGAACTTGAAAAAACAGCTCAGAGAATTGCAGAAACCTTTAATACAGATGATTTTCAATTTCAATCTAAGGTCAAGTCTGCTATTTTCAATAACCTTGAAGAAAGCAATGAATTGTCTCCAGAAAAATTGGCAAATGATCTTTTTGACAACAATCTCACTGCACGTCTTAGCTTTATTGATCAGGTAAAAGAAGCTGTACCGGAGCCAGTTCAGTTTGATGAAATCGATGCTAGTCGCCAATTAAAGAAATTTGAAAACCAAAAGCTTTCCCTATCAAATGGTATTGAGTTAATTGTACCCAATAATATTTATCAAGATGCTGAGTCGGTCGAATTTATCCAAAATGACAATGGAACCTACTCTATCTTAATCAAAAACATCGAGGATATACAAAGCAAATAATGTTTAAATTTATAAGAAGGGTCTTGCTACTGGTTCTTGTATTATTTACTGGCTATAAACTTTTTCACATGTATCGGGATGTAAAGCAGGTCATGACCTATCAATCCTTGGTACGAGAGGTTTTAAGTGAGCAAGATACGCCAGCAAATGAAGAACTAATCTTGGCCATGATTTATACCGAAACCAAAGGTAAAGAAAGTGACGTGATGCAGTCCAGTGAGTCTGCCAGTGGTACTACAAATACGATTTCTGACAATAGGAGTAGTATTCGTCAGGGGATTCAAACCTTGACTGAAAATCTTTATTTAGCGCAAGAAAAAGGAGTAGATGTTTGGACCGCTGTACAGGCTTATAACTTTGGTCCAGCTTATATCGATTTTATCGCTCAAAACGGGAAAGAGAATACACTTGCCCTAGCCAAACAATACTCACGAGAAACAGTTGCTCCAATTTTAGGAAATACAACTGGAGAAACCTACACTTACCTTAATCCTATTTCACTCTTTAGCGGGGCTGAACTCTACGTTGATGGGGGGAATTACTATTATTCAAGGCAGGTTAGATTGAATCTCTATATTATTAAATTTTTTAATCTATTTTAAGCACTTAGAAAATTCTAGGTGCTTTTATAAGCTTTCTTTAAGACTAATTTACTATGCTAGATAGGAAAAGGAGGAACGTCTCATGCGAAAGAAATTCTTTCTGACTAGCGTTGCAGTACTTTTAGCAGTTGCAACACTACAAAGTGCTCAAGCAGCCACTGATGTTCAAAAAGTAATTGATGAAACCTATGTTCAACCTGAGTACGTCTTGGGTTCTTCATTAACGGAAGATCAAAAAAATCAAACACTTAAAAAACTCGGCTATAATGCCTCTACAGATACCAAAGAACTGAAGACTATGACGCCAGATGTCTACTCAAAGATTATGAACGTCGCCAATGACTCTAGTCTCCAGCTCTATTCATCTGCAAAAATTCAAAAATTAGGAGAAAAATCTCCCCTTGAGGTCAAGATTGAAACACCTGAAAATATCACTAAAGTAACGCAAGATATGTACCGTAATGCGGCGGTTACCTTGGGTGTGGAGCACGCGCGTATCACCGTTGCGGCACCAATCCCAGTTACTGGTGAAAGTGCTCTAGCGGGGATTTACTATTCCCTTGAGTCTAATGGTGTTAAGTTGCCTCAGGAAAATAAAGACTTGGCTCAGGAAGAGCTCAAGGCCTTGTCAGACATTAACGATGAAAACAAGGACAAATCAGGCTTTGATGCCAATAAACTGAACGTAGCCCTAGCCGATATCAAGGCTGCAGTCGCTAAGGCTAAAGAGTCTAAGGGTGAGCTTACTGAAGATGATGTTCGTAAGATTGTAGAAGATACATTGAAAAATTATAAGCTAGATCAGGTTATAACAGGAAATCAGATCAATATCATCATCAACTTTGCCTTTAATCTTTCAAAGAGTGATATTCTGAATAACGAAGACTTCACAAAGACTCTAAAAGATTTGAAACAAAGCATTGTTGCGCAAGCAGGTGATAGTTTCAGCAATATTGACCTAAACTTTGATGCCAATAAAGCTATTCAAGACGGTGGAAACATCCTTAGCTCAATTTGGCAAGCTATCCTTGATTTCTTCAAGAGTTTTGGTGCTTAGGTCAATTCATGGTATAATAGATGGTAACAGAACAGTTGCCGTCTTTTTTTTCGGCACATAGAAAGTGAAAAATATGTTAAAGAAAAATGATATTGTAGAAGTTGAGATTGTCGATTTGACTCATGAAGGAGCAGGTGTTGCCAAGGTAGATGGCTTGGTCTTTTTTGTAGAGAATGCTCTTCCGACTGAAAAAATCCTTATGCGAGTCCTTAAAGTCAATAAGAAGGTTGGCTTTGGTAAAGTCGAGAAATACCTGATACAATCTCCACATCGTAATCAAGACTTAGATTTGGATTACCTACGTTCAGGCATTGCTGACTTGGGACACCTAGCTTATCCGGAGCAACTCAAGTTTAAAACCAAGCAAGTTAAAGACAGCCTTTATAAGATTGCTGGAATCACGGATGTAGAGGTTTCAGATACTCTTGGCATGGAAAATCCTGTCAAGTATCGTAACAAGGCTCAGGTTCCTGTTCGTCGCGTTAATGGTGTCCTAGAGACTGGTTTCTTCCGTAAGAATTCTCATGATCTTATGCCTCTTGAAGATTTTTATATCCAGGATCCAGTTATTGACCAAGTTATTGTGGCTTTACGTGATTTACTCCGTCGTTATGACTTAAAACCCTATGATGAGAAGGAACAGTCTGGCTTGATTCGTAACCTTGTTGTTCGTCGTGGACATCATTCAGGTCAAATCATGGTTATCTTGGTGACAACTCGTCCTAAAATTTTCCGAGTAGAACAGTTGATCGAACAATTGATTAAGCAGTTCCCAGAAATCGTATCAGTTATGCAAAATATCAATGACCAAAATACCAATGCCATTTTCGGGAAAGAATGGCATACGCTTTATGGTCAAGATTATATTACGGACCAAATGTTGGGGAATAGCTTCCAAATCTCTGGACCAGCCTTTTACCAGGTCAATACAGAAATGGCAGAGAAGCTTTATCAGACAGCTATTGATTTTGCGGAGTTAAGAGAAGACGATGTGGTCATTGATGCCTATTCAGGAATCGGGACTATTGGCTTATCAGTCGCTAAGCATGTTAAGAAAGTTTATGGTGTCGAAGTCATCCCAGAAGCAGTAGAAAATAGCCAGAAGAATGCTGCTTTAAACAATATCACCAATGCCCACTATGACTGTGACACAGCTGAAAATGCTATGAAAAATTGGCTCAAAGAAGGCATCCAACCAACAGCTATCCTAGTCGACCCACCACGTAAGGGCTTGACTGAAAGCTTTATCAAAGCAAGCGCTCAAACAGGAGCTGATCGGATCACCTATATCTCCTGTAACGTCGCTACCATGGCTCGGGATATCAAACTCTATCAAGAATTGGGCTACGAATTGAAGAAAGTACAGCCGGTGGACCTTTTTCCACAGACGCATCACGTGGAGTGTGTTACTCTGCTCGTAAAAGCTTAGAAACCTTTGAACGAAAGGGATAATGAAAGCCTTGATTGCAAGGCTTTTTGCTTTATGGTAGGTAAGTATCAGAGTGAGAAAATTTTTGGAATGAGTAGAAGTGATAGCTAGAAATTATCAGTTTCTATTTCCATTTACCCTGTGGGTACGTGTTTGTTTCCATTGACAAGGAGTTTGTGGGAATAGAAATGTACCCACCTTGTTTGAATCAAGTGAAGTGTAGTTGAAGGAAATCTGTTGAAAGCAATACTTCATTTTACCGAATAAGTAATAATTTAGGCAACTTCAAATCGATTAAAAAAACTATTTTAAAGGTTAAGAGTAGACAAAAATTGTCCACTCTTTTTTGTAAACTCAATTTATCAATAAATGAAATGAGGGAATGTAAAATGAAATATTTTGAGGTTGAGTTAGAAAATCCTGATGAATTTTTAAAACTACAAACAGAAGATTTTGTGAAAGCTAATCGCTTGCTACTAAGGAAGATAATCCAGAGCGTTACAGTCTATGAAGAACACTTCGTCATATCCTTTAAATCTGGCATCGAATTGGAAGTATGAGACTCATTCCATAACTTTTATATTGAACATATCATCTTGTTGTGTTATACTATAAATTGATATAAACAAAGATGTAGGAGGAACCGAAACTATGACAGCCTCAATGCGTTTAAGATAAGCTGGCAATAAGAAAAGCAGAATCTATACCCGATGATAGGCTTTTTTGTTGTGCTTATTTATACGATATTGAGCATTCATTAGTTACAGTGAGGATATTGGTTATTTAACTATACCTTTATTTAACTATACCTTTATTTAACTATGTCTTTAATATGAATGTTTCCAAATTGTATGTATGCAGACCAAAAGCCACACTGTGGATTTAGGCCTGCATTTTTTTATTGCCTATAATGCTATTCAAAATAGAAATTTAAGCAAAATAATATGCAGGAGATAATATAAATGGAAAAATACAACAATTGGAAACTTAAGTTTTATACAATATGGGCAGGGCAAGCAGTATCATTAATCACTAGTGCCATCTTGCAAATGGCGATTATTTTTTACCTTACAGAAAAAACTGGATCCGCGATGGTCTTGTCTATGGCTTCACTATTAGGTTTTTTACCCTATGCGGTCTTTGGACCTGCAATTGGTGTGCTAGTGGATCGTCATGATAGGAAGAAGATAATGATTGGTGCTGATTTAATTATCGCAGCAGCTGGTTCGGTGCTTACTATTGTTGCATTCTATATGGAGCTACCTGTCTGGATGGTTATGATAGTATTGTTTATCCGTAGCATTGGAACAGCTTTTCACACCCCGGCTCTCAATGCGGTTACGCCACTTTTAGTACCAGAAGAACAGCTTACGAAATGTGCAGGCTATAGTCAGTCTTTGCAGTCTATAAGCTATATTGTTAGTCCGGCGGTTGCAGCACTCTTATACTCCGTTTGGGAACTAAATGCTATTATTGCCATCGATGTATTGGGTGCTGTGATTGCATCTATTACGGTAGCAATTGTACGTATTCCTAAGCTGGGTGATCGCGTGCAAAGTTTGGACCCAAATTTCATAAGAGAAATGAAAGAAGGAATGGCTGTACTACGGCAAAATAAAGGATTATTTGCTTTATTACTCGTTGGAACATTATATATGTTTGTTTATATGCCAATTAATGCACTATTCCCTTTAATTAGCATGGATTACTTTAATGGAACACCTGTGCATATTTCTATTACGGAAATTTCCTTTGCATCTGGAATGTTGATAGGGGGTCTATTATTAGGGTTATTTGGGAATTACCAAAAGCGAATCTTATTAATAACAGCATCCATTTTTATGATGGGGATAAGCTTAACCATTTCAGGATTACTTCCCCAAAGTGGATTTTTCATTTTTGTAGTCTGCTGTGCAATAATGGGGCTTTCTGTTCCGTTTTACAGCGGTGTGCAAACAGCTCTTTTTCAGGAGAAAATTAAGCCTGAATATTTAGGACGTGTATTTTCTTTAACTGGAAGTATCATGTCTCTTGCTATGCCAATTGGATTAATTCTTTCTGCACTCTTTGCTGATAGAATCGGTGTAAATCATTGGTTTTTACTATCAGGTATTTTAATTATTTGCATTGCAATAGTTTGCCCGATGATAAATGAGATTAGAAAATTAGATTTAAAATAAACAATATTGGAGGGATATTTATGTATCTTATTTTCATGTAATTCTTCCTGCTAAAATCGCAGGGTTTTTCCTGCGTACAAGCAAATGAAAGCATGCGATTATAGACAGGAGGAAATGTTATGGAATTAATATTAAAAGCAAAAGACATTCGTGTGGAATTCAAAGGACACGATGTTTTAGATATAAATGAATTAGAAGTATATGATTATGACCGTATTGGTTTAGTAGGAGCAAATGGTGCAGGAAAAAGCACTTTATTCAAGGTACTTTTAGGAGAATTAATTCTCCCAGGATGTAAAATGAATCATCTGGGTGAACTTGCCTATATTCCCCAGTTGGACGAAGTAACTCTGCAGGAGGAAAAAGATTTTGCGCTTGTAGGCAAGCTAGGTGTTGAGCAATTAAATATACAGACCATGAGCGGTGGTGAAGAAACAAGGCTTAAAATAGCACAGGCCTTATCGGCACAGGTTCATGGTATTTTAGCGGATGAACCTACGAGCCATTTAGACCGTGAAGGAATTGATTTTCTAATAGGACAGCTAAAATATTTTACAGGTGCACTGTTAGTTATTAGCCATGACCGCTATTTTCTTGATGAAATAGTAGATAAAATATGGGAACTGAAAGATGGCAAAATCACTGAGTATTGGGGAAACTATTCTGATTATCTTCGTCAGAAAGAGGAAGAACGTAAGAGACAAGCTGCAGAATACGAACAATTTATTGCGGAACGTGCTCGATTGGAAAGGGCTGCGGAGGAAA
>NZ_KV817811.1:46482-74433 GCF_001814775.1 Streptococcus sp. HMSC067H01
AAAGCGAAAACAGGCTCGTAAAATAGAACAGAAGGCAAAAGGTTCTTCAAAGAAAAAAAGTACTGAAGGCGGAGGGCGTTTAGCTCATCAAAAATCAATAGGAAGTAAGGAAAAAAAGATGCATAATGCCGCTAAATCCCTAGAGAACAGGATTGCGGCATTAGGAAAAGTAGAAGCTCCGGAAGGCATTCGCAGAATTCGTTTCAGGCAAAGTAAAGCATTGGAGCTCCATAATCCATACCCTATAGTCGGTGCGGAAATTAATAAAGTATTTGGGGATAAGGCACTGTTTGAAAATGCATCTTTTCAAATTCCGCTAGGAGCAAAAGTGGCATTAACGGGTGGTAATGGAACCGGAAAAACAACTTTAATCCAAATGATCTTAAACCATGAAGAAGGAATTTCTATTTCACCTAAGGCAAAAATAGGTTACTTTGCACAGAATGGTTACAAGTACAACAGTAATCAGAATGTTATGGAGTTTATGCAGAAGGATTGTGATTACAATATATCAGAAATTCGTTCTGTGCTAGCATCTATGGGGTTCAAACAGAACGATATTGGAAAAAGCTTATCTGTTTTAAGCGGTGGAGAAATTATAAAATTGTTGCTTGCTAAAATGCTCATGGGTAGATATAACATCCTAATAATGGATGAACCCAGTAACTTCCTTGACATACCAAGTTTAGAGGCTTTGGAAATACTAATGAAGGAGTACACCGGAACTATCGTGTTTATCACCCACGATAAACGATTACTCGAAAATGTAGCTGATGTAGTTTATGAAATTAGAGATAAGAAAATTAAGCTGAAACATTAAATTTTAGGTAGTCGCTGGTCAGTATAGTCTGTTCTGGCTGGCGACTCCATTGTTAAAGAGTATAAAGACTTGAGATTTTATGAAGATTAAAAATAGGAACAGTCAATTGAACTGCTCCTATTTTTCTGCTAAATATGTTGTAGTTTTCTTATATGTATAATGATAGATTAGTGGATTCTCATCTACGGTGCTTACGTCGAAAATGAAGAAGTGATCACGGTTATCTCTAGTCTTTTCCTTATTGAGGACAAAGTAATTCTTATGAGAAGTTGCCATTGTTTTGAGGATATCATCGGTCAGGAAGGTCAATGGAATATTCATATTGGAGTAGCGATAAAAGTCACGTTCAAAATCTTGGTAGCTCTCGCTGTAATAGTCCATTTGCAGGTGATTACGCTGAAACTCAAGCTGATTCATAGAGCACCTCCTCGACAAGTTCAATACTAATAATGTCTTTTAATTTCAAATTGATGTGACCTGTTGTAGTTTTTATCAAAATGAAATCTTTGGTCAGACTTGGTATTGTTCCAGTGTAGGAAACACGCTTGTTTTTTTCAATCACTTGAATGCGCGTGTTTAGTTGACTAGCGTATACTTGACTGAGGAGTAATAATTTCTTCTCTAGTGATAAGTCAGACATGTACGTTACTTTGTTTGTATCATCAGAGAGTGCTGATGTATGCTCAGATAGGAAAAAGCCCATCCATTTTTGCATCTTAGTATCCTGGTACTCTCTTGCTGATTGAAATGGTAAGTATGAACGGTCAATCATTTTAATCCCTCCAATCCACCAGCGGAATGACCGCCGATAAGTTTACTGCGTTCAATATTTCTGGAACCTTCAGTTAGGACGGTTCCTTTTTGTATGGCTAAAAAGCCAAACTGTTCTCTGACAACATCAATAGCTGTCTGAAGTCTATTATCTTTTTCAATTTGTTCTACATCATCAAAGAGTGATAGTAGAGTATAACTTTCATCTACGAAGCCACTATAAGATACACCAATTTGTCTCACTGCACCAGAGGTGTATTTTTTTCGGAATAATTCTAGTACATGACCAACCATTGTTTTTGGAAGATTTGCGGGTTCAATTTTTTTCTGAGCATTTATAGATTTTTTCATCTCAGTCCTAGAATAGCCAATATGGATTGAAACAACAGTTGCTTTCTTATGGGCTGAACGCAGTCGATTAGCAACCTGGTCAGCCATTTCAGCTAATACGATTTCAATTTCTCTTTGGGTTCTGTAATCTCTAGGAAGTACTTGTGAGTTACCCAATCCTCGTGATTTTGGTTTATAGGGTTCATGGACGTTACTCTCATCAACTCCATTGGCATGAAACCAAAGTTGAACACCGACTTTACCGAATTCTTTTTTGAGAATATCAGGATTGAAATTGGCCAGTTCTTTGATTGAATGAATGCCAAGTTTTTGTAAATGAATCTCGGTTTTACTACCAATCCCCCAAAAGTCTGTTAATTTTGGAATGGCCCATACCTTGGTTTCTACATCTTCGTATGACCAGTTAGCTCTCATTGTAGCAGTTTTCTTAGCTTCATTATCTAGAGCTAATTTAGCTAGAAGAGGATTGGAATTGCTCATTCCAACAGTTGAAATAATACCTGTTTTACGGTAAATATCTCTCTGAATCATAGCCGAAATATTATCTAACTTATCTTTCCTTGACATTGACTTATCAGAAATAAAGTAAGAGAGTGAGCTAGTAAGGTCAATAAAGCCTTCATCGATTGAATAGGGGAGAATGTCATCTGGAGCAGCATAATCTTGAAAGATATGCTGAATCTCTAGATTCTTCTCAATATATCTGTCCATTCGAGGAGGAACGATGAGTGTACGCTTTGCCCAGTGTTCAATAAACGATTGATACTTCGGTGTTACCTCAATTCCCTGTTTCCATGCATTTTGATAGCTGAATTTTCGAGTGTTGATATCAAATGGCAAGTCGTAGGAACGACCTACGTTAGCTTTACCGAAGACTTTCTTGAACATTGGAGAAGAAGCGAGAATCAATCCTGCCGAGTTATCCGCTCGGCTCATGACGCACAGTGATGTGTAGAGTGGATGTAAACCTCTATCCACACATTCTACCGAAGCGTAGAAGGACTTCATATCGAGGAAGGCTATGTCACTTTGAGGTTCAATAGAATAGTCGATATAGCCCATGGGATTATCTCCTTTTTAGTTTTTCAAGCTCTTCGATAAGTTCTCCGATATAGTCAGTAATGTCGTATTCGAATTTGTCAGTGGTGACGATAATACGTTCGTCTTTGATGTAAATCATTTCTTTAACATTCATTGGTATTGTCATCCTCCTCGGTCATAGTAATTAAAATAGAATCTTCTATCAAAAAAGCGTAAGGATAGATTTTAGCATCCTCATTTTGAGGAATAAGAATTTCATCGAATCTTCATTTTCTAGTCGTTCTTCAAAGTTGTCCATATTGAAAATTTCAACTTTACAATCAGGGTTGAAACCATACGTTCCAAGTTCTAAAATATCCTTTAGCTTCATGATTATACCCCCTCTACAGGCATGAAGTGTCCCACAACTAGACCAACAATTCTTGGCTCATCCTCATAAGGGATGAACTTCTCTGGATAGTCCTTATTCAAGGATACCATTCTAAATCCATCCTCATCACGGTAGAGTTTTTTGATATAAACAGAGTCTTTCCATGATAATGCATAGACCGCACCATCATAGTCGAAACCGTTCGAGCGAATAAGTGCGACTTCACCGCTCTTATAAACGGGCTCCATAGAATCTCCCTCAATCCATGCGGCAATATCGTAGCCGTATTGTTCTTCATCAGAGTAGACAGTTTCAGTTTCAAACTCGTCAAAGAATCCTTCTCCGAGACCAGCTGAGAGTTGGATATCTGATAGCACTTGGACTGAGAAGAGTGGAATGACGTTAGAAGCTTGTTGGGAAAGAAGAAGTTCCTCAACATAGTCCTCTGCCTTTACCTGATTATCAGGAGATAACTGAAGATAGTTATTGACGATATTGTATTCAGATTCAAAATAAGTGACTGGGACATCTAGGATTTTGGCGAGAGCTGTTAGGTTTTTTTGGTTAGGGATAGATTTACCTGATTCCCAATTATGAAAGGCAGTTCTGTTGATTCCAATTTTCGAAGCAATTTCGGATTGTGATAACTTTTTTTCATTTCTTCGATTCTTTAGACGTTCTTTTGAAAACATAAAATCCTCTTGTTAAATTATAACTTAACAAAATTATAACAAAAATACTAAAAATTGCAATATAAAATAGCCATACACGAGTAGGGCTATTCTATGTTTGTATGGATAGAAGCTAAGAAATCAGAAATTGGTTGTATAATTGCCCTTGCTAGCAAGACTGGGACAGCATTTCCAATTTGCTTATATGCTTTATCAAGAAGTGCATTTTCTGAAATAGGCTTACCGTTTTTTCCAATTGGTGAACCTAAACTGAAATCATACCAATCTGGGAATGTTTGTATTCTCTGAATTTCTTTTACAGAAAGACGTCTATTTTCTCCTTTAAATATCCATTTATTATGTCCTATTTTTTCCATTGGTTCACCTCCAGGATGTTGAGGTGCCTGACGTCCACTGGCTTGTATAGTGAAACTTTGTTCATCCCAATTTTTTTTTCTATTTCGACTCATGTAGATAGTACTATAAGAACCTTTAAAATATGGGCCAGGGTTATTTTCTAAATCACCGATAGCTTCTTTTAATGTAACCCAAGGCTTTCTTTCAGCAAAAAGGCTTATTTCGTTGGGGTTGCCATGAGTAGGTTGTGGAAGGGAGTAGGAATAGTTAAATTTTTTCACTATTTTTTCTTTGTGGACTCCAATTAAAAATACACGTTCTCGAGATTGAGGTACACCATAGTCCCTCGCATTGACTAGATGGGCAGTAACTTCATAACCAGCACTTGAAAAATCTTCAATAATTTGTTTAAGAACTTCACCTTTTCCAAGTGTCATCATTCCTTTGACATTTTCTGCTACAAAGAATTCTGGTTGTGTTTGTATCAGTGCGCGAATAAAATGTAAGTAAAGAAAATTACGTTCATCATCAATTAGCCTTGGTCCTGCTTCGCTAAAACCTGGACAGGGAAAGCCTCCAATCATTAGTTGATTATTAGGAAAGTGTGCTACTTTTCGTATGTCTTTTTGATGCTGAAGAATTTTATGATTAAAGTTTTTTTTGTAAGTTTTATTAGCTTCTACAAACATATCATTTGTATATACGGTATTAAAAATTGATTTTTTTCTTTCATTTTCATAGATTTCTTTTGAGCGAAACGCATCAAAAGCTTTATCATATCCGATTGAAGTAACCAGACCGGCTAATTCTGTACCTAAGTCTAATCCACCAGCACCTGAAAATAAACTTACAACATTAATTTTATTTTTAGGTTGGAAATTATTACATTCTTTAATTAATTCTTCATCCAACTCATCTTCAATGATTTTTGATGTTTCTTCTTTTATTTTGTTAAGTAACACTGACTGAATCTCATCTAGTGATAAGTCTTTTGCAGGTTTAAACTTACCACGAGAACGTTCAGTGGATTCGGATGTCTTGATATTACTTTCAAAATTTTGATGTGGTTCTATGCTTGTACTTAACATAATCTATGATTTTCTCGCACTCTCTATTAAATTCTGTAATAATCATTTTACCATATTTCTTTACATAAATCGAAACAATAGCTAATAAAGAATTTTTATTATATTTTGGTATGATTAGTATTTTCAGAAATTGATATTATCATATTTTTTTGTTTAGGATTATTATAGAAAAGAGAATAAATAAGTATTTAGAATCATTGTTTTTAACAATTAGACTTTAAACACTCTAATTTTAATAATTTCCACTGTGTTATGATTCTTTACGTGGAATTTTGATATTATAGTCTCTCTCTAATTCATCTAAAATATGATTGTGATTGATTTTAGTAGGTTCAACGGTAACAAACTCTCCGAGTTCAAATAGTTGTTTGGCACTAGAAATCGTCGTAAGCTCATCTAAACGCTTATATGGTTTAAATTTAGAATAAACATTCTTACCCCTATTTGATTTTTCTGTTATAGGGTTGATAGGTCTGTAGGCAACTTTAAATTCCTCAGTTACTTTATTTATGTTCTCAATACTAATTTCATCTAAACTTTGAATAAGTTCGGAAAGTGTATTAGCAGGAGTATCAGCAATATACATACAGTTAGCAACAGAATCACTTTCTCCGTATCCTTTTGCTACAGTTAGAATATCCTCAATGTTAAATATATCGGTAAAATTATCAAAAGTTTTTCCAGCTCTCTTACCGAAACAAATACTAACGCCTACAAAAGGTGCATTTGTACTTTCACTCCATTTATTAGCCCAACAAGTAGCAGCAGTAGTCATCCTTTGAAATGCTTTGCAGCCAAATTCATCTATAAACCTTTTATGCCCATACCAATTTCCAAAGTAGTCAGCATTTAATAACTTTGCAGAAATTTTTATTGGAGCCCCTTCTGATAAATGAATAATCACATCTGTTTTATTTTTACTGTCTTTGCTACCTATACCTTTTACATCTTGAATTATAGCTCCTGGTACAATACCTTCGTCAATCATCCATTTGGGTAATTGACTTGGCAAAGGTTGGTTAATATTCTGTTTTACAAATTCCACAATATTATTTTCAAATTCATCAGATCTTTTAGACATGGCATTACCTCCTAATTTATAAAATAATTATATCAAAAATCGTAAGCCTTTACAAAATGTGTTATAATCTTATTAAAAAATACACTTACTTAAAGGTGATTCATTGTTCGATAAATATATTTTTGATACTTACCATGAGTTAATCATAAAAACTGTTAGAGGATTCATTTTCAATAATAAAGATAATACTGATTTATCTACTTACATGGTGCCCGAACCTAATGGATATATTGAGTTTGATGATTTCGAACTATATAAGATTTACTATGAAGTAGTTGATAATTCTAAACTGAAACTTGAAATTATTGTGATTGCGGATGTTATTGTTCGTCAGTACATCAAAGGTGAAATGGAACTAGATACGAAATCGAAGTACGTTTCAGTCTATGTAGATATGGAGCTTGATTCAGGTATTAAAGTTTTTAATATTTACAATGCAGAGTTCAAATCTGACCAATATAAAAAAAATAAAAATTTGATGCTTAGTAGGGATTGGGTTCCGTACATCCCTAAGAAAGAATTTGATAACATTGCAGAATCATTTCTAAAAAAATATTATCCTGTAGCACTTAGGCAGCCAACTCCTATACCGGTAGAGTTAATTGTCGCTGAGATGGGACTTTCGATACATCGAGAGAAGTTAACATTTGACGATTCAGTTTTTGGTAAAATGGTTTTTAAAGATACTAAAGTAGAGGTGATAGAAAATGACCAACTTGTCTCGAAGCATTTTAGCAAAGGATGTATATTGGTAGATAAAGATGTTGTCTATAAGAGAAATGTTGGATCTTTCAATAATACTGTCATTCATGAGTGCGTGCATTGGGAATTACATAAAGTATTTCACGAAGTAAGAATGATACTTGATAATAGATACTCAGTATCTAGTAGTTGGACAGAGGAAAATCAGGCAGATTCTAGCATGTGGTCTCCACTTGATTGGATGGAGTGGCATGCTAATGGGATTGCTCCTCGAATCCTTATGCCAAAAGTTCAAACGAAAATTAAGATTAGAGAGTTATTTCAAACTTTAACCTTAGTAAATCCTGACATCAGTCGCTCTGAACTTGTACGTGAAGTGGTTGATGAACTTGCTGAATTCTTTAATGTATCCAAGCAGGCAGCAAAAATTCGAATGATTGACTTGGGCTTCAAAGAAGCAAACGGTGTTTACAATTACTTAGATGATAGGTATATGCACAATTTCGCTTTTGAGCTTGAAGCTTTTGATAATGGAAGTAGCTATACAATCACTTCGAATGATTTATGCTTTGAATATTGTTTTAATGAGTCATTCAGACAAATCATTGATGGAAATAAGTTTCTTTACATTGATAACCATCTTTGTTTAAAAGATAAAAAATATATATCCATGACAAAAGATGGACCAGTGATGACTGATTATGCTTATGAACATATGGATGAATGTTGTCTCCTTTTCAAGGTAAAGTCGAAGAAATATACTACCATATCTGACGAAGACTATTATGATTATGTATTGAATCGTGGGGTAACAAGAGAGAGCGAAATAAAAGCTGACTTTGTGGAGATTTTACAGAATCCGAGTTTAATGGATCAGTTACCACCTTTAGAAATGGTGAAACTTTCAAAAAATATTTCTGATTTATTAAAGGAATTACCTTTTGAATTCTCTGGGACATTACGTAGTCACAGAAAGAGGAAAAAATGCTCTCAACCATTATTAGCGAATATTGTTGGTATTACGGAAAAAACTCTCAGAAGTTATGAAACCAAAGAAGATAATCTACCTAAGCTTGAGTTAGCATTGGCATTTTGTTTTGCTTTAAAACTTATGCCTCCTATAAGCGAAGATATGCTTGAAAAGGCGGGACACAAATTAACTAAAATTCATCAGCATCAAGTTTATAAACTGTTACTAACGACAAGTTATTACAAACCATTAGCTGAAATAAATACGATATTACAAGCAGCACAAATGAAGACACTATAGACTATCAAATTTTTGATGGTCTTTTTTTTTTTAATCCAAAAAGCGGAAATTGAATTTCCGCTTTTTGCTCATTAATTGATTATTTCAAGGCTTTTTCTTATCAAGAACATTATAGCCAATAGGGTTTAGATACGGAAGTCTAGACTACCTGTTTTTTAGGGTTGCAAAGATCTATACTTATGTTGTAAAGATTAATCCTACATTTTATTGACTTCTTAAAGATACTTTGTAATGGGGAAATTATCCTACGTTATAGGCTTTAACTGTGTCTTTAAGAAATAGCAGTTCAGCTATAAAGCCAGCTGACCATGATTTAGCAAAGGAACTGCTGATGTGGTCAGAAACAAAATTTAATAGTTCTTTTGGCATGTCCAATTCCTTTGTGTACGAAGGAAAAGGAGACAACACATGTCAAATAATGAACAAAATCGAAACTCAAAATATACTCCAGATCGCTATCAAAGTGAAAAGTCTTATAATGGTGTAGAACCTACAGATACACAAGTATTAGCTCCTTTCGTTTTTAGAGATAAAACGATGCTAGTTAACGAGGATGTAAATCGAGATAATCTCAAAACATTTAATATCTATGGAAAGCGAATTCTTGTTGGATTTGTACCTGTTGAGCGAGAAGAGTTTGCGAATGTCCTTCGTGTCTTTAACATGGATACCAATGAATACTTGAGCCGTCATTCTAAAGGTAAGCATGATGATTTATCTTTAGATGAGATGTTACAGAATATGGATAATGATGAGAAATTTGGATACGATCCAACTGGAATCCCATCTCACGAGGAGAAACTGATGCTTATTGAAACACTTGAAGAATTGATTGATGTTGTTTATCAACGTAATGAAAAGTACGGTAAAATCCTCAAACTGATTTACCATGATTTCACGATAAGCAAACAGGAAATCATTGAAAAACTTGGTCTGAAAAAGACCCAAGGGTATGATGCAATCAAGAAAGCCCATGCACTCGCAAAGGAGGTATATAATGAACTAAATCAATAATTGAAAATCGCCATCTCAATTTCTGAGGTGGCGATTTTTTGCTAATCTTTCTGATAGAATAAGCATTCGTATCCGTCAGCACGAAGGTTAATATCAGACATCCAGTCTGGCGCAATTCTCATCAACGATGAAATCTCATCAAGTTTTTGTTCCCTTGGACATTCGATTATTACTTCATCATGTACATGGCCTACAATCTTAAACTCATTTAGTTGTTTCAGAGCAAATGCAAGAATATCACGACTGATAGCTTGGACAATGTTCTCCACAAATTTTGGACCATAACTTTCTAACCTCTCCCAACGTTTGGCAGTTCCAGTTCCTTCGTATGTGACAGACTCTCCACCGAACTGGTTCTCGCCAATTTTTGGCTTGATATACGATAGTTTACGACCAGAGGGAAGGGAGATGAACAAAATGCCACTTTTAACTTCAAATTGAATATCGTGAATTGATGTTGGAATTCGTTTCTTAACAGCTGTTTTTACAGCATTGTCAACATCCCACCAAAATAGGACGATATTTGGGTTGGCCTGTCTCCAGGAATCTACGAGTGGCTGTAACTCATTCTCAGAAAGCCCCATA
Source organism: Streptococcus sp. HMSC067H01 (assembly GCF_001814775.1). Taxonomy (GTDB): domain Bacteria; phylum Bacillota; class Bacilli; order Lactobacillales; family Streptococcaceae; genus Streptococcus. Next base: position 56,604 of record NZ_KV817811.1, read on the forward strand.
TCTATTGCTCCCATTGCCTTAAGTGCTCCGATTGATCCACCATAGCCACAAGCTAGCTCCGCAATTTTTCCTTTTTGTCTGAGTTCAGAATTTTGTCCATACTTTTCAACTGGTACTCCAAACATATGAGACGCAGACATACAGTAGATATCCTTACCTTGTTCAAAGACCTTACTACGCCATCTCTCACCAGCTAAGTGGGAGAGTACACGAGCTTCGATAGCTGAAAAGTCGCAAACAATGAATTTCTTTCCTTCACTTGGAACGAAAGCAGTACGGATAAGTTGCGATAAGGTATCCTGAGTATCGTAGAGTAGCTCAGTAGCTTCTAAGTCACCTGTTCTGAAAAGTTCTCTAGCTTCCTCTAGGTCACGAAGGTGATTCTGTGGTAAGTTCTGAAGTTGCACCAAACGGCCAGCCCATCGACCAGTTCGGTTTGCTCCATAGAATTGAAACATCCCCCTTGCTCGACCGTCCTTACAAACACAGTTCATCATGGCTAGATATTTGGATACACTTGATTTGGCGGCTTGCTGCCGAAGTTTAAGAACTTGAGCAGTTGTTTCATCAACCGTTTTGAGTAATTCTTTCACAGCTTTTTTGTCTAGAGAATCCGTAGTTACCCCATGTTCACGTAGCCAGCCAATCATCTGCAGAACAGAGTTGGGATTTTCAAGACCTGTTAATGCTTTTAACTCTTCTTGAATTTTGGCTTTGCTCTCTCCGTCTATTTTTATAGCGGCTTTTACAAAGTTAACATCTATGCCAATACCATGGTCATTTATAATCTGATCTTGGAGGTACTCATCCCAAACAAAATTAGGTACTGGGAAGTTTTTCAGTCGTTCCTTGATGGCCAATTCGACCTCAACATCACGTCTGTTGTAATCGATAAAGGTAGACCATTTGTCAGGCGCGTGATGAGGGAGGTTACGTGTCCGCCCACCGTTAATTTTCGTCGGCTTACAAGGTAAGCAGAAGTAGCGAATGAGGTCAGCTCCCTCCCTCATCTTTTGGTCTTTGAGTTTGAGAACTGTTCCAACTCCTTCAAGGGAGAGAGGAAGTCCTAAGTACGCTGACCAAATCATGCTACACCGCCATGAATTAGGCGAGAGAAATCCATCTAATAATAATTCAGGATGATGTTTCTTGAGCCAGTTGGACAGACAAATTCGCTCAAATGAAGCGTTGAATGCCCATTTGATGACTCTATCGTCTACTAAAGCTTCAAGAATATCTTGTGGTAACTTCTCTTTATTAAAGTCGTAAACAGTCACTGGTCCATTATCGACAGAAACCGCAAACAAAAGGATTTCAAAACTGTTATCTTCCGCATAGCGATAGGTACCAGATTTTCGTAAGTCAATTTCACAATAGGTTTCGATGTCAATGCTGAGTTCTTTAATCGGCATAGGTTGTCCTTTCTGGAAAAGGTGACAGAAGTACTGCCACCTAAAGTTTTATTTATTTTTCCGACTGAGTGGCGTTTGGCTAAGTTTTTCTTTATTTTGCTTTGCCCTACGATCAATTTCATTTCGAATGTCATCTCTTATGGTCATATACCCGAAGTATAGTCCGATTAGCACCCAGAGGCCCAAAATAGTACAAGTTAAAATAGTATACATCATCAATTTAATTCTCTCTTTCTAGTTCAAAAAGTCATCATCGTCTTCTGTCGCAAAATCATCCTCAGCACGAGTGCGTCCTCCGAGGGGTTCACCATCACGCAATTTTTGCAAGTTATTCAAACCGCAAGCAATACCTTTGTTGCCGTTAGAATTGAAAGCATAGAAGGTAATAGAAGCACGACCATAGATACCAGAGTACAATTCTGAAGTATCAATAATTTCTTGACGATTGCCATCAACCACACCAGGTTTATGCGGAGAGTTAGCATTTACGAAGTAAGCATTTTTGTACGCTTCATCATCAGGGCGTTCAAGATCACCGTCACGTAGAGGAGTTTTTAGAGTAGATAATGCAGGTACAGATTTGCCATTGCCTTTGAGTTTTGACTCACCTTCTTTGTAAGCTTGCTCAATGGCGGATTTGATTTTGTTAATGGTGACAGTATCCTCTTTTGGGATGATGAGTGAGGCACTGTACTTGGGAATGCTACCGTTAATTGACTTTGGCTCATTGGCATTTAAGTAGCTGAAGCGAGTGTTTGGTCCTGTAATTACTTTAGTTGTCATATAGTTAATCCTCTTTAAATTCATTTTTTGCTAGGTTCATCTCTTGACGGCTATCGCCAATAGGAACGAGTGTTGGTTTTCCACTTGGTTTTATGATAAGACCACCAAGTAGGTCATTAAAGGTTTTCTTACCAACGAGTTTGGTCATGGCAGTGATAGTGAGCAGTTTCTTCTCGTAAGGGTCAAAGCCAGCTTCAATCATAATCTGACTGACGGCTGACTCATCAGAGAATTTACGAACAGAGCGACCTTCAACCAGTTTATATCCTGGGATAGGATGTCCATCTGTTGCTTGATTTAATGCATAAGCTTTGATGTCGTTTGCCCATGAAATCAACAAATCTAGTTTAGGCAAAATCTCTGCAATGTCCTCGTTATCAAGGGTGGCTGGATTCGCAAACTCCATCTGGGCAAGAGCTAAATTATCCTCAGCACGTTTGCGACAGACATTCTTGAGTTTACAGAATTGGCAGTGTTTACCAGACTGCATTTCCCCTTCACCTTTGAATGCAAGTTCAGCTTTTGGAGCGAGCACGTTTTCAGCCCATTCAAGCAACTCAGTCTTTTCTATCTCAAAGGTAGAAATGTTATGTTTTCGTGGTTGAAAGATTGTCATGGTAACTTTATCGAAATCATAAAGTCCATCAAACATTTCAAGTGCTCCAAGTGCATAACACATCATTTGAGGGTTGTGGTCTGCATCAACTAGAACCCCAAGTCCGTGTTTATAGTCAATAACCTGAAGGAGTCCGTCTGCCACGATGATGCAATCCCCAGTCCCAAAGCCCTCAGGCACCCATTTGGAAAAGTCAAGTCGTTGTTCGACAAGAACTGTAGGGTCACGAGAGTAGCCTTTGGCTTTCTCAACTTGCTCGATGACATAGTTGCAATATTCTTCTGCACATTCCTGCATCTCATCGTTATAAAATACTAAATTCTCAGTTGGATCACGCGCATTCCTCCCTAAAGCATTCTCGACTAGATAAGCACACAACTCGTGAGCATCAGTACCTTCAAGGGCAAACTCAGAGGTTTCATCTGGTATATCTTCTGTTAACCGAACGGAAGGTGGGCAGTTCAACCAACGATGTGATGCAGAAGCAGATAGAATGGCGTGGTTAGTCATTACCAATCCCTCCAGCTTCTTCAAGGACTGCCGCAAAGTGTTTAGGGTCAAGAGCTGATAGAGAAGAAGCACCGTAAGCATTTAGAAGTGCACGAACCTCATTCTTAAATCCGTTTTTAGCTTTGGTCGCAAGGACTGCACGGACATCCTCCAATTGAATTTCCCTTCGTGGTTCAGATTTTGGTGATATTGGTTCAGGAACTGTTTCATCATCAGTAGATAGGAGTTTTTTGAACTCATCCACCAATCGAAGGTAGTACTTTGCGGTTTCTTCCATATCATGAATCAGTCTATTCAGTTCTTTCATTTTGCTCATTGATTTCTTCCTCCTTTATTTTACGAGCGAGTTGCTTTGAGATGACGCTGATGGCGGTGAGTGTATCGACCAGTTCATCATTGTGATTCACTGTTATTTCTTGAGTCATTTTGTGACCTCCTATCTTATTAGGTAGAGATGTGAACAGAAATTCCGGTTTTTATTAAAAATTTTTTGAATCGATGTTTTTCATCCCTTACACCTATATAGGTAATACTAGGATGTAATTTTCCGCTTTTTTATAAAATTTTTTTAATTTGGTAAACATGAAAATAATCTTCCTCTAACTATATAAAGGAAGATTATTTTTTTTGAAAAAAATTTTATTAAGGTGCGGAAAAATGAGCCATAGTTCTACCTAATAAGGTAGGAGGGAAAAATCTCCACACATCATTAATTACATTTGGAGGGTGCATAATGCAATTTACCTTATCTCATTCTGGACAGACTGGGGTTCAGACAACCACGGTTTATCCCAATCAAGTAATTATTACTGATGAAATATCGCTACAAACTGTTGTGCAATACGACCATGTGGCAGGGCTTTTTTTAAACAATACACGCTCAAATACCAATTTCATCCAGTCGGACGTTTTGGTCATGGATATTGATAATGACCATTCTGAAAATCCATATGAATGGATAACTGTAGAACGATTAAAAGAAATCTTTGCGGATTACAATTTTGCCTTGGTCACCAGTAGAAGTCATTTGAAGGCTAAAGGTGGCAAAGTACCTCGACCGAAGTTTCACATCTATTTTCAGATTGAAGAGGTAGCGGATAAAGACATCTATGTAGCAATGAAGGAAGAACTCTGTAATCAATACAAGTTTTTTGATGATAATGCTAAAGATGCGGCACGTTTCTTCTTTGGAAATCCGCAAGCAGAGGTAGTTTGGCATGATTCATGGCTAACTATTGATGAAGATTTGTTTCAAGCTGTGTCTATTGATGACGATGAAGATTTCGATGCAGATTTCTATACGCCACCAAATGGTCCAATCCAGCAAGGCAGTCGTAATTCTACCATGTCAGTCTTTGCATCAAAAATTCTAAAACGTTTAGGAGTAACGCAAGAATCAAGAGATGGCTTTGATGAACAGGCTCAGAAATGTGTACCGCCACTTGATAAAACAGAGTTAGATACCATCTGGGGAAGTGCAGTCAGATTCTACAATAGAACTATAAAAACATCCAAAGGCTACGTGGCTCCAGATGCTTTCAATAGAGAAACATTAAAACCAGATGATTACTCAGATGTAGGCGAGGCTGGTGTGCTTGCTAGAGAATATGCTAATAAGCTGGCCTACACCAATGCAACTGACTATCTTTACTATGACGGAACTCACTGGCGTGAGAATAAGCAGTTGGCACTAGGTGCAGTTGTACACTTTACAGATGAACAACTTGCTGAAGCGAATGCACTCTTGGAATCTGCAGATAAGCAACTTCAGTCTTCAGGTATTGATGAATTGACCATTAAGGATGGAGGAAAGCGTCTAGAAAATGCAGTCGAAACTCCACTTCAATTGAAATATTTAAAAGCCTATCTTGCAGCTAAAGAGTTCCATAAATTTGTCATGAAACATCGTGACTATAAGAATTTGATGGCTGTCTATAATACAGCCAAGCCGATGCTTTCAGTTGAATTGTCAGAATTAGATAGTGATGACTTATTACTCAATACCCCAGAGGCTACCTATGATTTACGAAAGGGAATAAATGGGCAACAAGAACACAATCCTGAAGATTACATAACAAAAATAACCGCAGTCTCCCCTAGTGATCAGGGAATGGGATTATGGCAGGAAACGTTAGCTACCTTTTTCTGTAATGACCAAGAATTGATTGATTATGTTCAAGAAATCATTGGAATGGCAGCCATCGGTAAGGTCTATCAGGAACACATGATTATTGCCTATGGAGGCGGAGCGAACGGCAAGTCTACTTTTTGGAATACCATCGCTCGTGTGCTAGGGAGCTATTCGGGTAAATTATCTGCGGATGCTTTAACTATGTCTAACAAGCGAAATGTCAGTCCTGAGCTGGCTGAGCTTAAAGGGAAACGTTTGGTTATTGCTTCTGAGATGGCCGAGGGGATGCGACTCAATACAGCCGTTGTGAAGCAGATTACCTCAACGGATGAAATCCAAGCTGAGAAGAAATATAAGGATCCCTTCCACTTTGTGCCATCACATACGCTAGTTCTTTACACTAACCATCTGCCTAAAGTAGGAGCGAACGATGATGGAACGTGGCGACGTTTGGTTGTTATTCCCTTTAATGCCAAAATCACTGGTCGCTCTGACATTAAAAACTTTGCGGACCATTTATATGACAATGCAGCACCAGCCATCATGTCTTGGATTATCGAAGGTGCAGAAAAAGCCATCAAAGCGAACTTCAAAACAAAAGTACCAACTGCCGTATCAGCATCCGTCAAAGCCTACCGAGAAGCAAATGATTGGTTAGGACACTTCCTTAGTGACTGTTGTCAAGTTGGTGATCAGTTGTCAGAAAAATCAGGAGAACTTTACAGTCAGTATCGTGCCTATTGCGCCAAAAACATGGAGTACACACGCAGTACGACCGATTTTTATTCTGCACTTGATCAGGCAGGTTTTAAACGAAAACGGACAAGTAAAGGTAACCTCATTCTTGGTTTGAAATTGGTTGATGATGGATATGATTTCTTAGATTAATGACCGACATTTTTAGCCAACTTACCTCCACAAGAGGGGGGCTAGACTAATTTAGGTGTGAAAGTCGTTGACTGAATGGTTGGAACTTATTTTGAATGAGGTTTCAGATAAATGCTTAAAACGACCAGCATGAGTAACATTTTTTGATTTTGTGTAGGTCTATTATGGTCTTTTCTAAAACTATCCTATAAGCAAAAATTACTATAAAAAGCCTATAAGGGGAGTTTTGGAAATGACTGCACTAGACCTACACACGTCAATTTGACGAAAGGATTTAGAACGATGAAAGAAAAGTACGTTGAGCAAGCTTTGGTGAAGTCTGTGAAAGCTAGAGGAGGCATTTGTCCTAAGTGGGTATCACCATCTTTTTCTGGTGTTCCAGATCGTTTGGTGTTTTTACCCAAGGGCAAGTTTGGCTTGGTGGAAGTAAAGGCTCCCGACCAGAAGCCAAGGAAGTTACAAGTGTCAAGACATAAACTGTTCGAGCGGTTAGGCTTTAAGGTTTATGTCATTGACCGCATTGAGATGATTGGAGAAGTGTTAGATGAAATTGACATTACATAACTATCAGGTAGTCGCTAAGGACTTCATCATAGGTCACCCTTATGCAGCAGTCATCCTAGACATGGGGATGGGGAAGACGGCTACAACCTTGTCTGCAGTAAATGAGCTGATGTTTGACCGATTTGAGGTTACTAAGGTTTTGGTTATTGCCCCACTGCGAGTCGCAAATACTGTCTGGAGTGACGAGATTGAGCAATGGTCTGAGTTGCGTAACTTACGGTATTCGAAAATAGTTGGTACTCCCAAGCAACGAAAAGTAGCCCTTCAGAAAGATGCGGATATCTATATCGTAAATCGTGAAAACCTACCTTGGCTGGTGGAACAATGCAGTCCGTATTTCAAGTGGGACATGGTTGTAATTGATGAATTGAGTTCTTTCAAGTCTTGGCAGTCCAAGCGTTTCAAAGCCTTCATGACTATGCGACCTTACATGAAGCGAGTGGTTGGACTAACAGGAACACCAAGCTCGAATGGACTGATGGACTTGTTCGCAGAGTTTAAAGTCATTGACGGAGGAGAACGTCTTGGTCGCTTCATCGGTGAGTTTCGTAGTCGCTACTTTGAAGAAGGTCGTCGCAATGGAAACATTGTCTATGAATACATCCCCATGGATTATGCGGAGTGTCAAATTCAAGACAAGATTAGTGATATTACCATTTCTATGAAAGCCCTAGATTATCTGGATATGCCCGAATTAATTTCAACTAAGAAACTGGTGCGTATGTCAGAAAAGGAAAAAGAAAAATACATTCAGTTTAAGAAAGAGTATGTCTTGTCAGAGTTAGACGGATTAGAAGTAACTGCCGCAAATGCTGCAAGCCTAACGAACAAGTTAGTTCAGTTATCCAATGGAGCTGTATATTCTGATGATCATACGGTTGTGCCACTTCATGAACAAAAACTAGATGCCCTTGAAGATATCCTCGAATCCGCAAATGGAGAACCTGTCTTAGTTGCCTATTGGTTCAAACATGACTTGGCTCGGATTACGGGTCGTTTAGAAAAACTCAAGATAACGAGTCGGGTGTTGAAAACAGAAGAAGATATTCGTGAATGGAATAAGGGCAATGTACCAGTTGGCTTAATTCATCCAGCTGGAGCAGGTCATGGGTTGAACCTCCAAAAAGGTGGTCACCACTTGGTCTGGTTTGGATTAACGTGGTCTTTGGAATTATACCAACAAACCAATGCACGACTTTGGCGTCAAGGCCAGGAGGCTGAGACAGTTGTTATTCAACACATTGTGACTGAAGGAACGATTGATGAGGAAATCCTCAAGGCACTAGGAAACAAAGATGCACAACAAGAACAGCTGATTGAAGCTGTTAAAGCACAAGTAGGAGGAACAGATGGATAAGGTGGAATATATAGCTAAAAACTATCGTGACATGAAAATGAAGTTACATTTAGTTCAGGAGAAATTGCTCAACTATCGACCTATCTCAGAGAATAGTGTGATTCAGTCACTGGTATTTGAGAAGTCAGAGCATGAAAAGGTCAAGAAAAGTAAAAACCATGGTCGTAGTGAGCTGATTTCTCTTAGTTTTAGAGAAAAACAAGAACAAGAAAATCAAGAGTACCTCAGTAGTTTGCTTAATACCTACTACTGCTTAAAAATGGATCTTTACTACTTTGAGTTCGTTATGGAGCTAATACCTGAGGATTTGAAGCCATTATCCAAGGATTTAATTTACTTAGGCAAGAGTTGGACTGAACTAGAAGAGATTTATGAAATCAGTCATTCAACACTTGCTTATCGTAGGCGTAAGATTCTAAAACAATTACGCAAGTGTTATCGTTGGACTTCAAAAAGCCTTGAACTTAAGGTGGAAGATTATCACATCCCTATCTAGTGATGGTTGAGTGCACTAAATTGGTACTAAATTAGCACTAAATTTGTACTGGTTTAGTACTGATTTTCAACCTAGACATGTGATATACTTAAGATGTCAAAAAAGATAAAAATCTCCCTCAAATGACTGGATATTCTTTGGCTGATAGGGTAATATACACCTAGAAAAACCAAAGGAGAATAACCATGTGGACTGACGGACGGATTGATTATCAGGGACAAAAAGTGGATTACATTGCCAAGGTTAGTACCCAACCTTCAGAAGTTGGAATTGACCTTGGATGTGTTTTCAAATTAGATATTGAAGTAGCTGAAGAAACAATCGTTTCTTACGACAGAGGATGGGAACTCTATCCTGAAACAGAAGAACGTGAAGCCATTCTTGAGGCGGTTTTGATGGTTTTAACTGTTTAAAATATCTTTAAATTTATGCAGAAATGACTGGATATATCTCCTTTTTAGAGTTAATATGTACACAACAAAAGAAGAGGAGAACAATACCATGACAAAGCGTCAACAAGAAAAACTCAATGCCCTTTTAACAGAAATTGCAAAAGAAGAACTTTTTGTAGAAACCTTGGAAAAACGTTGGAGCGACAATCTAGACTTCTACGATGTTTCGGTATGGGGTATCAAAAGAGCATTGGAGAGAGCCTACGAAGCAGGCCAAAAATCAGTAAAATAAAGTAAAGCCTAGCCTCATAAAGGTTGGGCTTTTTGCGTGGAGGAATTATGATTATTTCTAGTGAACAAGTTTCAGTTGGACACCCAGATAAAATCTGTGATCAGATTTCAGATGCCATTTTGACGGAGTGTCTCAAGTTTGACAAATCAAGTCGAGTGGCAGTTGAGACCTTAATCAAAGATACCCAGGTTATAGTAGCTGGTGAAATTTCGACAAGACATTACTTTAATCTCGAGAACATTGTTCGTCGGGTTGTCGAGCCACTTGGTATGAAGAATGTTCGGGTAACTAACCTACTTGGACTCCAAAGTTCTGATATTGCCCAAGGTGTTGATAATGGTGGTGCTGGTGACCAAGGAATGATGTTTGGTTATGCGACTGATGAAACACCTGAGTACCTCCCACTGCCTTATGTTCTAGCAACTCGAGTTCTTGAGAAACTGATGTCGCTTGGTCACCCCTTACTTGGAAAGGATGCCAAAGCTCAGGTTTCCTACGACTATGAGAAGAATCGGATTGATACCTTTTTAGTTTCCATCCAACATACTGAAATGGCCGACCTTGCCAAAGTGAAACGAATTGTGACCGAAGCTATGATGTCAGTAGCACTTCGTTACCGTCAGAATCTAGATTTCAAAGTTCTAGTCAATCCAACTGGTCGTTTCGTACTTGGTGGTTCATTGGCGGATGCAGGAGTTACTGGTCGAAAAATTGTGGCAGATACATATGGTGGTTTCGCACATCATGGTGGCGGTGCTTTCTCTGGAAAAGACCCAAGCAAGGTTGACCGCTCAGCAGCATACATGGCACGAAAGATTGCCAAGGATATTGTACGAGAAGGGTATGCGAAACGATGTGAAGTACAATTAGCCTATGCCATTGGAGTTGCAGAACCTGTATCGGTGTATGTAGAAACCTTTGGAACCAGTCGCTACACCACAAAACAACTGGAAGGAATGATTCGTGAGCGGTATGATTTAACACCACGAGGTATCATTAAGGAACTTCATCTCTTGAATGTAGACTACACCAAAACATCTTGCTTCGGGCATTTCACGAAAGACTATCTACCTTGGGAGAAGTAAAATGCCACGAAGACCAAGCATACCTTGTAAACAAAATGGTTGTCCTAACTTAGTATCATATGGTCAGAAGTATTGTGAGAACCATAAAGCAAACCACCAACTGGATTCCAAGTCAACCAGTGCAAAAGGATACAATGCCCAGTGGAACAAAGCACGACTTCGTTACTTAAAAGTTCAACCACTTTGTGTTCAATGCAAAGTCAAAGGTCGATTGACCAAGGCAACAGTGGTTGACCATATCACACCCCACCGAGGTGACCAAGAACTCTTTTGGAATCAATCTAACTGGCAAGCACTTTGTAAGTCTTGTCATGATAGAAAGACCAAGACGACTGACCGATATGTGGAATATTCCTATCGATTTTAATCTTGGAGTTTCGTTACAAAAGTATCTCATTTTTCACACATTGGGGGAGGGGGGATAAAATCTCTAAACCCTTGGGAGACTAAGACCGACGCCCCCTCAAACGTAAAATTTCGCAAAATTGATAGGGTGGGATATAAAAATCAATTCAAAATAGTAAAGAATCCAGTAAGAATATAGAATTAAGTGAGTGTTATTTTCGTAAATTCGTTTAAATTTAGGTACGAAAATAACCTTATTTTTTAGTATAAAAGTGAGGAACAGATATGAATAACTTTCAACGAGAACAAATTTGGTTGCTCAGAAAAAATGGCTTAGGATACGGTGAAGTTGCTAAAGTAATTGGTTTATCTAAAGACTCTGTTAAGAAGTATTGTAAAAGACATCCTGAGTTAAAGGGACAAGGAACATTACCGTATTTGATGGTTGAGAAACGAGTTCAAGATGGTACAAACTGTCCTCAATGTTTTCAACCTATGGTTCCTAATAAAACTGGACGACCGAAGAAATTTTGCTCAGATAGGTGCAGAATAAATTGGTGGAAAAATCATCAAGAGGAGCATGATAAGGAACAAACTGCATATGAAGAAATGACTTGCCAGTGTTGTGGTAGGTCATTTTTATCTTATGCCAATCCCAATAGAAAGTATTGTAGCCATGCCTGCTACATACAGATAAGATTTTACAAAGGAGTCTAAAATGACGAACCAACCAACAATGGAAATAAAAGAACTTCCTCTGAAAGAATTAAAGCCTGCAGCTTATAATCCTCGAAAGAAACTGAAAAAAGGGGATAAAGAATATGAAAAAATTAAACAGTCGCTTCTTAAGTTTGGATATGTTGACCCTATTATTGTCAATGAAGATTTAACTGTAATTGGTGGTCATCAACGCTTGACAGTTCTTAAAGACTTAGACTATGAAACTGCTAAGTGCGTCATCGTTGATTTACCCAAAGAAGATGAGAAAGCATTGAACATTGCACTCAATAAGATTACAGGTCAATGGGATGAAGCTCTCTTAGCTGACTTACTTTTAGATTTACAGGAGTCTGATTTCAATCTAGACCTTACTGGTTTTGAGCCACCAGAGATTGATGACATCCTCTCCAATGTCCATGACAAGGAGTTGTTTGAAGATGAGTTTGATGTGGAAGAAGAATTGAAGAAACCAACGTTATCAAGACATGGGGACATTTGGCAATTGGGAAAACATAGAGTCATTTGTGGTGATTCTACAAAAGCTGAAACCTATAAGCAGTTGCTAGATGATAGGAAAGCTAATTTAGTTGTAACAGATCCGCCTTATAACGTTGACGTTGAAGAGACGGCTGGGAAAATCCTAAATGATAATATGTCTGACGGAGACTTCTATCAGTTTCTCCTTTCTATGTTTACTCAAGTAGAAAATCACATGGAAGATGATGCGTCTATCTATGTTTTTCATGCAGATACGGAAGGACTCAACTTCCGTAAAGCTTTTAAAGATGCTGGTTTTTATTTGAGTGGGTGTTGCATCTGGAAAAAGAACTCACTTGTATTAGGTCGTAGCCCATATCAATGGCAACATGAGCCTTGTTTATATGGGTGGAAGAAAAAAGGAAAGCATCAATGGTTTAGTGATCGGAAGCAAACTACCATTTGGGAATATGACCGTCCTAAGTCTAGTAAAGACCACCCAACCATGAAACCAATTCAACTTATGGCTTACCCTATTCAAAACTCTTCTATGCGTGGAACAATAGTTTTAGATCCATTTTTAGGTTCTGGTTCTACTTTAATAGCTGCAGATCAGACTGGACGTGTTTGTTATGGAATCGAGCTGGATGAAAAGTTTGTGGATGTCATCGTTAAACGCTATATAGAAGTTACAGGCGATACTGAAGTAACCGTACAACGTAATCATGAGGTTTTAACTTATAACCAAGTGTTAAAGGAGTTGGAGGAACAAGTATGACACTTACGTTTCTAGATTTCTTTTCAGGAGTTGGTGGCTTTCGACATGGGCTAGAATTAGCAGGAATGAAGTGTATAGGATTTTGTGAAAAAGATAATTTTGCACGCAAGTCTTATGAAGCAATGTACGATACGAAAGGAGAATGGTTTCATGACGATATCACAACAATCGATCCAACACGATTACCAAAAGCAGATCTCTGGTGTGCGGGAAGCCCTTGTCAAAACGTGTCTATCGCAGGGAAACGAGCCGGCCTATACGGTGAGCGAAGTGGACTCTTTTTTACATTTGTTGAACTCATCAAAAGCCAAAAAGAAGAAGATAAACCCGAATGGGTTCTCCTTGAAAATGTTAAAGGACTTTTATCAAGTGGTGGGGGACGAGATTATCTCGACTATCTCTCTATTTTGGATGAATCAGGGTACGACCTTGAATGGCAAGTGTTCAACTCAAAAGATTACGGAGTACCACAAAATAGAGAACGCATCTATACTATCGGACATCTTAGAAGAAAAGGTCGACGACAAGTACTACCTATCAGCAGAGAAAGCAGTAGCCATCTTAAGCAACTTGTAGGCGGTATGCAAAGCTACCGTGTCTATGACCCCAGTGGTATTGCAACAACACTTGTTGGAGAGGGTGGGGGACTAGGAGCTAAGACAGGTCTTTATCTGATTGACCAATCACTAACTGAACCAAAGTTAACTGAAGAAGCAAGATGTATAACTGCTCGTTATACTGCTGGTGCGACAAAGCGAACAGCAATGAACTCTGGAGTGCTTGAGGTCCAACCAATTTTGACACAAGCTATCAAGGTTAGGAACGGAACAAAGCAAGGTTATCAATTGGCGGAGGTTGGTGACTCGGTTGATCTTTCTTATCCGAGTTCATTAACGAGAAGGGCAAGAGTAGGGAGAGGAATAGCTCACAACCTCTCATGTAGCTGCCAGATGGGTGCCGTAGTTTGGAATGGTCGTGTTGTCAAAATTAGAAGACTTACTCCAAAAGAGTGTTTTAGACTTCAAGGTTTCAGTGATGACTTATTTGAAAAGGCAAAAGCTGTAAATTCTGATGCACAACTCTATAAACAAGCAGGAAACGGAGTCACAGTACCAGTTGTTTATGCTATTGGTTGTGCCATATTATCTTCAAAAATATCATCAGAAATAACTGGATAAAAATGAACTTTAGAGTTAATATGTACTAAACAAAAGAGAAGAGGTTGTATTATGGATGACTTTAAAGTCAAGACTTTGAAATCATTGTATCCAAATGGAACTCGAGTTAAACTACTCGAAATGAAGGATCCATTTGCACCACCTATAGGTACTCTCGGTACGGTAATTGGTGTTGATGATATTGGTTCAATTTTAGTAAGTTGGGATAACGGACAAAGTTTAAATGTACTTTACGGAATTGATAAAATAATGAAATTGAGATAGTTATGTGGGAAATGATAACTAGAGAGTGCAATGGCCGGCACTATCATATTGAGTTTCTTAGGGAATTTAGTACCTATGATCGACATATTGATGGCGCTTGGATAGCAATCCTAAAAATTAAACGAAATAAAGAAATAGTTTTTCATTATGAATATGGTAAAATAACTGACCGAATGGATGATTTTGATGAAATTATCTATCAAGAAATAGTGGATACATACAATAAATTATAATTTGGAACTCAATCTGAGTTCTTTTTATTTTAGGAGGTGAATTAGTGGCAATTAGAGGACGTAAACCGAAACCTACAAATTTAAAAGTTCTAGAAGGTAATCCTGGTAAACGGCCTCTCCCAACGAATGAAGTAAAACCTCAAAAGAAGGCTCCACGTTGCCCCCAGTGGCTTGAAGAAGATGCTAAGAGGGAATGGAAGCGGATGGGAAAAATATTGGAACAAATGGGATTACTGACGGAAATGGATATGACCGCATTTGCAGGTTATTGTCAAGCATACGCACGTTGGAAAGAAGCAGAGGAGTTTTTATCAAAACATGGTTCTATCTTAAAGACACCAAATGGGTATTTACAGCAAGTTCCACAAGTTTCAATTAGTCAAACTAATTTAAAAATCATGCTGAAGTTTTGTGAACAATTTGGTCTAACCCCATCCGCTAGGAATCGTTTAGCTACTATGGATTCTGAGGTTGGTAATGGTGACGAAATGGAAGATTTGTTGGGAGGTTTACTATGACTTTTCATTATGAACCAACTCCTTTTATGCTAGCTTCATCACATTATGATAAAAGTAAGGCTGATAGAGCAGTTACTTTTATTCAAAACCTTTGTCATACTAAAGGAAAATGGGCAGGTCAGAAGTTTATACTTTTACCTTGGCAGGAACAGATAGTACGAGATCTATTTGGGATTGTTAAAGAAGATGGGAATCGTCAATTTCTAACTGCTTATATTGAAATTCCAAAAAAGAATGGGAAGAGTGAACTAGCAGCAGCAATAGCTCTTTATCTACTTTATGCAGATAATGAAGCCAGTGCAGAAGTTTATGGTGCAGCATGTGACCGAAATCAAGCTTCTATTGTATTCGATGTAGCAAAACAAATGGTACTAATGAGTCGACCTTTAGAGAAACGTTCAAAAATAATGGGTGCTACGAAACGAATTGTTAACTACTCTAATGCAGGTTTCTATCAAGTTTTGTCTGCTGAGACTGGCACAAAACATGGTCTCAATGTTTCAGGACTCGTGTTTGACGAAATTCATGCGCAACCCAATCGCCACCTCTATGATGTCTTAACTAAAGGTTCAGGTGATGCACGAGAACAACCCTTATTTTTTATCATTACTACTGCAGGAACAGATAAGAATTCAATTTGTTACGAGTTACATACAAAAGCACTTGATATTTTAAACGGCAGAAAGAAAGATACATCTTTTTATCCTGTCGTTTATGGTTTATCTGATGAGGAGGACTGGAATGACGAAAGTAACTGGTTAAAAGCAAATCCGTCATTAGGTCATACCATTGGCTTAGACCGTGTCAGAGAAGCTTATAAACAAGCACTTGATAATCCTGCTGAAGAAAATGTATTCAAACAACTACGGCTAAATATGTGGACAAATTCTACGGTTGCTTGGATTCCTGAACATGTATACAACAAAGGGGATGCACCAATCAATTTTCAAAGTTTGAAAGGTCGTGAATGTTATGCAGGACTAGACTTGTCTAGTACCTCTGATATCACAGCCTTTGTTTTAGTTTTTCCACCTAGGAATGAACTAGAGAATTACATCATTCTACCCTATTTCTGGTTACCAAAAGATACTCTTGAGCTTCGTTGCCGTAGAGATCATGTTTTGTATGATGTGTGGGAACAGCAAGGTTATCTAAAAACGACAGAGGGTAATGTGGTTCATTATGGCTTTATTGAGAAGTTCATTGAGGACTTATCAAAGCTATACAATATAAAAGAAATCGCCTATGATAGATGGAATGCCACACAAATGGTGCAGAATTTAGAGGATATGGGACTGACGATGATTCCTTTTGGTCAGGGGTACAAGGATATGAGTCCACCGTCAAAGGAATTATTCAAACTAATGATGGAAGGTCGTATCCAACATGGAGGACAACCAGTTCTAAAATGGATGTCGCAAAACGTAGTCATGAGGCAAGATCCCGCTGGTAATATTAAGCCAGATAAGGAAAAGTCAATCGAGAAAATTGACGGTATTGTAGCTCTCATAATGGGGATTGATAGATGTATTCGACACCAAAATAATGATAGTAGTATTTATGACGAGCGAGGAATATTGAGCTTTTAGTTGAATTTTAAATATAAAGATGCTACAATGTATTTACAAATCATCTTTACAAAGAGGTATTAATCATGGCAAGTACTCAACCTGTTAATTTTAGAGCAGATTCGACTTTTTACCAACAAACAAAAGAAATCTTAGCTGATGAAAAGTTAACCCTGTCAGATATTTTTAATGCTGCACTTCGTAAAATTGCGACAGGTGCGGTTGATCCCAAAGAGTTCGTATTTAGTGATTCACAAGAGACTCAATATCAGGTTGCTTTTGAAGACTTGAAAAAGGAAATCTTGTTGGGACATCAAGAAGTTGAGCAAGGTAAACTAACGTCTTTAGCAGATGTAAGAAAGGAATTTGGACTTGAGTAATCATAAACGTTACCATGTTTCTCTTACGGATCAAGCTAAGAAAGACTTGAGAGAGATACATGATTATATTGTACTGAATTTTTACAGCCAACAATCTGCCGATAGCAAACTAGACCTTATTTTAACAGCACTAGAAACTTTAGAAACCTTTCCAGAAGCATGTCCGTTAGTATCGAGTCGAGGTTACGGTGAATTAACAGATGACGGAAAACGTTACCGATATATGCCAATTGAAAATTACTTAGCTTTTTATTATATCGACAAATATGATGTTTATGTCTCCAGAATTTTAAATTCTAAGCAGAATTGGGCTAAGTTATTCAATAAATAAATTCAATTATAATTCATAGAGCATCTCATAAATGAGGTGCTTTTATTGTACTCAAAAATGGAGGATTAGATGAGATTCTTAGATTTTATTGGACGAATAAGATCACGAGATAAACCACATAATAGCTATGAGGGCAGAAATCTAACTACTTAGATAATAATTTTACATTTTTGAAGCTTTTTTGTTGAAATATCTCAGATTTTATTGTTTTTGTGGCATACTAATATTGTGGAGGTCTTTTAAAAAAAGAAAGGAGGTGTGTAGAAGATGACTTACAAGAATAAACAAACTGAAGTTTTTTTTGAATATCGTGACGATTATAATATGCTACAAAAGAAAACAATGTTGTTAGACGGTATTCTCAATGCGTTTCAAGCAGAAGATATTTTAATTAATCAATACGGTTTTAAAATTGAAAAAGTTTATGAACCATCGAAACGTGTTTATAGCTGATACACTATAAAAAGGACGCCTATTATGAACTGCACCCCAAAAGTTAGACAGAAAAAAAT
>NZ_KV817812.1 GCF_001814775.1 Streptococcus sp. HMSC067H01
TTGCTTGGATCTGTAACTGGTGTTACTGTTGGATCCTTAAGTTCCTTATCCGCTAATTCCTTAACTGTCTTATCTGATGGAATAACGGCTGTTGTTCCGTCTGGATATGTGACTGTGGCTGTACCGTCATTACCTACTGTTACATCTGTTACAGTTGGATTAGCTTTCTTAACTTCGTCAGTTACTTTAACTTTCTCCGCCTCAGTTAAATTACTTTGATTTACAACTGGAGTTACCACTGGATCCTTAATGACTTTATCAGATGATTTCTTAACTGTTTTATCTGATGGGATGACAGCTGTGGTGCCATCTGGATATGTGACTGTGGCTGTACCGTCATTACCTACCGTTACATCTGTTACAGTTGGATTAGTTTTCTTAACTTCGTCAGCTACCTTAGCTTTTTCTGCATCAGTCAAGTTACTTGGATCTGCAACCGGGGTTACTGTTGGGTCCTTAAGTTCCTTATCCGCTGATTTCTTAACCGTCTTATCGCCTGGGATAACGGCTGTGGTACCATCTGGGTAAGTGACTGTTGTTGCACCATCTTCGTCAACCTTAACGTCAGTTACGGTTGGGTTTGCTTTCTTAACTTCGTCAGCTACCTT
>NZ_KV817813.1 GCF_001814775.1 Streptococcus sp. HMSC067H01
TGTCGCAGGTTCGAATCCTGTCTTCCCGATTGATATTACAAGAGTAAGAACACTAGTTGTTCTTTTTTTGTTTATTATGAATATTCTTTATAACCTTTCAATAAAATAATTCTTCTCAGTTTTTCCTGACTTTTTTTCCTTATAAAACTTTGCTAAAATATTAAAAAAACTCTTATTTGTTAAAAAAATCACAAATATTTGAAAATATAGGAAATATATTATATAATTAACCTAAATATAAAGCGTGAAAAACGCAAGGAGGAAAAAATATGGCAACATTTTACGTTCCAGCAGTCAACCTTATTGGTAAAGGTGTGGTAAATGAAGTTGGTCCTTATGTTAAGGAGTTGGGCTATACTAAGGCTCTTTTGGTGACAGATAAGTATATCGAATCAAGTGATATCTTGCCAAAAATTTTAAAACCTTTAGATGATGAAGGGATTGCTTACGTTATCTTTAGTGATGTTGAACCTAACCCTACTTGTAAAAATGTCATGGATGGGGTCGCTGCTTTGAAAGAGCATAACTGTGACTTTATCATCTCTGTCGGTGGTGGCTCTCCACAGGATGCAGCTAGCTGTATTTCTGTAATCGCTACTAATGGCGGTAAGCCACAGGATTATGAAGGTTTGCATAAGTCTGCTCAAAAAGGCCTTCCTGTTGTAGCTATCAATACTACTGCAGGTACATCAGCAGAAATTACTATCAACTACGTTATCACTGATGAAGAACGTAAGGTTAAAATGGTAATGGTTGATAAGAACAGTCTTGCTCTTATCTCTGTGAATGACCCTGAATTGATGATTTCAAAACCTCAAGCTTTGACTGCTGCTACTGGTATGGATGCTCTTACTCACGCTGTTGAAGCTTTGGTAACACCAGGTGCTTATGATGTGACTAAGAAACTCTCTATCGGAGCTATCGAGCTGATCAAAGAATATCTTCCACGTGCAGTAGAAAACGGACACGACATCGAAGCTCGTGAAGGTATGGTTAATGCTATCTTCCTTGGAGGAATGAGCTTTAACAATGCTGGACTCGGCTATGTTCACTCAATGGCTCACCAATTGGGTGCTGTCTATAACTTGCCTCATGGCGTTTGCTGTGCTATGCTTTTGCCAGTCGTTGAGCGTGAAAATGCCAAACGTGTACCTGTAGCCTTCCGTAATGTTGCTAAGGCCTTGGGTATGCAAATCGAAGGAAAATCAGATGAGGAATGTGCGGCTTATGCTATTTCTGAAATTGAAAAACTTTCTGAAACTGTCGGTATTCCTAAGAAATTGACAGAACTTGGTATCGAAGAAAAAGACTTTGACTTTGAATACCTTTCTAAGAATGCCTTGATTGATGCTTGTGCACCAGGTAATCCATTCATGCCAACTTTGGAAGAAACCATTGCTTTCTATAAGGAATTATTCTAAGCAAAGCTACTTTGGAATTTTTTAGGGATAGTAAATTTAAGATTCTTACATTAGGAATTCCTCCCGAATATTCAAATAATGTATGAGGAAATCAAATACTATTCCTATGATTTAAAACCAATAATATTTAAGAAGAACTATCCTTGTGATAGTTCTTTTTTGGAAAATTTGATATGCTAGGATTATGAAGAAAATCAAAATCGATGTAGTGGCTCTTCCCTTAAGTGGGCATCTCTATCCTACTTTGAATTTACTTGCACCACTATTACAAAATCCTCAGTATGAGATTCGTTTATTTACAGGTCCTCAGAAAAAGGCTGTTGCAGAGGCGGTTGGTTTTCAAGTTCTTCCCATTTTAGAAGGACACGTAAAGGAATTTGAAAAAGCTGCTAACAATAAGGAGCAGTTAGGAATTATTTCAGCCTATCGGCAGTTGTCTGCTAGTCTTGATTTGATAAACCTAGTTTCGGACCAATTAATCCAAGAATGGACAAATCATCGTCCGGATATTGCTATAGTGGACTTTATCACACTATCTGGTGGACTTGTAGCTGAGCAGATGGGGATTCCGTGGATAACAACTATGGCGACCCAGTTTGCGATTGAAACGACAGGGGGACCTCCTTGTTTCTTTGGAGGAATGGGGACTCCCCAGAATAGCTGGCAGGTTTTAGAACAGTTTCTTGCAAGAAAAACAACTCATTTGGGGAAGCGGATAGTAACTTTTTTATTACGAGACCGCTTAAGGCGTTATCATTTTAAACTTTACAATCAGAAAGGCCAAGAAACTATTTATTCTCCCTATTCTATCTTAGGTATAGGGATGAAAGAAGTGGAGTTGAAGAAAGGATTTCCAGAGCACTATCGCTGGGTAGGACCTTTTGGTGCTTCAGTTGAGGCGGTAGAAGACTATCCTCTAGATTTATCTCTCTTTGCTGGTCGAAAGAAGGTTCTAGTATCTTGTGGGACACAATTGGAGTGGGCCAGAGAGAATCTTCTCTATCAAGCTAAGCAACTAGCGAATGCTCATCCTGATTGTCACTTCTTTGTGACTCGTGGCGTTGGAGGAGAAGCTTTTCAATGTGAGCATCTGGTGGAGAATCTGTCCCTTGTTTCTTATCTCCCTTATAAGGAGTATATACCTCAGATGGATTATGTCATTCATCATGGTGGAGCTGGGATTTTTTATCAATGCATCATTTATGGTAAACCAGCTTTGATATTGCCTCATGATTATGATCAATTTGATTATGCCGTTCGAGGGGTTGAGGCTGGTGTTGCTTTCACAGCTAAAAGAGATAATAGCAAGGCCATTGGACAAGCCTTTGAGGAACTGTTAGCTAAAGAAAATTGGCCAGAATTAGAGACTTTGCGCCAAGCTGCGCAGTCTTATAACCCGACGAAAATTTTAGAGAGCGAAATCCATCGTCTGCTAGCGGATAAGGAGAAAGAAAAATGAAAACAGTTTTAGTAACTGGTGCGACAGGTTTCTTGGGTAAATATGTTGTAGAAGAACTAGTCGAGCATGGCTATCAGGTTCGAGCTTTTGGTAGAAACAGTAAGGTTGGTCGCTCTTTAGAGAATTCTTCGGTTTGTTTTTTTCAGGGTGATCTGACCAAAGCTGATGATGTGCTAGAAGCTTGCAAGGGGATGGATCTGGTCGTTCATGCGGGAGCCCTGTCAACAGTTTGGGGTCCCTGGGAAGATTTTTATCAGGCTAATGTTTCAGGAACTAAATATGTTCTCGAGGCATGTCGCCAAGCTGGGGTTCAACGTTTAGTGTATGTGTCCTCACCCAGTATTTATGCTGCACCCAAAGACCAACTTGGTATTAAAGAAAGTGATGCCCCAGAGGAAAATAATCTCAATAACTATATCCGTAGTAAATTGGCTTCGGAGAAACTCTTTAAAGATTATCCAGATGTTCCGAGTATCATCTTGAGACCTCGGGGCCTGTTTGGGATTGGGGACACTAGCATCTTGCCACGGGTTATCAATCTGAGTCAAAAACTTGGAATTCCTTTGATTGGAGATGGGCGTCAGCTCATGGACATGACTTGTGTGGAAAATGTTGCTCTGGCAATCCGTTTGGCTATAGAAGCTCCAGAAGCTAAAGGTGCGGTTTATAACATTACTAATGGTGAACCGAGGGCTTTTAGAGATTTGCTAGAGGAAAGTTTGACAGGTCTGGGTTATCCAATCAAATATAGAAAAATTCCAGCATCTCTCTTATCAGGAATTGCAAGTAGTTTAGAATTTATATACAAGACCTTGAACCTTAAAGGGGAGCCACCTCTAACTCGATATACCTATTATCTGCTTCGCTATAGTCAAACGCTGGATATTAGCAAGGCCGAGAGGGAATTGGGGTATCATCCGAAAATTAGTATTTCAGAAGGGATTGAACAATATGTCCAA
Organism: Streptococcus sp. HMSC067H01; assembly: GCF_001814775.1. Lineage (GTDB taxonomy): Bacteria > Bacillota > Bacilli > Lactobacillales > Streptococcaceae > Streptococcus. The sequence continues at coordinate 3,840 of NZ_KV817813.1, forward strand.
GATTATCGAAAGCATTGAGTATTTCCCAGCGGGATATTGTACTAGTTATGCCGGTTTGCTATTCAAGGGTGTCAAGAATAGAAAGATGACTTTCCCCGCAGGAGTGTTCCTTATCAAGCACAGGGATAAGGGCTATCTGCTCTATGATACTGGTTATCACTATGATATTAAGACGAAACTTCGTTATGCTTTTTACCGTTTGGGGACGCCAGTTCAAATGACGGAGAAAGATCAGATTTTGCACTTGCTAAAAGATAAAGGGATCAAGCCAGAAGAAATCAACTATGTCTTGTTGTCTCATCTACATCCAGATCATTTGGGAGGGGCTAGCTTCTTTCCGAATGCAAACTTTATCCTGACCCAGGAAGTCTATGATGTATACAAGAAACCAAAACTAAAGGATTTAATTTTTAAAGGATTTTTGCCGAGTGATTTCGAGGAAAGATTGACAATCATCAAGGCAAATCAGCAAAATGCTAACTTTAAGTATCGCCCTACCATCGATATTTTTGGAGACGGAAGTATCCTTGTAGCTTCTATTGATGGGCATGCTAAGGGCCAAGCCTGTCTCTTTATGCCAGATTATCATCTCATCATCGCAGCAGATCTTTGTTGGGGAATAGACCTCTTACCTTATACCAAACAGATGCACCTGATTCCTTCCTTGGTGCAGGACAACAAGGAAGCCTATATCAAGGGAACAGAGTTGCTGGAAGAGGTTTTAAAAGATGGCATAGAAGTACTAGTCAGCCATGACCCTGTAGAAAGGATTGAGCGGATCTTGTATGAAAAAAATAACCTTTCTTAAAACTTTTATCCAAACTCGTTGGCTTCATAATTTTAAGTCTCGAGAAGCTTTAGAAAACTATCAGAAAAAGCAACTGGCTGCCTATATGGACTTTCTCAAACGTGAGTCCCCTTATTTTAAAAATGGTGTACCTAACGACTTTGATCATATGGATAAAGCGTTTATGATGACGCATTTCAATGAGCTTAATACTCAAGGTGTGGATCGAGACGAGGCCTTAGCTTTAGCTATTGAAAGTGAAAAAACCAGGAATTTTACAGAGCTCAAGGGAGAAATAGCTGTTGGGTTGTCTTCTGGAACATCTGGGCATCGGGGGCTCTTCATCACAACCGAAAAAGAGCGAAGTATGTGGGCGGCGGCAATTCTAGCCAAGATGTTGCCTAAAGGTCAACTTTTTGGACACCGCATCGCCTTTTTCCTCAGAGCGGATAATGAACTCTATCAGACAATCAATACGGCGCTCATTCGTTTAGAGTACTTTGATATTTTTAAGAATACAGATGAGCATATTGATCGACTGAATAGCTACCAACCGACCATTGTGGTGGCACCTGCTTCTATGTTGATTGAATTGAGCAAACGATTAAAAGCGGAAGAATTATCCATTCATCCGCAAAAAATCGTCTCAGTGGCAGAAATATTAGAAGATAGTGATAAAGAGCGAATTTTGAGCGCTTTTGAGTTGCCGATTATTGACCAAGTATATCAAGCAACGGAAGGTTTCTTAGCTTGTACTTGCTCTGCTGGCAATCTTCATCTCAATGAAGATATCATATTTGTAGAAAAACACTATCTGGACGATCGACGTTTTTATCCAGTGATTACAGACTTTAAACGAAGCAGTCAGCCTGTTTATCGCTACCAGCTCAATGATATTTTAGTTGAAAATCCTGAACCTTGCCCATGTGGATCTCATTACACAAGGATTGACAAGGTCGAAGGGCGTTCTGACGACATCTTCTACTTTGAAGGACAGGACGGGGGTCGAATAACGATTTATCCTGACTTTATCAGACGTTGCATCCTCTTTGTGGAGAATGTCGGAGACTACCAAGTCAAACAACATTCTGAGAAGTTAGTAGAAGTTTGTCTGACTCGAAGGGATGAGCAAGTTGAAACAGCGATTACAGAGCAGTTCCGACTCTTGGCGCAACAAAAAGAGTTTAAAGAAGCTGAAATACAATTTTCTGATTATTACTGGGATACAAGTCGTAAGCTCAAACGTATCCAACGTTTATGAAAGGACAAAAGATTATGACAGAAGTAAAAAGACATCTAGAAATCGCAGGCTATGGAGTCTGCCTTCCAAAAAATACGGTGCAATTTAAAGACCAGACCCGTTATCGTGTGGTTGAAAATGAAGAAACCCAGCTAGATCTAGCAGAAGTAGCGATTCAGCGTGCCCTTGAAAAGGCAAATTTAAAAATCGAAGATATTGATTGCCTGGTATCAGCTAGTGCGGTTGGTGTTCAGCCGATTCCTTGTACAGCAGCCTTGATCCATGAGCGCGTGGCAAAAGGGCTCTCTATCCCAGCTATGGATATCAATACGACTTGTACAAGTTTTATCTCTGCTTTATCAACCATGTCACATTTGATTGAAGCTGGGGAATACCGTCGTGTTTTGATTGTATCTAGTGAAGTTGGTAGCTTGGGTCTTAATCCAAAGCAAAAAGAAAGTTTTGAACTCTTTAGTGATGGAGCGGCTGCCTTTATTTTCCAATCAAGTGATAAGGATAAGGGAGTGATAGCAAGCCTTCAACGTACTTGGTCAGAGGGAGCTCATGATACAGAGATTCGTGGAGGCTTGACTTCTTATCAACCCAAGGAATATGCTGAAGACACCAAGACAAACTTTATGTTTGATATGAAGGGCAAGAAAATTTTACTTTTGTCAGCTCGTAAAATCCCAGGTATGTTTGAAGAGTTTCAAGAGAAAACACAGTTGGCTCTAGCGGATGTAGACTACATCATTCCCCACCAAGCTAGTCGCGCTCTTCCTCTGGTTATGGAAAAACTAGGTGTTGCTGAAGAACAATACCTTAACCTTGTTAGTGATTATGGAAATATGGTTTCAGTCTCTGTGCCATTTGGTTTAGCTTATTCTTTAGACCATGGACTGGTCAAAGAAGGCGATGTAGTTTACCTGATGGGAACTGCAGCTGGTATGACGGTCAATATGTTGGCATTAAAATTGTAATATAAGAGCAGGCATGTATGTGGTCTGCTTTTTTTGTTGTTCACCTCAGTTGGAGAATTATCGGCCTAAACAGAAAAGACTTGATAACTTTTGCGAAACTAAGTATACTAGAGGGTAACAAGCGTTTTCAGATGGTATATTAGGGAGTATACTTAGAAATTGAGAGGGAGATATGGGGATAAGAAAATTTCGACTATTGATGTCCAAGTATGGCTTTAGTATTGCGATTATCCTGATAGAATTATTTCTTGTTTTCGGAATTATTCTTTACATGAGCCAGATTGCTCCAATTATTTGGGTGATTCTTGTATTTTTAATCAGCGTAGCAACCGTTATAGCGATTGTCAATCGTTCGATGTCACCTGAAAGCAAAGTGACTTGGTTGATTGTGACCTTTGTACCGGTGTTTGGTCCACTGCTTTATCTCATGTTCGGTGAGAGAAGACTATCAAAAAAAGAAATGAAACAGCTGAAGGAATTACGCTCCATTACTAACCATGAAAAGAGTGAGTTTGCCCTTCATCAAGGGTTAAAGGATAGAGATAAGTCTGCTTATGGGATTATCAATGCCTTGCTACATATGGATAGCAATGCAGAGGTGTACGAGCAGAGAGATTCTCAATTTTTCTCTACTGGAGAGGCTATGTGGAGACAAATCTTAGAGGATTTGAAAAAGGCTGAGAAATTTATCTTTCTGGAATACTACATTGTCGAAGAAGGCTTGATGTGGGACAGCATGCTTGAGATTCTCGAAGAAAAAGTTGCTCAGGGTGTTGAAGTTAAGATGCTCTACGACGATATCGGCTGCATGGTGACATTGCCAGGTGATTATACTGTGCATCTCCGATCTCGGGGAATTGAGGCTCATAAGTTTAATAAGGTAATTCCTCGTATGACAGTGGCCTATAATAACCGAGATCACCGCAAAATTTTGGTCATTGATGGGCAGATTGCCTATACTGGTGGCGTCAATCTTGCGGATGAGTATATAAACCAGATTGAACGTTTTGGCTATTGGAAAGATAGTGGCCTTCGTATAGACGGTCCAGCTGTTCAGGCTTTTACAAGACTATTTCTTATGAACTGGTACATCAACCGTGGTGAAATCAGTGACTTTGATCAGTATCATTTGGAAAATCAAACGCGGTCTGGAGCAGGTTTATGCATTCCTTATGGAAGTGGTCCCAAGCCTATCTACCAGATGAAGGTAGGAAAAGTAGTTTATCAAAATCTCATCAATCAAGCGACAGACTTTGTCTATATTACCACGCCTTACTTGATTATTGATTATGATTTGACGGAAGATATTAAAAATGCGGCCATGCGAGGGGTGGATGTGCGAATTGTCACTCCCTTTGTACCAGATAAGGAGCTTATTCAACTGATAACACGAGGAGCTTATCCGGATCTTTTGTCTGCTGGTGTCCGTATTTATGAGTATACTCCTGGTTTTATCCATAGTAAGCAGATGATTGTTGATGATCGATACGCAGTTGTTGGAACCATAAATCTAGATTATCGTAGCTTGGTTCATCACTATGAAAATGCGGTTTTGTTGTATGAAACACCATCGATTGCAGATATTCGTAAGGACTTTGAAGAGATTTTTGAAGTATCGCAGGAAGTATTCCCAGGGACGATCAATCCTACCTGGTATCAAACCTTAATCAAGGAAGTGACCCAGTTGTTTGCGCCAATGCTTTAAGTGGAAGAATTAACTGAGAATAGATGATTAGAGGAAGAGGTTGGGACAAAAGCCCTAGCCTCTCAATTTTCTTTGGATTGTCGAGCAAGACGCAGTGGTTGAGTGGGCTCTTCTACGCTGATTTCATCAGCTTTTACAGCCCTACTCAACTGTGCGGAGGTGGGACGACGAAATCGAATTTTAACGAATTACCGATTTCTGTCCCACTCTCTTTTCTGTAAGCAGTTTCCTTGACATCTTATTTTTTTTGCGTTATCATATGTCCATATAATATATGGGAGTCTGTGTACAGTCTGAGAGGAAGTGTTAAACTTCGACCGCACCTGATCTGGGTAATGCCAGCGTAGGGAACGATACTTGGCCTAATTCTGCACCTTTTTCATATATGAAAGAGGTTTTTCTTTTTTCATAAAGAAAAACTGTAAATTAAAAGGAGGTTTGAATGAAAGCAAGCATTGCTTTACAAGTCCTACCCCTGTCACAGGGGATTGACCGCATAGCTGTAATTGATAAGGTCATTGCTTATCTGCAAGCTCAAGGAGTGACCATGGTGGTTACGCCCTTTGAAACGGTCCTAGAGGGAGAGTTTGATGAGCTTATGCGCATTCTCAAAGAAGCCTTAGAAGTGGCGGGTCAAGGGGCAGACAATGTTTTTTCCAATGTCAAAATAAATATAGGAGAGATTTTAAGCATCGATGAGAAACTTGAAAAGTATAATGAGACGGCATATTAGTCTGCTAGGATTTTTAGGTGTCTTATCTCTTTGGCAGGTGGCGGGATTCTTAAAACTCTTACCAAAGTTTATCCTGCCGACACCACTTGAGATTCTCCAGTCTTTTGTTCGTGACAGAGAATTTCTTTGGTACCATAGTTGGGCAACCTTGAGAGTAGCCTTATTAGGCTTGGTCTTGGGTGTCTTGATAGCCTGTATCATGGCCGTCCTTATGGATAGCCTGAGTTGGCTCAATGACTTGATTTACCCCATGATGGTAGTTGTCCAGACCATACCGACCATTGCCATAGCTCCTATCCTAGTTTTATGGTTGGGTTATGGGATTTTGCCCAAGATTGTTTTGATTATCTTGACGACAACTTTTCCTATCATCGTCAGTATTTTAGATGGTTTTAGGCACTGTGACAAGGATATGCTGACATTGTTTAGTCTGATGCGAGCCAATCCTTGGCAAATCCTGTGGCATTTTAAAATCCCTGTCAGCCTGCCCTACTTTTATGCAGGTCTGAGAGTTAGTGTCTCCTACGCCTTTATCACAACAGTGGTATCTGAGTGGTTGGGAGGCTTTGAGGGACTAGGTGTCTACATGATTCAGTCCAAAAAACTGTTTCAGTATGATACCATGTTCGCGATTATTATTCTGGTATCACTGATCAGTCTTCTAGGTATGAAGCTGGTCGATATTAGTGAAAAATATGTGATTAAATGGAAACGTACTTAAAATAGAGCGTTTTGAAAAAGAAAAGAGGAAATAAAAATGAAGAAAACATGGAAATTGTTTTTAACGATTGTAACAGCTCTTCTAGCTGTCGTGCTTGTAGCTTGTGGTCAAGGAACTGCTTCTAAGGATAACAAAGAAGCAGAACTCAAAAAAATTGACTTTATCCTAGATTGGACACCAAATACCAACCATACAGGGCTTTATGTAGCCAAAGAAAAAGGATATTTCAAGGAAGCTGGAGTGGACGTTGATTTGAAATTGCCACCAGAAGAAAGCTCATCAGACTTGGTTATCAATGGTAAGGCACCATTTGCAGTGTATTTCCAAGACTACATGGCTAAGAAATTGGAAAAAGGGGCAGGTATTACAGCCGTTGCAGCAATCGTTGAGCATAATACATCAGGTATCATCTCTCGTAAATCCGATAATGTAACTAGTCCAAAAGACTTGGTTGGTAAGAAATACGGAACCTGGAATGACCCAACTGAGCTTGCGATGTTGAAAACCTTGGTAGAATCTCAAGGTGGAGACTTTGACAAGGTTGAAAAAGTACCAAACAACGACTCAAACTCGATTACACCGATTGCCAATGGCGTTTTTGACTCTGCTTGGATTTATTATGGTTGGGACGGTATTCTTGCTCAATCTCAAGGAGTGGATGCCAACTTTATGTATTTGAAAGACTACGTCAAAGAGTTTGACTACTACTCACCAGTTATCATTGCAAACAACGACTATCTGAAAGACAACAAAGAAGAAGCTCGTAAAGTCATCCAAGCTATTAAAAAAGGTTACCAATACGCTATGGAACACCCAGAAGAAGCGGCTGATATCCTGATCAAGAATGCCCCAGAGTTAAAGGATAAACGTGACTTTGTCATTGAATCTCAAAAATACTTGTCAAAAGAATATGCAAGTGATAAGGAAAAATGGGGACAATTTGATGCGGATCGCTGGAATGCCTTCTACAAATGGGATAAAGAAAATGGAATCCTCAAGGAAGACTTGACTGATAAAGGATTTACCAACGAATTTGTAAAATAATGACAGAAATTAGACTAGAACACGTAAGCTACGCCTACGATGATGAAAAGATTTTAGAGGACATTAACCTACAAGTGACTTCAGGTGAAGTGGTCTCTATCCTAGGCCCCAGTGGTGTGGGGAAGACCACTCTCTTTAACCTGATTGCAGGCATTTTAGAAGTCCAGTCTGGACGAATCATTCTTGACGGTGAGGAAAATCCCAAGGGGCGTGTGAGCTATATGCTACAAAAGGATCTGCTCTTGGAACACAAGACTGTCCTTGGCAATATCATCCTGCCCCTCTTGATCCAAAAGGTGGACAAGGCAGAAGCCATTGCCCGCGCAGACGAAATCCTTGCTACCTTTCAATTGACGGCGATACGGGACAAGTATCCTCATGAGCTTAGTGGTGGGATGCGCCAGCGTGTTGCTTTGCTCCGTACCTACCTTTTCGGGCACAAGCTCTTTCTTCTAGATGAGGCCTTTAGTGCCTTGGATGAGATGACTAAGATGGAGCTCCACGCCTGGTATTTGGAGATTCATAAACAGCTAGAGTTGACAACACTCATCATTACGCATAGTATCGAGGAGGCTCTCAATCTCAGCGACCGCATTTATATCTTGAAAAATCGCCCTGGGCAGATCGTCTCTGAAGTCAAACTCGACTGGTCTGAAACTGAAGACAAGGAAGTTCAAAAAATTGCTTATAAACGCCAGATATTAGAGGAATTGGGTTTAAATACATAGAAAATTAAGAGAGCTAGTGAAGATTGTTCATTACCAGCTCCTTTTTCTTTTAAAAAATCGAAAAATTCGGTATAATAGTCAAAGATAGTCAAGGTTCAAAGAAAGAGGTGGCGTTCTATGAGATTTAAAAATACATCAGACCATATAGAGGCCTATATCAAGGCGATTTTGGAGCAGTCGGGTATGGTTGAATTGCAACGAAGCCAATTAGCGGATACCTTTCAAGTCGTGCCTAGCCAGATCAACTATGTGATTAAGACTCGATTTACTGAAAGCAGAGGCTATTTAGTTGAAAGTAAGCGGGGAGGTGGCGGTTATATTCGCATTGGTCGGATTGAATTCTCAAACCACCATGAAATGCTCCGCGATTTACTGTATTCGGTAGGTGAAGAAGTTAGCCTACCTATCTTTGAAGATGTTTTAAGACTCTTGTTTGAACAGGATTTGGTGACTCGTCAGGAGATGAATCTATTATTAGCAATGGCGACAGACCGAGTTTTAGGCGATGATGCCAATCTTATCCGTGCCAATATGCTCCGGCAGTTATTACAAGAGGTAGATAGAAAAGGAAAATAGAACTAAATGAAATATTCAAAAGCATTGAAAGAATGTATAGAAAGTGCCTTTCTGGTCGCCAGTCATTTTGGGGCAGAATACCTAGAGTCATGGCACCTATTGATTGCTATGGCCAATCATGGTTACAGTGTGGCTGGGGCGACTTTAAACGAATTTCCATATGAGATTGATCGCCTGGAGGAAGTTGCTGTAGAGCTGACTGAAACAAAGTATAGCGATAAGGAAAATTATCAGGAGTTACCTTTTTCACACCGTTTGAAGGTATTGTTGTTGGAAGCAGAGCACGTTGCTTCTGTCGTTCATGCCAAGGTATTGGGAACAGAGCATGTGCTTTATGCTATCTTACATGATGGCAATGCCTTAGCTACTCGCATTCTAGAAAAAGCGGGATTTTCTTACGAAGATCAGAAGGATCAGGTCAAGATTGCTGGACTTCGTCGTAGTCTTGAAGCGCGTGCGGGTTGGACTAGAGATGATTTGAAGGCCCTTCGCCAGCGTCATCGTACGGTAGCGGACAAGCAAAATTCTATGGCTAATATGATGGGCATGCCTCAGACTCCAAGTGGAGGTTTGGAAGATTACACTCATGACCTTACGGAGCAAGCTCGCTCAGGTAAATTGGAACCAGTCATCGGGCGTGACCAAGAAATCTCTCGTATGATTCAAATCTTGAGTCGAAAAACAAAAAACAATCCGGTCTTAGTTGGAGATGCAGGTGTCGGTAAAACAGCTCTAGCACTTGGTCTTGCGCAACGTATTGCCAACGGGGATGTACCTGATGAAATGGCTAAGATGCGAGTTTTAGAGCTTGATTTGATGAATGTGGTTGCGGGAACTCGTTTCCGTGGAGACTTTGAAGAACGTATGAACAATATCATCAAAGATATTGAGGAAGATGGAAAGGTCATCCTCTTTATCGATGAGCTTCATACCATTATGGGGTCAGGAAGTGGGATTGATTCGACCTTGGATGCGGCCAATATCTTGAAACCTGCCTTGGCACGTGGAACTCTGAGAACTGTCGGTGCGACCACTCAGGAAGAGTATCAAAAGCACATCGAAAAAGACGCAGCCCTTTCTCGTCGCTTTGCAAAAGTGATGATTGAGGAGCCAAGTTTAGCAGATAGTATGGCTATTTTGCAGGGCTTGAAAGCAACTTACGAGAAACACCACCATGTCCAAATTACAGATGATGCAGTCGAAACAGCTGTCAAAATGGCACATCGCTATTTGACTAGTCGTCACTTGCCAGACTCAGCGATTGATCTTTTGGATGAAGCGGCAGCAACTGTCCAAAATAAATCAAAGCACGCTAAACAAGATGAGTCAGGTTTAACATCAGCAGATAAGGCCTTGATGGATGGAAAATGGAAGCAAGCTGCTCAACTCATTGCAAAAGAACAGGAAGTACCTGTTTATAAAGACTTGGTGACAGAATCAGACATTTTGACCACCTTGAGTCGCCTGTCAGGTATTCCAGTTCAAAAATTGACCCAAACAGATGCCAAGAAGTATCTCAATCTTGAGGCTGAACTGCATAAACGTGTTATCGGACAGGAACAAGCTGTATCTAGTATCAGTCGTGCCATTCGCCGAAATCAATCGGGTATTCGCAATAACAAACGCCCAATTGGATCCTTTATGTTCCTTGGACCTACAGGTGTTGGTAAGACCGAGTTGGCCAAGGCCTTGGCGGAAGTTCTCTTTGATGATGAGTCTGCTCTTATCCGCTTTGATATGAGTGAATACATGGAGAAATTTGCAGCCAGTCGTCTCAATGGAGCTCCTCCAGGTTATGTAGGCTACGAAGAAGGCGGGGAGTTGACCGAGAAGGTTCGTAACAAACCGTACTCAGTCTTGCTCTTTGACGAGGTAGAGAAGGCTCACCCAGACATCTTTAATGTGCTCTTACAAGTCTTGGATGATGGTGTCTTGACAGACAGTAAGGGTCGCAAGGTTGACTTCTCCAATACCATCATCATCATGACTTCAAACCTTGGCGCGACAGCTCTTCGTGATGATAAGACAGTTGGTTTTGGAGCTAAGGACATTCGTTTTGACCAAGAAAATATGGAAAAACGGATGTTTGAGGAGCTGAAAAAGGCTTATCGTCCAGAGTTTATTAACCGTATTGATGAGAAGGTAGTCTTCCATAGCTTGTCAAGTCAAGATATGCAAGAAGTAGTTAAGATTATGGTCAAACCATTGATTGCTAGTCTTGCAGAAAAAGGAATTGACTTGAAACTCCAAGCATCTGCCCTTAAACTTCTAGCTCAGCAAGGCTATGATCCAGAGATGGGGGCTCGTCCACTACGCAGAACTTTGCAAACGGAAGTAGAAGACAAACTAGCAGAACTTCTCCTTAAAGGTGAATTGGAAGCTGGTAAGACTCTGAAGATTGGTGTCAAAGCTGGTCAATTAAAATTTGAGATTGTTTAAAATTGTGAGGTTGGAACAGATTGTTTCAGCCTCTTTTTTGGGGAAGTTGTTACTCAAATAAGCATTTGAATTGTGCAATTAGTTTAAGGAGTTCAAAAACGAATTTCTACTGATCAAGTTTTGTATATCAAGAAAAAATCTTATAATTAAGAAATGTTTTTATAAAAAATAATAAAAAACCCTTGACAAACAGAACAAGATAGAGTATGATATAAAATATAAAAAGTTATAAAAAGGTTGAAAAGACATGAAAAAACAGATAGCGGTGGTTTTTGGAACCTTTGCTCCCTTGCATCAGGGGCATATTGATTTAATCCAAAGAGCAAAACGTCAATGTGATGCTGTATGGGTGGTAGTTTCAGGTTATAAGGGAGATCGTGGTGAACAGGTTGGACTTACACTACAAAAGAGGTTTCGCTATATTCGTGAAGCATTTCGAGATGATGAGTTGACCTCTGTTTGTAAACTTGACGAAAGCAATATTCCACGCTATCCAATGGGCTGGCAGGAGTGGTTGGATCAGATGTTGCAGGCCATTTCCTATGACCAGACTGGTCAGGAGCTCATCTTTTTTGTAGGAGAGTCCGAATACCAACAAGAATTGTCAGAACGTGGTTTCGAGACTGTCCTACAGGAAAGAAAATTTGGAATTTCGGCTACCATGATTCGAGAAAATCCAAGCAAATATTGGAAATACATCGCTCAACCTTTCCGCCGTCAGTTTACGAAAAAAGTGTTGATTATGGGAAGTGCGAGTAATGGGAAAACAACTCTAGCCAAGGATTTAGCTCGCTTCTATGATGCGCCAGTTAGTCTGGAATATGCTCGTGAGTATCAGATAAAAAATAATGTCCGAGATGATGAGCTTACCCCAAAAGATTATTATTACCTTCTTTTGGGCCAATATGACCAAACTTCCAAGTTAATCGATAGCAATGCCAATCGAGGCCTAGTCATTGCAGATACCAACTCACTAGTAACCAAGGGCTACTACGATTACTACATGGAAAGCGAAGAGCAGGAGGACTTGTCCGTAGAGACCTTTGATAATCTCTTTGTTTCCATCTTAGCCAAGGAAAAGTGGGATTTAATCCTCTTTGTGCAACCTATTGGCTCTTATGTCAATGATGGTTTTCGCGACATGACCATGGCAGAAGACCATATCCGTCACAGTTTTTCTCAGCATTTGGATATGATGAGGGAGCAATATCTAGGCAATATCCCTCATGTTTATCTAGCTGATGACTATCTAGGAAATTATGAAGCAGCAAAAGTAGCTATTGATGCCATTTACCAAGCAGATTAGGAGAAGAAAATGAAAAAAATAACTGAAAAAATCACACGATTTATTGAAAACTTTAAAAATGTTCACGCAGAAGCTCGTAAAATTGGTTTTGCAGGAGTTATGCGTTTGCTTTGGAAAGACCTCTTTGTGGGCCGTAGTCTTTTCCAGTGGCTCTATTTGATTGCTTTATCAAGTGTTCCTCTTATTCTGGAGTTTACACAAAACACAGAAAGTCATGACTGGATTGGTCTCTTGGCCTCTTGGACAGGGATTGTCTGCGTTATCTTAGTAGCTGAAGGTCGAGCTAGTAACTACCTTTTTGGTGCTATTAACTCTGCAATCTATTTGGTCCTAGCTATGAATGCTACTTTCTATGGCGAAGTTTTGACCACAGTTTATTTCTTTGTCATGCAGCCTATTGGTCTCTATGCTTGGTTGTCTAATCGGATCAATGAACAAGGGAAACCAGAGGAGTCTCACTTTGAAGCTAAGAAACTCGGTCTGATTGATTGGCTTAAGTACTTGGCCTTGACTGCTATCATCTGGATTGGCATGGGATTAGCCTACCAAAGTATCAGCAGTGCTCGTCCTTTCCGTGACAGTGTTACCGATGCGACCAATGGTGTTGGTCAGCTCTTGATGACACGTCTTTACCGTGAGCAATGGATTTTCTGGATTGCAACCAATCTCTTTAGTATCTACCTCTGGTGGGGTGAAAACATCCATATCCAAGGAATGTACTGGGTCTACACCATCAATAGTCTAGTCGGTTGGTACCAATGGACTAAGGCTGTCAAGGAGGGATAAGATGACTGAAACGATAATCCCGGCTGGAATGACAGAGAGAGAATATTTTGAGATTCATGCGACTGAGAAGGAATTTTTAGACTGGTACTGCAAACAGGATCTTCCTCAGTATGAAAAACCGAGCGTGACGGTGGATATGGTAGCTTATTGCTTTGTGGAAGGGAAAATCAAACTCTTGCTAATTCGTCGCAAGGCCCATCCTTATCAAAACTGTTTGGCTTTGGTCGGTGGTTTTATGGATAAGAGCGAAGATGCAAGGCATGCTTGTCAGCGTGAAGTAAGAGAGGAGGTCAACCTCGACCTTCCTTTAGAAAAAATCGAGCAATTGATGACCGTATCGACTCCCGGCCGTGACCCGCGGGGCTGGACGGTTACTATCGCCCATTTGGTGTATCTACCTAGCCGCGCACTTGATCTCGTTCAAGCTGGAGATGATGCCAAGGATGTGGTTTTTGTCGATGTTGATTTTCAGACAGGCAAGTGCTTCCTTGAGGGACTAGAGTTGGAGGAGCAAGCCTTCGCTTTTGACCATTATGCCATTATCCAAGAATCCATCAAACGAATCCAAGGCCGTCTCGACTGGAATCCGACCTTCCTTTATCTGCTGGAGGAGGAGTTCACTGTCTATGAAGGGACTGAACTGGTTAATCTCATCAACCCAGGACGACCAATCGTCAGTAATAACTTTCTTGTAAAATACGGTGACTATGTAGAAGAAGTTGGACTCAAACGAGTTCCTAAAAAGAAACCAAGAAAAACCTATCGATTGAAATAAAAGGTTTGGGGACAGAAATCGATAGACCAAGTTTCGGTTTCCTAGTCTTGGTCTTGGGATGTTTCAATAAATCCGATGACTGGTTGAGCTTGAGAATAGAGAAAATACAGTTTGTGTCAAAAGTCAATTCAGCCATCGTGTCAAAGACTCATTAGTCATAAAAAAGCGAGGTCGGGATTTTTTCCCGACCTCTTTTTTGATGCTATTTGACTGCTTTACTAATTAAGGATGTTTATCTTTCTTTGAATTGCTCATGATTCGAATGAATAAATCCTTGTATTTATATTTTAAATAGGTTTCGTGTAAATACAATAAAGCCACGTAGACAATCATGAAAATGGCAGTTAGGTAGAACAAATCAAATGTTGTTTGAGCGTAATGAGTAGCTGCCCCATAAGAAACGAAAGTAGCTAAAATCACCCAAGGAAGATACTTGTAATATTTGCTTAACATAAGTCTACACCTCCAATATCCTATCTCAATTTTATTATAGCCCTTCAAGAAAAAAATGCAAGCGATTACAATTACAAAATATAGTATTCTCGTAGGAAAATTTTCCTTTTTTTTTAAATTCTTTGCGAATAAAAGATATAGGAGGGATAAGGAAATAAATGTACTAAAAAATAATTCTAAAAAATTTTAGATAAGTAGTTGACAAATTTCAAAACAAATATTACAATAATGTTACAAAAATATTTCTTAACATTTCAAAAATGTTACAAAAGGAGCATAAAATGAAAAATAAAACTTCTATCAAATTGATGGCCGCAACTGTACTCGCTTCAACCCTGCTATTGGGGGCTTGTGGTAATAAGAAAGAAAATACGACAAGTGATAGTTCTAGCAAGACAACACAAGCATCTTCTAATTCTAAGGCAAGTTCTTCAAGTAAAGAGAACAAGACTCAGAAGTCCTCAAGTTCAGCTTCAACAGAAAAAGCTAAGGCAGCTTCTTCTGATCAGTCAACGACTACTGCTAACCAATCGCAAGCAACACCAACACCAGCGCCAGAACCAAGACAGAGCCAAGAAGCCTCTAACCAACAGGCATCTTCGCAAACTCCGTCAAATCAGCAAGGTTCTCAAGCACAGACTAGTCAGTCGACTTATGATCCAACTACTGACCGCAAACTTCAAGATAAGCAAGCAGAACACAACAAACGTTACAAGGGTGTTCTAACCATGGTTGATGGAGATTTCTCTGCTGCAGCTGGCAACTGGAAGGGTGCTAATGGCGAGACAATCACTGTTTCATCAGGTGGTCAATTTACAGTAGAATCTGCTGATGGTAAGAAAGAAAACTACTCTATCCAAGGCTATGCCTATACCCTTGATGATGGTAAATATAATGCCAAAATTGGTGGTGGAAAAATCATCCAAATTACAACAGGCGCAGATGGAACTGTATCTAGCGTTGCTTTGATTCAGCCATAGTCTGGAGTACTTTAAATTGCCCCCTAAAAACAAGAAACCCGTAGCTATTGAAGTTACGGGTTTTCATCTTGGTTGTTAAGCCTTATCTAATTGCAAGAGAGCTTCAATCTCGGCTAGTGTACTTGCTTGTGAAATGGCTCCACGAAGTTTGGCAGCGCCAGATGTTCCACGGAGGTAGTGTGGTGCTAGACCACGGAATTCACGAACCGCAATCTTTTCTCCCTTGAGGTTAATCAAGCGTTTCAAGTGCTCGTAGGCAATTTTCATCTTGTCTTCGAAGGTTAAATCAGGCAGGATTTCTCCAGTTTCAAAGTAATGATTGATTTGATTGAAGAGGTAAGGATTTCCCATGGCAGCGCGACCAATCATAACGGCGTCGGCACCAACTTCTTCGATGCGTTGCTTGGCTTCTTGGACCGTACGGATATCGCCGTTGGCGATGAAGGGAATCTTGGTCAGAGCTTGTGCAACCTTGTGAAGGGTCTCAAGGTCTGCGTGACCAGTGTACATTTGTTCACGGGTACGGCCATGCATGGCGAGGGCAGAGACACCAGCAGCTTCAGCAGCTAGAGCATTTTCGACAGCTAGAGATGGGTCAGACCAGCCTGTACGCATTTTGACAGTGAGAGGGATATCAAGGACAGATTGGACCTTGTTAATGATAGAGTAGATTTTATCAGGATCCTTGAGCCACATAGCGCCAGCTTCGTTTTTCACGATTTTATTCACTGGGCAGCCCATGTTGATATCCACGATATCGGTCTTAGTATTTTCTTGGATGAATTCTGCTGCGCGTGCTAGGCTGTCTTCATCGCTACCAAAAAGTTGGATAGAGACTGGGTTTTCGCCCTCGTCGATATGAAGCATGTGCAGAGTTTTTTCGTTGTTGTATTGGATTCCCTTATCAGAGACCATTTCCATGACAACGAGTCCAGCTCCAAGCTCTTTTGCAATGGTACGGAAGGCAGAGTTGGTTACTCCCGCCATGGGTGCTAAAACGGTCCGATTGGGAATCTCAACATTGCCAATCATAAAGGGTGTATTAAGATTTGTCACGAATGAGTTCCTCCAGGTCGTTTTCATCAAAGTTATAAGTAGTTTGGCAGAATTGACAAGTGATTTCTGCCCCGTGGTCTTCCTCTTTCATTTCCTGTAGGTCTGAGATTGGAAGGCTAGCAAGAGCGTTCATAAAGCGCTCTTTGCTGCAGTCGCATTGGAAACGAATTTCTTCTTCAGACAGGCGTTTATAGGAATCGTCACCATAGACAGCTTTTAGAAGAGCTTCAATATGGTCGTCGCTTTCGAGAAGAGTAGAAATAGCTGGCATCTCTTGGATGCGTTTTTCAAAGCGAGTAATTTCTTCTTCCTTGGCTCCTGGTAAAACTTGGAGAAGGAAACCGCCAGCAACCTTGACCTTGTCTTCCTCGTCCAAAAGGACATTAAGGCCAACAGCTGACGGCGTTTGTTGGCTTTCAGTCAGGTAAAAGGCAAGGTCTTCTCCGATTTCTCCAGAGATGAGGGGAGTCATGGAGTTGTATGGATTTCCAGTACCGTAGTCGGTGATAACCAGAAATTGACCATTGCCGACAAAAGGACCTACTAGGACTTCACCTGTTGCAGTCTTTTTAATGTCAACTCCAGTGTTTTGAACGTAGCCTTTGACGTTACCCTTGGTATCTGCAACTGTGATAATGGCACCTAGTGAGCTAGATCCCAGCACCTTAACTGTTAGTTTAGTATTTCCTTTTTCATTGGCTGCGAGAATCTGGCTAGCGATAAGAGTTCGACCAAGTGCTACCGTTGAGCTAGCTTGGGTTTGATGTTTTTCTTGAGCAGTGCGGACGGTTTCAGTGCTGTCAAGGACAAAAGCACGAAAGGCCCCGCTTTCTGATATAGTTTTAATAATTTTATCCATAGCTACTATTTTAGCATAAAAATGCCCAAAGGGGGAGCCGTGTGTTTACTGATTTTCAGGATAATGGACCAGGAAATCAGCATGAAAATAAAAAGAGAAACAGATTATTTCAGCATTTTTGTATTTTATGCTATGCTTGAAGAAGAAAAGGAAAGGGATAACAAAAGTATTTAGGAGACTTGATGGAAAAAGCTGAGTCTGGTCAATTTTTAGTCCTTTCTTTTTATTGTAGGAGTCACAAACGACTTTAGAAGGAACAAACACCAGTCTATTATTTAAAAAACGACTTGGATAGGGAAGATTTGGCAGTGATTCGTCAGATACAATTTGCTTAAAAGGCTTGGGAAACCAGGTCTTTTTTGTGAAATTCTCACAATCTTATCAAAAATTTTAAAAAATTGATAAACAAGAAAGCGTTTTATATTGTATACTAGTTAGTATAAAGAGGAAATAACCTCAAGATCTTTATCAGGAGGACAGAACATGTCACAAGAAAAATACATCATGGCTATTGACCAAGGAACTACCAGTTCTCGTGCCATTATTTTCAACAAAAAAGGGGAAAAGGTTAGCTCTAGTCAAAAAGAATTCACACAAATCTTCCCACAAGCAGGTTGGGTTGAGCACAATGCAAATGAAATTTGGAACTCTGTCCAATCTGTAATCGCTGGGGCTTTTATAGAAAGTGGTATCAAGCCAAATCAAATCCAAGCTATCGGGATTACCAACCAGCGTGAAACGACAGTTGTTTGGGATAAGAAAACAGGTCTTCCTATCTACAACGCTATCGTTTGGCAGTCTCGTCAGACAGCGCCTTTGGCTGAACAGCTAAAAAAACAAGGTTATGTAGAGAAATTCCATGAAAAGACTGGTTTAATCATCGATGCTTATTTCTCAGCTACTAAGGTTCGCTGGATTTTGGACCATGTAGAAGGCGCTCAAGAGAGAGCAGAAAAGGGTGAATTGCTCTTTGGGACTATCGATACTTGGCTGGTTTGGAAATTGACTGACGGTGCAGCTCACGTGACTGACTACTCCAATGCAGCCCGTACCATGCTTTATAACATTAAAGAACTCAAATGGGATGATGAGATTTTGGAAATCCTCAACATTCCTAAAGCTATGCTCCCAGAAGTTCGTTCAAATTCTGAACTCTATGGTCAGACAACTCCTTTCCATTTCTATGGTGGACAAGTGCCAATCTCGGGTATGGCTGGAGACCAACAAGCAGCTCTCTTTGGACAGTTGGCCTTTGAACCAGGTATGGTCAAGAATACTTATGGAACAGGATCTTTCATCATCATGAATACTGGTGAAGAGATGCAGTTGTCTGAAAATAATCTCTTGACAACGATTGGTTACGGAATCAACGGCAAGGTTTACTATGCCTTGGAAGGTTCTATCTTCATCGCAGGAAGTGCCATTCAATGGCTTCGTGACGGCCTTCGCATGGTTGAAAATTCACCAGAGTCTGAAAAATATGCTCGTGATTCTCACAACGATGATGAAGTTTATGTCGTTCCAGCCTTTACAGGTCTAGGTGCTCCATACTGGAACCAAAACGCTCGAGGTTCTGTCTTTGGTTTGACTCGTGGAACAAGCAAAGAAGACTTTATCAAGGCAACTCTTCAATCTATCGCCTATCAAGTGCGTGACATCATCGATACCATGCAAGTGGATGCTCAGACAGCTATTCAAGTCTTGAAGGTGGATGGTGGTGCAGCTATGAACAATTTCCTCATGCAGTTCCAGGCTGATATCTTGGGAATCGACATCGCACGCGCTAAAAACTTGGAAACAACAGCTTTAGGAGCAGCCTTCCTGGCAGGATTATCAGTGGGCTACTGGAAGGATTTGGATGAGTTGAAACTCTTGAACGAGACAGGAGAACTCTTTGAGCCATCTATGAACGAATCTCGCAAGGAACAACTCTACAAGGGATGGAAGAAGGCTGTAAAAGCAACTCAAGCCTTTGCGGAAATTGACGACTAATACTCAATGAAAATCAAAGAGCAAACTAGGAAGCTAGCCGCAGGTTGTTCAAAGCACTGCTTTGAGGTTGTAGATGAAACTGACGAAGTCAGCTCAAAACACTGTTTTGAGGTTGTGGATAGAACTGACGAAGTCAGTAACAATACCTACGGTAAGGCGACGCTGACGTGGTTTGAAGAGATTTTCGAAGAGTATAATACTGGAAGAATAAAGCGACTCAGTTAAAAAGTGTGTAAATATGGAATTTTCAAAGAAAACACGTGAATGATCAATTAAAAAATGCAGGAACGTACCCTGGACCTCTTGATTATCGGTGGAGGAATTACAGGGGCTGGTGTAGCCTTGTAGGCGGCAGCTAGTGGGCTTGAGACTAGTTTAATTGAAATGCAGGGTTTCCCAGAAGGAACATCAAGCTGTTCAACAAAATTGGTTCACGGAGTTCTTAGTTACCTCAAACAATTTGACGTAGAAGTAGTCTCAGATGCAGTGTCGGAATGTGCAGTGGGAACGTTGATTGTCGGTATCGGTCTGTCACTGGGTGGGACAACTGGTTATGTCTTGAACCCTGCTCGTGACCTTGGTCCTCGCATCATACACAGCCTTCTTCCAATTCCAAACAAGGGAGATGGGGACTGGTCTTATGCTTGGATTCCAGTTGGAGGACCTATCCTCGGTGCTGCCTTGGCTGTACTCGTATTCTCACTTTTCTAATTTAGAAAACAATGATGTTGACAGAGCTTGGGACGACAATCTCAGGCTCTTTTTATCAAATTTATATTTTTTGATCAAAAATCTGCGGGATAATACTTGAACATGTGACCTTGTTAGGAAGATTTAGCCATTAAGCTAGATAGTCATTTTGTTATTTAAAAGGGCGAATATTTAATCCTAAAAAAGGCTAAAAGTTTTAAAATGATGATAAATAGCGTATAATGGTAGAAGAAAGAAGAGAAAGGGATTCCAAAATGAATAAACGTTTCTTGTTGCCTGTCCTATCGACAGCCCTATTAGCTCCAGCCTTTTTAGCTGGACAAGTCTATGCTGAAGAAAGCACTAGTACTTCAGAAGCTACAGAAGTTGTGAGCACTGCAGAAGCACCAGTAGTAGCAGCGACTTCTAAGGTTGTTACAAGTCCAGCAACACCAGCTGAAGAGGCTGCAACTCAAAAAGAAGAAGCAGATACTGTTATCTTGCATACCAATGACGTGCATGGTCGTATCGTAGAAGAAAAAGGAGTAATCGGAGATGCCAAACTCGCGACAGTTATTGAGAAGGAGCGAGAAAAGGGCAACCAAACGACTCTAGTAGTGGATGCAGGTGATGCCTTCCAAGGTCTGCCTATTTCAAACTCTACAAAGGGTGAAGCTCGTGCCAAAATCCTAAATGAGATGGGCTACGATGCTATGGCTGTAGGAAATCATGAGTTTGACTTTGGACTTGACGAAGCTAAAAAATACAAAGAAATCTTGAACTTCCCACTGCTCAGCTCAAATACTTATGTAAACGGAGCTCGTCTATTTGAAGCAGCAACAATTGTTGATAAGAACAAGAATGTTGAAGGTGATGAGTTTGTCGTCATCGGTGTGACAACACCTGAAACAGCTACTAAGACCCACCCTAAAAATGTTAAAGGCGTAACCTTTACAGAACCGATTGCAGAGGTTAACAAGGTTATCGAAGAAATTCAAGCTAAAGCCTTGGCAGAAGGAAAAGACTACAAACACTATGTTGTTCTCGCTCACTTGGGAGTTGATACAACAACACCTGTAGAATGGCGTGGTTCAACACTTGCAGAAGCACTCTCAAAAAATCCTCTTTTGAAAGGTAAGCGTGTTACAGTGATTGATGGTCACTCTCATACAGTAGAATCTACTACCTATGGGGACAATGTGACATACAACCAGACAGGAAGCTATCTCCATAACGTTGGTAAAATCACTTACAAATCTCGTCAATTATTAGGAAATCCAAGCCAGGTACCTGCTGCAGATGCTAAGAAATTAGAAGCCAATCCAAAGATTGCAGCCATGGTCAAAGAAATCAAAGAAAAATATGATGCTGAAAATGCTGTAGAAGTTGTTTCAAATAGCCCAGTTGAATTGAACGGTGACCGTGAAAATGTTCGTGTCCGCGAAACTAACCTTGGAAATGTCGTCGCAGATTCTCTCTACCAGTATGGTCAAACAGGATTTAGTCATCCAACAGATATTGCTGTGACAAATGGTGGAGGCTTGCGTGAAACTATTGCCAAAGGTAAACCAATCACAAAAGGAAATGTCATTGCAGTCTTGCCGTTTGGAAACACAATCTCACAAATTCAAGTAACTGGTCAGCAAGTTCTGGATATGTTTGAAAAATCACTCGGCTCTATCTTGCAGGTTGATAAGGCAGGAAAAACTGTCTTGGATGAAAATGGTCAACCATTGCTAGAACCAAGTGGTGGATTCTTACAGATTTCAGGAGCCAAGGTCTACTACGATACAAATTTAACTGCAGGCAAACGTGTCTTGGCTATTCAAGTGAAGAATCGTGCGACTGGTCTTTATGAAAAACTAGATTTGGCTAAAGTCTACTACTTAGCAACCAATGACTTCCTTGCAGCAGGTGGTGACGGTTATACCATGCTTGGTGGTGCTAGAGAAGAAGGTCCTTCAATGGATGCTGCTTTTGAAGACTATCTAAAAACAGCTGATTTGACTCAGTATGAAAAGGTAAATCCAAATTCACGCACGATTTCTGTGGACTCAAAAACATTTAAACTTCCTGAAGAAGGTAAAGTGCAAGACCCAGCTAAACCAGAAGAAGACCAAGCAACAAAACCGACTCAACCTTCTACTGTAAAAGTTGATTATAAGGTTGCAGATAAGTTTGCTAAGAAAACAGTAGTCTCAGAGAAACTACTTCCAAATACAGGTAGTGAGCAATCTATTTTCATGATGCTACTTGGTATGATTCTTGGAGCGACAGCCCTCTGGACTAGCCGTAAACAAGAAAAATAATTCTAAAGGATGAAAACATCTCAGGTGTTTTCATCTTTTTTCTTGACTCCTTGCTTGGATGTGATATACTTAACTAGTAAAGGAATGGTGTGATACTCAATAAAAATCAAAGAGCAAACTAGGAAGCGAGACGCAGGCTGTACTTGAGTACGCCAAGACGAAGCTGACGTGGTTTGAATTTGATTTTTGAAGAGAATGAAAACCTTGTATTTATAGAAATTCCGTTCTGAGAAAGGAGCAAATCATGAGACAGTTGGCAAAAGATATCGATCGTTTTTTAAATGAGATTATTCTCAAGGCGGAAAACCAACATGAAATTCTCATCGGTCATTGCACCAGTGATGTGGCCTTGACCAATACCCAGGAGCATATTCTCATGCTTTTATCAGAGGAGTCGCTCACCAACTCTGAGTTGGCGCGTCGTCTCAATGTCAGTCAAGCAGCTGTCACCAAGGCCATTAAATCCCTGATTAAAGAGGGGATGTTAGAGACATCTAAGGATCCCAAGGATGCTCGCGTTATCTTCTATCGATTGACAGACTTGGCACGACCAATTGCTGAGGAACACCACCATCATCATGAGCATACCCTCTCGACTTATGAGCAGGTTGTCACTCAGTTCACACCAAACGAACAAAAAATTATCCAGCGGTTTTTAACTGCTTTAGTAGGAGAAATCAAGTAATGAGATACATCACAGTAGAGGATTTGTCCTTCTATTATGACAAGGAACCGGTGCTTGAGCATATCAATTACAGTGTTGATAGTGGGGAATTTGTCACACTGACAGGAGAAAATGGAGCGGCAAAGACGACTCTTATCAAGGCTAGTCTTGGTATTTTACAACCGAGAATTGGGAAAGTAAGCATCTCAAAGACAAATATTCATGGGAAAAAATTAAGAATTGCCTATCTTCCTCAGCAGATCGCCAGTTTCAATGCAGGCTTTCCAAGTACTGTTTATGAATTTGTCAAATCAGGTCGCTACCCAAGAAAGGGCTGGTTCCGTCGTTTGAATGCCCATGATGAAGAACACATCAAGGCTAGTCTGAACTCGGTAGGCATGTGGGAACATCGGGATAAACGGATTGGTTCTCTCTCTGGTGGGCAAAAGCAAAGAGCGGTCATTGCACGTATGTTTGCTTCAGATCCAGATATCTTTATCTTGGATGAGCCAACGACAGGGATGGATGCTGGTACCAAAAATGAATTTTATGAGCTCATGCACCATAGTGCCCACCATCATGGCAAGGCTGTTTTGATGATTACTCACGATCCTGAAGAAGTCAAGGATTACGCAGATCGTAATATCCACCTTGTTCGTGACCAAGATTCGCCATGGCGTTGCTTCAACGTCCATGAAAGTGATCAGGAGGTGGACCATGCTTAATCTACTGTCTTATGATTTTATGCAGCGAGCCTTTTTGGCAGTTATTGCCATGAGTCTCTTTTCACCAGTTCTTGGAACTTTTCTAATCTTGCGCCGTCAAAGTCTCATGAGCGACACTCTCAGTCACGTCTCGCTTTCGGGTGTTGCCTTTGGCTTGGTTTTGGGGATTTCTCCGACCATCTCAACTATTGCTATTGTCTTGATTGCGGCGATCTTTCTTGAATACTTGCGTACGGTTTATAAGAGCTTTATGGAGATTGGGACAGCCATTCTCATGTCTACAGGACTTGCAGTTTCACTTATTGTTATGAGTAAGGGGAAGAGTTCTAGTTCGATGAGTCTGGATCAGTATCTTTTTGGATCTATCGTGACTATTAGTCAAGAGCAGGTCATTAGCCTCTTTGTTATTGCAGCGGTTGTTTTAATCCTGACTTTCCTCTTTTTAAGGCCTATGTATATTCTAACTTTTGACGAGGATACAGCTTTTGTCGATGGTCTTCCAGTGCGTACCATGTCTATTCTCTTTAACATGGTAACTGGTGTGGCTATTGCCCTCATGATACCAGCTGCGGGAGCACTTTTGGTATCGACTATCATGGTCTTACCAGCAAGTATTGCTTTGCGTCTAGGTAAAAACTTTAGTTCTGTGATGATTCTTGCCAGTGTTATTGGTTTTCTAGGCATGGTTGCGGGGCTCTATATTTCCTACTATGCAGAGACACCACCAAGTGCAAGTATTACCATTATCTTTGTAGTTGTCTTCTTGTTAGTCAGCTTACTCAAACGTTTTATCAAATAGGAGAAGTACATGAAAAAACTAGGCCTACTTTTGGCAAGTCTTGTGACAGTCTTCTTAGTTGCTTGTTCTAATCAAAAACAAGCAGACGGGAAATTAAATATCGTTACAACTTTCTATCCTGTCTACGAATTTACCAAGCAAGTCGCGGGAGATACCGCAAATGTAGAACTCCTAATCGGTGCTGGTACAGAACCCCACGACTATGAACCATCCGCTAAGGCAGTTGCCAAAATCCAAGACGCTGATGCCTTTGTTTATGAGAATGAAAATATGGAAACTTGGGTTCCTAAGTTATTAGAATCCCTAGATGCGAAAAAAGTAAAAACGATTAAAGCTACTGGAGATATGTTGCTTCTTCCGGGAAGTGAAGAAGAGGAAGACCATGACCATGGTGAAGAAGGTCATCATCACGAGTATGATCCTCACGTCTGGTTGTCTCCTGCGCGTGCAATCAAACTTGTAGAACATATCCGTGATAGTCTTTCAGCTGACTATCCAGATAAGAAGGCGACTTTTGAACAAAATGCAGTAGCCTATATCGAAAAACTACAAGCCTTGGACAAGGCCTATACTGAAGGACTTTCTGATGCTAAACAAAAGAGTTTTGTGACTCAACACGCTGCCTTCCGTTATCTAGCCTTGGATTACGGACTCAATCAAGTCTCTATCTCAGGTCTTTCACCAGATGCGGAGCCTTCAGCAAGTCGTTTGGCAGAATTAACCGAATATATCAAGAAGAATAAGATTTCTTATATCTACTTTGAAGAAAATGCCTCTCAAGCCCTAGCCAATACTCTCTCAAAAGAAACAGGAGTGAAGCTAGATGTTCTGAATCCTCTTGAAAGCTTGACCGAAGCGGACATGAAGGCTGGAGAAAACTATATCTCTGTCATGGAGAAAAATCTCAAAGCTCTCAAGCAAACAACTGACCAGGCAGGGGCAGAAATTGAACCAGAAAAAGCAGAGGAAACTAAAACCGTTCAAAATGGTTACTTTGAAGATGCCAATGTCAAGGATCGTACCTTGAGTGACTATGCTGGTAACTGGCAGTCAGTCTATCCTTTCCTTGAAAATGGTACTCTAGACCAAGTCTTTGACTACAAGGCTAAATTGACTGGTAAGATGACTAAGGATGAATACAAAGCCTACTATCAAAAAGGTTACCAAACAGATGTAACCAAGATTAACATCACGGATAACACTATGGAATTCATCCAAGGTGGCCAAAGTAAGAAATATACTTACAAGTATGTCGGCAAGAAAATCTTGACTTATAAGAAAGGGAATCGTGGAGTACGCTTCCTCTTTGAAGCGACTGATGCAGACGCTGGACAATTCAAGTATGTTCAGTTTAGCGACCACAATATCGCTCCGGTCAAGGCAGAGCATTTCCATATCTTCTTTGGAGGCACTAGCCAAGAAGCCCTCTTTGAAGAGATGGACAACTGGCCAACCTACTATCCAGATGGCTTATCAGGTCAAGAGATTGCTCAAGAAATGTTGGCTCATTAAATCCAAACAATCCTTCCTACATGGGGAGGATTTTTCTTATTTTTTCATCCCTAAGCATCTGGATTGACATTGACAGATAAGCTTGTATAATAGTTGTAATAGAGAAAGTTACAACAAAGAGGGGGTTTCTATGGTTTACGAATATAATAGTCAGATTTATTTGGCTGAAGTAGCTTTAAATGTCAAGGACTTAGAAAGTCAGACAGCATTTTATCATCAGTTGCTTGGGTTAGAGATTTTGAATCAATCGGAAAATCAAGTTCTTTTAGGTGCCGGTGGGAAACCACTAGTTCGGCTAATTAAGACAGATGACATAAGCAATCCTAAGCAAAGTTACGGTCTTTATCATATGGCACTTCTTTTGCCGACTCGTGAAGATTTGGCAAATCTTTTTAAATACTTGTTAGACTTAAAGATTCCATTAGTTGGTGGAGCTGATCATGGCTATAGTGAAGCCATCTATTTAGAAGATTTAGAGGGCAATGGCATTGAGCTCTATAGAGACAAGCCTGTGAATGAGTGGGACATTCGTGAGGACGGTCGAATTATTGGTGTGACAGAAGAGCTATCTGCCCAAGCTATCTATGAACTAGGACGAGACATAGAGCCTTTTGTGATCGCAGAAGGCACTCGCATGGGCCATGTTCACCTATCTGTTAAAAATAGTCGAGAGTCGAGTTCTTTTTATCAAGAGTCTCTAGGTCTTGAGGATAAATTCACGATTCCACATGCCAGTTGGATAGCATCAGGGGATTATCATCATCATTTGGCTATCAATGAATGGGGAGGAAAAAGTTTAGCTCGACGTGAGAATGGATTGACAGGCCTAGCCTACTATGTGGTTGAAGTTGAGAATAAAGAAGAAATGTTGAGGCTATTCGCTCAATCTCAAAGTAGCGAAGCGGTAACTCAGTGGTTTTCGTCTTCTGAATTCTCCATTACAGATAAAGATGGAATTCTTACTCGAGTGAGGGTGGAGGGCTAAAAGGCTTTAAGGGAAGAGATCCTTTTGACAAAGGTTTTCATTAGAGATATAATGAAGAAAAATTGTTCAAGGAAAAAGATATGACAAAATCAAAGTATATTACTCGCCTTAAACGTTCTGAAGGTCAATTGCGGGGGATCCAAAAAATGATAGAGGAGGAGCGTGATTGTGTCGATATCCTTACTCAATTAACAGCAGTTCGATCCAGTGTTGATCGTGTGATTGAGTTAATCATTACGGAAAATTTAACGGCTTGTATCAATGACCCTCTAGAGGATCCCCAAGCGCAGAAGGAAAGATTGGAAAGGCGGTTAAATACTTGATTAAACGTAAGTAAATTGCTCCTTCTATGATATAATAGTAGTGAGTACTAAGGTAAAAAAGCGACTCCTTGTAAAATGTCAAAAAGCTAGTAGAAGAACATGATAGCATCATTGTTTCAAGCAACTTAGATGAAGTTGCTTGAGGAGATTCGATAGACTCATTTGAAAGGAACTTGGCAAATAGCAAATGATACGATTCTTATCTCAGATGAGCTAATCAAGTTTTAAGCTGGACCATTGGGACCGGATTTTGTGCAAATCTATCAGGGTCAAGGGGCAGATAGACTTTCTTGTGAAATTAGTGTTACAAATCCATACGATCATTTATGGAAAAACAGGCTTGGATGTGGAAGTATTGTTTTTCGTGATTCACAAGCCATCTTAGAGCAGAGCATACTGCCTGATTTTAAAAATTGGAGGTTAGAACAGATATGAGAACAAGTGAAATCTACTTAGAAATCGCTCCACTATTAACCAGTAATCAGGAAATTTTAGAAAGTTTGAAAGTCTGTTTTGAGACACCGCAAACTTATTTCCAAGAGCATGCTGATCGATATGATGAACGTTGTATTGATGCAGAGGATGACGAGGCTAGGCTCCAATGGATTGGCCTGGCGGATGAGTTGCTAGAGAGTGGTAGTTTTGTGGAGTTAGACTGGAATACGGAGAAGGAAGATTTTCTCTATGAGCTAGAATCCTTGGTTGTGAAATACAAGCTCCCTTTGCAGGAGGAGTGGTTCAAAGAGGATGGGGATATTCCGTTGTGGGCCCAAACTCTAGATCAAGAGTGGGAGTCGCGAGGCTTCTGTCTAGCAGCTATGGACATTGATAGCGATAGCTATGTCCTCTTTCCGTGTCAAGTAAGAGATTTGTCAAGCCTTATCACCCTTAGTCAAAAAGTAAATCAGCGCTTTGACTATGCTAAAAATATGTAATTGCTAGTAGATTAAAGGAGCGAGCCCAGGATGACTTTTGCTTTTAAAGATGCACCCGAAACAGCCTGTATCGTTTGCCAACATGTTTTGGATGGGAAAAATCCGATTACCTTTATCTCCCATGATAAAGAGGATGGGATGTGGCAATTTTTGTGTTCAGAAGATCATATCCTAGAGGACGTCCGTCTTATTTCCCAAGCTGAAGCATTTCAAATAGATGAGTCCATCGGTCAAGTTGCGGATTTGCCTAGAGGCTTTGTGATAGAACGGACAGAGGCTAAAGGTAGATGGAAGGCATATTTGTCATCAGCTGTGGAATCATAGCTTAAGTCTTAAAAAGTCCTTTTCTTAAAAGTGTAAATGAAACCGATAATCCTTAAAATCCAGTTGTAGCTACAAACATACACTTAGGAGGTAGCAAGATGGAATTGTACAGTAAAGTAGTGGCAAAGCTAGAAGAGTTAGCTATTCCCTTTGAAGTTGTGGAGCATGAGCCTGCCCTAACGACTGAGCAAGCAGATAGTTTTATCGAAGGAATCGAGGGTGTTCGCACCAAAACCATGTTTCTAACTAACAAAAAGAAAACAGCTTTTTATCTTGTTATTATGGATGATAAAAAACGTCTGGATATGGAGTTATTGAAGGATTTGATCGGGGCCAATAGGATTCGTATGGCTTCTTCTGAGAGTCTCTTTGAAAAAATGATGCTTCCAGCAGGAGTTGTTTCTCCCTTTGGTTTGCTTAACAATGCTGACAAAGATATTCAAGTTTATTTCGACAAAGAAATTATGTCGGAAAGACGAATGAGTTTTCACCCTAATACTAACGAGAAAACCCTCTTTTTAGATAGGACAGATTTACTGAAATTCTTAGAAGCCATTGGCTATCAAGTCTTCAGAGTCAGAAAAACGCCTACTATCAAGTGTTGACTGAACTGCACCCCAAAAGTTAGACAGAAAAAAAT
>NZ_KV817814.1 GCF_001814775.1 Streptococcus sp. HMSC067H01
CATCTGAGTCAGCAAGCACAAGTGCAAGCACATCTGTTGTTACAAGTAAGGGAACACCAGAGAGCTTATCACTTGATAGCTTAGATATTGATAGTGTGATTACATCGGATTCGATCAGCACATCAGTATCGCAATCACTATCATTGTCAGTAAGTACTAGCCAATCAATGGCTCATTCGACTTCAACTAGTCAAGCTCCTCAAACTGATACCACTAAGACACATAAGCAACTTCCAAATACTGGAACAACAGCTTCAGCTACAAATGCTCTTCTTGGAGCTGTAGCAGGTCTAACAGGATTAGGTTTAGTAGCTAAACGTCGTAAGCGTGATGATGAAGAATAAGTCTTGTTTTATAAAGTTAAGAAAAGACTAATTTGGCTATGAGAAAACCTCCAAGGATTTTACAATTCTTGGAGGTTTTCGGCTATTGGAGGAGAATATTGAATTTTTGTCTATTCGTAAAGCAATTGAAATTCAATATTTTTTGCCAGAGCTAGAAAAAATAAGGTTCTTAGAGTTATCTCACTTTATGAAAGTACACAAAAATGGTATAATATATAGTAGAGTTTTTCATTTTAAAATCTTTGTATTGTTTAGAACATTTATTGATTTTTATGATATAAGAAAAATCTCAGGAGAATTAGATTATTAAATATTAGTTGAAATAAAACCATAGAAATAATGATTTTGGTTTAAAGATGATATAAAGTGATAATCGAGAAATAAAGGATTTATGATAAAAATCTGTTTCAATTACTTAGAGATTATCGTCATAAGCAGTTTACAGATTATAAACTACCAAAATCTCAAGACTATCCTTCGAATAGAAAACCGTGGGATGATCTGGGGATGCAAGACTATCGTGATGTTTGGTGGTACTATCATAATCTTTAATGGACAGAATTGGGTCAAAACTACCATTTACATACGCTTAAAAAGGCTCATATCTATCCTCAAAAACTACCTGTTACTTGTTTAATTTATACTTTTTCGGATCGTATTGAGCAATTAGAGTCTCTAGTTCAAGCTTTACCGGAAATTCAACTAGCGTCAAAGTTAGTGATCAATTGACTAAGAGGATAGTTGATCCCAATGTGACTTTTTTGTCTGAATTTAATGATTTATCAGAGCTTGAGCAAGAATTGATTGAGATAAGTCAAGTTCTTTTAGATATTAATCATGGTGAAAAAAATGAAGAAATAATGGAGCAGTTTGCAAAATTAGGGAAGCCTATTCTTGCCTTTGAAAATACAAAATATTCTGAAGTTGGACAGATAATCTATAAAGTAGAACAAGTTCAAGAAATGATTAATAAAATAAGAGAAGTGGAAGATAAACATGGATTTTAAAGATTCTGTAAAGTTATTAGGAGATTTTCATCATATAGAGATTTCTCCTACTAGTAGCATTGAACTAGGAACAGATGTTACATTTCGCTCATTTGTAAGTCTAGAAGTGTCTAATAATGCTAAGCTGACACTAGGAAATAGAGTTTTCTTTAACGATCATTGTACGATTCGTTGTGGCAAAGAGATTGAAATTGGTAAGGATACTATGTTTGGTGATGGTGTGAGAATTTTTGATCACAACCATAAATACTCTAATTACCATATTGAAAAAATTCAGTTTAAAGCTGATAAGATAACTATAGGGAAAAATTGTTGGATTGGAACTAACGTTGTTATTTTAAAAGGTGTGACCATTGGAGATAATGTTATCATTGGGGCAAATGCTTTAATTTATAAAGATATCCCAGCTAATTCTGTTGTCACTGCACAAGAGGATTTAAAAATCACTCCTAGACAACAGCATCAGTTTCACGCCTTTACTTTAACAGCATCAGATACTTTAGAACATTTAGACTATCTTGTACAAGAACTTCCTGAAGTTGCATTTCATATAGCTGCTAAAACAAATGTCTCAGACTATCTAGACAGCTTTAATCATTACGAGAACGTGAATATTTATACTAATGTGCATCATGATGATATTCTCGAAGATTTATTAAATAGAGCAGATATTTACTTAGATATCAATCATTGGGGAGAGGTTGATAATATTGTAGGTCGTGCTTTAGAGATAGGAAAACCGGTATTTTCTTTTGAAACAGTTGTCCATAGAAGAGATGAAAACGTTCGAGTTTTTAGTTTAGAGGATAAAGAGAGTATGATTAATAGCATTCGTCATCAACTAGCGAATGATGAAAATGGAGATTAGATAATGGGGTTTGATATTTTGGAAGAAAGAAGGGCAGTTGTTCTTGCGGGAGATAAGAATTACCTTATCCCGATACTTACAACAATAAAATCTATTCTATATTACAATCAAAATGTTAAAATTTATATTCTCCATCAAAATATTCCTAGTGACTGGTTCGATGATCTCAAGGTACAAGTGGAGAAATTGGGAAGTGTTGTAGAAGACATTCGTATAGATGAAGAGATTGATTCTGAGTGGAAAACCCAGGAACATATTTCAGCGATTACGTATGCTCGCTATTTCATTCCTCATTATATTGAAGAGGAGAGAGTACTCTATCTGGATAGTGATTTGATTATTAATGGTAGTCTTGATTTACTCTTTAATATTGATTTGGGTGATAAGTATCTTGCTGCTGTTCGAGATGTAGATGGTGTTGGTTTCAACGCAGGAATGTTATTGATTGATAATTCTAAATGGAGACAATATGATATCACTACTAAATTAATAAATAAGACAATTGATTACGTATCTTCACCTGATTTTTCAACCAATGATAGATTTAATGGTGATCAGACTATATTAAATTTGATGTTTGAAAATCATTGGTTAGAGTTGGATAAGCATTTTAATCTTCAAGTTGGTCATGATGTCATTGCATTCTATAGCCATTGGGATTCACATTTTGAATTGGATAAAGAACCTTTGGTCATCCATTATACGACCTATCGAAAACCATGGTCCACTCTGATGGGCTATCGTTATCGGGATTTATGGTGGGCATTTCGTGATGTTAGTTATGAACAGATTGCTGACCATTATGCTGGACGTTTTGCCATCAAGAGAGTTTATGATCTTCACAATGTCAATCTATTTACATTTACAGATTCGCAGGATTTTCTGTATATTGAAGAACTAGCCCAAGCTCTACCTGATGTTGGATTCCATATTGGAGCTTATACAGATATGGGTCCAATTCTAATGGCTTTGGACAAATATCCTAATGTTTACTTGTATCCCAGCATGGTTGGGGCAGTGATTGATGAAATGATTGAGAAGTCAGATGCCTATCTGGATATCCATAAGGGAAGTTCGATGGAATTTATCGTCAATCGCTATACCAGTGCAGGTAGACCAGTATTGACTTTTGATATGACCAACAAAAATCAATTAGAGAAGACAGTGGTTTCTTCCCAATCTCCACAGTCAATGATAGAAGCAATTAAAGAGTTAAAGAAAGAAAAAATAGATATGAAAGCAATTGTACTAGGAGCCAACTACCAATATGCAGATAAGGTATTAACTACAATTAAATCAATCTGCTGTCATAATCGAGGGCTACGTTTTTATCTGATTAACAGCGATTTTCCGACAGAATGGTTCTATAATCTCAATCGTAAATTAAAGAAGCTAGACTGTGAAATCGTCAATGCCCGTGTCAATAGTTCTCATATCAGTCAATATAAGACCAACATTCACTATGCAACATTTTTACGTTATTTTATTTCGGATTTTGTTGAGGAAGATAAGGTCTTATATCTGGACTGTGACTTGGTTGTTACAAGAGACTTAAGTCCTCTATTTGATGTTGAATTAGGAGACTATCCTTTGGCAGCAGTCAAGGATCTGGGGGCTCAAGTATATTTTAATGAGCATAGCTTCAACGCAGGTGTCTTACTTATCAATAATCGCCTTTGGAAGCAAGAAGAAGTTCGTAAAAAACTGATTGAAATGACTAATGAGTTGCATGATAAGGTTGCTCAAGATGACCAAAGTATTTTGAATCTCTTATTTAAAGATCGTTGGTTAGCTTTGGACTTTAAATATAACTGCATTACCTTGCACACACATTTCTCTGATTATCGTCCAGAACCTGGAACTTATCCACCGATTATTCATTATCTGACTGAGAAAAAGCCATGGGGACTGTATGAACGCTCCATCTATCGAGATGTTTGGTGGTATTATAATGCCCAAGATTGGTCTGATATGAGTCAGGTAACGCCTTGTCTGACAAAAGATCAGGTGAGTCAATACACAGGGGTTCAACATTCAGCCCTAGTCTATACCTTCTCAAGTGACTTGAGAAATATGGGCTACTTGATTGAACATCTACCAGATGTCAAGTTTTATGTGGCGGCTCCCGTTATGGTGGCGGATAGTATTACAGCTTTACTGGCTTACCCAAATGTCTCTGTCTTATCGGATATTGCCGGACAACCAGCTTTGATTGATAGTTTGGTTGAAGGCTGTGACTTTTTACTAGATATCAATGCTGACATCGAAGTTGATGGGATCGTTGGACGTTTCCGACAAGCAGGAAAACCAGTATTTGCATTTGAAAGTGTAGCCCATGGAGAACAAGGTCAGTTCCTCTATGACCAAGGGCGTCCTGAAGAGATGGTTCGAGCTATTGAAGCCTACTGTCAAAATGGAGAGTTGCCTGTAAAAAAGCTGCAATCCTACCCAAAGGTACTGGATATCCAGCAGAGTCTTGATTATATACTCGAACACCATTCTTCTGTCATTCGTTATGGAGATGGGGAAATGGATATTATGATGGGACATGGAATTCCTTATCAAGACTATGATGAGACTTTGGCAGACCAGCTTAGAAGTATGATTCAACTTGAAAGCTCTCCAGAATTGCTGGTTTGTCTTTCTGATGTTTTTGAAGGCTTGGAACGCTACAATCCTGAAGCAGTCGATTTTTGGCAAAAGCATTTAGAGCATTATCAAGAAGCTTACCATAGATTTTGTACAGCAAGTTTCTATGGTTCGACTTTTATATCTCGTCCTTATATGGACCTCAAAGACAAGTCGGCTTCAGTAGCTCACTTTGAAAAATTAAAGAAACTTTGGGATAAACGAGATATCTTGATCGTCGAAGGTGAAAACTCACGTTCAGGAGTTGGCAACGATCTTTTTGACAATGCTCAGTCAATTGAGCGGATCATCTGCCCTTCTAGAAATGCCTACAGTAAAGTTGAGGCTATTCAAGAAGCGATTGAAAAGCATGCGGCTGGTAAATTAGTATTCTTGATGCTTGGACCTACAGCCAAGGTTTTGGCTTACCATTTAAGCAAAAAAGGCATACAAGCGATTGATTTAGGTCATATTGATTCCGAATATGAGTGGTTTAAGATGGGAGCAACTTCAAAAGTGAAATTCTCACACAAGCATACCGCAGAGCATAATTTTGATCAAGAAATTCAGCTAGTTGAGGATGAAATTTATAATAAGCAAGTTATCTTAAGGGTTTAAATAGAATTATGAAGATAAATATTACAAATATTTACGGTATGTCTGGTCAAAGCACAGCCTTAATTGCCCAGAATGAAACCGTTAAAATTGCAAGAAAGTTAGACTTTCACGAGCTTGGCTTTTACTTTTATAATATCTATAGTGATAGTCAAGGCGAGTTAAATAGCCGTTTAGATGGTGTCATGGCTCGAGTGGGTTACGGTGATATTGTCGTTTATCAATCTCCTACGTGGAATGGTAGAGAGTATGATCAGGCCTTTATTAGAAAATGTAAGATTTTAAACACGAAAATCATAACCTTTATCCATGACGTACCACCGCTCATGTTTCCATCAAATTATTACTTGATGCCTGAGTACATTGAGATGTACAACCAATCAGATCTAGTAGTTGTTCCTTCAGAAAACATGAAGGAACGCCTGATTCAGGAAGGATTGACAGTTCAAAAGATTATTATTCAAGGCATGTGGGACCATGTTCACAACTATCCTTTGAGACAACCTGTTTTTCAGAAAAAACTATCTTTTGCGGGTAGTGTGAATCGTTTTGAACACCTAGCCAACTGGGCTTATTCAACCCCTCTCGATATTTTTTCAGAGACTAATCAAGAGAATCGTAATCCAAGAGTTTCCTTTAAAGGTTGGAAAACAGACCCAGAGTTGCTTTTTGCTTTGTCAGAGGGTGGTTTTGGCTTAGTATGGGGTACTAGCGAAAATCCAGTGGATGAGGCAGACTACTATCGCTTGAATATCTCTCATAAAGTTAGCACCTATCTTGCTGCTGGAATTCCAGTAGTAGTGCCATCCTATCTCTCAAATGCCAGTTTCATAAGGGAAAAAGGCTTAGGTTATGTAGTGGATAGTTTGGAAGAAGCCAGTCGTCTTGTAGAGGAAACGACAACAGAAGTTTATCAACAGATGGTTGAAAATGTATATAAAGTTAGTTATGCCTTGAAACAAGGCTACTTTACAAAAAAATTATTGATTGATGCAGTGATGCAGGTTTTGGATATCTAGAACATGATAGTTATGGATCGCCCTCATCCATTAGGATGAGGGAATGCCATTATTGGCAAAGGATTAATTTATAGATTCAGCTATGTTTATCAAAATATCCCATCAATCGAATAGGAGAAAAAATTGAAGATAAAATTGACATCAGTCGTTGTGAAACGGGTCCTGTGGACAATTTCTTTCTTATTCATTTACGTTTTAGGAAGCAGAATGACCCTTCCCTTTGTAAACGTTAATGACACGAGTTTTTTGGGTGGAACTGCTGCTTTCTTAGCCTTTTCTACTGCTATAACAGGTGGCAACCTTCGGAGCCTTTCCTTATTTTCAGTTGGACTATCTCCATGGATGTCGGCGATGATTTTATGGCAGATGTTTAGTATGTCTAAGAAACTAGGTTTTCAAAATTTACCAATTGAAATTCAAGATCGTGGGAAAATGATTCTAACGTTTGTTATTGCTTTAATCCAAGCATTAGCTATTACTCTTAATCTCCCTATTCAGTCAGGGGTTAATTATGGACTGGTATTGACAATGAATGTTCTACTCTTGATCGCGGGTACCTTTTTCTTGGTTTGGTTATCGGATCTGAATTCTTTGTTTGGGGTAGGGGGGTCTATAGTTATCTTAATGTCCAGCATGGTTATTAGTATGCCACAAAACATCCTAAATAGTATAAAAGAATTACAGGTTAGTCCTGTATTGATTATGGCTCTTCTAATACTTTCCATCGTATTTTTAGCAATTGTAGTCAGAGTTCAGCGAGCACGTTATAGAATTCCTGTTAATAAGATTATGATTCATAATCGTTTTAAGCGTTATTCTTATTTGGATATTTTGCTAAACCCAGCTGGAGGAATGCCTTTTATGTATGCCATGTCCTTGGTATCTATTCCACAGTATAGTTTTATGCTTTTTCAGGTGGTGTTTCCAGAAGAAACCTGGATCAGAGCTTGGATAAGTCGATTTGCAATAGGACAACCAATTTGGGTCTTCACTTATATTTTGGTTTTATTTATATTAGGAATTGCG
This sequence comes from Streptococcus sp. HMSC067H01, assembly GCF_001814775.1. Lineage (GTDB taxonomy): Bacteria > Bacillota > Bacilli > Lactobacillales > Streptococcaceae > Streptococcus. Next base: position 7,508 of record NZ_KV817814.1, read on the forward strand.
TTTGCATTTGTAAATATGAATAGTGAAGAAATTGCTGAGAGGATGAAGAAATCTGGAGAGTATATCTATAATATCTATCCTGGAGAAGATACTAGTCGCTATCTCGGGAAACTGATATTTCGTTTTGCGATCATTGGATCTATCTATATCGTATTTATGGCAGGATTTCCAATGTTGATTGTCTTATATGATCCACGCTATATGCAGCTAAGTATGCTTTCAGGCTTATTTTTGATTTTTAATGGTATGATATTTAATATCAAGGAAGAAATTGATGCCTTGACATTAAATGAGAACTATAGACCACTTTTAGAAATTGATTCATAATTGTGAGGAGAATCTATGTATTATTTCATTCCTTTTTTGGAGCGCAACAATCCATCTTGGCAAGCTAGTATTGTGCCTTGGTATAGAACTCCTTATCGCTTAGAATTTGATGATATCTTACACCAAATTCGGATTTTTAAACGCCAAGAATTAGAATCTAAGATGCTATGGTTGACTTATCATCCCCATTTACGTTATTTGTTACACAGACAAGATTTGTTGGAGTCGGATGTCTTCTCCGTTTTCGATGCTATTCAAAATATTGAAGCTGAGGAGATGCATCCTTTACAATTAAAAGACTTGACATGGGATGAAGACTGTGACTTTATCTATACCCCTTTCTTAATTGTAGTCAAGCAAAAGGGGGCACTCTATGCTCATATTGAATATGGTTCAGAAGGTTTTATCAGCTATATCACTTACTTTAAGGATAACCAAGTTGATTTCATTTGTTATTTTGATGATCGTGGATTTTTATCTAGCCTTATAGAGTATGAGGATCAAAAACCAGTTACTCGTTATTATTATAATGCAAAAGGCCAGTGGCAACTTAGGGAAAACTTGCAGGGAGAAGAGCCAATTGTAAAGATAAATCCAGCAGTAAACTATCGTTTTGAAAAATTAGCTTATGAGAGTATAGATGAAGTCATTTGGGAATTCTTAGCAAAATTTTTAAATCAAGACTATCAAATTGGAGATTCATTTGTTTTGGCAGCTAATACCAAGTTTCAAGATCAATTGTTAGAAAAATTACCAAAAGAAGCTCCTAAAATTATAAGTTTCTTTATTGAAAGAAATCAAGCAGATGATTTACAAACTCATCGCCAAGTAGTAGAACAGTCTAGAATGTTGATTAGTGATCGGAAAGATTTTCTTGAGCGATTACAAGAGACCTATCCCCAATTTGCTTCTAAAATGCATCATTTACCGTCATTTGATACGCGCTTAAAATTAGGGATTAGCCAACGATTAAAGGAATCAAAAATTTATGTCCAATTAGATATACAGATGCAACAAGATCCAGAAGTCCTGTATGAAATCATGCATTTCGTTTCGAAAAATCCCTTGACAGAGGTTGTTTTTTCAGTATTTAATGCAGAAGGTTATCAAATTGAAGCTTTGCAGGAGCAACTCGATTCGCTCATTCTTGAACGTCTTAACCCAAGAGATCTGTTAAAGGATTCTGTAGTATCTGATGCAGAAAATACATTAGAAGAAAATACCAGAGATGATTATCGCTTTAAGATTATCAATCTAAATGATGAGATGGGCTTAATTCGTGAGCTAGAGTATACTCGTTTAATTGTTGATTTGAATCCAGTCGCTAATATTTACACACAGATTGCAGGGATTAGCGCAGGAATCCCTCAAATCAACCGACACGAGTCAGAATATGTTACCCATTTACAAAATGGGTATATCCTATCGGATTTATCGGAGTTTAGTAAAGCTGGGCACTATTTCTTAGATACCCTGAAACATTGGAATCAAGCCTTAATTTATTCAATTGATAAGATTCGACAAAATACAGGTGATCAATTTGTAGATAAGTGGGAAAAATGGTTAGAGGAGGCAAAGAGTGAGCAATAAATTACAGATTTTGCAGATAGGTAGCAGAAACTGGAGCCATATCTATGAGCTTCCTGAAAATATGGACTGGCATTTCTTTTGGCCGAGATCAACGACTGCCATAAAGAAGGTCATGAAAATGGAAGGATTGAGAACTTTTTCAGCTATTTTGGTTGAAAATCCTGAGCATTTATCAGATTTGATGCCACTGATGAAAAGGATCACTCCTTATACTATTTTCTACCCTGATACAGATAAGCCTCAATCAAAAGCTGTTCAAAATTTTTTGAAAAAAACCTGTGCTCAAGCAACAGATTTTTCAAACCCAGTAGAACTTTTGCGACTCTTATCTAAGGCCCTGTTTAGAGGGCAGTATGGAGATAAGTTAGTTCCAATTGATATGATTGTCAATCCTGCTTTTACGGGAAAGGTTCGATATAACGGTTATGAAAATCTAGAACTCCTAGGGAAGTATGGTCAAGACTTTCGCCCCTTAATTAGTTGGAAGTATAATATCCGAGCTAGCGAATTTAACCCAGTCGAACTTTGGCTCGAATATGAGAAAGATTGGACTTGTGATATTCGTCTGATTGTTCGAAATATCCAAGATGGCTCCACTGCTAACTTTGTTAAAGAACGAGTTTTCACAGTTGAAGATATGAAGACAGCTCTGGTACTGGATGATGATTTTTCTTCATTTATCAGTGTCTCTTTAGAAGCTAGAGGAGCAGGATGTCTGAAAATAGGAGCTCTTCACCAGCGTTTGACGCGCTACCAATTTGGTAAATATGTTCTTGGTGGGGGAATCATTCATAATGAAAAGCGTGAGGAAATCAATTACTTTTTCTATCCAGGAGACTTTAAGCCACCTTTGAATATCTATTTCTCTGGTTATCGACGTGCGGAAGGATTTGAAGGCTTCGGAATGATGAGATCTCTTGGTACGCCTTTCATTCTTTTTCAAGATCCTCGGATAGATGGAGGAGCCTTCTACTTGGGTGATGACTGTCTCGAAAATGGCGTTAGAAATGTCATTCAAAAATATTTGGATTTATTAGGATTTTCAAATAAGGAGTTAATCCTTTCGGGGATATCTATGGGGACCTATGGTGCTATGTATTACAGTTCTTTCTTTGAACCTCGAGCTGTTATTGTGTCAAAACCCTTGACCAATCTTGGATTGATAGCAGAGAGAGGCAGGCTTGAGGCACCAGGTCTTTTCCCAACTGCCTTTGATATTTTACGGCACCATTCTAAGGGGGAGGCTAGCTTTGATGCTATGAGATTTTTAGATGACCGTTTCTGGACTCCTTTTAAACAGGCAGATTTTAGTCAAACAATTTTTGGCCTTTCTTATATGAAAGAGGAAGACTATGATCCACGTGCTTATGATGACTTAGTTGAAAACCTCTATCATACGGGTGCTCGTATTATGGTAAAAGGAACCTCGGGTCGACATAACGATGATAATGATACAACTATAACTTGGTTCATGAATTTTTATAAGATGATATTAGAGCAAGATTTTGGGAGAAAGTTTTAATGATTATCAAACGGAATAAAGAGATTTATTGGGGAGAATTTAAGGGAGCCAGTTTAGGTGACTTGAAAGAGAATAGTTTTTTATATGGTTCAGTCGTTATATATCATTCACGTAATCATGTTTATTTTGAAAATAGTATGATGAATTCTGGTACGATGATTCATGAGTGGACCTCAAGTTTTAACTTTCAAGGGAATCGCTTAACCCCGACATTACCTCTTTTGAAAAGGGGACATCGTTACCGTTTAGCTAGTCAGATGACTGTTCAACCTCAAAATGGTTTATATTTTAGACTCATTTTTATGAATCGTTATGATAGGCAAGTTGGTCAAGTAATAGAAAAAAACTTTGATTTCACCTTTACTTATCCTGAAGACGCCTATCATTACAAAGTACAACTGTTGAGCGCAGGCTTTCAATCAGTTGACTTTCATTCATTTTCAATAGAAGAGGACTATTCTGAACAAGATGTGGAAAAATAATAGACAGTTGAGCAAGGTGAAAAAAATCTTGCATCAAATCAATCTAAAAAAAGATGAGATGGCTTCGCTAACAGATGCTGAATTAGCAGGAAAAACTCAAGAATTTAAAGAGAGATTGGCTGCTGGAGAAACTTTAGATGATCTTCTGGTAGAAGCTTTTGCAGTTGTCAGAGAGGCTGATGAACGAATCTTAGGAATGTTTCCCTACGATGTACAGGTCATGGGGGGAATTGTCATTCACCAAGGGAATGTTGCGGAGATGAATACGGGCGAGGGGAAAACTCTGACCGCTACGATGCCAGTCTATCTCAATGCTTTATCAGGGCAAGGTGTTATGCTAGTGACTACAAATGACTATCTTGCCAAGCGTGATGCAGAGGAGATGGGACAGGTCTATGAGTTCCTAGGTTTGACCATTCGTATTCCTTTTTCTGAAGACGAGGATGAAGAGTTAACGGCTGAGGATAAGCAGGAAATTTATAAAGCGGATATTATTTATACTACCAATAGCGGTCTTGGTTTTGACTATTTGGTTGATAATCTAGCCTCCAGTGAAGATAAAAAGTATATGCCAGAATTTAACTTTGTTATCGTAGATGAGGTAGATTCAGTGCTGCTGGACAGTGCTCAAACTCCTTTGGTCATTTCAGGTTCACCTAGGGTACAATCCAATTTTTATGGAATTATTGATACCTTGATGACAACACTAGTTGAGGGTCAAGACTATATCTTTAAAGATGAGAAAAAAGAGGTATGGCTCACTACTAAGGGTGCTAGAACTGCAGAAAGTTTTTTGGGTATTGATAACCTCTATTCCGAAGAACATGGTGTACTAGCAAGACACTTGACCTTTGCACTACGAGCTCATACCATGTTTAAAAGGGATAAAGATTATATTATTCGTAAGGGCGAGAAAGACGAAGAGCTGGTGCTGCTAGATCAAAGTACAGGTCGTTTATTAGAAATGACCAAATTACAGGGTGGCTTACACCAAGCCATTGAGGCAAAAGAGCATGTTCCCTTGTCTGAAGAAACACGGGCGATGGCCTCCATTACCTACCAAAGCTTATTTAAGAAGTTTAAAAAAATCTCTGGGATGACTGGGACAGGAAAAGTTGCAGAGAAAGAGTTTTTAGAAACTTACGGGATGTCAGTCATTCGAATTCCTACAAATCGTCCGAATCAGCGAATTGATTATCCAGACAATCTCTATGTTACACTACCTGAAAAAGTGTATGCTTCACTTGCTGAGATTAAATATTATCATGAAAAGGGTAATCCTTTATTGATTTTTGTTGGATCTGTAGAAATGTCTGAACTCTACTCCTCCCTATTGTTACGGGAAGGAATTGCTCATAACGTTTTAAATGCCCATAATGCGACGCGTGAAGCTCAGATGATTGCAGAGTCAGGTCGTATGGGAGCTGTGACAGTTGCGACTTCTATGGCCGGTCGTGGGACTGATATTAAACTTGGTCCAGGAGTTGCTGAACTTGGCGGTCTAGTTGTAATTGGTACAGAACGGATGGATAGTAAGCGTATTGACTTACAAATTAGAGGACGTTCTGGGCGACAGGGAGACCCTGGGCTATCAAAATTCTTTGTGTCACTGGAAGATGATGTGATCAAGAAGTTTGGTCCTTCTTGGGTACATAAGATGTATAAGGACTATACCGTAAATAAACAGATAAGCCCAGAACTTTTAGAAGGAAGACGCTATCGAAAATTAGTAGAAAAAGCGCAGAAGGCAAGCGATAGCGCTGCTAGATCATCAAGAAGGCAAACCTTAGAGTATGCTGAGAGTATGAATATCCAAAGAGAGATGATTTATAGTCAAAGAAACCGTTTGATTGATGGTACCGAGGATCTAGATGGTTTTGTTGTGGATGTACTAGATGAATTCATAAAAAAAAGCTTGTCAGAAGAAGCATTTGAAAGTAGAGAGGAACTCTATCATTTTATCGTTAAAAATATCAGTTTTCTCTATCATGCAGTTCCTCGCGAGTTGGATATGACAGATAAGGAAGCCATTAGACGAGTTTTAGAGACAACCATCCAAAAAAGTCTACAAGAGAAACGAACGCTTCTTGAAACTCATGACTTCTTTTCAGATTTTCAGCGTTTAGCCTTGTTAAAGGCCATAGATGATAACTGGGTAGAACAGGTGGACTACCTTCAACAACTGAGTCTAGCGATTGGTGGGCAGTCAGCTGCTCAAAAGAATCCTATTGTCGAGTATTACCAAGAAGCCTATCATGGATTCGAAGAAATGAAAAGGCAGGTCAAGAAGGATATGGTTCGAAATCTTTTATTGAGTCGAGTAGACATTTCACCTGATGGGGAAATTATGGCTTATTTTCCATAAAAAGGGGACAATATGACAATTTACAATATAAATTTAGGAATTGGTTGGGCCAGCAGTGGTGTTGAATATGCCCAGGCATATCGTGCGGGTATTTTTCGCAGCCTGAATCTGCCGTCGAAGTTTATCTTTACAGATATGATTTTGGGAGATAATATCCAGCACCTAACCGCAAATATCGGCTTTGATGACGATCAAGTCATCTGGCTTTACAATCACTTTACAGATATCAAAATTGCACCGACCAGTGTGACGGTAGATGATGTGTTAGCTTATTTTGAAGGCGTAGAAAGCCGTCGTGAAAGAAATGGGAGAATTGAACGAATCTTCTTCTCAGATGAAGACAAGTTTATCACTTGTTATTTGGTAGATGAGGAAAAAGATTTCGTCCAACACGTAGAGTATGTATATGCCGGTAAGTTAATCCGCAAAGATTATTTCTCTTACACACGCTATTGCACAGAATATTTTGCTCCTAAAGACAATGTAGCGACACTCTACCAAAGAACCTTCTACAATGAAGATGGGACTCCGGCTTATGAGATGTTCATGAATCAAGGAACTGAGGAAGTTTATCGTTTCAAGGATCGCATTTTATACGGGAAGCCTGCCTTAATTCGTTATTTCATGCAGACACTTGGGTTAAGTAAATCAGATCTAGTAATTTTAGATCGTGAGACAGGGATTGGTCAGGTTGTTTTTGAGGAAGCGCAAGCGGCGCATCTAGCGGTAGTTGTTCATGCGGAGCATTACAGTGAAAATGCGACAAATGACGATTATATCCTTTGGAATAACTATTATGACTATCAATTTACAAATGCAGATAAGGTCGATCTCTTTATCGTTTCAACGGATCGTCAAAAGGAAGTCTTAGAGCAACAATTTGCTCGCTATACCTCGCATGCACCTAAGATTGTGACCATTCCAGTTGGAAGTGTTGATCAATTAACAAAACCACAAGAGAGCCGTAAACCATTTTCGCTCATTACAGCTTCGCGTTTGGCTAAGGAAAAACACATTGATTGGCTTGTGAAGGCTGTGATTGAGGCTCATAAGGAATTGCCAGAATTAACCTTCGATATCTACGGTAGTGGTGGTGAAGAAGGACGTCTTCATGAGATTATCGCTGCAGGTCAGGCAGAAGAGTATATTAAACTCAAGGGTCATGCCGAACTTTCTCAAATCTATTTACAGTATGAAGTTTATCTAACTGCTTCTACAAGTGAAGGATTTGGGTTAACACTCATGGAAGCAATTGGTTCGGGCTTGCCATTGATTGGTTTTGATGTTCCTTATGGAAATCAAACCTTCATCGAAGATGGCGAAAATGGCTACTTGATTCCAAGCTCATCTGACCATGTCGAAGATGAAATCAAGAAAGCTTATGCAGAAAAGATTTGCCAACTGTATTTGGAAAATCATTTGGAAGGCATGAGAGAAAAGTCTTACCAGATAGCCGAGAAGTTCTTGACTCAAGAGATTTTGAACAAATGGGAAAATACAATCAAGGAGGTAGTGGATGATTCAGTTATTTGATGTATATAATCAAGAAAGCCAAGATTTGCACTATAGTCTGACTGAAGCAGGACTGTCTGATTTGGCTGTGGTTATTGAACCCGATGGATTTTTGCCAGATGGAGTTGTCTCACCTTTCACCTATTATTTGGGTTATGACAGCGGTAAACCCTTGTACTTTAACCAAGTTCCTGTACCAGACTTTTGGGAGATTGCTGGTAATAATCAATTTGGGACCATCAATGACCTTAATCAAGAACGAGCAGTGATACATTTTGCAGATGGTTTACAGGCTCGTTTGGTGAAAAAAGTCGAATGGAAAACACCAGCAGGTCGCATCTTCCAAGTGGATCACTATAATCGTTTTGGAGCTTGCTTTGCTAAGACCACCTTTGATGCTTCTGGTCAAGCTATTATGACTTCCTATAGGGATGTAGAACAAAAGGAAGTTATTTTGGAAAACCATGTCACAGGTGATATTCTTTTGACCTTGGAAGGGCAAGGCTTGCGCCATTTTTCTGGTCGAGTAACCTTTATCATAGACTTCTTGCAAAGTTTGAATGTGAATCTTGACCACATTCTCTTTAATAGCTTATCTACTTCGTTTTTGACTTCTTTCCATTTTCCAGAAAAATCAGGTCAGGATATCCTAGTTTGGCAAGAACCACTACATGATGATATACCAGGAAATATGCAACTGATTTTGGAGAATGACCAGCTTCGAGCTAAGACCATTATCATTCCAGATTATGCGACTTATGAACGCGCTCTGCAATTGACGGATGAGAAATTCCATCATAAGTTTAGTCACTTAGGCTATCATTATCACTTTAAGCGTGATAATTTTGTTCGACCTGATGCCCTGATAGTGACCAATTCGGATCAACTAGAGCAAGTTGAAAAATTGGTGGAGAGTTTACCAAGGGTCACTTTCCGAATCGCGGCAGTGACAGAAATGTCAGCAAAGTTGATGGATATGCTACGCTACCCGAATGTTGTACTCTATCAAAATGCCAGTCCCCAAAAGATTCAAGATCTCTATCAACTATCAGATATCTACTTGGATATCAACTATGGTAATGAACTTCTCCAGGCTGTTCGTCAGGCCTTTGAACACAACCAACTGGTCCTAGCTTTTGAAGAAACTGCCCATAACCGTCGCTATACAGCTCCAAGTCATATTTTCGCTAAGGAAGCAGTTGACGGCATGATTCAAACTATTGAATTAGCTCTTTCTAACGTTAAAGAGATGGGACGAGCTCTTGGAGAACAGGGTTACCATGCCAATTATGTGGATCCAATTATGTATCAGGAGCGGATGGAAATCATTTTAGGAGAAAGACATGACTAAAAAAGATCTATTTTATCAGGATGTTGAAGGTCGCATGGAAGAGATGAAACAAGAACCCATCAAAAAAGAAAAAGCCACACGTGGTGAAAAAATTAGTAAAACATTCTCTTTCTTGTTAGGATTCATCATTTTGATTGGTTTACTGTTTACTTTAATAGGGCTTTTGAGGTAGTTAAATGACTGAATTATTGATAATTTTAACCATTGTTTTAGCTATTTCCTTAATCATCCTTGTGACCATACAACCAAGGCAAACTCAAATCTTTTCTATTGATGCAACCAGCAATATCGGGAAGCCGAGTTATTGGCAAAGTAATACGCTTGTTAAAGTCTTAACCTTGCTTGTTAGCTTAGCCTTGTTTGTGATGCTTATCCTCTTTATGGCCTTAACTTTTGCGTAAGCTTTGATTTCTGGCGAGAATGATTGACTTTAAAAGTGATTATTTAAAGAAATTTAAGTTTTAGGAGAATATTTTAAGAAAACTTTTAGGAATCTAGCTTATACTATAAGCATAAGTTAAGAAGACCTTAACTTTAACTCCTAAAAATTTTTCATAATAATCTCCCTATAAAATAAAGTCGCCCAATCAGGCGGCTTATTTTTTTGTTCAAAATCTATACTTTTTCATGATATAATAGCTTTATGAGATTAGATAAATTTTTAGTTGCCTGTGCAGTCGGGAGTCGGACTGAGGTCAAAAACTTTCTCAAGGCTGGGCGCGTGACAGTGAATGGTAAGAAAGAAAAATCTGCCAAGTTGCAAATCAATGAAGACACGGACGAAATTTGTTTTGACGGGCAAAAGATAGACTACGAGGAGTTTGTTTACTATATGATGAACAAGCCCCAAGGAGTTATTTCAGCAACTGAGGATCCAAAACACAAGACAGTCTTGGACTTGTTGGATGACTATGCACGTGCCAAGGAAGTTTTCCCAGTAGGACGTTTGGATATCGATACGCATGGACTCTTACTCTTGACTAATGATGGTAAGCTGGCTCATGCTCTCCTTTCACCTAAACGCCATGTGGATAAAACCTATCTAGCGCAGAACAATGGAGTGATGACAGATGCAGATGTTGAGACATTTGCGCAAGGTATTCCCCTCAAGGACTTTACCTGTCAGCCTGCCAAGCTGGAGCTTGTGTCGATCGATACGGAAAAGGATCAAAGCCTGGTCCGAGTGACCATTGCAGAAGGGAAATTTCACCAGATTAAACGGATGGTAGCCTACTGTGGCAAGGAAGTGGTGGACTTGCAACGTCTGACCATGGGAACTTTGACCTTGGATGAAAATCTAAAGCGTGGGGAATGGCGTCGCTTAACTAAAGAGGAATTAGAAGGCTTACTCGAAAGTGTTGGGTAAACTGTGTAATCGTTGAAAAAGGTGAGGAAAATATCCTTGCCTTTTTCAGTTTTTGGTTGCTTCCTTTGTGAAAAGAGTTATAATAGACTGTAGAATAAAAGGAGGATTTTATGAACGCGATTCAAGAATCATTTACAGATAAATTATTTGCCAACTATGAAGCAAATGTAAAATACCAAGCTATCGAAAATGCAGCTAGCCACAATGGAATTTTTGCAGCCCTTGAGCGTCGTCAAAGCCATGTAGACAACACACCTGTTTTCTCACTTGACTTGACTAAGGACAAGGTCACTAACCAGAAAGCATCTGGTCGTTGCTGGATGTTTGCAGCCCTTAATACTTTCCGCCACAAACTCATCTCTCAATACAAACTTGAAAACTTTGAATTGTCACAAGCCCACACCTTCTTCTGGGACAAGTATGAAAAATCTAACTGGTTCTTGGAGCAAGTCATTGTGACAGCTGACCAAGAATTGACAAGCCGCAAGGTTAGCTTCCTACTCCAAACTCCACAACAAGATGGTGGACAATGGGATATGGTAGTTTCTCTCTTTGAGAAATATGGTGTCGTTCCTAAGTCTGTTTATCCAGAGTCTGTTTCATCTAGCAGCAGCCGTGAGCTCAATGCCATCCTTAACAAATTGCTCCGTCAAGACGCTCAAATCTTGCGTGACCTCTTGGCTTCTGGTGCAGATCAAGCAGCTGTTCAAGCTAAAAAAGAAGACCTCTTGCAAGAAATCTTTAATTTCCTTGCCATGTCACTAGGTCTCCCACCACGTCAATTTGACTTTGCTTATCGCGATAAGGATAACAACTACCAAAGCGAAAAAGGCATCACTCCACAAGAGTTTTACAAGAAATATGTTGACCTTCCACTAGAAGACTATGTTTCTGTAATCAATGCTCCAACTGCTGATAAACCATACGGTAAATCTTACACAGTTGAGATGCTGGGAAATGTTGTTGGTAGCCGTGCGGTTCGCTACATCAACGTACCGATGGAACGCTTGAAAGAATTGGCCATTGCCCAAATGCAGACAGGAGAAACTGTTTGGTTTGGTTCAGATGTTGGCCAGCTCAGCAATCGTAAAGCAGGAATCCTTGCGACAGATGTCTATGATTTTGAATCAAGCATGGATATTCAATTGACTCAAGACAAGGCTGGACGTTTGGACTACAGCGAAAGCTTGATGACCCACGCTATGGTCTTGACAGGTGTTGATTTGGATGAAAATGGTAAATCAACTAAGTGGAAAGTTGAAAACTCATGGGGAGACAAGGTCGGTACAGATGGTTACTTTGTTGCCTCAGATGCTTGGATGGACGAATACACTTACCAAATCGTTGTACGTAAAGAATTGCTGACAGCAGAAGAACGAGCTGCCTATGAAGCAGAACCAATCGTTCTTGCACCATGGGATCCAATGGGTGCTTTGGCAGAGTAAATGAGATATAAAAAAGAATCAGGTGATGAACCTGATTCTTTTTTTGTTTGTACATTCTCACCGAGATTACATGATACCGAAGAAACGAGCTGCGATACCTACTGCAAAGAGAGCAAGGATGATTGTGATTGGAGATACTTTTTTCTTAAGCAACCACATGCAAAGGAAAGTAAGGAGAAGTCCCATCAATCCTGGGATCAATGAGTTCAACTGACCTTGAAGCGTTTGTGGTTGAACGCTATCCAAGCTCAATCCGCTAAGTGCTTGGCCGAGAATTCCCTTCAATTCTCCACCTGTAACAGGACCTTCTGGGAAGACGATGTAGGCACCTTCTGACAATTGTTTACCTGGAAGGTTGATAGTGAAGTTGATCGATACCCAACGTTGTACAAGAACGGCAAGGATGAACATACCAAGGATTGAAGCTCCTTTAGTGATGTCTTTCAAGATACCACCTGACATGTCTTTAGTGATTTCAGATCCAGCCTTGTAACCAAATTCTTGTGTATACCATAGGAAAGACATACGGATTGCATTCCATCCAAAGAAGAAGAGAAGTGGTCCAACGATATTACCAGTTGCAGCAAGTGATGCACCAAGGGCACCAAGGATCGGACGAACTGTAAACCAGAAGACTGGGTCACCGATACCAGCAAGAGGTCCCATCATACCGATCTTAACACCTTGGATAGCAGCGTCATCGATTTCAGTACCGTTAGCGCGTTCTTCTTCAAGTGCAAGAGTAACCCCCATGATTGGAGCAGCTACGTATGGGTGAGTGTTGAAGAATTCAAGGTGACGCTCAAGAGCAGCTGCTTGGTCTTCTTTTTTAGTGTAAAGTTTCTTGATAGCTGGGATCAAAGAGTAAGCCCAACCCAAGTTTTGCATACGTTCGTAGTTCCAAGAACCTTGAAGGAATTGTGAACGCCACCAAACTTTTTGGCGATCTGATTTTGATAATTGAATTTTTTCAGCCATGATTGTTCCCCTTTCTAGTAGTCTTCTAGGATATCACCGATTGGATCGTTAGAAGTTGCAGCTCCTCCGCCACCGTTTCCACCTTGTTTAGAAAGGTTGAGATAGATGAAGGCAAGGGCAACACCGATGACACCAAGGGCAATCAAAGTCAATTGAGAGATTGCTGCAAGAGCAAAACCGATTGCGAAGAATGGCCATACTTCACGAGTAGCCATCATGTTGATAACCAAAGCGTAACCAACGGCAACGACCATAGCACCACCGACAGCCATACCACCTTTAAGCCATTCTGGCATAAGGTTCAATACGCTTTGAACGGCTTCAGTTGGCATTGCAAGCAAGAGTGCAGCTGGGATAGCAATACGTAGACCTTGAAGAGCAAGGGCAAAGTAGTGAGCACGTTCAACAGCTGCAATGTTTCCTTCTTTAGCAGCAGCATCTGCAGTATGAACCAAACCAACTGAGATTGTACGAACGATCATAGTCAAGAAAAGTCCAGCTACGGCAAGAGGGATTGCAGTTGCAGTTGCGACTGCGATACCTTCAGTAGTAAAGTTACCACCCTTAATCATGATGATTGCAGCTGCAACAGAGGCAAGAGCAGCGTCAGGAGCTACGGCAGCTCCGATGTTTGCCCAACCAAGAGCGATCATTTGAAGTGATCCACCAAGCATAACCCCTGCTTCGAGGTTACCAGTTACAAGACCGATAAGGGTACATGCTACGATTGGTTGATGGAATTGGAATTGGTCGAGGATACCTTCAAGACCTGCGAAGAAGGCAACAACTACAACCAAGATAGCAGAAATGAATGAAATATCTGACATGGTTTTATTCCTTTTCTATTTAATGTTAATTATTGAACGTTAGCTTTGCTAATCAAGTCAAACAAATCTTTTTTAGTGTCGTTTGGTACTTTACGTACGTCAAATTCAACACCAAGGTCACGCATTTTTTCAAATGTAGCAACGTCGTCTTTGTCCATTGACAATACGTTGTTGACCATTGTTTTACCAGTTGAGTGAGCCATTGATCCAACGTTAAGAGTTTTGATTGGCACACCACCTTCGATAGCCCGAAGGGCATCTTGTGGTGTTTCAAACAAGATAAGGGCATGTGTTTCACCAAAGCGAGGATCTTTAGCAACCTCAATCAATTTTTTGATTGGAACAACGTTAGCCTTCACTCCGTTAGGAGCCGCTTGTTTGATCAATTCTTTACGAAGGTCGTCGTTAGCTACGTTATCTGAAGCAACGATGATACGGTTAGCTTTTGAATCTGGTGTCCAAGCAGTTGCGACTTGCCCGTGAAGGAGACGTGTGTCAAGACGTGCAAGGTTGATTTTCAGTTTACCGTCTCCAATGACAGTTCCTTCTGGAATAGCAGCTTGGGCTACAGGCGCAGTTGCAGCAGTAGCAACTTCCTCAGCTGGATTTAGTTCTTCTGGAAGAGCCTTGATGCCATCCTTAGATTCTTTGATGATATTTGCAGCGACTTTATCAACACCTGCAGTAGCGTCCATGAGGCGCTCGGTATATGCTTGGATTAACATCGGTAAGTTAAGTCCTGTGATGATGGCAAATTTACGCTCAGGGTTTTCTCCCATTACGCGGCTAGCTTGGTTAAATGGAGACCCACTCCAAAGGTCAGCCAAGACTAGAACCTCATCTTCTGCGTCAAATGCAGCCACAGCATTGTTGAACTTGGCGTATAAATCATCTGGACCTTCGTTTGGCATAAAGGTTACAACTTGAACCTTTTCTTGTTCACCAAAGATCATAGATCCTGACTGATGAATACCCGCGGCAAATTCACCGTGGCTCGCAATAATGATTCCGATACTCATTATTGTCATTCCTCCTTATAAAATGTTTGACTCTTAGTTTAAGAAAACTTTAAGACTCCTTAAGTATAAATCGTTTTCATCAAAAATGCAACTAATTACACTAAAGATTTAAAAAAATGGGAAAATGTTTGCTTTTTAGATGTTGATATATCAACGTTTTGTAAGAATATTTAAAGAATTGGAAAAAATTTAATATAAAAAGGTGGTGAGTAGACATTAGCAGAGCAAGTCTCAATTTCCTTATACTAGCTAAATGGGGCTTCAAAGATTCACAGGAATCTAAACGACCATGGGTTGAGAAAATGAAGTTTTCAGCAACAATTTCAATTAGTTATCGCCTCAAAGACTCATTTTCAATAAGAAAAGAGATCGGAATTTTTATTCCGACCTCATACTGTATTTTTTTATCTTAATGAGTAAAGTCTAGAACCATGCGACCTTGGATGGTACCAGCAGCCATTTCATCAAAGACAGCAATGGCATCTTCGACAGGGCGTTTTTGAACGATTGGTACAACCAGACCTTCAGCACCAAATTGGAAGGCTTCTTCCAAATCTTTACGTGTTCCAACGAGAGAACCGATGACCTGAATACCGTCAAGAACTGTTTTGACGATGCTTAGATCCATCATTTCTGAAGGGAGTCCGACAGCTACTACACGACCGCCTGCACGAACAGAGTCAACTGCTTGGTTGAAGGCAACTTTTGATACAGCTGTTACGACAGCTGAGTGAGCACCACCGTTTGTTTTTTCTTTGATAAGACCTGGAACATCTTCGACTTCAAGACCATTAATCACGATATCAGCACCAACTTCTTTAGCTAGAGCAAGTTTATCGTTGTTAATATCTACTGCGATAACGTGAGCGTTGAATACTTTTTTAGCATATTGAACAGCTAAGTTACCAAGCCCTCCAGCACCATAGAGTACAACCCATTGGCCTGGTTCAACTTTTGCTTCTTTGATAGCCTTGTAGGTAGTAACACCGGCACAAGTAATTGAAGAAGCTTGGGCTGGATCGAGACCTTCTGGAACCTTAACAGCATAATCTGCAGTTACGATACATTGTTCTGCCATACCACCATCAACTGAGTAGCCAGCATTTTTCACTGTGCGGCAAAGAGTTTCGCGCCCAGTTGTACAGTATTCACATTTTCCACAACCTTCAAAGAACCAAGCAACACTAACACGGTCGCCAACTTTTAGGCTCTTAACATCAGGAGCAACTTCTTTGACGATACCGATACCTTCGTGACCGAGAACACGTCCTGGAACTTTACCAAAGTCACCATGGGCAACGTGGAGGTCAGTGTGGCAGACACCACAGTACTCAACTTCTACAAGAGCTTCCCCAGTTTCGAGTGGACGGAGAACTTTTTCTTCAATAGCAACACCAGTGCTTTCTGGATTTACAACAACAGCTTTCATAGCTATCCTCCTTGGTTAGTCGTTGAGGTGCAGAGGAAAAGGGGCTTGGCTTGAAAAGCTTTCAAGTGAAGTCGAATTTGAACTGCCCTCTTTTTTGTCTATATGTGAATTGTATCACTATATTTAATATAGTACAAGGGATTTGATGCAAAAACATATGTAATCGCTTAACCGGTTGATGAGACTGTGAAAATTGAACAATGATATCTGGCGTCTTGTCATAAAATTTCATATAAAGAGGAAGTTGTTCGTTCTCAAGTCTAGGGATCGAGCTTGCAAACAGACTTTCTGAGATCCTTCTCTGGGAGATTTTGGTATAATAGAGAGTGATTTATTTTCTAGTATGAGAAGTTAGAGTGAGAGGTATGTATGTCCCCTTCAATTCAGTTATTAAAAGACCGCTATTTAAAAAATATCAAAGAAAATCCAGGTCTCTACATCGGTATTGAGTTGGAGTTTCCGATCGTTCATACGAAAGGCCAACCTACAGATATTGAAGTCAGCAAGGACTTGATGCATTTTTTGGTTGATGCTCTCAGTCTGGAAGTTGAAAAGGTAGACCAGGAGGGTAATCCGATTCAACTTGTAGAACCGATGAGTCAAGATCGGATTCTGTTTGAAGTTTCTTATACAACCTTGGAGTTTGCCTTTGGTAGGGCTCAGAATATCCAAGAGGTTGAAGGACGTTTTCAGGCCTATATGAAGGTAATCCAAGAAAAGCTAGGCGAAAAGAATCATGCTATCCAGGGTTGGGGGATTCACCCGAACTGGGATAGCAATGATAATAGACCTGTCGCTTATCCACGCTATCAGATGCTGATGGATTATCTGCGTATGGGGAGTCACCAAAAAAGTGCGCATTTACATGACTTTCCACAATACGGAGCCTTCATCTGCGGGAGTCAAGTCCAGTTGGATGTTTCGACCGCTAACTACCTACGTGTCATCAATGCTTTCACTCAGATTGAGTCAGCCAAAGCTTTCTTATTTGCCAATTCTGAGTTTTCTGGAGCAGACTGGGACACCCAGATTTCACGAGATATCTTTTGGGAAGAATCCATGCATGGAATTTATCCAGAGAATGTTGGTGTCAATGCAAGACTCTTTAAAGATGAGAATGATTTTTTTGATTATCTAGACCGCTCTGCGATTTTTACAGCAGAACGTGATGGGGAAACCTACTATTTTTCTCCAATTCAGGCTAGAGATTACTTAGATACTGATGAGATTACTGCCTATACTCTAAATGGAAAAGAAACTCTGCTTGTTCCTCAAGAGAAGGATTTCCAAATGCACCGTAGTTACCAATTCCAAGACATAACAACTCGAGGAACGGTCGAATTTCGTAGTGTTTGTACACAGCCGCTAGACCGCACCTTTGCTTCAGCAGCCTTTCATCTAGGTTTATTGGTGAATCTTGACAAGCTTGAAGCTTACCTAGAAACAGCTCCTTTCTTTGAAAGTTTTGGTCGTGACTACAAGTCTTTGAGAAGACAATTTTCTAAGAAACACTTCACAGATGAAGAAATAGCTGGGATTGTCCAGTTCTCCAAAGACTTGCTAGCTATAGCAGAGCAAGGACTTGAGATGAGAGGTCAGAGTGAAATGACTTATTTAGAGCCTTTGAAAGAAGAATTGGACCTATAATTTTCTCATAAAGGAAGAATTTTCTGAAAAATCATGTTATAATGAATAAGACTATAGATAAAGGATAGAGATTTATGACATTAGTTTATCAATCAACGCGTGATGCGAAAAATACAGTAACAGCCAGCCAAGCGATTTTGCAAGGTTTGGCAACAGATGGGGGCTTATTTACTCCAGTGAGCTATCCAAAGGTGGACTTGGATTTTGACACATTGAAAGACGCTTCTTATCAAGAGGTGGCTAAACTTGTATTTTCAGCCTTCTTGGATGACTTTACAGCAGAAGAGTTGGACCACTGTATCAACAATGCCTATGACAGCAAGTTTGATACACCAGCAATTGCCCCTCTTGTCAAACTCGATGGCCAATATAACTTGGAACTTTTCCACGGTTCAACCATTGCCTTTAAAGATATGGCCTTGTCTATCTTGCCGTACTTTATGACAACAGCTGCTAAGAAACACGGTTTGGAAAACAAGATTGTCATCTTGACAGCAACATCTGGAGATACTGGGAAAGCTGCTATGGCAGGATTCGCGGATGTACCAGGAACTGAAATTATCGTTTTTTATCCAAAAGACGGTGTCAGCAAGGTACAAGAGTTACAAATGACCACGCAAACTGGCGACAATACTCATGTTATCGCTATTGATGGAAATTTTGACGATGCTCAAACCAACGTGAAGCACATGTTCAATGATGTGGCTCTTCGTGAGAAATTGGCAGCCAACAAGCTCCAGTTCTCATCAGCTAACTCTATGAATATTGGTCGTTTGGTCCCACAGATTGTCTATTATGTTTATGCCTACGCTCAGCTTGTTAAAACAGGTGAGATTAAGGCTGGTGATAAGGTTAACTTCACCGTACCGACAGGAAACTTTGGCAATATCTTGGCTGCCTTTTATGCGAAGCAAATCGGCCTACCAGTCGGCAAGTTAATCTGTGCTTCAAATGACAACAATGTCTTGACAGATTTCTTTAAAACTCGTGTTTATGACAAGAAGCGTGAGTTTAAGGTAACCACTAGCCCATCTATGGATATCTTGGTCTCTTCAAACTTGGAGCGCTTGATTTTCCACCTTTTGGGTAATAATGCGGTTAAGACAGCTGAACTCATGAATGCTTTGAATAACCAAGGTCAGTATGAATTGACAGATTTTGATGCAGAGATTCTTGATCTCTTTGCAGCAGAGTATGCGACTGAAGCGGAAACAGCAGCAGAAATCAAGCGTGTTTATCAAACAGATGCCTACATTGAGGATCCACATACAGCGGTTGCCTCAGCTGTTTATAAAAAATACCAAGCGGCGACAGGTGATGTGACTAAGACCGTGATTGCTTCAACAGCTAGTCCTTATAAATTCCCAGTCGTTGCAGTAGAAGCTGTAACAGGGAAATCAGGCTTGACCGACTTTGAAGCCTTGGCTCAATTACATGAAATCTCAGGAGTGGCTGTGCCACCAGCAGTTGATGGCCTCGAAACAGCTCCAGTTCGTCACAAGACAACTGTTGCAGCAGGAGATATGCAGGCAGCAGTAGAATCTTATCTAGGACTTTAAGACAGAGGAAGTAAACTCGGTTGGGCAACTAACTGAGTTTCTTTTCATCAGGAGGAAGGATTGTTTAAGAAAAATAAAGACATTCTCAACATAGCCCTGCCAGCCATGGGTGAAAATTTCTTGCAGATGCTCATGGGGATGGTGGATAGCTATCTGGTGGCACATCTGGGCTTGATCGCCATTTCGGGTGTGTCTGTAGCTGGAAATATTATCACCATTTATCAGGCTATTTTTATTGCCTTGGGAGCAGCAATTTCTAGTGTTATATCAAAAAGTGTGGGGCAGAAGGACCAGTCTAGACTAGCCTACCATGTGACAGAAGCACTTAAAATCACCCTACTACTGAGTTTAGTTTTAGGGGGCTTGTCCATCTTTGCAGGTCAAGAGATGATTGGTCTTTTAGGAACAGAAGCGTCTGTAGCTGAGAGTGGTGGACTATACCTAGCTTTGGTAGGAGGGACAATCGTCCTCTTGGGCTTGATGACTAGTCTAGGAGCCTTGATTCGCGCTACCCGCAATCCTCGACTGCCGCTTTATGTGAGTTTTTTATCCAATGCTTTAAACATCCTTTTTTCAAGTATTGCCATTTTTATCCTTGATATGGGGATAGCTGGTGTAGCTTGGGGGACTATTTTGTCTCGTTTGGTCGGGGTTGTGATTTTGTGGTCGCAATTAAAACTTCCATATACGAGACCAAATTTTGGACTGGATAAAGACCTGCTGACCTTGGCTTTACCTGCAGCGGGAGAACGTCTCATGATGCGAGCTGGAGATGTGGTCATTATTGCCTTGGTTGTTTCCTTTGGGACGGAGGCAGTCGCAGGAAATGCAATCGGTGAAGTCTTGACTCAGTTTAACTATATGCCAGCCTTTGGTGTCGCTACAGCAACAGTCATGCAGGTGGCTCGAGCAGTTGGAGAAGATGATTGGGCAAGGGTAGACAACTTAAGTAAGCAAACTTTTTGGCTATCCCTCTTTCTTATGTTGCCCTTAACACTCAGTATCTATGCTCTCGGAATGCCCCTAAGCCACCTTTACACTAGTGATCCTGTGGCTATCAAAGCTAGTGTTCTAGTGACTCTTTTTTCACTTTTAGGGACTCCTATGACAACGGGGACGGTCATTTATACAGCTGTCTGGCAAGGTTTGGGAAATGCCCGACTTCCCTTTTATGCTACAAGTATTGGAATGTGGTGCATCCGTATTGGAACAGGCTACCTGATGGGAATTGTTCTTGGTTGGGGCTTGCCTGGTATCTGGGCAGGAACGCTTTTGGATAATGGTTTCCGTTGGATTTTCCTACGCTATCGTTATAAGCAATATATCTCTTTGAAAGGATGACATATGAAAAAAATTGGATTTATCTGGGATTTAGATGGGACCTTGTTGGACTCTTATGAGGCTATTTTAGCAGGAATCGAAGAGACTTTTGCCCAGTTTGACATTCCTTATGATAATGCTGAGGTTCGTGCCTTTATCCTACAAACTTCCGTTCAAGATCTGTTGGAAAAGGTGGCAGAAGAAAGAGGCTTGGATGTTGATAGGCTCAATCAAGTCCGTGCTCAGAGCTTGGCTGAGAAGAATGCTCAAGTGGTTCTGATGCCAGGGGCGCGTGAAATCTTAGCTTGGGCAGACCAGCAAGGGATTGAGCAGTTTGTTTATACCCATAAAGGGGACAATGCTTTTACAATTTTGGAGAATTTGGGTTTGGCCCACTATTTTACAGAAATTTTAACCAATCAAAGTGGCTTTGCTCGGAAGCCTAGTCCAGAAGCTGCGATTTATCTTTTAGATAAGTATGGATTAAATCCTCAGCAGACTTATTATATCGGCGATCGGACTTTGGATATAGAATTTGCCCAAAATAGTAGGATTCAGAGTATCAATTTTCTTGCCTCACCTGCAACTTGTAATCAACAGATAGAGTATTTAGAAGATATTAGCTCACTTTCTTTCTAGAACTTTCTTTAAGAAGAATGTGTCAGCCTGATGACAAGAAACTAACAAACTATTTCAAGTAATGATATTTGTTACAATGAATGTACAGTTCTGTTAAATAGCCCCAAAAGGGCTTTTTTTCTATTTTCTTTGTGTTATGATAGACAGGTACTACATTTGAAAAGGAGTTTGATAGTATGAAGAAAAGAATTATTTTAGCATCAACAGTAGCCTTGTCCCTTGCCCCTGTATTGGCAACCCAAGCAGAAGAACTAGTATGGACAGCACGTAGTGTTGAGCAAATTCAAAACGATGTTACCAAGAATGAGAATAAAACAAGCTATACGATTCAGTATGGAGATACTCTAAGTACCATTGCCGAAGCTTTGGGAGTAGATGTGACCGTTCTTGCTAACCTGAACAAGATCAGCAATATTGATCTAATTTTCCCTGAGACAGTGCTTACTACAACTGTTAATGATGAGGAAGAAGTGACGGAAGTTGAAATCCAAACCCCTGATACAGTTCAAGGTGGCGAAGGAACAACTGCAACAGCAGATTTGACAACCAACCAAGTCACTGTAGATGACCAAACTGTACAGGTTGAAGATTTAACTCAACCAGTTGAAGAAACAGAGGCTCAAGTTGAAGCAGTAGCGCCACAAGCGACTGAAGAAGCAGTAGCAGAGGTTACTACTGAAACTGTAGCAGAAGTTGCGAGCCCAGTAGTAGAGAACTCAACTCCAGTAGTGGAGGAAACAGCTGTAGAGACGACTACAAGCTCATCTGATACAGAAGACGTTACCTATCAAGCAGAACCAAGTCAGCACTCTTCAAACACTTATGCAGCCCCAGCAGCTCCTGACTATGCAGGACTTGCTGCAGCAAAATCAGAGAATGCAGGTCTTCAACCACAAACTGCGGCCTTTAAAGAAGAAATTGCTAACTTGTTTGGTATCACATCCTTTAGTGGCTACCGTCCAGGAGATAGCGGTGACCACGGAAAAGGCCTTGCCATTGACTTTATGGTTCCAGTAAGCTCAGCTCTTGGAGACCAAATTGCAGATTATGCGATCCAAAATATGGCTAGCCGTGGCATTAGCTACATCATCTGGAAACAACGTTTCTATGCACCATACGATAGCAAATATGGACCTGCTTACACTTGGAATCCAATGCCAGATCGTGGAAGTGTCACAGAAAACCACTATGATCACGTTCACGTATCGATGAACTAATAGAAAGAGAAGTTGAAACTAATCTAGTTTCGACTTCTTTTTTGTAAAAATAGTATTGATAAGTGAGATAAAATCTAAAACATGATAAAATGTAAGCGTATACAAATAACAGTGCTAAGGCATTAAAAGCAGAGAGAAAGGATGAAGTGAATGACAAAACGATTGAAAACTCCATTTGAGAAAATAAGAGATGATTTTGAACAGGAATTTTGCGGAGAAATTGTTGAACTATTGATTTTTACCCTCCAAAATGTAAATGGGGCTGCTTCTTTAAAAGATGGTTGTCTAATGCCGTCAGTTCATTTTAAAGCTAGTGTCAATGTTGAAACTCAGGACTTCTCTGAACGTGAGGGACGTTTGGAATGGCTCCTGACCCTAGAAGAATTTGAAGAAAAGCATTGGGGGTTTAGTTTTGAACCCTACAAAATTCATCGTATCAAATGTCAAAAACGCCCCTTCATGGAGCTAGAGCCATATATGTCAGAAGTAGCTAATAACTGCTACCACTTGCTGGAATACCTAGATGACCAATCCACAGACGCCAGGTTAGAGACCTTGATCGAAACCTACCAGAAACCTGTTATCATTCAAGACGATATTGGCGAATTCACCTTAAACAGAGCCTATTCTTGGTTTGAAGGCTTCATCACCTATCAAGGCGGTAAGATTCATGCTATGTTTGATGCGGGTGCAGGTGAAAGTCTTCCTCCAAGTTCTTTCGATGCTCTAAAGAAATTTATGGGAACTTTCCAATCCCAGGATGCTCAGATTAAAGACTACATTGTCAAAGAACTCTGGGAAACAGCTCAAGACTGGATTGATTCAGATGAAAATGATGTGGTGTTAACAGAAGAGTATTTTACCAACTCTCTTTCCTTGAGTGAACTATCGATCAATGAAGACAGGGAATTGACCCTCTACTATGATGATAGAGAGGAAATTTTTGCAGGCCATGCCATCGAAGTTGTCATCGATAAAGAGGGAGAAATCCTTCGAGCGGACTTGGTAGGCTAGTAATTGGGTTCTCAATAGATTTTAGAAGAAATAGAGGCTGGGACAAAAAATCCCAGCCTCGCTTTATAGTTACCATGCTCGTCTAAGGAAAACTTCCTTTTTCAATCCATATCCTTGACTACTTTACTAGCTTGATGAAGCTTGAGAGGTCTTGAAATAGTATATTCAGACTAGGACTTTCGCTTTTTGTTACATTGTCTATGTTTCAGAAATATGAGCAAAAGACTTGCATTATGAATTTATTTGTTTTACAATTGACTAATCAATCATTGACAAATCAAATATTTACAAGGAGATAGAAATGGCAGGAATACACGAATTACTTTATCAAGTTCGCTTAGCAGACCAAATCATCACACAACTTTTTGAGAAACAGTTGGGAATCAGTTTGACCCGCTATCAAATCCTGCAGTTTTTATTGCAAAACTCACCTTGTAACCAAATTGCCGTTCAGGAGAAGTTAGAGATTGACCCTGCAGCCTTGACCCGTCATTTCAAGATTTTAGAGTCAGAGGGCTATGTCAGTCGTGAGCGAAATCCAGTCAATCAACGAGAAGTCTTAGTTGAATTAACCCAAGAAGCCAAGAATCAACTCTTGGTCAATCCGCCTAAACATCACTTGAAAGTGAAGGAACAGATGGAGAGCATCTTATCGCCTGCTGAGCAGAAAGAGCTGACGACTTTACTGACCAAGCTAGTGTCAGGTCTAGAAAAAATAGAATTTTAAGGAGAAAACGATGTCAATTATTACTACTATTTTAGCAACACTTGTTGCCCTCGAACATTTTTATATCTTTTATTTGGAGAGTGTGGCAACTCAATCAGATGCAACTAGCCGAGTCTTTCATATGGATAAGGAAGAGTTGAGTCGAGCATCTGTTAGCTCACTGTTTAAAAACCAAGGGATTTATAATGCCTTGATTGGGGTATTTCTTATCTATGGTATTTATTTCTCGCATAGCTTAGAAATCGTAACAATCTTTGTTTTATTTGTCATAGGAGCTGCGGCTTATGGTGCCTTAACAGCAGATAAAAAAATCATTCTAAAGCAAGGTGGGCCAGCTATCTTAACCCTCTTGAGTATCCTTTTCTTGAAATAAAAAAGGCCAGCACCTAGTGCTGGTTTTTGCTAATCTATGTTTTTTATCCTTTTTTATGCTTACGTTCAAGAAGTCTCTGATAAAAGAAGATTTGGCAACTGTAGACATAAGGATAGATGGAGATACCCGCAATCCCAAAGCTAATCCAAATAAGGAAATACCAAGGGAGCAACTGTAAGTCAAGGACGAAGCGTTGGAATTTATAGCCCTTCATGAGGAAGCGACTGGTTTCAAGAATCCGACTTGGCTTAGCTATCCCAATTGCAAGGGTATCACAAAGGAGCGGTTCAACTTGAGAATATGCATAATACTGTGGAAGATAAATAATGGTGCCCAAAATCATCAACAAGACGCTTCCAAAGAAGTAAAGAGCAAAAGTAAGGAGAAACTGCTCAGTATCTGTACTCGAGAGGTCAACGGCTGGAAATTCAGGGTGCAATTCCACAAATTTACGAGCCATTAGGCTACTGTAAAAGAGACAGTAGACTCCAAGAAGATTGGGTAGACTCCATAAAAAGAGGTAGAAACGTTTGAGCAAGAGCGTCAGGAAAGTCTGACTAAAGAGACGGTTGTCTAATAAAGACAAACTACCCTTGAAGGAAAGCTCTGTTTGAGGTACTCTAAAGAGATTGATGCTTGTAAAGAGGGCGCCAGCTAGGATGATCGAGCTGGTAAAACCAAGTGCCAAGGGAAAGAGCGAGGATTGGAGCAAGGTTGTCAGAAAACTGATGAAGGATTGTTCAAGAATTCCTTCGTCAATTAGAGATAGAGGGCTTATAAAACTAGTTAAAATTAGGAGAAGACTTGGCAGTAGAAAGACAAGTAAAAGACGAGGATGTTCGCTTTGAAAGTGTCTAGCTTGCTGACGAACTTCTTTTAAATCAATTTTTTGGTATTTCATTCTTTCATTATACCATA
>NZ_KV817815.1:0-255 GCF_001814775.1 Streptococcus sp. HMSC067H01
TAACGGTTGCTGGAATATCGAATTTATAGTAGCGTCCAAATGCGAATTTAGTGGTGTCGATGATTTGAGTGTCTTCTGCATCTCCAAGTGACTTAGTGAAGCCAGCTTTAAGGGTTGCGGTCATGACACCATTTTCGATCTTGATGTCAAACTTGTCAGTCACATCTGCACCAGTTACTGAATCGTAGGCCTTGATAGCTGATGCATCTACATCAACCTTGGTTTCATCGAAGTCATCAGAGATACTTACTGTTT
>NZ_KV817815.1:355-54671 GCF_001814775.1 Streptococcus sp. HMSC067H01
ACTCAGAATCATCATCAAGAAGCTTGTCGCCTGTAATATCGAATTTCTCTTCAGTTACAACGTATTTTTCTGGTTGGAACTTAGGTTCTTCTGGAGGAGTTACAACGTTGTTGAACTCTTTGTCTGTAGCGTCTGTAACATTTGCTACGATAGCCTTAGCAGTACCATCATGAGCTACTTTAATAGTTACAGTAGCAACCATGTCGTCATAGGTTACTGTTGAATCACTACCAGTAAGTTCTGATACTGTGTATGTATAAGTCTTACCAAGATCATCTTTACCAAACTTAAGTGTCTTAAAGGTAATCTTACCTTCTGCATCATTCTTAACAGTTTCAACTGCAACATTGTCTTTCTTAAGAACAAAGCTAAATTCACCAGCGGCTAGAGTACGACCTTCCAACTTCTTAGTAAACTTAAGGTCAACTGTAACTGGTACAGAGTTAACACGTTTTTGAGTTGGTTTTTCTGGTTTTTCGACTGTTTTGCTTACTGGGTTATAAACATGAACGATCTGGTTTGCAGCGTTTTCAATATCTGCACCAGCTTTAACAGTATCTTTAACAGTTGTTGGAATATCGAATTTATAGTAGCGACCAAAGGCGAATTTTGTAGTGTCGATGACATTGTCACCATTGACAAATTCTTTCTTAGAGGTTGCAGTGATAACACCATTTTCAACTGTAATATCAAATTTATCAGTTACATCAATACCAGTTTTACCATCATAAGCTTTAATAGCTGATGCTTCTACTGTAAGTTTTTCTGCATCGTACTTATCAGAAATCCCTACATATTGGACATTGTTCTGACTAGTAAATTTAGTAGTATCCAACCATACTTGATAAACTAACTTATCACCACGTTCAACCGTCTTAGTATTGATGTTTTCTGCTTCATTATGTTCAGTTGTATCAGCATACGGATTCGCATTCGTTTCACCATATTCATCTGTCAGCTCATCATCATCATCGAGCAATTTCTCACCAGTGAGATCGTATTTTTCTGTATTAAGAACAAATTTCTCTGGTTGGAATTGAGGTGCTTCTGGTGGAGTAACCTTGTTGTTAAATTCTTTATCAGCAGTTCCATCAGTTGATGTTCCCTCAGCATCCACACCGCCAGTTGATGTTACATTCGTTACAGTTGTTAAGGCATGGCCTTTCTTAGAAACTTCAACTGCAATGGTTGCTTTCATGGTGTCGTAAGTCATTCCAAGCTCTTTTGAAGCTGGGATTACTTCTTCAACAGTATAGGTATGTGTACCAACTTTAGTATTGTCAAATGACAACTCAGTGAAAGTAACTGTTCCATCTTCTTTATTAGTAACAGTTTCAATTTCTTTACCAGTTGAATCTTTCAATACGAAGCTAAATTCACCTGCTTGAAGTGCACGACCTGCAAGTTTCTTCGTAAAGTCGAACTTAGTAACTACTGGTGCCACTACATAGTTGTTGAATTCTGAATCTTCTGGCATGCTCACTTTTGCGGACAAGAGACCAGTTGTAGCATCTTTCGTAACTTTTACGGTTACTTCTGCATTCATTGAATCGTAGTCGATATTTGTATCTGTTCCAGCTACTTCACGTACAGTATAGGTATGAGTACCTTCTTTATCATAAGAAATCGCGTCAAACTGGATAGTTCCATCAGCCGCATTTTTCTTAGTTTGGATGACTTTGCCATTTTCAACTAATTCAAATGTGAAGGAATCCTTCGTAAGCTCTTTACCTTCAAGTTTCTTAGTGAACTTGAATTGAGCTTGTGTTGCAGTTGGGGTAAAGGTATTGTTAAATTCTTTATCTGCTGGAAGTGTTGCTACAGCTGTAAGTGCATGACCTGATTTGGTAACAGTAACTGTCACGTTAGCCTTCATGGTGTCATAAGTCATACCAGCTTCTTTAGTTTCTGGGATAACTTCTTCTACAGTGTACTTATGATCTCCAACTTGAGTATTTGTAAATGTTAAAGCATCAAACTTAACTTTTCCATCAGCATCATTTTGCTTGGTTTGAAGAACTGTTCCTTCAGAATTTTTCAAGACAAAACTGAATTCGCCTGCTTTAAGTTTACGGCCTGCAAGAGCTTTGCTGAAGTCAAATCGAGCTGTTACTGGTGCCACTACATGGTTGTTAAAGATTTTATCATCTGCACCAGTTGCTTCACCACCTGTTGAAGTCATTTCAGTTTTAGCTGACAAAAGACCAGTAGTTGCATCTTTGGTTACAGTTACTTTAACTGCGATTGTCATTGCATCATAGTCTACATCGGCTTTATTGCCCTTCACTTCTTTTACAGTATAGTTGTAGACACCTGCTTGGTCAAATGACAATTCGCTGAAGTTAATCTTACCATTAGCTTTATTTGTTACAGTTTCATTAACATTGTTATCACCAGTCAAAGTAAAGCTAAAGTCTCCAGCATTCAAGGTACCATTTGAAAGTGATTTATCAAATTCAAGGTTAACTTTAACAGGAGATGGTGTGAAGGTATTGTTGAATTCTGTATCTGCAGGAAGTGTGTTTGTTGCTTTAAGAATGTGACCTTCTTTAGTAACAGTGATCGTTACTTCAGCTTTCATTGGGTCATAAGTCATTCCTGCTTCAGAACCTTGAACTTCTTCTACAGTGTACTTGTGAGTACCAACTTGTGTGTTGTCAAAAGTCAAATCATCAAAGGCTACTACACCTTCTTTAGTATTTGTCTTGGTTTGAAGGATCTTACCAGTTGAATCTTTCAATACGAAGCTGAATTCACCAGCTTTCAACTCACGACCTGCCAGAGCCTTACTGAAGTCAAACTTAGTCTTAACTGGAGCTACAACATAGTTGTTGAAGACCTTGTCATTCTCACCCTCAGCATGACCACCTGTTGATGTATAGACTGCTCCAACTTCTAGTTTATCCTGAGCATTTTGTGTAACGGTAACTGTAAGAGTAACCTCCATACCATCATAGTCAACATTCGTATCTGAACCAGCAACTTCTGTAATCTTATAAGTGTAAGTACCTGGTTTTTCGAATGTTAGTTGGCTAAAGGTTGCCTTACCATTTTTGTTGGTAACAGTTTCTTGGTGTGTACCACCTTCTTGTTTAAGAGTAAAGCTAAAATCACCATCATTTAAAGTACGTCCTTCAAGGACTTTACTTACTTCAGGGGTGTAGGTTACTGGATCTACTTTTTCATAGTAGTAAACTGTTTCCGTATATGGCGTCAATCCATTAAGCAAGTCAACGTTGGTACCAATACCGTTATTTCCCCTTACTAATTGTTCGTTTGGAGAAAGGTGTCCAATATTATCTCCAAGGAAAGGAACAAAGACTGTTTTCTTAGGTGTGTATCCTGCAGCTCTTTGGAAGTCAAATGCAGTTTCCTTACCGTTTGGATAGTTTACTCCATTTTTATCAGTAAAAGGAATCGTGTACAGAGGTGTCTTCTTAACAACTAAATCTTCTGTGTTTACCTTTCCAGGTTTTATAGGCTTGGTTTCTGCAAGGAGCATATAGCCATCTGTACTTAAGGAACCGTCAGAACGCTTGCTTTGTTGCTTTGGATCAAGAAGATAGACACGAACGACAACTGAACCATCTTCTCCGACGATTTCTTTGATACGCTTGATACCCGCACGCTCCGCATCCATGAATTTAGTCCCAACAACATATGGACGAGAAACATAACCCGTCATACTATCAGCAGGAGCTTCTTGATAGAGTTTGTAACCTGCAAACTGACGTTTCCCTGAAGCAGTGAAGTTTTGACCTTCTGTAGCTGTCAATGTATACTTAGCTAATTCAACTTCATTACCATTCGCCTCATAATCTTGAACAGTTGTATCTGTTTTACTAGCATTATAGGTAGGATTGGCTTTGTCAACTACTTTATAGTGAGTGATTTTGGTAACAACTCGTGGAATTTTGAAGTTACTATCCGTAATCGTGCGTCCATTATAGGTAGGCTCTACTACGTTCATAACATCAGTAGTTGTACGAGCATTATAAACAGCTGTCAAAAGTGCTTGTTCTGTCGGTGTAAGTTCATGATCTGGATTTACTAGCGATGCAATTCTATCAGCCACCTTATAACCTGTTTGTAGAAAAGGCTGAACTGTTTTATCTGCTGCTATAGAAGTCTGATAGTCAACTTGGAAGGTCAACTCAGAATTTGACTTGGTTTTTGTTGTAGAGAACTGCTGAATACCACTGGTTGCAGTGATTGTCTTTGTTTCTACAATAGCCCCTGTATTCTTATCAATTAATTCTGCAACTGAATCAGTTGATGCATCAAAGTTCTTATAGATACGAAGATAGTAGTTGGTGTTGTAGCGTTGATTAAATCTTGTAAGGTCTAGAATACTAAATGTATAGTAGTCCCCAGCTTTTCTCTCGTATCCTGCGGGTACATCCTGGGACTTAACAGTTGCACCAACAGGATCTGTCATATCTGGATCTGCTGTTTCACCATCTTTAAGTGTAGTTGTAGTTGCTATTGCTTCTGTGTTATGGTCAGTTGCAGCACGACGATTACGGCGACGACCGCCATCTGTAGCCAAAGCACCAGCATTCACAGTATTTTCCGCTGCTAAGGCAAGAGTTGCTTTATCAACGAGTGGTTTTGCTTCAACCTTATCTATACTGACATTTGTATCAAGGCTAGATGCCTCAGCTACAGCTGAAAGTTCTGCTTTAGGCTCAGATTTTTCCTCTGATTTAGATTCAGTCTTTTCTTCTGCCTTAGGCTTAGCTACTACAACTTCTTCTGCTTTTGAAGCAGTTGTTGCTACTGGCTTAGAAGACTCTGGTTTTGCCTCAGGACTAACAGATGTTTTTTCCTCAGGTTTTTCAGCTTTTGTTTCTTCTGATTTTACTTCAGTTGGTTCTGATTTTACTTCTTCAGGCTTAACTTCAGATGTTAAAGTTTCTTGCTTACCTTCTGAAGTTTCAGAAACAGCCGAATTTGCTACATCCGTGGATGGCTCTGTCAACTTTTCCTTTTCGACTTGTTCAGTATTCCCAGCAGAAGCTGCTGTTTGTGCTACAATCTCAGCAGCATTTACCGCACCACCATTAGCCATCATGAAGCTAAGGGTCGTTCCTAAAAAAACTGATGCGACACCAACTTTGTATTTTCTTAAAGAAAATCGTTGTTGCTCTCTTCTTATCATGTGATAAGTTCTCCTTTTTTAAACATTTTTACTAATAATATGCAAGAATATTTGGAATTTTCAGAAAAGAAAACACTTTCATCCGCATTACAGTAACTCTAATAGTATACCATATTCTAGCCTTTCTATCAAGGTTAATTCGCCCTTAAAACTATTCTAAAAATGCATAATATTCATTTTCTAGTAATATTTAACTCTTCGTAATTTCAAGTTCTTCCATTTAAATATAGGTTTTTATGCATCTTTGGTACTGAATATGGCAAAAATACTTTTGTATTCAAGGGAAGTTATCATAAAAAGAAAAAATTCAACCTATAGATTTCAGTGAATCTTTATCACTATTTACATCTACAAGAAGAATTTTTTTATGTCAATTATTTATCTATTACTTTTTTCAAACTTGTTAAAATTCTAAAAAAGATAGTCTTTCAACACTTTTGATAGAACCTGATAACCAGCAACACTTAGGTGTAGGCCATCGGTTGTGTAGGTAGGTTTTAATTGTCCAGCTTCATCTAAGAAGCTATCAAATACTGGGATATATTCTACCTGCATATAGGCTGAAGCTAAGTCTTGATAAGCTTGATTCCAGGCCTTGATTTTCTCATTGGTACGAATATAAACTGTCTGCTGATATTCTGTTCCTTCATTAACTGGTAAAATAGAAAGAAGCTTGATTTGGGTAAGCGGAAAATCACGCGCAATTGACTGAATCACAGCTTCGAGATTATGCAAGGTCTGCTCCAACTCTACTTCCTTACCAATATCATTTGTCCCAATCAAAAGAACAATCTGATCAACCGCACCACCATAGAGATGGGCATCAAGATTATCAAGTAAAAGCCCTGTCTGGTAGCCCCTGATACCTCGATTGACCATGATCTTTGAAGGTCCTAGTAACTCCTGTAAGGGATAATATTCGATGATAGAATCACCAATAAAAATGATATCTGGATCCAATAGGGAGATTTGATTGAGTTCACGATACTTGTTTTGGATTTTCTCTTGCTCTTTTAGGAGCCAGGTTTCTAACAACTGCACTGCCATTTCATTCTCCTTTTTCTAGCCAATCTTCCAAAACCTGATAAACTCCTGCCTGACTATTGGATGGAGCAAAGTCAGTCGCTACTGCTTTGGCCTTGTCGTCGGCATTTTCCATGGCATAGGCAATTCCAGCTAATTGAAGCATTTCTACATCATTTTCACTATCACCAAAAGCCATGATTTCCTCAGCTTTGATGTCCCAACGCTTGAGTAGCTCTTGCAAGGCCCAGGCTTTATGAATACCAGACTGAAGAATATCGATACAGCCATAACCACTTGAAACAGCCTGAACGGAGCCATTAAAGAGCTGATTGATTTCCTCTAAAACTGAGTCAGAGCGCTCCTCACCGACCACCAAGCTCATTTTTAACACTCCACCAAAAAGATGAGACTCTAACTTTTCCACAAAATTCATCCGCTGATAAAAAAGTTCAATCATCTCTGGAGTCATAAAATTTTCAAGTTCTGTAAAGACAGTACCTTCTTTTACAAAACCACCATTCATACTGGTCACTACAAACTGTTCTTGGCATTCTCGACCCTTGAAAAATTCTAAAGCCCGATTAACCATGTCATCATCCCAAGTTTGAGCCTGTAAAAGTTGATTTCCTTCAAAAATTCTCGCCCCATTAGCTACAATCAAAACTACTCGCTCTGTCAAATGCCCTAGTAATTGTTTCACACGATGAATCTCATTTCCAGTCGCAATGACAAATCGAATTCCCCTTTCCTCTAGCTGATCAAGAATCTTCTCCAAACGAGGTATATCTACTTGACCTTTGGGGTCCAATAAGGTTCCATCCATGTCTGTCGCAATTAATTTTATCGTCATCTCGTCTCCTCTAAGAAATACCACTACCACTTCAAGCCAACATGTTCATTCATTTCTTTGTAGGCTATGTCAACTCTCTCCTTGGTTTCCTCATCCAATTTTTCACGATGAACCCCACCTTCTATAAAATCTTCCAAGATATAGGTCTGATAAAGAAAAAGTGGATAGCCGTCAGGTGAATAGGTGCCTTTTAGAGTACGGTTAACCCAAGTTGGATGAGCCTCTGCAGTCTCAATAGTTGTCTTGCCTGCTTTCTTCTTTATGGTTACGTCCATGAGGACTCCACGCTCCGTCCACTTGGCATTTTCCTCATCCTGCATGGTTTCAATCCGTTGATTAGATAGGAAATTGCCCATAGAGTAGATAATGAGTTTTTTATCTCCATCTTTTTCAACTGTTTCAGCTGGTTCAACAACGTGAGGATGCCCTCCAAAGATAAGGTCAGCTCCCCAGTCAATCATCTTGTGGTAGAGAATCTTTTG
This sequence comes from Streptococcus sp. HMSC067H01, assembly GCF_001814775.1. Taxonomy (GTDB): domain Bacteria; phylum Bacillota; class Bacilli; order Lactobacillales; family Streptococcaceae; genus Streptococcus. The sequence continues at coordinate 7,875 of NZ_KV817815.1, forward strand.
TTCTTCAGTTGGTTCTAATTGATACTCAATTCCCATTTGAGGCATGACAACGGTAATGTCTGCCTCTTTTTCAGCTCGCTCAATTTCAGCCTTCATCTTATCTTCATTTAAGTCGGACAGGTAATTATTGTAATCTTCTTTAGAGATGTATTCCTCAATACCATTGAAGCCATAAGAATAGGCTAGGAAAGCAACCTTAATCCCATTTACTTCCTTAATCACTAAAGGCGCCTTATCACGCGCTTCATGGGTATATACTCCAATTGGAGTTATGCCTGCCTTTTCGATCGCATCCGCTGTAGAGATAACTCCTTCCAACTGGGAGTCCAAGATGTGATTGTGGGCCAAGTCCAGCACCTGATAACCAGCATCCTTTATCGCATCCATAACTTCTCCTGGAGCATTAAATAAAGGATAGCCTGCTAGGTAATGGTCCTTACTAATAGTCCCTTCAAAGTCTCCTATGACTAGATCAGCCTTCTTAAACCAAGGTTTGACATAGTCAAAATTTTCATGAAAATCATAGCTCCCATCCTCTTTTAGAGCTGTACGATAAATAGGAATATGATAAAGCAAATCTCCATGAGCCATTATACGAGCACTGGTTTCTTTCTCATTATCCTCACTCTTTTCCTGAGCATTGGATTTATGATGTACTACAGTCGAGTCACTACTGGTCAATGAAATCCCCTGAGCCCCTTCTACTAACAAAGTCGTGACCATGGAGAGAGCTACAAAAGCCAACAAAACTACAATAAAAGTTCTATTGCTCCACTGTTTATAGTTCCTAAAAAATCGAACAGATGTTCTGATAACTTGAAAGTTCGAGCCATTTTTTCTGCTTCTACTACGTTTTTCCATATTTCTTCTCCCTGCTTTTTGATGCAAGTCTCCTTAACTTATTATACCATAGACAAGATAGTATTTCATCTGGAGAATGCATCCTGATAGAACTAATGTGCTTTCATTCTAGGCTATTTTGTGTTATCATGTAAAGTAAGAAAAGGAGAGAGAACATGTCTGCTATAGAAAGAATTACCAAAGCTGCTCATTTAATTGATATGAAAGATATTATCCGCGAAGGAAACCCAACTCTTCGTGCCGTTGCTGAAGAAGTCAGCTTCCCCTTGAGTAATCAAGATATCATTCTCGGAGAAAAAATGATGCAATTTTTGAAACATTCACAAGACCCAGTTATGGCTGAAAAGTTAGGTCTACGTGGAGGAGTCGGACTTGCTGCACCACAATTAGATATCTCAAAACGCATCATTGCTGTTTTAGTTCCTAATATCACCGAGGAAGGTGAAACACCTCAAGAAGCCTATGACTTACAAGCTGTTATGTACAATCCCAAAATCGTATCCCACTCAGTCCAAGATGCTGCTCTAGGCGAGGGAGAAGGTTGCTTGTCTGTCGACCGTGCCGTTCCAGGCTATGTTATCCGCCATGCTCGAGTAACTGTGGACTATTTTGATAAAGATGGAGAAAAGCACCGCATCAAACTCAAGGGCTATAACTCAATCGTCGTTCAACACGAAATTGACCACTTAAATGGCGTCATGTTCTACGATCGTATCAATGAAAAAGATCCTTTTGAAATCAAAGAAGGACTCCTCATCCTAGAATAAACTAGCAACTACTGAGTCAACAGGTATCCTAAAAATGATATAAGTTTGCCTCAGTCCTATAACTTTAAAATTAAAACTATGAAAACAAACGATATTGTCTATGGCGTTCACGCCGTTACCGAAGCCCTCTTAGCCAATACTGGCAACAAGCTCTATGTTCAAGAAGACTTAAGAGGAAAAAATGTTGAAAAAGTCAAAGAACTAGCAACCGAGAAGAAGGTCTCTATCTCTTGGACTTCAAAAAAGTCTCTTTCCGAAATGACTGAAGGAGCTGTTCACCAAGGTTTTGTCTTGCGCGTTTCAGAATTCGCCTACACTGAACTGGAGCAGATTCTTGCCAAGACCCGTCAAGAGAAAAATCCACTGCTATTGATCCTTGATGGACTAACTGACCCTCACAACCTCGGCTCTATTCTAAGAACAGCTGATGCAACCAATGTTTCGGGTGTCATCATTCCCAAACATCGAGCTGTCGGCGTTACTCCTGTCGTTGCTAAAACAGCAACAGGTGCCATTGAGCATGTTCCTATCGCTCGCGTGACTAACCTCAGTCAAACCTTGGACAAACTTAAAGAAGAGGGCTTTTGGACTTTTGGAACTGATATGAACGGGACTCCTTGCCATAAATGGAACACAAGTGGTAAAGTCGCCCTCATTATCGGAAATGAAGGAAAAGGTATCTCAAGTAACATCAAAAAGCAAGTGGACGAGATGATCACTATTCCAATGAATGGACACGTACAAAGTCTCAATGCTAGTGTTGCCGCTGCTATCCTCATGTACGAAGTCTTCCGCAATCGATTATAAAAAAGTGAGGTTGGGACAAAAGATCCCGACCTCACTTTTTATTAGTAATCAAACTTTGACGCGGTAGCTGATTGAACTTTTTGTTCGTCTTTTAGACTCCAAAAAGCTCCTAATCATCCTCGCGGGGCTGGGACTACGAAATCGAGACTTTGTCTATCGATTTCTGTCCCACCGCCTTTTTAACTATGTTCAGTAATATATTTATAGGCTTCTTGACCTGCAATCGCACCATCTCCAACTGCTGTTGTGACTTGACGAAGGTCTTTCTGACGAACATCTCCAACTGCAAAGACACCTGCAACACTTGTCTTCATGTGGTCATCTGTCGCAATCCAACCTGACTCATCTTGGATTTGTAAATCTTTTGTAAAATCGCTAACTGGATCTAAACCAACATAGATGAAGATACCTCCAAAGGCATGTTCAGTCACTTGATTTGTTTTAACATTTTCAATGACAACTGACTCCACACGGTTTTCACCCTTAATTTCTTTTACGACAGAATCCCAAATGAAGTTGATTTTTTCATTGGCAAAGGCACGGTCTTGCAAGACTTTTTGGGCACGAAGCTCATCACGACGATGAACAATGGTAACAGATTTTGCAAACCGTGTTAAAAAGATAGCCTCTTCAACCGCGGAGTCACCTCCACCTACAACCAACAAATCTTGGTCACGGAAAAAGGCTCCATCACAAACCGCACAGTAGGAAACTCCACGACTATTCAGTTCTTCTTCTCCTGGAACTCCTAAGAGGCGATGTTTTGAACCAGTCGCTACGATAACTGTGCGAGTTTCAAATTCTTCATCGTCTGTGATTACTTTCTTCACATCACCATGGTCCTCAATATTTTCTACAAAGCCATAGAGATGTTCAACACCTAGATTTTCAAGAGGTTCAAACATCTTTTCAGCCAACTCAGGACCACTAATATTAGCATAACCTGGATAGTTTTCAATGTCAGAAGTATTGTTCATCTGACCACCAGGAAGTCCACCTTCAATCAAAGCAACTTTCAAATTGCTACGTGCTGCGTACAAGGCTGCAGTCATCCCAGCAGGACCTGCCCCGATAATAATCGTATCGTACATTCACTTTCCTTCTTTCTTGTTGTAACTATTTTTATTCTAACGGATTAAATCCCATTTTACAACTATTAAGCCTTGAGAACCAACAAAATGCTCATGGTTGCAAATGACAATACTGGAATTGTTAAAACTCCAATCATAATCATATCGTAAAGATGGGCTTGGCGAGCCTTAGCTGTTTTATCAACACCTGATAGGGCTCTTAAACCAATCCAAAGTCCCAAGACAATCAAGACTAGTAGCATGGTTAAAACTAAACTTTGGAAGTACAAGGAAAATATTTGAAGTAGCATGCTCTCTCTCATTTCTAACATTTTTAAAGAGCAAACCCAGTTAGCTTAGCCAACTGAGTTTTTCTTATCTTCTATTATATCAAATATAGTTCCGTTTGTAACTAGCAAAGAACTCTTTTGTTCGTTCTTCTTTAGGATGGTTGATAATCTCATCAGGAGTTCCAGTCTCGATAATTTTTCCTTTATCCAAGAATAAAACCTTATCAGCTACTTGAGCAACAAATGACATATCGTGACTAACCAAAACCATGGTTTGACCTGATTTTGCAGCATCTGCGATAGATTTTTCCACTTCACCGACCAACTCTGGGTCAAGGGCTGAAGTTGGTTCATCCAAAAGTAACACGTCTGGTTTCATGGCTAGAGCACGCGCTATAGCTACCCGTTGTTTTTGTCCCCCTGACAAGTGACGCGGATAATGCTGTTCACGATCTGAAAGCCCAACCTTAGCCAACTCTTCTTTGGCAATCTTAGTTGCTTCTTCGTTCGATAATTTCTTGACAACAAGCAAACCTTCCTTGACATTGTCTAAGGCTGTTCTACGCTCAAATAAATTAAACTGTTGGAAAACCATCGATAGTTTGCGACGAAGAGTTAGAATTTCTTCTTGCGTAATTTGAGAAAAATCAACTGAAAAGTCATCGATTTGAATGCTTCCACTATCAGGTGTTTCAAGATAGTTTAGGCTACGGAGAAAGGTGGATTTTCCAGCCCCTGAAGAACCAATCAAGGCAACAACCTCTCCTTTTTGAATATCTAAATTCAAATGATCCAAGACGGTTTGACCTGAAAAGGATTTGCTTAAATTTGAAATCTTAATCATTAGCGAAGGTCTCCTTTCACATCTGTTTCCACATTATCTGGTGCTTCGATTGCCATCTTTTTCTCAATAAAGCGACCAAGATTTTCAATGGCGATATTCACTACCCAATAAACTAGGGCGACCGAGATGAAACGCTCAAAGTAACGATAGTCTGCACCACCCAAAATCTGAGCTTGGGCAAAAACTTCCACAACACCTGCACTAAAGGCTAGGGAAGTTCCCTTGGTCAAGCCAATCAAGGAGTTAATCAAGGTTGGTGTTGCAACCACTGCTGCATTGGGAATAATCACACGACGATAGACTTGCGCACGCGTCATACCGAGACTACGAGCGGCTTCAATCTCTCCAGGATTGACAGAAAGAATAGCGGCACGGATAGTTTCACTGGCGTAGGCTGCTTCGTTAAAAGCAAAAGCTACAATGGCAAACGTTGCTGCTGGAATTGCATTAATGTTTAAAGAGGTTCCCCATTGTTGATTCAGTGCTTTTAGAGCTAGTGGAATCCCGTAATAGGTCAACATCAGTTGAACTAAAATTGGAGTTCCTTTTAAGAAACTAACGAAAAAAGCTTGTAATGGATAAAGAAATCTAACTCTGTTAATTTTCACAATAGCAAAGAGTAGAGCTAGCACAATACCAAAAAAAGCACCACATACTGTCAACATCAAGGTTGTGGGTAATTGTTGGACAATTCTTGGAATGCCATCAAAAACCGAACGCCAGCTAAAGAGTTTGCCGTCTGGAATATACTGCATCAAGTTTTGATACCAATCTGATGCTAAAAGTGTTGTAACGTTCATAGAAACATCCTCTCCTGATAATGATTCATTCTATCATACTTCTGCTCTGATTAAAAATATTTGCTACGGGTAAAGACTTTCTGGGTCTAAATACTAGTTTAACACACTTTTAGAAAAGCCAGACATATATTATTTTTATCAAAGAGATAGATAAAACCTAATTCAAACCAAGCTCTTCATAGGCTTTACGATAGCCAATTTGCTGAATCTGTCCACCTTTAACAAGAATTGGCCGTTTGAGTAACATACCATCACTAGCTAAGAGTTTAGCTGCTTCTTGTTTTGACATGCTTCCGACCTTATCTTTCAATCCTAGCTCACGATATTTGATACCGCTGGTATTAAAGAACTGTTTTAATTCAAAACCTGAAGTTTCTAACCAGGTCAAAATCACTTCCTCAGTTGGTGTTTCTTCTACAATATGAACATCTTTATACTCTAATCCGAGTTGATCTAACTCTTTTTTGGCTTTTTTACAAGTTGTACATTTTGGATATTCGATAAATTCTAACATTTTCTTCTCTTTCTATTCTTTTTTCTCTTTAAATGTTGCATTTTCATGCTTCAATAGGCAAGCCTTCTTCTCAATTCCTGAAGCAAAGCCTGTCAGGCGATTGCCGGAACCGAGTACGCGGTGACAAGGTACGAGGATAGACCAAGGATTTCGGCCTACAGCTCCTCCGATAGCTTGAGGAGAAGCTACATGCAAGTCCTTAGCTATTTGACCATAAGTAACTGTCTGCCCAAAGGGTATTTCCCGTAGATAAGACCAAACTTTCTTTTCAAATTCACTTCCAATAGGAGCCAGAGGAAGCTCAGATAGGTCTTGAACTTGTCCTGAAAAATAGCTATCCAAATAAGAAGCAACTTGGTTCAAAACTGGATGGCTTGGAACATCAACGATACACCCAGCTTCCAAACCTCTCTCAAAATGTTTCTGACCTTGAAACCAAATGCCAAGCAAGTAGTGGTCATCAGCAACAAGTGAGAGCTCCCCTATGGGAGAAACATAGAGCATTTTTGCATACTTTTTAGGCATTGGATTTTAATTTTTGATAGGCTAGGCGTTCTCCATCTACTGGAACCTTCCCAACCTTTTTAAAGCCAAGCTTTTCAAAGATATGTTGCATAGCCTTATTTTCAGCGTGCGTATCTGAACGAAAATCTAGGTAATCAAAGCCTTCAATCAAGCCTTCCAAGAAGGTCTGCGCTACCCCTTGCCCTTGAACATCTGCTGCCACAGCAATACGATGAAAAACTAGATACTCTGTCTCTCCTCCTTGCCATTTGCCTTCATAAATAGCTTCATAGGCAGATTCTGGGCTCTTAGTCACTGCTGCATAGGCTAAGAGATCACCTTCGTCTAGGGCTACATAAGCTTGACCAGAGATGATATCTTCAATAATGGTATCTGCATCTGGGTAGCCGTTTTGCCACTGAGTGCTACCAGCTTCCGCCAAGCATTTTTTAGCATCCTCAATCACCTGCATAATTGCATCAACTTCATTTGGAAAGGCTAAACGAATTTCCATCTTATCTCCTCTTTTCTGACTAGTTTCTCTCATCATAGCATAATTTAAGGGTTTCTACAAGCAGTTAAAACTTGACTTTTTATTTCTATTATTTTATAATCTAGTTATCAAAACTAGATAAACAGGAGTTGGAAATGAAAGCTACTTTTTCCTACCCAGAATGGGACGAAATTCCAAACATTGAGCTCTATTTGGATCAGGTCCTACTTTATGTGAATAAAGTTTGTTCCCCTATTTCTCTTGCTAAAGAGAAAGGTTTAACTGCATCAATGGTGAACAACTATGTGAAGCACGGCTATATCAGTAAACCTGAAAAGAAAAAATACCAACGCAAACAAATTGCTCGATTGATTGCTATCACAACACTCAAGTCTGTTTTTTCAATCCAGGAAATTGCTCAAACCCTAAACACCCTACACACAGAGACTAACTCACAAGAACTTTACAATGCTTTTGTGGACTATATGAATGAAGACCTAGACCCAGCTAATCCCATTATCCAGGCAAGCTGCCAAACGGTCAAACTCTATCATCAAACACTTGCACTAGTCTATACAGAAACCGAAAAGGAGGAAACAAATGAATACTAGTTTCAAACTTAGTAAACGACTTAGTTTTGGAGAAGAAATTGCCAACAGTGTCACCCATGCTGTAGGAGCATTTATCATGCTCATCCTACTTCCCATTTCATCTACTTACAGTTATGAGGCCCATGGTTTCTTATCGTCTATCGGAGTTTCCATCTTCGTCATCAGCCTCTTTCTTATGTTCCTTTCATCGACTATTTATCATTCTATGGCTTATGGTTCCACTCATAAGTATGTCTTGCGCATTATCGACCATTCCATGATTTATGTTGCGATTGCTGGCTCTTATACTCCTGTCGTTTTGACCTTGATGAATAACTGGTTTGGTTATCTGATTATCGCCATTCAGTGGGGAACAACTATATTTGGTATTCTCTATAAGATTTTTGCCAAAAAGGTCAATGAGAAATTTAGTCTGATACTCTACCTCATCATGGGTTGGCTAGTTGTGGCTATCCTACCAGCAATCATCAGTCAAACAAATCCAATCTTTTGGACTCTTATGGTATCAGGTGGGCTTTGTTATACAGTTGGTGCTGGTTTTTATGCTAAGAAGAAACCTTACTTCCACATGATCTGGCATCTCTTTATTCTTGTTGCCTCTGCCCTCCAATACATTGCCATTGTTTATTACATGTAAAAATAGGCCGGGAAAATCCCGACCTATTTTTATTTGCACATATTGATAAAGTATTGATGCAAGCGAAGATCATTTGTCAATTCCGGATGAAAGGAGGTCACTAGCATATTCTTTTCTTGAGCAGCAACGATTTGATTGTTCACTACTGACAGAACATCAACACCCTTACCAACTTCACTAATAATAGGTCCACGGATAAAGGTCATGGGAATCTTGCCAACACCCTTGCAGTCTGCTTCTGTATAAAAGCTTCCTAGCTGACGTCCATAGGCATTGCGCTCCACTACTATGTCCATAGTCGATAGATGGCTCTCTTCCTGAGAAGTGATTTGTCTCGCTAGCAAAATCAAGCCTGCACAAGTCCCAAAGACTGGTAAACCATTGAGAATAGCCTCTCTTAGAGGAAGTAGCATCTGCTGGTCACGTAGGAGTTTTCCCATAGCTGTCGACTCACCTCCAGGTAAAATCAAACCTGACAGCTCACCTCGATGTTGCTGAAAGTCTTCTAGATTTCGCAGTTCAACACTTTCAACTCCTAGTTTGGCAAGGACTTTCTCATGCTCTACAAAGGCGCCTTGCAAGGCCAATATTCCAATTTTCATCTATTTTCCTCGCTCAGCCATGAGAATTTGGATTTCATTCTCATTGATACCAACCATGGCTTCTCCCAAATCTTCTGAGATTTGAGCTAAAATTTGAGGATTTTGATAGTTTGTAACTGCCTTGACAATTGCTGCTGCTCGTTTAACAGGATCACCTGATTTGAAAATCCCTGAACCAACAAAGACGCCTTCAGCACCAAGTTGCATCATGAGAGCAGCGTCCGCTGGTGTTGCAACCCCTCCAGCCGCAAAGTTCACGACTGGTAGTTTTCCATGTTCGTGAACGTATTGAACTAATTCTACAGGTACTTGGAGTTCTTTTGCTGCGACATATAACTCGTCCTCACGGAGATTTTGAATGCGGCGGATTTCTTGATTCATCATACGCATATGACGAACCGCCTGAACGATGTCTCCTGTTCCAGGTTCCCCTTTTGTACGGATCATCGATGCTCCTTCAGCGATACGACGCAAGGCTTCTCCTAGATCTTTAGCACCGCAAACAAAAGGAACTTGGAATTCTTTCTTATCCACATGGAAACGATCGTCAGCTGGAGATAGAACTTCGCTCTCATCGATATAGTCAATTTCGATAGCTTCTAAAATCTGAGCTTCAACAAAATGCCCAATTCGAACCTTAGCCATAACTGGAATGCTGACCGCTTCTTGGATTTCCTTAATCATCTTTGGATCACTCATGCGAGAGACACCACCCGCTGCACGAATATCAGCTGGGATTCGTTCCAAAGCCATAACTGCTGCCGCACCCGCAGCCTCTGCAATTCTTGCTTGCTCAGGATTTTGAACATCCATGATGACGCCACCTTTAAGCATCTGTGCTAAATTCTTATTTAATTCATAACGATTTTCAGTCATTTTTTTCATCCTCAATAGTTGTATTGGTAGCTACAGTTTTATTGTAAGGTATAAAAGACTGCATAACAAGATAAAATAAATCGATTTGTCCGGGTACAATTATCTCTATCACAAAAAAAGCACCCACATTGGGTACTTTTAATTCTTAGATTTCTTAATACTTTTCACAAGATAAAAGAGATATCCTGAAACCATGTAGGCAACAAAGATAGTTGCTGCCCATTTAAAGACAAAGCCCCAACCATGTTTGGTAGCATTCAAAAAGAAATAAGGGAAGGGACTATCCTTAGCATTAGGGACATCCATCTTTAAAACAAAACCGTTTAAAAGGGCAAAAATCATATAAAGCAAAGGAAGGCTAGTCCAAAGCATGGGATCAACTAACTTATATTGACGACTCTTATCAAAAATAATTGTATCTGCTAAAAACCAGAGAGGGACAATATAATGGCAAAGGAAATTTTCCAAACGGTAAAAATCTGTCGTCAAAGGAGCTAGCATGAAATGATAGATGACACAAGTAATCATAATACTCATAGTAACACCACCTTTGAGACGTAGAATACTAGGACTCTGCCAACTATCACCACCACTACGCATCTTTAACAAAAGATAACCTGTAAAAAGTACAACCAAAAGGTTAGAAAGTACAGTGTAGTAAAGCAACATCCCTAAACCACCGCGTTTGGTAATCTCCAAGTATACACCGGTAAAGGCTGCTATAAATAAAAAGATACGACTATAAAATATTACTTTTTCATTTTTAATCATGATTAAATCTTCTTCACAAATTCTGATTTAAGCTTCATAGCACCAAAACCATCGATCTTACAGTCAATGTTGTGGTCACCTTCAACAATACGGATGTTTTTCACACGAGTTCCTTGTTTGAGGTCTTTAGGAGCACCTTTAACCTTAAGGTCCTTAATCAAGGTTACTGTATCTCCATCAGCTAATTTATTTCCATTAGCATCAATAGCAACAACACCATCTTCAGCTTCTGTTTGTTCTGCTGGATTCCATTCATAGGCACACTCTGGACAGACTAGCAATGCTCCGTCTTCATAGACGTATTCTGAATTACATTTTGGGCAATTTGGTAGATTGTTCATTTTATCTCCTTATAGTTGCATGATTGTTTGATTGTCAAATTTTCTTTAACAGAAATTATTATACCCTAAAATAGAAGATTTGACAAATCGTAAAAAATTGACCACCATCGTGGTCAATCGATTATGAGCTTCAATTAAAAATGTTTAACTGCTTCTGATTTAATTTTTTCGACAACTTCTAAAATACTTAGTCCTGTCGTGTCCAGATAGATTGCATCATCTGCCTGCTTAAGAGGAGAAGTTTCACGATGACTATCTTTATAATCACGCGCAGCAATCTCTTCTTTCAAAGTTTCCAAATCTGTTTCGATCCCCTTTGAAAGATTTTCCTTATAACGTCGTTCTGCACGTTCATCCACTGAAGCAACAAGAAAAATCTTCAATTCAGCCTTAGGCAAGACCACTGTACCAATATCTCGACCATCCATGACGATTCCGCCTTGTTGGGCAATTTCTTGCTGGAGAGCTACCAATTTTTCACGAATGGCTGGAATGGCAGCAAAAGCTGATACCGCATTGGTCACAGTATTTTCTCTGATTGGATGGCTAACATCTACATCACCGACATAGACAAGCTGTTCTCCATCCTCAGAACGCCCAAAACTAATCGGATATTGATCCAATAGATCAAGGAGTTGACTAGATTCTTCTGGATTAATTTGATGCTGTAAGGCAATATAAGTTGCCGCACGATACATGGCACCTGTATCCAAGTAGGTGTAACCAAAATCCTTAGCTATGATCTTAGCTACTGTACTCTTACCACTTGAAGCTGGACCATCAATAGCGATCTGAATTGTTTTCATTCTAACTCCTATCTTGTCTTAAGAACATCACCAGGATTTGCAAACCAAGAACCTGAGGACATATGACCAGGATTCAAGGCTTCAAGCTGGGCAATAGAAATTCCTGCTCTAGCTGCGATAGCCGCTTCACCTTCACCAGCAAGAACAGTAATAGTTCCCTCGGCATTAGCATGTCCCTCTGAACTACTTGAAGAAGTTGATTCTGCTTCAGAACTTGATGCTTCAACTGAACTACTTGATGATGTTGAAGAAACTTCCTCTACCTTAGGCGCAGAAGAATCATGAAAATCTTTCAAGGCTGCCGTACGATCACTACCACCTGAAGACAGATAGATTAAAACAGCAATCATACCGACCACGATTACAAAGAAAATACAAGCTAAAATGGTTAGAATACGGTTGGCTACCACTCCTGTTCCCTTATTTCCTCTGCTTCTACGCTCCGAACGGCTTTCCTCATTGTTATAGATATCTTCTTGCCACGGTTCCTTTTCCATACCTTACTCCTTGTTTTTTTTCTATTTTCTTATTACAATATAAGTATGAAAATCACACTTATACCTGAACGATGCATTGCCTGTGGGCTATGCCAAACTTATTCTGAATTATTTGATTACCATGATAATGGTATTGTACGTTTTTACGATGATCCTGATCAACTAGAAAAAGAAATTTCTCCTAGTCAAGACGTCTTAGAGGCTGTTAAAAATTGCCCAACTCGCGCTCTCATCAAAGACCAGTTTTAATCGTTAATGGAGATTATATTTCTAAATCCCGCTTCTTCTAGTTTAGCATATTTTTCCAGAAAATTATAGTCTTTTGAAGGACTAATTTTTATCAAAGCCTATCTCGGCTCACTCTGTTCTTTTATCAGATAGAGGGGCCTTTTTTTTGTTTCTAGATAAATTTTACTGACATATTTTCCCAGAATACCAATGGTCAATAATTGGACACCACCAAGAAATAGAATGACAGCCATCAGAGATGTCCAGCCAGAGGTTGGATTCCCAAGCATAAGAGTACGAATAACTACAAAAAGGGTCATCACCAAAGCCATAAAACAAGACGTAAGACCAGCAACAAAGGCTAATATCAAAGGAAAATCTGAAAAATTTACAATCCCTTCGATAGAGTAGAAAAAGAGTTGCCTAAAGCTCCAACTAGTCTTACCTGCCTGCCTTTCAACATTAGGGTATTCTAGATAGTGAGTATGAAAACCAACCCAGGCAAAGAGGCCTTTAGAAAAGCGATTGTATTCTGTCAATTCTAACACTGCATCTACTACTGATTTTCTCATCATCCGAAAATCACGAACCCCTAGGGGAAGAGCTACTGGGCTAATTTTTTGCATGAAACGATAAAAAAGATTGGCACAGAAACTACGTAGAAATGGCTCTCCCTCTCGACTAGTTCTACGAGTTCCCACACAGTCCAAATCCGGATTCTGATCTAGTAGTTCTTTCATCTCAAGCAGGAGGTTTGGCGGATCCTGAAGGTCTGCATCCATAACCACAACCAAATCTCCACTTGCTTGCTGTAATCCTGCATATAAGGCCGCTTCCTTCCCAAAGTTTCGCGAGAAAGAGATATAATGTACTGCAGAATTTTGCTCCCTATATGCCTTTAAAACTTCCAAAGTCCTATCAGTTGACCCATCATCTACAAAAATATATTCGATTTCTGTTCCCAAATCTGGAATCAGAGCTTCAAGAGTTTGATAAAAAAGAGGAAGTACTTCCTCTTCGTTTAAACATGGGACTATGATTGAAATCATCATTTTAGTCTTCAAATCCATTTGGATGTTTGCTCTGCCAACGCCACGCATCTTCACACATTTCTGTAATACCAAGTCCTGCTTCCCATCCGAGCTCTTCCTTAGCTTTTGCTGGGTCTGAGTAGCAGGCTGCGATATCACCTGGGCGACGTTCAACGATACGGTATGGAATTGGGCGCCCAACAGCTTTCTCCATATTTTGGATAATTTCAAGAACAGAGTAGCCTTTTCCAGTACCAAGGTTATAAACGTTTAGTCCTGAATCTTTTTGAAGCTTCTTAAGGGCTGCAACGTGTCCTTTTGCTAGGTCAACGACGTGGATATAGTCACGAACACCTGTTCCATCTTCTGTATCGTAGTCATCTCCAAAGACTTGAACTTGTTCCAACTTACCAACTGCGACTTGTGTTACATATGGCAAAAGGTTATTTGGAATACCGTTTGGATTTTCTCCTAGATCTCCACTCTCATGCGCACCGATTGGGTTGAAATAACGAAGCAACACAACGTTCCATTCTGAGTCTGCTTTATAAATATCTGTCAAGATTTCTTCAAGCATCAGTTTTGTACGGCCATATGGGTTAGTAGCTGAAAGTGGGAAGTTTTCTAGGATTGGAACAGTATGAGGATCTCCATAAACTGTTGCTGAAGAGCTGAAGATAATGTTTTTACAGTTATTTTCTTCCATTGCCTTCAAAAGGCTAACTGTACCGGCAATATTGTTATCATAGTAGGCAAGAGGGATACGAGTTGACTCACCAACTGCCTTCAAACCTGCAAAATGGATAACACCTGTTGGCTCTTCATGTTTGAAAATATCACGAAGAGTATCTGTATCACGGATATCAGCTTCATAAAAAGGAATCTCAACTCCTGTAATTCTTTCCACTACTTCTAAACTTTTACGGCTACTGTTGACCAAGTTATCCACCACAACAACTTGGTGATCTGCTTGGATTAACTCAATGACAGTGTGAGTTCCGATAAAACCTGCACCACCTGTTACCAAAATCTTTTCTTGCATCTTTTTTCCTCGATTCTTAGATTATTTTTTTCATTTTACCATTTTTGATGGGGAATGTCATTTGCTACCCCGAAAGATTACGTAAAATAAAGTAAAACATTTACTTAATTTCTTTTCGTTGGACATACTTTGCAATCGGATAAGCTGCTGGATCTAATACACCACTTCTCCCCTGAAGCATTTGAGCTAGATGATAACCGATAATAGGACCAGTCGTTAATCCTGAAGATCCTAGACCACTTGCTGTATAGATTCCTGATAAGTTTGGAACCTGTCCGAAAAATGGAGAAAAGTCACTCGTATAAGCCCGAATACCCACACGTTCACCAGATAAAATTGCCTCAGCCAGGGCTGGATAAAATGGACTCGCCGCCTCCGCCATTTGTTGGAGCAAATTTTTATCGACTGTAAGATCAAATCCCATGTCATTCTCATGGGTAGCTCCTAGAGATAACTTACCTCCAGGAAATGGTATCAAATCCCACTCACCTTCCGGCATGACAACAGGATAGCTTGCCATGTCTAAATCAACCTGATAATCTCTAAGTTGACCTTTTTGAGGACGAACATCCACCTCATAGCCTAAAGGCTCCAAAATGTGTCCAAGCCAAGCTCCCGTAGATAAAATTACTTGATCAAACATTTGATTGTCTATCTGATAGCCTGATAATAAAGGAGTTAGACTAACCTCTTTCTTTACGACCTTAACCTGACTGGCATCCAGTAAACGACTCACTAGGAGTTGCCCATCTACTCGAGCTCCTCCAGAAGCATAGAGCAATCTCTCAAATCCCTTTAGACCAGGGAATAGGCTGCTTGCAGCAGCTTGGTCCAAAATGGCTAATTCGCCAATTAAGGGAGATTCATCTCTACGTTGCAAGGCTAAGTCATAGAGTTCCTCGAGCTTGGAATCATCTTTTTTGAGAAGGAAGACTCCTGAGCGCTGGTAGAAATCAACCTTTTGACCAGTTTTTTCTAAATCAGCTAATAAATCTACATAAAAGTCTGCTCCTAGGCGAGCCATCTTGTACCAAGCTTTATTACGTCGTTTAGAGAACCAAGGACTGATGATTCCTGCCGCTGCCTTGGTAGCTTGTCCGTACCCATGATCAAAGACAGTTACTTCGACATCTGTTTCCTTAGAGAGATAGTAGGCAGCTGTTGCCCCTACAATTCCTGCTCCTACAATGGCAACTTTTTTCATTGTCTTTACCTTCTAACTAGATATGATGGAATGGATTGGTAGAAGCCTGACTTGCGACTACTTCTAGCAACCAAGCATTCTCTTCCTTCCATTCGTTCAAGAGCGCTGCAATTCTTTCCACAAAAAGCACTTCGATATAGTGGCCTGGATCTAATGCCAGCAAACCGTCAGATAACATATCCTGGGCAGTATGATAATAAATATCACCAGTGATATAAAGATCTGCTCCTTTTGCTAAAGCATCAGAATAGAAAGATTGCCCACTGCCACCACAGATAGCCACTCTTGAGATTGTCTTTTGCAAATCCTTCTCTTGATAATACACCATACGAAGGCTATCTAGACCAAAGACTTCCTTAACATGGTCAGCAAATCCCTTAAATGTTTGAGGTCTAATAGTTCCAATACGGCCAATCCCACGTTCAGGACCTGTTTCCTGTATATAGGTTGTATCTTTAATATCTAACAGTTGGCAGAACCAGTCATTGAGACCATTTTCAACAATATCAATATTAGTATGACTGACGTAGACGGCGATATCATGCTTGATGAGATTGATATAAATCTGATTTTGAGGACGACTAGCTACCAAGTCCTTAATCGGACGAAAGATAGGTGCGTGCTTAACGATAATCAGATCAACACCCTTGTAAATAGCTTCAGCGACTGTCTCTTCACGGATATCAAGAGCAACCATGACCTTTTGAATTTCCTTGTCTAGGGTGCCAATTTGTAGACCACGACTATCGCCTTCCATAGAAAATTCTTGAGGGCAATAGGCTTCATAACGCTTAATCACTTCACTTGCTTTCATGGAGCACCTCCTTGATGGCTTGAATTTTATCTGCTAGAACCTGACGTTCTTCTTGATTTTTTTCTGGAATTTGACTAAGGGCAAACTCAAGCTTAGCAGCTTCTTTTTGCCATTTTTGGATGAAGACTGGACTGACTTCTTTGGACAAGAAGGGGCCAAAGCGGACATCAGTTGCTGATAGATTCATTTCACCAGCTTCTGCAACTATGATCTCGTAGAATTTCCCAGCTTCTTCTAGAATACTTTCTGCTATGATTTGAAAACCATGCTCTTGTAACCAAGAACGCAACTCATCTTCACGATTATTGGGTTGAAGAATCAAACGCTCAACATTGGCAAGTTTGTCTAATCCTTCTTCTAATATCGTAGCAATCAAGCGACCACCCATTCCTGCAATAGTGATGACAGAAACCTGGTCAGCCTCTTCAAAAGCAGCCAAACCATTGGCTAAACGAACCTGGATTTTCTCAGTCAAACCATGACTCTCAACATTTTTTACTGCAGATTGATAGGGACCTTCTACAACCTCTCCTGCGATGGCACGATCGATGTGACCCTTTTCAACTAGCTCAATCGGTAAATAAGCATGGTCGCTTCCGACGTCCAGTAAAACAGCTCCTTTGGGAACAAAAGAAGCTACTGTTTCTAATCTCTTTGAAATCATCTTCTCTCACTTTCAAAAACTCTATTTCCCTTTATTATACCATATTTTATCTGGCAATCCTGCACCTAAAAAGACCGCAATCATGGATTGCAGTCTTTCTTTATCTTTTAACTTGATAACGACTTGTCAGGATGAAAATCACAATAAAGACGAGCATCATAATGCTATAGATAGGCAATGTTTGTCCTGTCAGTGTTGAAATTTCAAGTAGTTTTTGGATTCTTGGGAATAGAGCCGTTCCAAGGAAGCCACCAACTGACCAAATAATTAAGAGGACACGCCATAGACTAAATGGCAAGCAAGCTCTAACTACAGACATGAAACCAATCGACGCTAGTAGATAATACAGAAGAGTCGAAATTTCAATGGCTGACCAGCCTTGACTGGTTCCAAAAATTTTAACAAAGAGAACACTAAAGACTACCATCAAGGCACTTGGTAGTGCACGTAGCATGGATTTTCTGAGGAAGTTTTGTTCCACAGGTTTGATATTTCGTTCAAAAGTTAATACAAACGGTGGGAATCCTTCCACGAACTGGTCAATCATAGTTATCTGAATCGGAATGAATGGGAAAATCAAAATCCATTCAGTACGTCCCAACAAAGCACTGGCAATACAGATAACTGCTAGCAAGAAGGAATAGATTGTCTTAATCAAGAAAATCGGAGCAATGTGGGCAATATTATTAACCACACGACGACCTTCAAATAGAATCTCAGGAACATCATTGAAATCTGAATTCAAGAGGACCAGATTTGCAATCTGACGAGTTGCTGGGTCTCCTTCAGCCATAACAATGGAACAGTCTGCCTCACGGAGAGCTAGGATATCATTGACACCATCCCCTGTCATTGCTGTAGTATGTCCTGCTTTTTTCAGAGTTTGGATAATCAGTTTCTTTTGATGAGGCGAGACACGTCCGAAAATGGCTGTTTCCTCAGCCATGGCTATCAATTCTTCATCATTAATTTTCGAACAATCTACATAGCTCTGATAGTCTGCAAAACCTGCTTTTTGAGCAATACTTGAAACAGTGACTGGATTATCACCAGAGATAATTTTCAATCCCACTTCCTGAGAACGAAGATAGTCTAGCGTCTCAGCAGCACCTTCTCGAATCGGATCTAGAATCTCAAGCAAAGCCAAAGCCTGAATATCAGATGGCTTTTGTGGCTTGTGATGGTCAAGTTTTTCTTGACTGAGCGCTAACACCAAGACACGAGATCCTCGTTCAAGAGCTTCTCTAGCTTCAGTAACTTCAGCATCCAACAACATCTCCGGTGCGCCTAGGAAAACAGTTCCTAGACCTTCCAACTCCATTGCTCCCCATTTTCGATCACTTGAAAATGGAAGGCTAGAAATCATAGGATAAGCTACCTCTCCCGCAAAACGCTTTCGAATAGCTTGAGCTGTTGGATTTTTATCCTCACTGTGTGCCATATAACTAGTTAGTATTTTGGCAATGGCATCTTTGGTGTAAGCTTGAGTAAGAGGAAGGACCGTCTCAACCTGCATCTTCCCTTGAGTGATGGTTCCTGTCTTATCCAGACAGAGCATATCCACGCGCGCCAAAGTCTCGACAGAGTACATCTCCTGTACCAAGACCTTTTTCAACCCAAGCTTGATGACAGCGGTTAAAAGAGAGGTAATGGTCAAGAGAGCAATTCCCTTAGGCAACATCCCCAAAAGAGCTGTAGATGAATTGACTACAGAAGACTTCAGTGGCAAACCTTTTAAGACCAAGGCTTCAAGCAAGAGAGCAACTCCAAAAGGAATAATGATTTTTCCAGTAAAGCCAGCTAGTTGGTCTAGCGATTTCATGATACGAGAGTTGATTGGTTTCACTGTCTTAGCTTCAAGCATGAGTTTAGCTGCATAGTTGTCCGCTCCAACATGATTGACCCTGGCTAGAACTGTCCCACTGGCTAAGAAGCTCCCTGATAAGAGTAAGGCATCAACTTCTTTTTGAACTAGATCACTCTCACCTGTTAACATGGCTTCGTTTACTTCTGCAAAGCCATCTATAACAATGGCATCACTTGGAATCTGATCCCCTGCTGACAAGCGAATCACATCGTCCAAAACAAGTTCTTCAGGGTCCAAAGCTACCTCTTGTCCATCACGAATTGTCGTAATTTTTTCTTTATTCAAGAGGTTGAGTTTATCAACCATATGTTTAGCACGTAGCTCGGTTACAATCCCAGAAAAAGCATTAAAGCAGATAACAGCAAAGAAAACTAGGTTGGTCCAGGCCTGAACAAAAGCGAGCGCTAAGGCAATGGCAAAGTTTAAGGCGTTAAATAAAGTAAAGACATTTCGCTTTACAATCTGCCAGGTACTCGTGCTAGCTGAAGCTTGGAAATCATTGACCTGTCCCTGTGACTGTCGGTCTCTAACTTCTGCTTGGGTTAATCCCATCATTTTATTTTTATCCATAAATTCTATCATATCACTTTTTTTAGAATAATTCTAATTTCATCCTAACCCTATCTTGATCCCATAAAAAATGTTTGCCTGTCCTGCTATGATAAGGTATAATAAAAGAAAGAAAACTGAAGGAGACACCATGTTTTATACCTATCTACGTGGGCTTGTTGTCTTGATCCTATGGTCTATCAACGGTAATGCTCACTACCATAATACTGATAAAATTCCAAGTCAAGATGAAAACTATATCCTAGTCGCTCCCCATCGTACCTGGTGGGATCCTGTCTACATGGCATTTGCGACCAAACCGAAACAGTTTGTTTTTATGGCTAAAAAGGAACTTTTCTCCAACCGAATCTTTGGTTGGTGGATTCGTATGTGTGGCGCCTTTCCTATTGATCGGGAAAATCCTAGCGCTTCTGCCATTAAGTATCCTATCAATGTCCTTAAAAAGAGCGACCGATCTCTCATCATGTTCCCAAGCGGTAGTCGTCATTCTAACGATGTAAAAGGTGGCGTAGCTCTGATTGCTAAAATGGCCAAGGTTCGCATCATGCCAGTTACTTATACTGGTCCAATGACCTTAAAAGGACTCATCAGTCGTGAACGTGTCGATATGAACTTCGGAAATCCTATCGATATCTCGGACATTAAGAAAATGAATGATGAAGGAATTGAGATGGTTGCTGAACGTATCCAATCAGAATTCCAACGTCTGGATGAGGAAACAAAACAATGGCATACAAATAAAAAACCAAATCCTTTGTGGTGGTTTATTCGCATACCAGCACTGATTGTTGCTGTCTTAGTTGCAATTGTTACCATCATCTTTAGCTTTATCGCAAGCTTTATCTGGAATCCAGACAAAATAAAAGAAAAATTAGGCTAAAAGAAACACTGGCTTAGGAACTATCTCCTTAAGCCTTTTTTTGAGCGGAAAGTCGATTATATTTTAAAGAAAATAACTTATTGACAAAGATTTGAAACTATAGTATACTTTTTAAGTAAGCTGATTTAGCTCAGTAGGCAGAGCGCATCCATGGTAAGGATGAGGTCGCCGGTTCGATCCCGGCAATTAGCATTGTTGATCAGTTCCTTAATAGGGAGCTGATTTTTTCTTGACATTTTATGGACCTTATAGTAGAATAGACGATGCGATGAGTCGATATGTAGCGAGAGCTACTATTGAGCATAGGAGGTCATAACGCAGGAGCGGACCTTGAGAAATTGTGTGAACCGATTTCTCACATGGAGATGCCTCTCAGGCTTTCTGGTTTTACCAGAGAGCTTTTTTTATTTTGCTGAGTCCTACTAGGTCGCATCTTTTGTCTTTTCCTTCCGACAATAAACATCTATAACTTCACTCAATTATATGCTTATAGGCTTTTTATTGTAACAACTTCTCTTTAAAAACAATCCTTGCTAAGATTAGCCATTAAGATACTAAAGTGACCAGTGAAAGCTCCACTCACATCACTAAAAACATGGAGAATGCAGTTTTAGATCTTTTAGATTCAATATCATCAAATAGGAAAAAAAGTTTTGCCCCCTTTTTGCCCCATAGACAAAAAAAGAGCCCATCATACAGGCTAGAAAGCTTGATATGATAGGCTTTTTAATATTAGATTAACGTACAGTACGGATACGCATTGTGTTTGTACGAACAGCTTCACCAAGTGGTACACCTGCAACGATAACGATATCGTCACCAGATTGTACAAGACCTGCTTCAACTGCTTTACGTTCTGCGATTTCGAACATGTCGTCAGTTGATGATGGAGCATCTGTCAACATTGGGATAACACCCCAGTTCAACATCAATCCACGTTCTGTCAATTCGTCGAATGTCAATGCCAAGATGTCAGCATTTGGACGGTATTTAGAGATCAAACGAGCTGTGTGACCAGTCTTAGTAAGAGTTACAACCAATTTGATATCCATTGAGTTAGTAGCATCTTTAACAGCTGAAGCCATAACTTCTGTCTTAGAGTTACGTTCAAATGAATCTGAGTTCAAACGTCCGTATTCGTTAAGAAGAGTTTGAGCATTCTTATCGATAGTTGCCATTGTACGAACAGACTCAAGTGGGTATTTACCATTTGCTGACTCACCTGAAAGCATTGTAGCATCAGTTCCGTCAATAACAGCGTTAAACACGTCTGATACTTCTGAACGAGTTGCACGTGGTTTTTCAGTCATTGTTTCAAGCATGTTTGTTGCAGTGATAACAACTTTACCAGCAGCGTTCACTTTAGTGATGATCATTTTTTGGTAAACTGGAACCATTTCAAATGGTACTTCGATCCCCATGTCACCACGAGCGATCATGATACCGTCAGCAGCTTCGATGATTTCATCCAAGTTGTCGATACCTTGTTGGTTTTCGATTTTAGCGAACAATTGAACATGTCCGTTTCCAGTTTCTTCACAGATTGCACGAACTTCGTTAACGTCTTTTGCAGTACGTACGAAAGAAATCGCGATGAAGTTGATTCCTTGCTCAAGACCGAAGCGGATATCGTCGTTATCACGTTCAGCAAGTGCTGGGAAAGGAATTTTAGTGTTAGGGATGTTCACACCTTTTTGTTTAGCGATGATACCATCGTTTTCAACTTCTACGACAAATTCGCGAGCCGCATCGTCTTTTTCGATAACACG
Source organism: Streptococcus sp. HMSC067H01 (assembly GCF_001814775.1). Taxonomy (GTDB): domain Bacteria; phylum Bacillota; class Bacilli; order Lactobacillales; family Streptococcaceae; genus Streptococcus. The sequence goes on from NZ_KV817815.1 coordinate 30,035, forward strand.
AAGACCAAGTTTACCATCGTCAACCAATACTTGGCGTCCAACTTCAACATCATCATAGATGTCAAGACCACCAGCTACGTTCAAGGCAATAACTTCACGAGTTGATTGGATACCTTGTTTAGTAGCAACACGAATTTTTTCACCAGTTACGTAAGAATATTCTTTAGCGTCACCTTCGAACAATTCTGTACGGATTTCTGGACCTTTTGTATCAAGAAGGAAACCAACTTTTTTACCTGCAATTTTTTCTGCAAGTTTAACAGTAGCCATACGGTCACCTTGTTCTTGGTGGTCACCGTGTGAGAAGTTGAAACGGAAAGTATTAGCTCCAGCTTCGATCAATTTAGCGATATTTTGTGCTGATTCTTCAACATCAAGTTTACCACTCCAGTATCCATCTTCACCGTATTTCTTACCACCACGGATTTCTACCGCTGGACCCAATGTTGCAACGATTTTTACACGTTTGTTCATGATTTTGTGACTCCTTTATATAATTCGACCTTTTATGGTCATTTTACCAGATTAGTTAAAGTTGATTAAGACAAGCTCTTGTTCAAAGTAGCAAGTTCAATATCAGCTTTGTGAGGGTTGTTAACAACGATATTACCATCAGCTGTTAGGCTAAATAAAGCTCCTTCTTCTGCAGTTCCAAGAATTGGATTTTCAACCATTTTCTCATTACGAATACCGACAGCAACACCACCGATTCCTTGTTTAAGGAGTTTAACAGCGTGTGCGCCCATACGAGATGCCAATACACGGTCACGAGCAGTTGGTGAACCACCACGTTGGATGTGACCAAGTTCTGTCACACGAAGATCACTTGTATCGCCAGCTTCTTTTAGTTTTTGACCAAATTCAGCTGCTGACATGACACCTTCTGCTAAAACGATAATGTTGTGTTTTTTACCGTGTTCATATCCAGCTTTGATGCTTGCTACGATATCTTCAAATTTGAAGCCTTCTTCAGGGATGATGATTTCGTCAGCACCTGTTGCAATACCTGCCCAAAGAGCGATATCACCTGCGTTACGTCCCATTACTTCAACAACGAAAGTACGACGGTGACTTGATGATGTATCACGAATCTTATCGATTGCATCCATTGCAGTTGTTACTGCAGTGTCAAATCCGATTGTAAAGTCAGTACCTACGATATCGTTATCGATTGTTCCAGGAAGTCCAATAGCAGGGAATCCATGCTCAGTCAGGCGCATAGCTCCATGATAAGAACCGTCACCACCGATAACCACGACACCTTCGATACCGTGTTTTTTCAATTGCTCAATCCCTTTAAGTTGACCTTCGAGTTTTGCAAACTCAGGGTAACGAGCTGAGTGAAGGAAAGTACCACCACGTGAAATGATGTCTCCTACTGAAGCAGCATCAAGTGGATAAATTTCACCAGCAACCATACCAGCGTATCCATCATAGATACCAAAAACTTCCATTCCTTCTGAGATTGCTTGACGAACAACTGCACGAATGGCAGCATTCATACCAGGGGCGTCCCCACCACTAGTCAAAACAGCAATACGTTTCATTTGGTTTTGCTCCTTTTTCTTTTAACATTCTAACTGATTATACCATATTTAAAGTTAAAATTCTTTTATTTTCATTGATTTTTAACGATAAATCGTTTTCATGACAATCTGTTTTAAAGATTCTTGTAAGCCAGCGTCTTTTGCAACTAAATAACCAGGCAAAAGAATATTTTTTTGTTCATTTTCGTAGCGAATAATGACAGGAATTTGTCCCTTATATTGATCTAAAATATGATAAATTTCAGAATCATAATCATGATTAGCTACCTGAATCCAAAAACGCTCACTCACTGCTTCTTTGAGACTATTTAAGATTAGTTGAAGACGACCATCTCTAGCCTGAACTTTTCCATTTAGATAGTAGAAGCTTCCTTCGTGTAGGAAATCTTTGAATTGCCGGTATCGATCTGCAAATACTGTAACTTCTAACTTAGTCTTACTATCACTGACTTGTAAGAAGGCCATATTTTCACCTTTTTTTGTCCGAATGACACGAATAGATTGGATCTCAACAAGAACAGTAGTCGCTTGTCCTTCAGATAGCTCTCTTAAGCTTGTAATGGGGTATAAAGGATTCTTAGATAACTGTACCAAAGGATGCTGACTGATTCCAACTCCTAGCCACTCCTGCTCCTTACGGAACTTCTCAACTTCTGTAAAATCTTCAGTCTCAATCCAATTGTAACTACTATCAGCAAATAAACTTCCTAGTTCTTCCACAAAAATGAACAGAGTAGGTAAGTTGGATAAGATTTTTTGGCGATTTTTTTCAAAACTATCAAATAAACCAATCTCGACCAGAGGTGTCAATAGACTTAATTTCTGATAATTTTTAGGTAAGCGTGTGACAAAATCTTCAACACTTGTAAAAGGACGATTGTCTAAGATCCAATAGGCAAAATCACGAGGCATTCCCTTGATACTCTTTAAGCCCAAATGAACTGTTTTTTCTGCCAGCTTGTCCTGAAAAGGTACCGTATTGATAGATGAGGGCGCAAGTTCAAAGCCCATCTCAAGAGCATCGAGGATATAGTCTCCACTTGCATAATTGAGCATTACTTGATAGAAGATTGCTGGATAATGTGTCTTAAAGTAGGCAAGCTGAAAGGCTAAAGCTGCATAAGCATAGGCATGGGAACGGTTAAAACCATAACCAGCAAATTTTTCCATGACAGCAAAAACCTGCTGAGCCTGCTCTGCTCCGTGGCCTTTTTCAAGGGCACCTTGAATGAAGCTCTCTTGCATTTGATGCATTTCCGCAGCATTCTTTTTCCCCATAGCCCGACGTAAAATATCGGCCTTTCCAAGACTAAAGCCAGCGTAGCGTTGGGCTACTTGCATAACCTGCTCTTGATAGAGCATGATACCATAGGTAGGAGCTAAAATATCTTCTAGCACAGGATCAAGAACTGTCACCTTTTCTTTGCCATGTTTTCTAGCAACAAAGTTATCGATATAGTCGCTTGCTCCAGGTCTGTTAAGAGAAGTCGTTGCCACTACTTCTTCAAAGCTTTCAGGCTTCACGCGCTTTAATAAGCGAATAGCACCAGGTTGTTCAAACTGAAAGATTCCCTTGGTCTTCCCAGCTGCAAAAAGAGCCAAAGTTTCCCTATCCTCAAGGTCAATATCCTCAATCCTTAGCTGAATTCCTTGAGTTTCAAGTAAGAGCTCCTGCATTTTTTGAGCGAAGGTGAGGTTTCGCAAGCCCAAGAAATCCATCTTGAGCAAGCCATTTCCTTCAACTCCATGAGCATCATACTGGGTAATGAGCATATCCTCACCATACTTAAGAGGAATATAGTCCGTTAGATTTTTGTCACTAATCACGACACCCGCAGCATGGATGGAGGTTTGACGTGGTGCTCCTTCTATTTTCTTGGCAATTTCAAAAGCCTTTTGGTACTCAATCTTACCTTGAATCAGTTGTCTAAATCCTAGATTACCTTCATAGGCACTTGTTAAGGTGTCTTTGAAACCGATTTTTTTGGTAATAGCCGTTAATTCATACTCAGGTACACCATAGCGTTTAAAAACATCTCTGACGGCCTGTTTAGCACCAAAGGTTGAGTAGGTGACAATCTGAGCAGCGTGAATACTGCCATAGCGGTCACGAACATAGCGGATAAATTCAGGACGATAGATATCAGGAATATCAATATCGATATCGGGCATGGTATAGCGTTCACGATTCAAAAAGCGTTCAAAGATGAGATTCTTAGCAACAGGATCAATACCAGTGATATCTAGGGCGTAGGCGACTAGACTTCCTACTGCAGATCCGCGGCCCATCCCCATATAATATCCCTGCGAACGACCGAAACGTAAGAGATCCCAGACAACCAGGAAGTAGTCATCAAATCCCATATCATGAATCACAGAAAGCTCTTCTTCCAAACGAGTCTGATAAACTGAATCTAGTAAGCCTTTCAGTTCTAAGCCCTTAATAACTCTTTCGCGCAACTCTTCAACAGCTGGTCTCTCTGGATTGAAGCGTGGAAGCTTGAGACTACTATCAATCTCATAAGTAGTTGCTCCAATCAGTCCAGAAAGATTTTCTAAAGCTTGTGGAAACTTTTCTTGAAATACTTGCTCTAAGCGATGGGCTGGCAAAAACAATCCCTGTTGAGATTGAACATCCACCTCTCGCAAGGTCACATTTTCCTTAATCGCCTTGAGCATTTGAAGCGTTTCTAAATCCTCAGGTTCGAAAGAATTAACACGATAAAGTGGTAGGATGGGTTGAGAAAAATTCGACTGAGCTGTATCTGGATACACTCCGATATAATAATCATGTCCCAAATCTAAGTGAGCTATTTCATGGAAATAGGGAACAATAACACAAACATCTTCTAGATAGGGAGAAAAATCAGTCCATTCCTTTTTACCTGTCATTTTTTGACTCGACAGCTTCATAAGATTTCGATAACCACGATTTGATAGGGCTAGAAAGCGCAGATTAATCAGTTCTTCCTTATGATGAACGGTCATCTCAAGACCTAATAAGGGCTGGATCCCTTGCTTTTGGCACTCTTTGATAAAATAATAAGCTCCATAGAGATTGTCAACATCCATGATTCCAAGTGCTGAGTAGCCGTAAGCTTTCCCTTGGTCAACATACTTCTGAATGGAAATCATACTCTCCATAAAACTATAAACCGTTTTAGTATCAAGTTGTGCAATCACTCACTATCACCTCCCTTTTTCTCCTTATATTATACCATTTTAGAAAATAGAAAAACAATTTCTTTCTTCCCTTGTAGAAAAAAGAACCACAGTTGAATTAACCGTGATTCTCACTTATCATTCTATTTCCAAGATAGGATTTGTAGCTGTCAAGTGGCTGATTTTGCCACTAACACCAAAATATTCCTCAATTTTAGTATGTAATTCTAGCATTGCTTCCCGAGCTCGTGATGCCTGTTCTTCATTGATAGCTTCAATGACTAAAACAGCATCTTTGGTTTCTTCTGTTAACATGGTTCTTTGGGCTTCACGCCAGTTTAAACACCGACAAACTGCACCTTGTTCATCAAAATAAATCATTTCATCAGCTAAGGCAGGAGCATCACTTTCAGCCCCTAGTGGAAAGAAGGATTCATTCCCTTGAGCTCTTCCAAGACATAAGTCACCAACAATCTTAGCTAAATCCTCTCCCCCACAAGGAACAGCGTAAGAAAGTGAGACGCTATTATAGATATCTACCAAAGGATTTATTGGATTAAATTCTCTTCCTTGACTTACACGCTTTAATAAGGCTTCAATAGAAGAACGAGCACCTTTTTTGGTTTTGAATTTAGTGAATGCCTGACGCCATTCTTGAATCACTTCATTCTGAGTAAAATTTTCATCTGCTATAAAAGTCCGGGCTTTTTTTGTTCCTTCATCTAATAAAGCTTTAAAATAGGGATCGTCACTCTCATCAATAGTATTGTTGAGACCTTTTACCACCAATACAGAGATTTGAGCATCTGGAAATAGTTGCCAAAAATCATCTTTTACATGAACTTTCATGACCTTGCCTCCATTCTTTTTCTTTCATTCTACCACAAATTCTAAAAAAGAGTCTGGGACAAAAGTCCTAGCCACTCAATTGTCTTTGGATTGTCGAGCAAGACGCAGTGGTTGAGTGGGCTCTTCTACGCTGATTTCATCAGCTTTTACAGCCCTACTCAACTGTGCGGAGGTGGGACGACGAAATCGAATTCTAACGAATTACCGATTTCTGTCCCACTCTCACGAACTATAATGAATTCTCACGAATCACTTCTACCTTGTATCCATCTGGATCTTTGATAAAGTAATAGTTTGGTTGAGTCCCTGGAAGTCCATTAGGTGCTGTCACTTCATAGCCTTTGTCGCTATGTTCTTTATGAAGAGCCTCAAGGTCAGGTGTACTTAGGGCGATGTGAGCAAAACCGTCACCGACAACATAAGGTCCGTGATCATAGTTGTAAGTCAACTCCAACTCATAATCATCACCTTCAAGTCCAAGATAAACAATAGTGAAAGCATAGTCTGGAAAGTCTCTACGACGTAATTCCTTAAAACCAAAAGCATCCTGATAAAAAGCGATTGATTTTTCAAGATTTTCTACTCGCAAACAAGTGTGTAGCATTTTAGAAGCCATTTCATTACCTCTTTCATATTAATAATTCTATTATACTCTTATTTAGGAAAATTTACTAGGAAATTGAACCATAGATCTTTACTCAATGCTTCAGTTCCAGTCAGTACCCTCACCATTTTCCTTACGAATATTTCGTACAAGCAGTATCAACAAGAGGATAAAGACTAATTCTAGAAAGAAGAAAGCAAACTCACTGTTCTGTAAAAGAATATCTGGTTCAATTTGTTTGCTAAGTAAGTCTAACACCGGCCCAAAGAAAATTCTATAAAGACGTCTTAAGAAAATGAAGAGTTGTAAGCTAAAAATCACAAAGATTTTTTTAACAGCTAAAGTCGAGCGCCTCTCTTTTGTAAAGTAAGACAAGGCAATTGCATTTATAAATAGTAATAAGCTTAAGGAAAATGTTTCTTTACTCATTATAATTGGACTAAACAAGTTCACTCGATTTTTAAAATATGGTACTAAACGAAACAATTGCAAACTCAAAAAACAAGGGATTCCAACTTCCTTAATACCGACTTCCTTCGCAGAAGCGGGCACACTGAAATCTATGAATTTATATAAGAAGAGGAAAAAAACATTTATAAATAGAAAGAAATACAGGAATAGCACAGCAATAACGAATTCGTTATGCAATATTAAGGAAGTTATGAATCCAGTAGTCAGCAAAAAACCAACAGAATGGATTTTATCGATAGGATAATCCCAAATAATTTTACTATCCACTTTTAGATTATCAATGAAAGTAAAAAGAGTAATGAAACATAGAGCTGCTATTAATCCAAGAGGTAATGAAGGGAGGAAAAAGATAAGGGACAATATTCCTAGAACCCACAAAGTTAAGTTGTAGTACAATTTTGGTTTTATCCATCTTGTAATCAACCCTGCTTCGATAAATCTTTGTTGCTTCTTCAATAAAAAGAAGTAAAAAAGCGATAGCATACCAATATAGACCCAGGTATTAGAACCAGCTTTTTCATTGAAACTTTGTATCAGACTAAAAATAGTCAGAAGCCCAAAGATAGCCAAAAGGTGCTTGTTCATTGCAGAAATTCCCTTTTTCCAAATCATAAAAGGTACTATTGACTTGGGATAACAGAGTTCGTAGGCATAAGCAGTCATCTCTTCTAGTTTTTGATCGGTTTCCTCTGTCATGATCTGAGGGGATATTTTTGATGTAGGAAATACTCCAAGAACATACCTCAAGAGTTGTCCATCTTTGAAGCGATGATACTCCCTATACAACTGTTCCAAAAAGACAGTTATTATTCGAGGTTTGGCTTTAAGATATTCCTTCCACTTATCCCAGTCATTGATGAGATCATCACTACTTGTTATCCTTTCTACAAGTAGATAGCCCTCATGATACCAGTACTCAAAATTCTCTTTTTTATTCAGTTCAAATTCCTGTACTAGAGCAGGATAAGATTGAACAATTTTCCAGAATTGCAGTTTCTTCAAATAGAAACTATCTTTTTCAGTACTGTAGTTCTCTACAAATGGAAGAATCAGAGACAAAACTTTAGTATTTGTTAGAGGATAGACATCAATCTTTTCTAATAAAGCAAGTAATATTGATTTGTCCTCTACCTGCTCAAATAGAGTTTGCCAATCTCGTAAAAGGCTATATTCATCAGAATAGTAAGCATAGAGGAGATGATAAAAGGCTAGCTCAACCTCTTCAGAATCATCGAGAGAGAATTGTTGTAAATCAATCTTTTCATTCGATTCCTCTTTTAATACCTCAATGTAAGCTACTAATTCTTCGTAGGAATCTTCATCCACTTCATCTAAATTTTGCTTGATTTTCTCAAGAATGTAACATAAAACTGGAATACTCTCGATTGTTTGGTATTTTCGATTCACTTGAAAGAGAACTATGCCAGAAACATAGGGGTGTTTAAAGTAATCTATCCAAGTTCTGATTTGATTTGCTTTTTGATAATCATTCAAAATATCTTGACACCAAAGATAAGAATCGTAAAATTGCTCAGTTTCCTTTTTTGCAGTTTCCATAGGACTGCCATTTTCTTTGGCAATAGCCCTTCGATTTTGCCAATACTTGAGCTTATAATAGTAGCCCCAGTCTCGATAATCGATCATATATTCTTCTAGGAGAGGAAGTAAGATGGCAAAATGTTCATATCGATTAAACGTGTAGACATCCATTTCTTCGAGAACCGCTTTTACAATATTCATGCTATAGCGGTAATGGTAAAAGAACTGCTGCCACAGATTTTCTTGTTCTTCAAAACTATTGTCAGCATTCCCTAATATACTGTCAATAGATGTTCGAATTAAATAGGCAGTATCTCTATAGTCGCTAAAATCAAGCGAGTTTAATTCTTCTTGCTCCTGCTGTGATCCCTTTTCATACTCAAAAGTATCAAAGTTGGGTGAATTCACTCTTGTTTCATTTGACTTCTCTTGTTTCTGCCCTTGATGCTGTTCAAAACCAGTTCTTGTATCAGATTCTTGACCAATTTTACTAGATCGTGCATAAGCTAAAGCTTCTTGGTAAGCTTGAACAATTTCTTGATAGAGTTCCGGTTGGTCTTCTGGGTGGTATAAGCGAACTAGTTCAGCGTAGCGTCTCCTGATAACCTTGACATCTTGAGTTGGCTCTATCCCTAAAATTTTCCAAATATTCATACCAGCGCCTTCCTATAATCCTCTCTCTAGAAGTTCCAAGTAACTAGAGAAGGCTTGATAGATCTTAGGAAGATGGTGAATAGAGGAATGTTTAACTTCTTCCTCAAATTGCCTTGTAGCTGTCATCAGTTCTTCCCTTTTTACTCCTAAAATCATGCTGTAGAGACGGTTGGCTTTCTCAATCAAGAAGCGATATACCTCTGTTTCCTGAGCATTAATCTTATAACGAGCCAAGGCGTCTTGTTTTTTCTTAATTTCTTGATCCGTCAAAGTAATACTCTCTTGCAAGATGACATGATTGAAAACTTCCTGTGTTGTATCTATCTTCACTTCAACATCTAAAATACCATTCAGATCATAGGTGAAACGAACAGTGAGCCCTTCATGTTCCTTATGATTGATAGGAACTGGAACATCAAGTTCCCCCAGGAACAAGTTTTGAGATGCCTTCATCATCTCTCCTTGATAGACCTGTACTTTCACATGACTTTGTCCCAGTTCTGATGTGTAATATTGTTCAACACGTGAAGTAGGTAAAGTAGAATTACGCTCTATAATCGGTGAAAAATGACCACCAACAATCTCAATGCCAAGTGTAAATGGGCAGATATCAGACAGTAACAAGTCACGTATTTCTCCCTGACGCTCCTTGATTCCTGCAAGAAGGGCACATCCTTGTGCAATCATTTTATCAGGGTCCCCTGATACTTCAACCCCTTGATTGATACAGAATGATAGGAAATCTTGCACCAATCTTAATTTTGAAGTACCTCCAACGAGAACAAAATTATCAGATGAAACCTGACTATTGCGAGCATCCATCAAGGCTCGATCCAAAACTGCCTTAACGCGCACTAGTAGGGGATGACAAAGTTCATAAAAACGTTGATAGCTTAAGTCTAGCCGATATTCTTTATTATGGTCAAAGACGGACATCTGGACTTCTTCTTTTTCATTTAAGTCTAATTTTGTTTTCTCAGCCTGTAATAGGATTTTACTATAGAACTCTCGTGAAATAGACTCCCTTTTTAATTGATTTACATGCATGAATTCCTCAGCAATTGCGCCAGTAAAGTCCTCTCCACCCAAGCGATTATCTCCTGCGATAGAAACAATCTCAACAACGTTATCAAACAACTCTACAACAGAAATGTCCAGAGTACCGCCACCAAAATCGACCACGATAAAAGAGTCATCATCAATCTCACTCTCTAATTTCTTAGCAAGAGCAGCTGCAGATGGTTCATTAATAATACGGTCAATGTTAATACCTGCAAATTTTCCTGCTAGTTTTGTCGCATAACGTTGAGCATCGTTAAAATAAGCTGGCACACTAACAATCACTTCATCAACTTTTTCACCAAGAAAAGTCTCTGCATCATCTACCAACTTACGAATAATAAAGGAGCTTAATTCTTCAGCCGTGTAAGTGCTATTCCCCAATAAGATTTTATGGCTGGTTCCCATAAAACGTTTAAATTGAGCAACTGTTTTATCTGGATGAGTAACCAAACGTTCCTTTGCTGCCTTTCCAACTATCACTTCATTATTATCATCTAAGGCAACAACAGATGGCGTTAAAAAATCACCAAAAGCATTTGGTATCAGCTTAACCTGACCATCTTGATAGACTCCAACTAAAGAATTGGTTGTCCCTAAATCAATCCCTACAATCATCTTATCTAAACTCCATCTTTTACTAGATATTTCTATTATACAGGAATACTCCTACTTTTGAATAGTAAATCTTGCCCCCTATAATCAAAACCAATGTATAACCTTAAAAAAAAGTTTCATTCCAACTCAAATGGTTAAAGACCAAAAGAGCCAGAATGAAACTTTTTAATAATTATTTACCAAGTTTTGCTTTAGCTGCGTCTGCAAGAGCTGTGAAAGCTGCTGCATCGTTAACAGCCAAGTCAGCAAGCATTTTACGGTTTACTTCGATCTCAGCCAATTTCAAACCATGCATCAATTGTGAGTATGAAAGACCGTTCATACGAGCTGCCGCATTGATACGTGTGATCCACAACTTGCGGAAGTCACGTTTCTTTTGACGACGGTCACGGTATGCATAGTAGTAAGAGTTCATTACTTGTTCTTTTGCAGTACGGAACAAGATATGTTTAGCTCCATAGTAACCTTTTGCTAATTTAAGAATACGTTTACGACGTTTGCGTGATACAACGCCACCTTTAACACGTGCCATTTATATTTCCTCCAAATATTTCCTAGAATTCTTTACTTACAAATACGCGATTATTTCAAGCGAGTAAGCATTGCTTTGATACGTTTGAAATCTCCTGAATGCACCATAGATGCTTTACGAAGATGACGACGTTGTTTTTTAGTTTTTCCGTGGAAACGGTGAGATGTGTAAGCACGGAAACGTTTAAGTCCACCAGAACCTGTACGTTTGAAACGTTTAGCTGATGCGCGGTGTGTTTTTTGTTTTGGCATGATTTTTTCTCCTTTATTTAACTTTCTGACAATTATTTTTTGTCAGTTGCTGGCGCCAATTGCATGAACATTTGGCGACCATCCATTTTAGCACGTTGTTCGATGATAGCAATATCTTGTGTTGCTTCAGCAAACTCGGCTAAAACTTTTGCACCAATCTCTTTATGGGTGATCATACGCCCCTTAAAGCGAATGGATACCTTCACTTTGTTCCCTTTTTCAAGGAACTTGCGAGCATTGCGAAGTTTAGTTTCGAAATCTCCCTTGTCGATAACAGGGCTCAAACGAACTTCTTTCACGGTCACAACGCTTTGTTTTTTGCGTTGTTCTTTTTGTTTCTTCTGGTACTCAAATTTGAACTTGCCATAGTCCATAATTTTAGCAACAGGAGGTTTAGCTTGAGGTTGAATAAGAACCAAGTCCACGTTCGCTTCATCCGCAAGTGCTTGCGCTTCACCAAGTGGTTTGATACCTAATTGCTCACCCTCAAGACCGATTAAGCGAACTTCACGTACACGAATTTCATCATTGATGAATAAGTCTTGCTTTGCTATGGTTTTCACCTCTTTTTTTAGTTTAGAGAAAAACAAGAGCGGACTTGCTAACGCAAATCCGCACTACATGATTATAGTTCATTACTGAAACTTGATCCGTAGGGGCCAGACAACGTTAGTCGCAAGGCGAGAAGTTCTCACTTCTGCTTTTCTCAACTTCTATATAATATCAAGTTTTCCCCTACTTGTCAAGATAAAAACTATCTTTTTTTAATTTTTTTCTATTTTGCCGACTTGTAATCTATTGATTACGAGAATAGTAAATCTCATGTGGCTTCAAACGAGTATTCAGTAGCTCTGATACAGTCACGAAACTATAGCCTTGTTCCTGTAAATACTCAATTACTTTTGGTAGCGAATTAACTGAAGGCTGATGGATATCGTGTAATAAAATAATAGACCCATCGCTCGTTTGGTGTTGGATTTCTGTAAAAATAGATGCTTCATTTTTACTCTTCCAATCCAGACTATCCACATCCCATAAGATAAAGCTTAAATCAAGGCTATTGCGGATATCATCTGAAATCGCACCGTACGGAGGACGCATTAATTTTGAACTTTTTCCAAGGACATTTTTAATGGCATCTTCTGTATCCGTAATTTGCTTCTTGGCGTCTTCCAATGACAGTTTTGTTAAAACTGGGTGATTCCAACTATGGTTTCCAACTTCATGACCTTCAGCCTGCATACGTTTAAGAATTGCTTCATTTCCAGCGATGTTCTTACCTTGGACAAAGAAAGTTGCTTTGATCTTGTATTTAGCCAAGGTGTCCAATGCCTGTGGTGTTGTATTTCCGTCAGGTCCATCATCAAAGGTAAGAGCTATCACTTTTTTATGTTTTTCAGCTTGAACTGTTTTATAAAGTTCTGCGTCTTTTTCTGTTAAGTAAGATGCTTCGATAAAATCAAAGAAATTTGAGATCGGTATTGCGATTTCTTCTCCATTACCCGATTGTTTGGCTGGGTAAAGAAGCAACTGGCTATCCTTATAGGCAAACTTCCAGGTCGTTAAATCCATAGCTGAAAAATCAGCTATTACTTGATCAACAAGCGTTTGCTCAACCTTTTTATCAAGGAGCGTGGTCTTGATATCCTCTAGTAACTTTTCCTTAGCCTTGCTAGCATCAGTAAATAGCTGATCAAGTGTGAAAGGATTACCATCTTCTTTAAGGTAAAGCTGTTCCAATGAAGTGTTTTCCAATTCAACAACATTAGAATTACTTAAGTCATAGGCCTGTTTTTTTATAAGGTGACTCTCAATACCTTTGATAGAGGATATATCTTTTTCAGAATAGTAAAAAATCAAATGTTCTTTATCTTCTACCTTTTCTGAGATATCTTTTACAATGATATCCTTTACAGAATCAATGACTTTATCTCCTGTCATAGGATAGTAGGTGATAACCTCTGCCTTTCCCTTACGAAAATGGTCCTTCTGACTGCCTTGTGAATAGGAATCATCCTTTTCTTTTTTCAATGCTTGGATTTTTTGTTCAAAAGCTTGCTTGGTCAGAACTTGATAAGTGATGGTTCCACCTAATGCTAAGATTGTGAAAAATAGAAGCCCCACAATAATCCATAAATTTCTCTTCTTCTTGTCGTTTGTTCTACGGTTTGTTCTCTTTTTTGTCATAGTCTTATCATATCAAATCAAAACTATAATTTCAATGAAAAATAGAAAAATGTCCAATTTTAAGGCAAAGAAAGGTAAAAGAAAAATCCTAGATCTCCCTAGGACTTTCTTTTGTTTAGAAACGAATAGTTTCTCTTGTTTTTTCATAAGAAGAAACGAAGCGATTTGTCACTCCTGGTTCAGCTACTTCCAAAGCTTGGGAAATCTTTTCGAAAGATGCTTGATAATCAAAGGCATTTTCAAAGATTTCTAAAGATTCGTGGAAGGCTTGTTGAATCCCTTCATCAAATGATCTGTAGCGGTTAGAGTATTGAAGCAATTGTTCAGTCAAGGTAGCATATTGTACGATGCTGTATGTTTCTGTTTCCAGAATTTCCATATCGTGAGTTGCAATTTCTAAAATACGGTTGACAGACTCAATGTTGACTTGCGACTGTTCTAACTCTGCCATCAAGTCTTCGGTACTGTGGCTAGCTGCAAAGAACAATTTCAAGAAGTTCTGTGGTATTCCTGGAAGATTTCTCTTTTCCATGTATCGCTTAATGGTGTGGAGGCGATTGACGTAGACATTTGCTTTTTGACGAGCGTTGACATCGTCTTTTTCAATTTGCACCAGACGTTCACTAACTGAAACCTGATCATCTTCAATTTCTTTTAATGTAGCTTGAACATTTTCTAAACGTTCTTCTAATACAGAGTAGGCTTCAGAATATTCCTCTTGTTCTGAGGTCATATCGCTGATGGTGATATCTAAAGAATCTAGGTCTGCTTGAATACGACGGACGTGATTTACATCACTCTCAGACATCAAGTAAGTTTTGCTCAAGCGTTCAATATCTTTCACCAAGACCTGATTGTTGTCTTTTAAGTGGTCAAGATAGGTTGGAAGGGTTGCTAACAAGTTCTCAACAACCTTATGGGAAGCAATCTCTCTCGTAAAGATATCATAAAGAGCATTGATTTCTTCTTGAACCTGAGTATTTTCATATTCAGCATTGTCCAATTCCAATTTTTTAATATTTTCTTGGTTGTTCTTCAATGCTTCATACAATAACTGCAAACGAGATTCAATGTCAGTTTCTACAAAGTGATAGTTGGCATCAAGCAACTTACGATAGCCAGCCTCTAAATCTTCCAATTGGTCTGGAAGGGCAGTTGTTAGATTAGCAACAATTGCAGGAATTCTCTCCACAATATGAGTCAAGGCAAGGATATGATTTTCAGCATTATCCAAAATACCTGCTGCCTCAACTGGATCTCCTGAAGAGTTCAAGGTTACAAACTGAGAAAACTCTGATTGGATATTCTCCAATTGTCTTTCAATTTCAGGAAGTGCTTGACCATATTTTTCAGAATCTTCAGCGACTGTCATTTGTAAGCTTTCAAATAAATCTAAAGCGTGAAGGACACGGCCACTGTTTTTTGATTCTTGTTTTTCTAACTCTGCCAGAGCATTTCGGATAGATGCAATATCTTCTTCAATCAGAGTAATTTGGCTTTCAATTTGGTCAATTTTGTGTTGAGCTTTCAGGAAGCGGAAAGAGCTATTGTAGCCTTCTGCTTCAAAGAGATTGTTCTCAATATCAGCAAATGAGTTGAGGGATAGGTCTACCCATTTTTGATTCCATTCTCTAAAGGCAACCTGACTTTGACCAATCAGGTGCATATTTTTAACGGCTTCTACTTCATCGTTTACTGGAAGGTTATATAACTCTTCCTTTCTTTCTTCTAGTACTGCAAGCCTACCTTCATTGCGTTTGCGTAACAAAATCGCTACAACATAAGCAATAATCAGTAGAGTCGCGATTACAATCATAATAATAATCAACAGATTATCAGACATATCAAACTCCTTTTTATACTTGAAACAATTGTAATGATTATATCATATTTTTCAAACCATGGGAACTATTTCCAAATTTTTTTAAACGTCAAGCGTACTGTAAACAGCATTTTCTTCAATAAATTCTCGACGTGGTTCTACACGGTCACCCATGAGCATATCAAAGATTTTATCTGCTTCTGCAGCATCATCCACTGATACACGCGCCATGAGACGGTGTTCAGGATTCATAGTTGTTTCCCAAAGCTGATGATCATCCATTTCTCCGAGACCTTTATATCGCTGAATAGTTGGTTTGGCACGACCTTCACTATAGCGAGCCAAGGCTTCCTGGAGACGGATTTCTTGATCTGCCCCTGGCTGGATGTATTCTTTAATTTCACTGCCGACCTTAACACCGTAAATTGGTGGTTGGGCGATATAAACATAACCTGCTTCTAAGACGGGTTTCATATAACGATAAATCAAGGTTAACAAGAGGGTACGGATATGGGCTCCATCGACATCGGCATCCGTCATGATGACGAGTTTTTGATAACGTGCCTTGCTGACATCAAATTCCGCACCAAAGCCTGTTCCCATAGCTGTGAAAAGGCTACGGATTTCTTCATTGGCTAGGATTTTATCCATGCTGGCCTTTTCGACGTTGAGGATTTTACCGCGGATTGGTAAAATTGCTTGGAATTCACGGTCACGACCAGACTTTGCAGAACCGCCCGCTGAGTCTCCTTCGACGATGAAAAGTTCAGTTTCAGCTGGATTGTTTGAGGAACAATCTGCCAACTTACCTGGAAGGTTTGAAATTTCTAAACCTGACTTCTTACGGGTAACTTCACGCGCACGCTTGGCAGCAACACGCGCTTTCGCAGCCAAAATCCCTTTTTCAACGATACGTTTAGCAATCTGAGGATTTTCCATCAGGAAATCTGAAAATGCTTCACTAAAGAGACGATTAGTGATCTTTACAACTTCGCTATTTCCAAGCTTGGTCTTTGTTTGTCCTTCAAACTGTGGGTTTGGATGCTTCACAGAGATAACAGCAGTCAATCCTTCACGGACATCCTCACCTGTTAGATTATCTTCATTGTCTTTGAGGAGTTTGTTTTTACGAGCGTAGTCGTTAATGACACGAGTTAAGGCTGTACGGAAACCTTGTTCATGGGTTCCACCTTCATGGGTATGGATGTTGTTGGCGAAACTCATGACATTTTCATGGTAGCCCGTTGTGTACTGCATAGCAACTTCTACTGTGATGTCATCCATTTCACCATCTGTGTAGATTGGGTTTTCAAAAATGACATCCTTGTTTTCATTGATGTACTCAACATAGCTCGCAATCCCACCTTCATAGTGGTAATGTTTGGTTTGCTCTTGACCTTCTCGTTTATCTGTAATAGAAATCTGAAGACCACGGTTAAGGAAAGCAAGTTCCTGCACCCGTTTGTTTAATCTGTCAAAGTCAAACTCAGTCGTTTCTGTAAAAATCTCTGGATCTGGTGTGAAGTGAACGGTTGTTCCAGTACGATCCGTATCGCCGACCACTTCAAGGTCTGCTACTACATGCCCACGACGGTATTCTTGATAATGGATTTTTCCATTTTTATGAACATGAACATCTAATTGAGTTGAGAGAGCATTTACAACGGATGAACCTACACCGTGGAGTCCACCTGAAACCTTGTATCCGCCTCCGCCGAATTTACCTCCAGCGTGAAGAACGGTAAAGACTGTCTCAACAGCAGGTCGACCAGTTTTTTCTTGGATATCAACTGGAATCCCACGTCCATCATCGACAACCGTAATCGAATTATCTGGTTCAATAAAGACTTGGATGTGGCTAGCAAATCCTGCTAAGGCCTCATCGATAGAGTTATCTACAATTTCCCAGACAAGGTGATGAAGTCCTTCTTTGGCAGTTGATCCGATATACATACCAGGACGCATACGAACGGCTTCCAGACCTTCCAAAACTTGAATCTGACTGGCATCATAATCCTGTGCCTGTTGTTTTTTGATTTCTTCTGTCATTTTTTTCCTTTTTCTTACATGTCTAATACTTGTCTCAATGTCACGATATTTTCAAAGAGATGTGTCGCTAAGCCAGCTGCTTGTCCAGCTTCAATATCTATAGGTCGATCACCAATAACGATGCCAGAGCTTATCTTGTACTTATCTCGCAAATAAATCATTGACTCTGGATTGGGTTTTCTCTTGAAGCCAGAACTAGCTGTTACCACCTCTGTAAAATAGCTGGAAATTCCAGTCTTTTCAAGGATTTCCAAAACTTGGTCATTACGATGCGAAACTAAAAAGTTCCGTCCTCCCTGGTCTGAGATTTCCTCCAATAAAGCAGGTACTCCCTCAAATAAGGCAGGATGTTCAAGCTCTCGCGCTTCGTTTTCCTTGTATTTTTCTAAAAAATTCTCTATTGTTGGGGCAAAACGGTCAATCGCAAAAGCGGTTGACACTTTCAAGGCATTGTAAACTTTATCATGTTCTTCTTCGATTCCAAATTGAGCTAATGTTTCCACAAAAGCCGCGGTCGAAGTCTCATAATTATCAAGTAGAGTTCCACCTAAATCCCAAATGTAATCGTGATATTTCATACCCTTCATTATAGCATTTTTTTATGAAAAAAGCGACGATTTCCTTCTATTTTAACAGTAAAAAACGAGAAGAATCCTTTAATAGACAGATTCTTCTCGTTTCACTTAATCTAAACCAAATATATCACGATAAAGCATAGCTTCTCTCAAACCATTTGCATCGCCACCAAGTTGTTCCACTAGGTTATAAGCAAAGGCAAGTGCAGTAGCTGGACCGCGACTAGTTGTTAACTGACCGTCGACAACAACTGTTTCCTTGCGATAGTGACCATCAGCAATTTGCTCTTGAACACCATCGTAGCAGGTGAACTCTTTGTCCTTGAGGAGACCAGCCCGATTCAGAACAATTGGTGCTGCACAGATGGCAGCTATTTTTTTACCGACTTGTTCACATTTTTGAAGTTCAGCAATCAATTGCTCATTATCACGCAAGTGAGCTGATCCTGGCATACCCCCTGGTAAGACAATCATGTCGTAGTCAGATAAATCACCATCAAACACACGATCTGCTTGTACTTGAATGGCATGTGATCCTGTCACTTGGGCTTCAAAACCAACCATATGACAAGTAATATTGGCACGACGTAATACGTCCACAACTGTTAGGGCTTCGATTTCTTCAAAGCCATCTGCTAAGATAACTGCAACTTTAGCCATGATTTACTCCTTATTTAACTTTTTTCAAAACAACTTTCTTCCGTTTAAATCTTGTCTTACCGCTCTTTTCATCGGCTAGATGCGTTTGATAACTCATCGATAGAAGCAGACCGACACCAATCAGATTACTGATAATGGCTGAGCCCCCTTGGGAAATGAACGGCAAAGGAATCCCTGTCAGAGGTAGTAGGCCTGTCACCGCCCCAATATTTTCAAAGATATGGAACAAGAGCATCATAATAAATCCAGTTGAAATGTAGGTATAAAATTGATTATTGGACTTGAGAGTGATTTTTAGCATTCGATAGATAAGTAGAAGATAAAGTGTAATTACGAGGACAGAGCCGATAAAACCAAAATCTTCTGCAATGACTGTAAAAATCATATCACTCTCACGAACGGGAATGAGGAGATTGGATACATTAAATCCTTGACCAAACAAGCCTCCACTACCGATGGCGATTTGCCCTTGCGCTTGTTGATAGGTGGTCGTCTGAGCATAATCAAAGGGATTGAGCCAGGCAAGGATACGGTTAATCTGATAGGTTGGCATCCCGATTTGATGCATGAAGGCACGCCCATCTTTTGTGATGAAAATTGCCAAAAATCCTGCGATTCCCGATACAGCTGTTACAATAACTGGAATGATGATTTTCCATGATACTCCAGAAAGCAAGACGAGTCCAGCAAAGATGGCGACAAAGACCAAGGCCGTTCCTAAGTCACTCTGCAGGGCCAGTAAACCTAAGACTGGTAGTGTAAAGATAATCATCCACAATATCAAGAGGAAATCTAAAGGAATCGTTCGTTCACTTTCCTTGTATTTCTGTGTGAATTGAACAATGACCCGAGCCAAGATTAAAATATAGGAAATTTTCATGAACTCGGAAGGTTGGAAAAGTGTCACTCCACCAATTGACACCCAGTTTTTTGCCCCTGTTGCTGCGACCAAACTAGGGTTATAGAAAACCAAGGGTAAGACCATGAGGACTAGACCTAGGGCATAAAGATAGGGAGTCCCCTGCCATAAAAATTTTGTATTAAAGAACATGACTACAAAGCTGATAACAATTCCCAATACGATCCAAGCTAGTTGCTGACCGAGAATAGGCCAGATATTATGTGGATAGTCATGACTGACAGCAATGTAAATAGCTACCACTCCAATCACCAGCAAACAGAATACTGGTAGAATCAAACTATAATCGACTCGAGAGTCGAGAGAACGTTTCATAAAGGTCTCCTTCATTCTTTCAGATGTTTATTTTATTTTGTGTGTAAAAATTCTTGAACTTTTGAGAATACTTGCTCTTTGCCAACTTCTCTCACTCGACTAGTCTGTGACAAGGCCTTGCCAATCTGCTTTCCATATCGCTTGCTTGTCATTCGGCTATCCAAGATAAGGACAGAGGAGCGTTGCCCTAGACGACGCATGGTTCTACCAATTGCTTGTTTGAGGCGAATAATAGCCATTGGCAGTTGATAGTCATAGAAAGGATTTTTCCCTTCCAGACGCAGTTCCTGATTCATTTTTTTCGTAAAGGGATCTTCTGGATTTTGGAAGGGCAGGCGTGTCACCACTTCAATCACTCGAGGGTGAGTCGCAAAATCAACTCCCTCCCAAAAACTTCCTGTCCCTAGTAAGAGTTGAGAGTCTCCTCTTTCAAACCGTTTCTTGAGTTGAGCCGGATCCCCGTTCTTATATTGGGCTAAATGAGAAAGAGATAAAGAGTCTGATACCTGCAACAAAAGGTCTTTTGAAGTGAATAAAACGAGCATGGGTTCTTCAAGATAGGACAAATCTTCCAGAACTTCTACAAGAGCCTGGGCATAGTCTTCTTGGGAGGTTTCTGTCACCAATGGAAAATCCTTGACAACCAAAATTTCTTGATTTTCTTGAAAATTCTCTTCCAGTCGGTCAAAAGCTGCATGCGGAAATCCCATTAGTTCTGGTAAAGATACTCTGCTACTAATTTCCAAGGTTGCAGAGACAGCTAAGAGTTGACAACTCTCTGGAAAGATTTCCGAAAAGAGCAGACGTTGATTGCGACTGGAAGAAATGACAACCTTCTTGCTAGACAAGTCTGAGGCTGATAGCCAAAATTCTCCATCAGTGCAGAAAAATCGCTGACAATCCTGAAAACTTTGAACTTCTAACTCTGAGAAATCCTGTTGGAGTTGTGCCATTGTTGTCGCAGGGCACATTCTTCGTTTGCCAGATAGGAACTGGTCCATCAAATGACAAAGCTCAAAGCGAATACTCTCCATCAAGCGTCTCTGAAGCGTCCCTTCTTCTCGAACTAGAGCTTGATCTAACTGGTCTACTATGTCGTTTAAAACGAAACTCTTTTGTAAAAGACTTTCCAAAGTTAGTAAGATCTTCTGGGCCTCATCCAAAATCAGGAGACGGCCCTCTAGTAGACTGGGATCATCCTCAAGTCGGGTAACGAGATAAGCATGATTGGTCACAAGTAGCTGGCAAGAGCGAGCCTTTTTCTGACCCCGTCTCCAAAAATCCTCTAACCAAAAGAGAGAAGCTTTGGGAAGATTCCCATCATGTACCAAGTTTGGTAAAAACTGCTGGTAGCGATAAAGCTGTCCAATCTCATCCAAATCTCCAGTTTCTGTTTCGGTCAACCAAACTAGGAGTTGCATCTTAAAACGTGTGTACAAGCGATTGGACTCTTCTTCCTCTAGTGCATGATGAAAGGCATCTAGTTTTAGATAATTCTGTGGTCCTTTGAGACTATGAATCGAAAGGTGAAAGACCTCTTCTAATCTACGAGCTTCTTCTTGCATCACTTGATTTTGTAGAACTTTAGTAGGAACACTGAGAAGGATTCCTTTTTCGTTTTCTAGTGATAAAGCGGGTAACAAATAGCCGTAGGTTTTCCCAATTCCAGTCTGAGCTTGCACAAAAGCAATTTTCTCATTCTGTAGAAAATCTTGAACCTTTTGAGAAAAGCTAGCTTGTGGAGCTCTATATTCCAAATCCAACAAGGCAATATTGGTTTGGAAATCTTTAGATAGTTTACGTGGAGAAAGGTATGGCTTTTCTTTTCTTAAAAATAAACCTTGCACCTCTACCAAGTCATGTTCAACTAGGATGGACTGCTTCTGATAAACTTCCTCGATGACCAGATAAGACTCATATAATAAACCATCTGACAAACTTAACAAGCGCTCCAATAAACCTTTTGGCAGTCCAAACATTTTTTGTCGCATACAAAGAAAGAGCTCTGCTGTTGCTTGGGCATCTGATAGGGCCGTATGGGCTTGTTCTAGAGGAATTCCCAACTCTTGACAGAGAATCCCCAGATTGTATTTTTCAAGCTGAGGATAAAAAACCTGAGCCAACTCTACTGTATCGATACGAGGAGTGCGCAATTCATAGCCCTCAAAAAAGAGGAATTCTGCCAACAAATTGGCATCGAACTGGACATTGTGCGCAACAAAAACACCGTCCTTGACCAAGTTAAAAATTTTTCCAGCCACCTGAGAAAACTCTGGTGCCTCTGCTAGTCGCTGATCGGTCAAGCCCGTTAATTCTTTGATATGAGAATCCAAGGGTTCGTGGGGATTGACATCAGTTGTAAATTGGTCAACAATCTCGCCATTTTCAATGACCACGATTCCCACTTGGATAATTTTTGCCCTGCTTCCGGTACTAGTCGCCTCTAAATCCACGACCACGTACCGATCATTTCTAAAATTCATCATTAAAAATTATATCAAAATTTACACAATTTGACATCCATGAACTTTATTGAAAGGGTCAAGTTTCTTGCAAGTTTTTATAAAAAATGATTGAATAGAAGTGTAGAAAAGGAGGGACATCATGAACCCATTAGATTTGTTTAATCAAGTAAAAGAGCTAATCGAGAAAAAAGATTTGGCTGCCGCAAAAACCTTTGTCGAAGAAAATAAGGACCAACTCGGTGAGTACCTTAGTCAGGCTCAAAGTTTGATTTCAGGATCAGAAGGAATCGGTAATCTTGTTGATAAGGTCAAAGGCCTCTTCTAATCATTAAAAAGCACCTGAAAACCTCAGGTGTCTTTTTGTATCTTCTTCATAAAGGCTGGAATCTGTTGACTAATCATGGTTGGCAAGACTACATAGTTGTCTTCAGCTAGTTCTTGGGCAATTGCTGAATGTAAATAGGTCGCTACTGTCACTCTTTCATAGAGACTTGCTTGGGGAAATTGCCCTGCAAAGCCAGTGATCATCCCAGCCAGAGTATCCCCCATGCCACCAGTCGCCTGATAGGGACCGCCAACACCCAGCTGATAAAAATCAGCATGCCCGGCTTGCCAGATTCGAGTCGCAGGACCTTTTTGGACTAAAATCGTTCCTGAAGGAAAGCTCTTCAAAGCCTCTCCAGTTTCCTTGCTTCCTTGGGAATCCAAATCTAAGCCTGACAAGACTTGCCATTCCCTTTGGTGAGGCGTTAAAACAAGATGGGCTTTAGGAAATTTCATTTCAACCTTCGCTAAAATAGATAGGGCGCCACCATCCAGTATGAGTGTCTGATCTTGATTTAAATGAAAAAACACTGTTTGGAGAAGCTGTTTTCCACGCTCATCATCCACTAGTCCAGGTCCAAGCAAGACAATATTAGCCTTCTGCAACTGTTGCTCAAGTAACTGCTTATCACCAAGGTCAAAAGCCATAGCTTCCGGCATATGGCTATGCAGAGCTGGAATATTCTCTTTATCCGTTGCTACTGTCACCAAGCCTGCACCGCTTCTAACAGAACCTAAGGCAGCCATAATAATCGCTCCCCCATAGGGATAAGTCCCTCCAATCAAGAGAAGACGCCCATAGTCTCCCTTATGACTAGAGCAAGAACGCTCGATGATAACTTTTTTCAATAGAACTTGATCAATCTCTTTCATACACTACTCCTTCAACTTAACCTTACTATGTAACACTTGATTAACCCTAGTATTCCAATCCTGTAACCCTTCTCCCTCATAGTCTAGGTAAATCACTCTATCTTGTAATTGACTAGGAATCAAACCTTCAAAACAAGCCTTATCTTTTGACGGGATGATACACAAATGAAGAAAGGTATCCAAATCTAACCTATCTCTTACCTTCGCAACATGATAGCCATCAAAGATATAACCTGGTGCTTGAATTAATTCTTCATACAGAAAATGAAAACTAACGCCAGGAATGAACTTTTCTTGCAATTCCTCTTCAGAAGGTGCCCGTCCTAACAAACGCTCCATAGCGAGTCGGTAACCCGAAGTCGTATTAGACCATCCAAACATGATATAGTCAAAATAGTCTGCTGGATCAGAAGCTGCATTACGACTATCTGTAACTAGCTCAGCCCCACTTTTACCAAATACTTTAATCGCTGACATGAGTTTTCCAGTCTGAAAAATAGCCTGAGCCACTTCAACTGTACAAGTATGACTACAATAATTTGAGGTAACCAACTTCCTCTGAATATCATAGGTAGAAGCTACAAGGCGATGACTTGGTCTGTAGGGGGGAAAAAAGCTATGCTCTAGCAAGTAATCATGAATTTGTATATTTAATTCAAGATCCTCACATTCCACAATGGTCTGACGATGATGGTCCTGTTCATAAGTAATAAACTTTGCTAGCTTCTCCAATTCCCATTCTTGAATCTGTGGATAGTTTTCAAGAGCAAATTGATAGATTCCATCCCACTGGAGACTATAATCTGCTTTACAAACTTTTACAAGCATGGTCCTTCTCCTCAAACTCTCTTACTTTCATTATACACCTCACTACCCAATTAATAAAGAGAGTGGGACAGAAATCGATAATTCGTTAGAATTCGATTTCGTCGTCCCACCTCCGCACAGTTGAGTAGGGCTGTAAAAGCTTATGAAATCAGCGTAGTAGAGCCCACTCAACCACTACGTCTTGAACTACACTCCAAAGACAATTGAGAGGCTAGGACTTTTGTCCCAGCCTCTTCATTTATAACGATTAGCTTTTTTATAGCTGGGAGTTATCAGTCTTACTTTTCTTTACGTTTAACAGTTAGTAGAGCTACTGATAAAACAAGACTGAGAC
>NZ_KV817815.1:54771-55602 GCF_001814775.1 Streptococcus sp. HMSC067H01
CTGCACTTGCTTTTCCTGAAGCATTTTCAAGGACCTCTCCATTAACTACTGGTCCATGAGCTGATTCTACTGGTTCTTGGTTTTGTTCTTTATAGACAATCGCATAAAGTCCTAGATTTTTGGCGACAAATTCAACTGTGTCACCTACTAGCGTCACCTTTTGAACCTGCAAGCCTTGATCTAAGTTCATGTGATAAACTCCTTGAACCTGACCCTTAACTGGTAATCTCACTAGGACAGCACCTTTGAGTTCAACTTCTTGGTTGTCTTTATCCAACAATTTCACTTGATAAGCATCGTATTGCTTACCAGCTAATTCTTGGCGTAGAACCTTTTGAACTTGAAGCTTGAGGTCTTTAGATAACTCTTCAGTTAGCCCTGCTACCAGAACTCCAGTTTCCTTATCAGATAAGATTTGAACCTCTGCAGCTGGTTTTTCCACACTTGGAGCTGGCTCATCTCCAACTGTAGCCAATGTTCCTGTGTATTCTGGTAATTCATTCTTAGCGGCTTCCACAGAATTGACGCCACCTGTAAATTCTTGAACTTCGTTCTTAGCTGCTTCTACCGCGTTAACACCACCATCAAACTCTGGGACTTCTACTACTGGTGCTGGCTCGTCACCTACTGTGCCGATTGCATCTGTGTATTCTGGCAACTCGTTCTTAGCTGCCTCTACAGCGTTAACACCACCATCAAATTCTGGGACTTCTACTACTGGTGCTGGCTCGTCGCCTACTGTGTCGATTACATCTGTGTATTCTGGCAACTCATGCTTAGCGGCTTCTACAGCATTAACACCACCCTCAAATTCTGGAACTTCTACTACCG
>NZ_KV817816.1:0-14450 GCF_001814775.1 Streptococcus sp. HMSC067H01
TGACGTGGTTTGAAGAGATTTTTGAAGAGTATAAGGAGAAAATATGAATAAAAAAACTAGACAGACTCTAGTAGGTCTCTTGCTTTTTCTGCTCTTGTCAGCAGGAAGTTATTATATCAAGGAGATGCAGGCTTCCAACTCTGCGCCTCAGACGCAAGTAAAGCAGAAGTCGCAAGCATCGGATGCTCCAAGTCAAGAATTAGTTGAAAGTGTCCTGACAGCTTCTATCAAAAAACAAATTAAGGGTTCTCTTGAATGGAATGGAGCAGGAGCCTTTATCGTCAATGGTAATAAGACAAATTTGGATGCAAAGGTTTCAAGCAAACCCTATGCTGATAACAAGACAAAAACTGTAGGTGGGGAGACGGTTCCAACCGTCGCTAATGCCCTTATGTCAAAAGCGACAAGACAGTACAAAGATCGTGAAGAGACTGGGAATGGCTCGACTCCTTGGACGCCAGCAGGCTGGCATCAGGTTAAGAATCTAAAGGGAAGTTACAACCATGCGGTCGATAGAGGGCATTTGTTGGGCTATGCCTTGATCGGTGGGTTAGATGGCTTTGATGCTTCTACTAGCAATCCTAAAAATATCGCAGTTCAGACAGCTTGGGCCAACCAAGCGCGTGCCGAAGATTCGACAGGCCAAAACTACTATGAGAGCTTGGTTCGAAAAGCTCTAGATCAAAACAAACGAGTTCGTTACCGCGTGACATTACTCTATGCTACTGAGCAAGATTTGGTACCATCAGCTTCTCAGATTGAAGCCAAGTCCTCTGATGGGGAGTTGGAGTTTAACGTCGTCATTCCGAATGTCCAAACTGGAATTCAGCTTGACTACCGAACAGGTCAAGTTACCGTTACCAAAGCAAAATAGACTAAAAATCCCTTATCACATCAGATAGGGGATTAACTATTGAAATCGTAAAATAATGTGTAGAAGAGAAAAAATGTGGTATAATAGACTCAATTATACTATTTAGGAGAAGGAAAATGGAAGACCCGAGCAGTCAGGATTTGTTACTGCAATTTGTTTTATTAGTTGTTTTGACCTTTTTAAATGCCTTTTTCTCTGCAACAGAAATGGCCATGGTTTCACTTAGTCGTTCACGTGTTGAGCAAAAAGCTGAGGAGGGGGATAAACGCTATATCCGTTTACTAAAGGTACTTGAAAACCCGAATCACTTTTTATCAACCATTCAAGTTGGTATCACCTTAATTACGATCTTGTCAGGGGCTAAACTAGCAGATTCACTTGGAGAGTTAATCGCCTCTTGGATGGGGAATAGCGAAACTGCCTATGCGGTAGCTAGCTTCTTATCATTAGCTTTCTTGACCTATATTTCTATTGTTTTTGGTGAGCTTTATCCTAAGCGAATTGCTCTAAATCTTAAGGATGCCTTGGCTATCAGAACAGTACCGTTTATTATTGCTCTTGGTAAGATTGTGAATCCCTTCGTTTGGATGCTCTCAGCATCAACTAATCTCTTGAGTCAATTGACACCGATGACATTTGACGATGCAGATGAAAAAATGACTCGTGATGAGATTGAGTACATGCTAACTAAGAGTGAAGAAACCTTGGATGCAGATGAAATTGAAATGTTGCAGGGGATTTTCTCACTCGACGAACTCATGGCACGTGAAGTCATGGTTCCCCGAACAGATGCCTTTATGGTTGATATTCAGGATGATACTCAAACCATCATCCAAAGCATCTTAAAACAGAACTTTTCTCGTATTCCTGTTTATGATGGAGACAAGGACAATGTCATTGGTTTGGTTCACACCAAGAGCCTCCTTAAAGAAGCCTTTGTCAGCGGGTTTGACAATATCGTCTGGAAGCGAATCTTGCAAGATCCACTCTTTGTACCTGAAACGATTTTTGTGGATGATTTATTAAAAGAGTTTAGAAACACTCAAAGACAGATGGCTATCCTTCTGGATGAGTATGGTGGTATGGCTGGTTTAGTTACACTAGAAGATCTTCTTGAGGAGATTGTCGGAGAGATTGACGACGAAACTGACCGTGCTGAGGTTTACGTACACACTATTGGTGAGAATACATACATCGTCCAAGGAACAATGAACTTGAACGACTTCAATGGCTATTTCGATGTTGAACTTGAAAGTGATGATGTAGATACAATCGCTGGTTATTATTTGACGGGTGTCGGGACTATTCCAACAACTGAAAAGCTTAGCTATGAATTGGAAAGTGCCAACAAACACATTACATTGACTAATGACAAAGTCAAAAATGGCCGTGTGACCAAGTTGAAGGTTCAAATCACAGAAATTGAGCTGGAAGAAGAAACCGATTAACAAAAGAAGCTTTACTAGTCCTCTGCCAGTAAAGCTTCTCCATTTTATAAAAAAGACAAAAAAGACTCCGTTTGGAGTCTTCTGAATCATAGAGGCGGTAGACGGATTTGAACCGACGATCAAGCTTTTGCAGAGCCGTGCCTTACCACTTGGCTATACCGCCTTAACTTTTATTATTATACCTTTAAAATCTGCTCTCGTCAATAGTTTCTTTTCTGAAAATGTAAGTTTTCCGACTTTCAAAATGTGAGCGACAAAATATTCTGAAAATTCGTTTACTTTTTGAAGTGGTTGTGGTATAATAAGCATTATCTTATTAATTTCAAAAGAGGAGTTAAGTAATATGAAAAAAAGTCGGATTTTTGCAGTAGCAGGCGTAGCCCTACTTGCAACAGGTGTTCTCGCAGCTTGCAGTTCTTCAAAATCATCTAATGCTGAAGCGCCAAAAGCCTATGGTTATACTTATACTGCTGACCCAGAAACGTTGGACTACCTTATCTCTGGGAAACAAAGTACAAAAGTTGCCACTTCAAATGGTATTGACGGACTCTTTACAAATGACAAGTATGGAAACCTTACTCCTGCAGTCGCTGAAGACTGGTCAGTATCTCAAGATGGATTGACATACACTTATAAGATTCGTAAAGGTGTAAAATGGCTCACATCTGATGGTGAAGAATATGCGGAAGTAACTGCAAATGACTTTGTTACAGGTTTGAAACACGCAGCCGACAATAAATCAGCCGCTCTTTACCTAGCACAAAATTCTGTTAAAGGATTGGCTGACTATGTATCAGGGAACAATACAGACTTCTCTGCTGTAGGTGTAAAAGCTGTTGATGATTACACTCTTCAATACACATTGAACCAACCAGAACCATACTGGAACTCTAAATTGTCTTACGCAATCTTCTGGCCTTTGAACGCAGAGTTTGAAAAATCAAAAGGTAAAGACTTTGGTAAGGCAACAGACCCAACATCATTGCTTTACAATGGACCTTTCTTGCTTAAAGGGTTGACGGCTAAGTCTTCTATCGAATTTGCGAAGAATGAACAGTATTGGGATAAAGATAATGTTCACATCGATACTGTAACACTTTCTTATTATGATGGTTCAGACCAAGAGTCACTTGAGCGTAACTTTACAAATGGTGCATATAGTTATGCACGTCTCTTCCCTACTAGCTCAAACTATTCTAAGGTAGCAGAAACATATAAAGATAATATCTACTATAACCCACAGGGAGCTGGTATTGCTGGTTTGGGTGTTAATATTGACCGTCAAAGCTATAAGTACACATCAAAAACAACTGACGAAGAAAAAACATCTACTAAGAAAGCCCTTCTTAATAAAGATTTCCGTCAAGCTTTGAACTTTGCTTTTGATCGTACTGCTTATTCAGCTCAGCTAAATGGTAAGGATGGAGCAGCCCTTGCTGTCCGTAACCTCTTCGTAAAACCAGAATTTGTTTCAGCAGGTGAAAAAACATTTGGTGACTTGGTCACTGAGAAAGTTGTTTCTTATGGTGATGAGTGGAAAGATGTAAACTTTGCGGATGGCCAAGATGGTCTTTACAATGCTGATAAAGCTAAAGCAGAACTAGCTAAAGCTAAAAAAGACCTTGAAGCAGATGGTGTGAAATTCCCAATCCACTTGGATATTCCAGTTGACCAAACATCTAAAAACTATATCGCTCGTATCCAATCATTCAAACAATCTGTTGAAACCGCTTTGGGTACAGATAATGTAGTTATCGATATCCAACAAATCACTACGGATGAATTACACAATATCACGTACTACGCTGCTAGTGCGGCAGCAGAAGATTGGGACCTTTCAGGTGCTGTTGGATGGAATCCAGACTATGATGATCCATCGACTTACCTTGATATCTTGAAATCAACTAATAGTGAAACAACTAAGACCTACATGGGCTATGACAATCCATCAAACCCAGCGGTTGCTCAAGTTGGTTTGAAAGATTACGACAAATTAGTTGATGATGCAGCTAGTGAAACAAGTGACCTTAACAAACGTTATGAGAAATATGCAGCAGCTCAAGCTTGGTTGACAGATAGCTCACTCTTCCTTCCAGCTATGTCATCTTCAGGAGCAGCACCAGTTATTTCTCGTGTAGTACCATTCTCAGCCTCTTACACTCAATCTGGTGATAAAGGTTCAGATGTATACTTCAAGTATCTTCAATTGCAAGCTAACACTGTAACAACCAAAGAGTACAAAGAAGCTCGTGAAAAATGGCTCAAAGAAAAAGCTGAATCAAACGAAAAAGCTCAAAAAGAGTTAGCGAGTCATGTGAAATAAATAATGCTCATCAGAACTTTCTCTCCACAAGGGGAAGGTTCTTTTGGGATTTTAAAGGAAATAATATGAAAAAATATGTTTTTATGCGTATCTTGCGGTCGTTGGTTTCTATTTTCTTAGTAACGACCTTGATTTACACAATCATCTATACGATGGTTCCACGGAAGTTGATCTTCAAACAAGATACTAACTACAATAAAATTGCGACAACGGCTGATAAACGAGATAACTATGAAAATACTGTCTTTGAGCGTATGGGTTATATCGAATATTACGATACGAAAGAGTTGCAGGAAAAAGCTAGTAGCATTGACTCTTCTGTTACAGTAGATGCAAATGATACAAATAAAGCAATCTATGAAAAATATATCCAACAACTTGGTAATGGTTGGACTCTAGGTGAGTTTACAGAGAGTGGACAATTCTACGCTACACGTGAAATTCCTATTTTTGAACGTGTGTTCAAATTCTATGCAAACTTGCTTGATATCGACCACACAAACAAGATTCAAGACCCAGAAAATCCAAACTTAGAGCGTTATTTGCGTTTTGAAAATGATCCCGCTATCGGCTGGTCTCTGGTAGGTTCAGGGACTAAACATAAATACCTCTTGTACTTTAATAGTCAGTTCCCATTTGTTCACCAAAACTTTGTGAACTTGAATTTGGGTGATTCATATCCAACTTATGCTAATACTCCTGTGCTTCAAGTTATCACACAAGGACAAGGTCAAACTAAGACATCAGAAGTGCAATTCCCAACTGGTAAGAAAACATCTTCAGTTAATATCTACTCAAGAACCTACAAATCTCCAAGTCAGGCTGATGCTCGTGAAGTAGCCAACTACGGTAAAGATGATCCATATACAGCTACTGAGAGCAACTATCAGTACCCATCAATGATTACAAGCTCTGCCATCACTGGTTTAATCGGTCTTGTAATTTCGTACTCTATTGCCATTCCGCTAGGTTCAGCTATGGCTCGTCATAAGAATTCTTGGATTGATAGTTTCTCTACTGGAACTCTAACCTTCTTGTTGGCCCTTCCAACCATTGCCTTAGTTTATATCATCCGCTTGATTGGTTCTAAAATTGGATTCCCTGATTCATTCCCAATCTTGGGTGCTGGAGATTGGCGTTCTTATGTCCTTCCGGCAGTGATTCTAGGCTTACTTGGTGCGCCTGGTATGGCAATTTGGATTCGTCGTTATATGATTGACTTGCAATCACAAGACTTCGTTCGTTTTGCTCGTGCTAAAGGTTTGTCTGAGAAAGAAATTTCAAACAAACACATCTTTAAAAATGCCATGGTTCCATTGGTTTCGGGAATTCCTGGATCTATCATTGGTGTTATTGGTGGAGCAACCCTGACAGAAACAGTCTTCGCCTTTCCTGGTATGGGTAAAATGTTGATTGACTCTGTAAAAGCATCAAATAACAATATGGTAGTTGGTCTTGTATTTATCTTTACCTGTGTCTCTATCTTCTCATTATTTGTAGGGGATATTTGGATGACCATGATTGACCCACGTATTAAATTGACAGAGAAAGGAGGCAAATAATGTCTACGATTAGTAATGATAAATTTCAGTTTGTAAAACGAGACGACTATGCCTCTGAAGTAATTGATGCACCTGCCTATTCATACTGGGGTTCTGTCTTTAGACAGTTCATGAAAAAAAGATCAACAGTAATCATGCTCGCTATCTTGATTGCCATCGTTTTGATGAGTTTCATTTACCCAATGTTTTCTGATTTTGACTTTAACGATGTAAGTAAGGTTAATGACTTTAGTGCTCGATTTATCAAGCCAAATGCAGAGCATTGGTTCGGTACAGATAGTAACGGTAAATCACTCTT
Source organism: Streptococcus sp. HMSC067H01 (assembly GCF_001814775.1). Taxonomy (GTDB): domain Bacteria; phylum Bacillota; class Bacilli; order Lactobacillales; family Streptococcaceae; genus Streptococcus. The sequence goes on from NZ_KV817816.1 coordinate 6,506, forward strand.
TGATGGTGTCTGGTTTGGAGCTCGTAACTCAATCTTGATTTCGGTAATCGCAACATCTATCAACCTTGTAATTGGGGTTATTGTCGGTGGTATTTGGGGCATCTCAAAATCAGTTGACCGTATCATGATGGAAGTCTACAACGTTATCAACAACATTCCTTCACTTTTGATCGTTATTGTTTTGACTTACTCTATTGGAGCTGGTTTCTGGAACTTGATTTTTGCCATGAGTGTGACTACCTGGATTGGTATTGCTTACTCAATTCGTATTCAGATCATGCGTTATCGTGACTTGGAGTATAACCTTGCTTCACGTACACTTGGAACACCAACCTTTAAGATTGTTGTAAAAAACATTATGCCACAATTGGTATCTGTTATCGTTACGACGACATCTCAAATGCTTCCAGCCTTTATCTCATACGAAGCTTTCCTTTCATTCTTTGGACTTGGATTGCCAATTACAGTTCCAAGTTTGGGTCGTTTGATTTCAGATTACTCTCAGAACGTAACGACAAATGCTTACCTCTTCTGGATTCCATTGACAACTTTGGTCTTGGTATCCTTGTCACTTTTCATTGTTGGTCAGAACCTAGCGGATGCTAGTGATCCACGTACACATAGATAGGAGTAGAAATGACAAATAATAAAAATGTAATTTTGACTGCTCGAGATATTGTCGTGGAATTTGACGTTCGTGACAAAGTTTTGACAGCTATTCGAGGAGTTTCCATTGATTTGATTGAGGGTGAAGTTCTCGCTTTGGTAGGGGAGTCTGGTTCAGGAAAATCAGTTTTGACAAAAACATTCACAGGTATGTTGGAAGAAAACGGTCGTATTGCTCAAGGTAGCATTGATTACCGAGGTCAAGACTTGACAGCACTCGCTTCCCATAAAGATTGGGAACAGATTCGTGGTGCTAAGATTGCAACCATCTTCCAGGACCCTATGACCAGCCTAGACCCAATCAAAACGATTGGTAGTCAGATCACAGAAGTTATCGTTAAACACCAAGGCAAGACTGCTCAAGAAGCTAAAGAAATGGCTATCGACTACATGAACAAAGTTGGTATCCCTGATTCTGAGAAGCGTTTCGACGAGTATCCTTTCCAGTATTCTGGTGGGATGCGTCAACGTATCGTTATTGCGATTGCACTTGCCTGCCGTCCAGATATTCTTATCTGTGATGAGCCAACTACAGCCCTTGATGTGACTATTCAGGCTCAGATTATTGATTTGCTGAAGACACTTCAACAAGAGTATCACTTCACAACAATCTTTATCACTCACGACCTTGGAGTAGTAGCAAGTATAGCTGATAAGGTTGCGGTTATGTATGCTGGTGAGATTGTTGAGTATGGAACTGTTGAAGAAATCTTCTATGATCCACGTCACCCATACACATGGAGTCTTTTGTCAAGTCTACCACAGTTGGCTGATGATAAAGGGGAATTGTATTCAATCCCTGGAACACCTCCATCGCTTTATACTCAATTGAAGGGAGATGCTTTTGCACTTCGTTCAGCCTATGCGATGAAGATTGACTTCGAAGAAAAAGCACCTCAGTTTGCAGTATCTGATACCCATTGGGCAAAAACATGGTTGCTTCATGAACAAGCTCCAAAAGTTGAAAAACCAGCAGTGATTGCAGATTTACACGACAAGATTCGTGAAAAAATGGGCTTTAATCATCTTGAGGACTAGGAGGAAGGAAATGTCTGAAAAATTAGTAGAACTTAAAGACGTAGAGATTTCCTTCGGTGAAGGAAGCAAAAAGTTTGTAGCTGTTAAAAATGCTAATTTCTTTATCAACAAAGGAGAAACATTCTCTCTTGTTGGTGAGTCTGGAAGTGGTAAGACAACGATTGGTCGTGCTATTATCGGTCTTAATGACACCAGCAATGGGGACATCATTTTTGAAGGGCAAAAAATTAACGGGAAGAAATCACGTGAACAAGCTTCGGAATTAATCCGTCGAATTCAGATGATTTTCCAAGACCCAGCAGCTAGCTTGAATGAGCGTGCAACCGTTGACTACATTATCTCTGAAGGTCTATACAACTATCATCTGTTTAAAGATGAGGAAGAAAGAAAAGAAAAAGTTCAAAATATCATTCGTGAAGTTGGACTCTTGGCAGAACACTTGACACGTTATCCACATGAGTTCTCAGGTGGACAACGTCAACGTATTGGTATCGCTCGTGCCTTGGTTATGCAACCTGACTTTGTTATTGCTGATGAGCCGATTTCAGCCTTGGACGTTTCAGTACGTGCCCAAGTTTTGAACTTGCTCAAGAAATTCCAAAAGGAATTGGGCTTGACTTATCTCTTTATTGCCCATGACTTGTCAGTGGTTCGTTTCATCTCTGATCGTATCGCGGTAATTTACAAGGGTGTCATTGTTGAGGTGGCTGAGACGGAAGAATTGTTTAACAATCCAATCCATCCATATACTCAAGCTCTCCTATCAGCGGTTCCAATCCCTGATCCGATCTTGGAACGTAAAAAAGTCTTGAAAGTTTATGATCCAGATCAACATGACTATGAGACTGACAAACCGTCTATGGTTGAAATTCGTCCAGGTCATTATGTTTGGGGGAACCAAGCTGAGTTGGAACGCTATAAAAAAGATTTGAAATAAGAAAGAGTTTTGTAATCTTGATAGATCTATTCTATGGAGATTATGAAACTTTTTTTGTAGGAAAGTGATTCTATAAAAGTATGAGAAATAAGATTCTTCAAAACTACTTGAAAAGTAGTTTGTGTATGGGGAGAAGAAACAGAAAGTAAGTGACAGAACAAGGGAAAGAAAATCCTACAAAATATTGAAGTTATACTCTTCGAAAATCTCTTCAAACCACGTCAGCTTCGCCTTGCCGTATATGTGTTACTGACTTTATCCACAACCTCAAAACGGTGTTTTGAGCAACCTGCGTCTCGCTTTCTAGTTTGCTCTTTGATTTTCATTGAGTATTAGCAAATGTTAGTGAGTTACCCTTTTGTTCTCTTAGAATAGAATTTTATAAAACTACTTTCAGACTCGCTTCGCTGAAGCTGCAAAATTAAAATCACTTTCTATTTAAGAATCTACCTTGCATTGCCTTACTTTGTGTGCTAGAGTTATGATAACGGTTACAAAAATTAAGGAGAATTATATGAGAAATCCAGCATTGATTGAAGAAATGAAAACTTACAGAGGGAGAGATGAAGTTCCGCAAGACTTTGACGCTTTTTGGGATGGTGAGATTGAGAAGGTTTCGGTCTTGCCAGATTACCAACTAGAGGAACGTGACTTTCATATTTCAACTGTGAAGTGTTATGAGTTAACTTTTAGAGGTACCCGTGATGGCCTTGTTTATGCTCGCATGGTCTTACCAAAATCAGAAAAGAAAGTACCTGTCATTTTCCACTTCCATGGCTATATGGGACGTTGCTGGGATTGGACAGATATGCTAGCTTTTACAGTAGCTGGTTATGGTGTCGTATCTATGGATGTTCGTGGCCAATCTGGATACTCACAAGATGGCTTGCGCTCACCTCTCGGAAATACAGTTAAGGGCCAAATCATTCGTGGTGCAGTAGAAGGAAAAGAGCAACTCTTCTATAAAGATGTCTATCTAGATATCTATCAATTGGTTGAGATTGTCGCTAGTTTCCCACAAGTAGATGAGGACCAATTAGCAAGCTATGGAGCTTCGCAAGGAGGAGCACTGGCTCTAGTGGCTGCAGGTCTCAATCCACGTATCAAGCGAACAGTTGCTATTTATCCATTCTTGTCAGACTTTAGACGGGTACTTGAGATTGGAAATACCAGCGAAGCTTATGATGAGCTCTTCCGTTACTTTAAGTTTCATGATCCTTTCCACGAAACTGAGGAGCAAATTATGGAAACCCTAGCTTATATCGATGTGAAAAATCTTGCCCATCGAATCAAAGGTGAGGTGAGAATGATTACAGGACTTGATGACGATGTTTGCTATCCAATTACTCAGTTTGCTATCTACAATCGTTTGACTTGTGAGAAGAGCTATCGCCTGATGCCAGAATACGCACACGAAGCTATGAACGTCCATGTCAATGATCAAGTTTACAATTGGTTGTGTGGCAGTGAAATCCCATTTACCTATGTAGCTCAATAAAGGCTTAGGAAGAAGTACCCTGTGATTTTGAATGAATTACAGGGTTCTTTTCAGTGTATTTGGATGGCAAGAAAGTAGTTTCAAATAGTTTGATTCTTCCAAATATATTTGAAAGTAGAATCCATTGTAGATTGATTTGACTAAAAGTTGTAATATTTATTATATAATAAGTGTAATATCAATTATGGAAGGAGCAAAAATCTGTTGTATTTCTTCATAAAAGCGGAAATTTATGTCATGCAACAGTAGTTCACAGTAAAAGGATGGGGTTTCCCATTGAACAGATCAGTTTCTTTTGCTACTTTAGCCTCGGTGGCAAAAAATTTTAAGCAAAAAAGAAAGCGCTTTATTTTTTAAAAACGGAAGGGAAAATATGAATCAGAGACATTTTGATAGAAAACAGCGGTACGGAATTCGAAAATTTGCAGTTGGAGCGGCATCAGTAGTCATTGGAGCAGTTGTTTTTGGTGCTTCACCAGCTTTAGCTCAAGAAGCTCCAGCAACCAGTGGTGAAACAGCTGGACAAGCTTTGCCAGAATTATCAAAAGAAGCAGAAACAGGAAGTCTAGCTAATCTAGATCAGAAGCCTGCAGATCCAGTAACTACAGTAAGTAATAGTGGAACAGAAGTCAACCGTGAAGAGTTGCAAGCAAACCCAGGGTCTGAAAAACCAACAGGAACAGAAGCGGCAAGTGAAACTCCGGGAACAGATAGTGAAGACGAAGAAGTTGGAAGTATTCCTCGTGACTTTTATGCAAAAGAGTTAGAAAACGTCAATACTGTTATTGAGAAAGAGGATGTTGAAACGAATCGTTCAAACGGTCAAATAGTTGACATGAAAGAGGAGCTCGACAAGCTTAAAAAACTTCAAAATGCGACCATCCATATGGAGTTTAAGCCAGATGCATCTGCTCCTAATTTATACAGTCTTTTCTCGGTTTCTAGTGATACCAAAGTAAATGAATACTTCACCATGGCCATCCTTAATAACACAGCTATCGTTGAAGGTCGTGATGCCAATGGAAATCATTTCTATGGAGATTATAAAGATGCTCCTCTGAAGATTAAGCCAGGTCAGTGGAACTCTGTAACCTTTACAGTGGAAAGACCAAATGCAGATCAACCAAATGGTCAGGTTCGCGTCTATGTAAATGGTGTCTTGTCGCGCACAAGTCCTAAGTCTGGTCGTTTCATCCAAGATATGCCAGATGTCAACCGTATGCAAATTGGTACATTGAAACGTACAGGAAAAAACTTCTGGGGCTCTAATCTTAAAGTCCGTAATCTAACTGTTTATGATCGTGCCCTTTCACAAGAAGAGGTTAAAAAACGTAGCCAACTTTTTGAAAGAGGAGAGTTGGAGAAGAAGCTTCCGGAAGGAGCAGAAGTTACTGATAAACTGGACGTTTTTGAAGGTGGTGATCACCGCAAGCCAAATAAAGATGGTATCGCAAGCTACCGTATTCCAGCCCTCCTTAAAACTGATAAGGGAACCTTAATTGCTGGAACTGATGAAAGACGCTTGCATCACTCTGACTGGGGTGATATCGGTATGGTTGTTCGTCGTAGTGATGATAAGGGCAAAACCTGGGGAGATAGAATTGTTATCTCAAATCCTCGCGACAATGAGAAGGCTAAGAATCCAGAATGGCCATCACCAGTCAACATTGACATGGCCCTAGTCCAAGATCCGAAAACTAAGAGAATCTTTTCAATTTATGATATGTTCCTTGAAGGTAAGGCTGTATTTTCTCTTCCAGGAAAAGCACCACAAGCCTATGAACAAATTGGAGACAAGGTATACCAAGTCTTGTACAAACAAGGTGATGCAGGACGTTATACAATCCGTGAAAATGGTGAAGTTTTCGACCCTGAAAATAGAAAGACAGAATATCGAGTTGTAGTTGATCCTAAACAACCAGCCTACAGCGATAAGGGTGACCTTTACAAGGGTGAGGAACTAATCGGTAATGTTTACTTTGAGTACAGTGAAAAGAATATCTTTAGGGTTTCAAACACAAACTATCTCTGGATGTCTTATAGTGATGACGATGGTAAAACTTGGTCTGCACCTAAAGATATTACATACGGCATTCGTAAGGATTGGATGCATTTCTTAGGTACTGGACCTGGTACAGGTATTGCCTTGCATTCGGGACCTCACAAAGGTCGTCTCGTTATCCCAGTCTACACGACAAATAACGTATCATACCTCAGTGGTTCTCAATCTTCACGCGTCATTTACTCAGATGACCATGGTGAAACATGGCAAGCAGGTGAAGCTGTCAATGATAACCGTCCAGTAGGTAACCAAACAATTCACTCTTCAACCATGAATAATCCAGGTGCTCAAAATACGGAGTCAACTGTTGTTCAGTTGAACAACGGAGACCTCAAACTCTTCATGCGTGGATTGACAGGAGATTTGCAGGTTGCAACAAGTAAGGATGGCGGAGCAACTTGGGAAAAAGATGTGAAGCGCTATGCGGATGTCAAAGATGTCTACGTTCAAATGTCTGCTGTTCACACTGTACAAAATGGTAAGGAATATATCGTTCTCAGCAACGCAGGTGGACCAGGACGTTACAATGGTTTGGTACACGTAGCACGTGTGGAAGCTAACGGAGATTTGACTTGGCTCAAGCACAATCCTATTCAAAGCGGTAAATTTGCTTATAACTCCTTGCAAGATCTTGGAAATGGTGAATTTGGTTTGCTTTATGAGCATGCAACTGCCACTCAAAATGAATACACCTTGTCTTATAAGAAATTCAACTGGGATTTCTTAAGCAAGGATAGAATTTCTCCAACAAAAGCAACTGTGAAAAATGCTGTAGAGATGAGCAAAAATGTCATCGCTTTAGAATTTGATTCTGAAGTATTGGTGAATCAGCCACCAGTTCTTAAACTGGCAAATGGGAATTTTGCTACCTTCTTGACTCAGTATGATTCAAAAACCTTGTTATTTGCAGCTAGCAAGGAAGATATTGGTCAAGAAATTACAGAAATCATTGATGGCGCAATTGAGAGCATGCATAATTTGCCTGTAAGTCTTGAAGGTGCAGGAGTCCCTGGTGGGAAAAATGGCGCAAAAGCAGAAATCCATGAAGTTCTAGAATTTACAGGCGCAGTCAATGGTGAAGGTACAGTTCATGAGGATACAGCCTTTGAAGGTGGCGTCAACGGTGAGGAAGCAGCAATTCATGAATTTCCAGAATTCGAAGGCGGTGTCAATGGTGAGGAAGCAGCCGTTCATGAAATTCCAGAAATAGAAGTTGAAGAAAATCCACCGGGAACTATTAATGAAGTCCCAGAATTCGAAGGTGGCGTCAATGGTGCCGAAGCAGCAGTCCATGAAGTCTCAGACTTCGAGGGTGGCGTCAATGGTGAAGAAGCTGCAGTCCATGAAGTTCCAGAATATATTCCAGTGGAAACTTCAAAAGGAGAAGCAGCTGTTCATGAAATTTCAGACTTTGAAGGCGGTGTCAATGGCGAGGAAGGAGCTAAGGCAGAGAGTCCAGAGTTCGAAGGTGGTGTGAATGCAGTGGAAGCCTCCAAGTCAGACACATCAGACTTTGAAGGCGGTGTCAATGGCGAGGAAGGAGCTAAGGCAGAGAATCCAGAGTTCGAAGGCGGCGTCAACGCAGTAGAAGCATCTAAGTCAGACACATCAGACTTCGAAGGCGGAGTCAATGGCGATGAAGGAGCTAAAGCAGAGAGTCCAGAGTTCGAAGGCGGCGTCAATGGCGATGAAGGAGCTAAGGCAGAGAGCCCAGAGTTCGAAGGCGGCGTCAACGCAGTAGAAG
>NZ_KV817816.1:14550-14831 GCF_001814775.1 Streptococcus sp. HMSC067H01
CGGCGTCAACGCAGTAGAAGCATCTAAGTCAGACGCTTCAGACTTCGAAGGTGGCGTCAAAGGTACCGAAGCAGCGGTTCATGAACTTCCAGCCTATGAAGGCGGCGCTAATGCGGTCGAAGCAGCAAGCTCAGAACTTCCAGCTTATGAAGGTGGCGTTAATGGTACCGAAGCAGCAAGTTCAGAACTTCCAGCTTATGAAGGTGGCGTTAATGCAGTAGAAGCAACAAGCTCAGAACTTCCAGCCTATGAAGGTGGCGTTAATGCAGTCGAAGCAGCAA
>NZ_KV817817.1:0-276 GCF_001814775.1 Streptococcus sp. HMSC067H01
CAGAATTTGAGGGTGGTGTCAATGCAGTAGAAGCCGCTAAGAACGAAGTCCCAGAATTTACAGGTAGCGTTAATGCTGTGGAAGCAGCCAAGAATGAGCTGCCAGAATACACAGGAACATTGGCTACTGTGGGAAATGAGCCAGCTCCAAGTGTGGAAAAACCAGCTGCAGAGGTTCAAATCTTATCTGATAAGGAAACTGGAGTTCTGGTAGCAGGACTATCTCAAGACTTGGATGCTACTCTCAAGCTTCAAGTTCAAAAGGTTCTACGCCAAG
>NZ_KV817817.1:376-5500 GCF_001814775.1 Streptococcus sp. HMSC067H01
TTCAAAAGGTTCTACGCCAAGAATTAGCTGGTAAACACTACGATGCTTATCAAGTGAAATTGCTGGATAAAGATAACCAAATGGTTGATCCAAAAGGTTCAGTTCTAGTGAGATTGCCAGTCAAGGGTCAGGTTCAAGAGGTTTATCACATGAGCTTAGATCAAGGCTTGCAGGTTCAAAAGGTGACGTTAGTAGGTGACATAGTTGAATTTGTCACCAAAGATCTAGGACTTTATGCGATTGTCTATAAAGAACAAAACCAAGAACCAGTTGAATCGGCTCATGGACAGGTAGTTAATGGAGAAGTCCTTGAAAATGCTTCAGGAAAAGCAAGTGCAGCAAGACTTCCTGAAACAGGTGAAAGTCGATCTGATACAGCTGCCTTCCTAGCAAGTCTCAGTCTTGTTTTATCAGTAGCTCTACTAACAGTTAAACGTAAAGAAAAATAGAGTTTGGAACTCTACATTGCTTATTGATTGTAGAAATACTTGGACTATCCCAGTGGATAGGATGGAAAATGCTACAACCATATGGAGAGGACCTTTTGGTTCTCTCTATTTTTTTAAAATAGGGATGAAACCGCTTAGATGAGTGGTTAGAGGAAAGGAGATAGTAGAAAGATGGATCATCATTTTTTTGAAAAACGTTGTCATTATAGCATTCGAAAATTTGCAATAGGAGCAGTTTCAGTTATGGTTGGCGCGAGTATCTTTGGAGCCAGTATGGTACAAGCTTCAGAAACAGAGCCTTCACTAGAAGCAGAAACAAGTCTTACACAGCTTCCACCAGAGGATAAGTTATCACCAGATTTGGCAGGCGCTATTAAAAGTGCAGAGGCAGCCTTTGTTTCAGAGACTAAAGTGGAAGAGGTAGCTACTAAGTCCCAAGCTCCCGAAGAAACTTCTTCAAAACCAGAAAAAATTAGAGATTATACAGTAGAGGAGACAAGTACAACCGTAGAAAATGCTTCTACAGAAGTAGCTCCTACTGAGGCTCGTGTAGCAACAGAACCTACGAAAGCAGGTGAAGTAAATGGAACGGTGGAGAAAGCTGATTCATTTACAGCAGATAAACCTACAAGTAAAGCAGAAATTGATGCCGCCAAATCTCAAGTAGCTAAAAAAGAATATACGGTATTCCCAAGACCTCAAAAGGTTACTTATGGCGATGGCGTCACTGCTCTAGAAGGAAAGGTAAATCTTGTCTTGAGTGATGGTTTGGATATCTATACTCGAAACCGTGCCAAGGAAATTCTCCAAGCTAGTAATGTATCCTATACTACCAGTACAAAAGCTACAGAAGGGGCGACCAACATTTTCCTTGGAGTGCGTGGGAAAGCTCCTCTGGCAGAAAAAGAAGTCCAAGATATTTCCTCTGAATTATACGATAAAATTGATGCCTATGTCTTGCGCGTGAAGGACAATAAGATTTCGATTGTCGGAAAGGATACGGATGCTGTCTTCTTTGGACTAACAACCTTGAAACAAATGTTGAAGGAGAGTCCTGTCCCAGTTCTTCGAGATGTGACAGTAGAAGACTATGCAGAAGTGAAGAACCGTGGCTTTATCGAAGGCTATTACGGAAATCCTTGGACCAAGGAAAACCGTGAGGAGTTAATGCGCTATGGTGGCGACTTAAAGCTAACTCAGTACTTCTTTGCGCCTAAAGACGATCCCTATCACAATGCTAAATGGCGTGAACTTTATCCAGAAGAAAAAATGTCAGAGATTCGAGATCTAGCTCGTGTGGGAAATGAAACAAAGACACGTTATGTTTGGACCATCCACCCCTTTATGCATAAGAAGATGCGTTTTGACACGGATGAATTATATAAACAGGATTTAGATGTCATTAAAGCGAAATTCACTCAGTTGCTGGATGCAGGAGTGCGTGAATTTGGTGTTCTAGCTGATGATGCGGCCTGGCCAGTTGGTGGCTACAATAGCTATGTTCGGTTAATGACCGACCTGACAAATTGGCTAACTGAACAAGAAACAAAATACAGTGGCCTTCGTAAAGATATGATTTTTGTTCCAGCCTGGTATATGGGACAAGGGACAGAAGATGAGCTTCGCACGCTCAACGAACGCCTTCCAGAAACGGTCCATTTAACCCTAACAGGGGGTAAAGTATGGGGTGCAGTTGATCAAACCTTCCTAACAAATTTGAAGAAGAATTTAACAGAAGGTGGCAAGAAGTATCGTCCGATTCATTTCTGGATTAACTGGCCTTGTAATGATAATACCAAGCAACACTTGATTCTGGGGGGTGGTGAAAAATTCTTACATCCCAATGTTGATTTGTCCTTGGCGCAGGGCATCATGCTAAATCCGATGCAACAATCGGAAGCTTCAAAGGTAGCCCTCTTTGATGTGGCTCAGTATGGTTGGAAGCAATGGAGAAGTGCGGAAGAAGCTGAAAAAATCAATGATACGGCCTTTAACTATGTGGTCAATGGGAGCTTTGAAGAAAGCGAAGTATCAAAAGCCTTTCGTGAACTTGGTAAGCATATGCGCAACCAAAACCGTCCACCACATGTCACAAAATTGGAAGAATCTGTTGAGCTTGCACCTAAATTGACAGACTTCTATAATAAATTGAAGGCTGGTCAAAACGTAGACGCAGAGAGAAAAGAATTAAAGGGTATCTTTGCAAACTTGAAGGCTGACGCCTTCCTTCTGAAAGAAAAAGGGGACAAGAAGCTTATTGACCAAATCCACTACTGGTTAGATAATACAGTGGACCAGATGGATGCTTTAGAAGCCTTGCTGACAGCGACAGAAGGTCTGGCTGAAAAGAATGATGCTAAAGTTTGGGAGCATTACTATGCCGGGGTTAAGTATTACGATCAGTCCATTAGTTATTCCTTCTTCTATGTAGACCATTATGAACGGGCAGAGTTTGGAGTGCAACATATTCGTCCATTTATCAATAACTTAAAGGAATACTTGGCAACGCACATCCAAACCATGCTGCATCCAGATAAACTTGTGACCACCTTTATTACCAACCGTGCGGGGATTGAAGGAGGTCTTGCAGAAGTAACAGATGGCGACTTGGATACTCATGCGATTGTTAAGACGACAACCGTTATTGAACGAGATGATTATGTAGGACTTCGTTTTAATAAAGCCATTAAGGTTCATACTCTTGGTTTTGCAACAGGGACAAAGACCGCTGATAATTATACCTTTGGAAATGCCCTTGTCGAGTATCAAAACGAACAAGGGGACTGGGTAGCTCTTACAAGTCCTGCCTATACAGGTCGCGAACGGACACTTGAATTTAAAGACCTCGATATTACGGCTCAAGCAGTTCGCATGCGTGCGACAGCTAAGAAGGATAATGCTTGGCTTGCCATGCGTGAAATTGCCGTCAATAGACCGCTCGAACTTGGAAGCAAAAAGGTAAAGGGGACCATTACCCTAAGTCCAAACCTAGTTTACAAATATGGAACCAGTGTGCTTCAAATGCAAGATGGCAAAGATAACACAGAATCTATGATGGCTCATATCAATCAAACAAATGTGACTCCAGAAAATGCTTGGGTTCAAATGGACTTGGGTGGATCTAAGAAAGTAAAACATATTCATCTAGTTCAAGGGGAAGGAGACAAACTAGTAGCTGGTGTCATCGAATATTCTACAGACGGTACAAACTGGAAGACCCTTCAGACCTTAACTGGGGATCGGATTTCAGATATTAGCCAGAACTTCACAGCCCAATACGTTCGTGTACGTAATACACAACTTCTCAGCAAATGGTGGAGAATTGCGGACTTTACAGTTGACGTTGATACACCAAATACTGATTTGACTGTCACCAACGTCGACAGCTTGAAGGAAACGCCGGTAGTGGACAGCCGTGGTCGTTATGAAATGACCTTACCTCAAGGGAATAATATTCCAGCAAATGGCTATCTTGGTTTGAAATTGGACCGACTCCATGAAGCTAGTTCAATTGCACTTGAAGGTGCAGGTGAAACAGGTTTGACACTGGAATATTCGGCAAATGAAGTGGAATGGATGACCGCTGACCAACTTCCAGAACACGCCTTGGTGCGCTATGTTCGCATCGTGAACAAGACAGATAAGGACCAAGCGCTTCCTACTGGAAAATTAGTCGTTAAGACAAAAGAAGTGGATCCAACTGAACTCTTATCAACCACTATGGGTATTCACCAATATTATGGTGCTAATGATGTTCGTCGCATTCACAATTTAGGTCAACTGTTTGATGGGGACTTTAATAATTTTGTAGAATTTTCTGATTATCAACGTAAAAACGAGGAAATTGTCATGAAACTTGGCACCACTCGTCAAGTCAAGAAGATTCGTGCTTATATTCAGGATGCCCAACGTAATTATTTGCGTGATGGGAAGATTCAAGTCAGTGAAGATGGTAAGAACTGGACGGATGTTGTGACAGTCGGAGATGGCGTTGAAAATGAAATTCGAGATAATTCATTGACTGACGGCTGGACACATGATTCTGCAAACCCAGGAAATCGTTATATCGAAGGTGTTCTGGATCAACCAGTAACTGCTAAGTTCATGCGAGTTCTCTTTACAGCGGACTATAATGCTCGTTTTGTAGGATTTAGCGAAATCGTGATTAATGATGGTGAATTTATCAATCCTGAAAATAATCCTACAGTGACAGGAAATGGTAGCGAAGAAGCGGATAACCTGAAGAAAAATATGACTGACGGTAATGTCTTGACAAGTTATGTAGCTACTGAAAATAAAGGAGAGCTTGTTTATCATTTATCTGAAGAAACCAAGGTAAATCATGTTCGCTTGATTGCTGACTTGCCTGAAGGTGCAAAAGTAAATGTTCAAGTTCGTACCTTGAATGAAGCTGGTGAATCAGTTTGGAAAAACTTAGGTGAAGTGAAATCAAGTTTCCAAACCTTTGCCCTTTCAGGAAAAAATCCACGGATTCTCGATGTAAAAGTTTCTTGGGAAGGTGGAGAACCAGAGTTCTACGAAATGACTACTTTCTATCAAGAAGTGGTAGACGAACCAGCACCGACAATAAGTAAAGGCGACGAACCAGCTCCAGTAATAGAAGTCCCAGAATTTGAGGGCGGTGTCAATGCAGTAGAGGCTGCTAAGCATGAGT